>JBHIAH010000015.1:0-45597 GCA_046758505.1 Methylomirabilales bacterium (SeqCode) | reverse complement strand
CGAACCGGAACTGGGCCTACGATCCCCTCTTCAACACCAACCTCGCCCCGGGGACACCGCGCGGCATCCTGACGATGAAGGCCCAGTGGTCTGAGGCCTAAGGGGCGCAATCGGCGGCGCGTCGGCATCCGGGATTTCGGCTTCAGCGAGGTCTGGGCATGAAAGAACGCATCAAGACGTTCGGGATAGCGGTTGATGGAGGGCGTACCCTCGTCCCACACCATGGGTTCCGCCGCCGGAGCGGGACCCCCGGTCGGTTGTACAATGCCCTGGGGTTCACCGCGGGCGAGGTGCTGGTGGCCGCCGCCGTGTTAGCCATTGTCCTCATGGCGGTGGCGGGGATGTTCGTCTCCGGCACCAGGGATATCCAAATCGGGGCGAACCGGAGCCGCGCCACCTTCTTCGCCCAGCAAAAGCTGGAGGAGCTCCGGAACGTGCCCGCGTTCCCCCCGGCCCCGGTGAGCCCGGCGGCACCCGCGAGTGACAGTCCCGCCCCCGGGTTCACCAGGAACTGGGTAGTCCCCACGGTCACCGGATCGACCCCGAGTCGCCTGGCCACGGTGTCGGTCGTCGTGTCATGGACCGATCAGACCGGCCCGAAAAGTGTGCAGTCGGTGACGTATCTCCCCGAGCCGTGACGGAACGCGAACACCAGAGGAGGCAGAAGATGGGCCGCGCAGGCATAGGCAGGCAGAAGGAGAGGGGGACCACGACCCTGGAGCTGCTTGTCTTCACGGCGATCTCCATGTTTCTCCTCGCGGGGGTCTATGACGCCTATAGAAACTTTTATACGGGGATGGTTCGGACCCAGGCGAAAGCGAGGGCCCAGGATAATGCCAGGCGCGTGCTCGAGCAGACCCTGCGCGAGCTGCGGATGGCCGGATACGGCATGACCGCGGTCGTCGCCCCCGTCCCCCTCTCGGCGATTACCGCCGCGGCGGGCGACTCGGTCACCCTGTTGACGAATGACAACCCCCTCCTGACGACCCTGACGACCACTGCCACCGCGGGCTCGACGAGCCTCACTGTGGCTTCTACTTCGGGCTTTCAGATCAACGATGCGATCTACGTGGCTAATGGGGCAACGGTTCACGCCGCAACGGTCACAGGAGTCGGGGCTTCGCTGACGATCACGCCCCCCCTCACGGCAGATTTCGGTGTCGGCGCCACGGTCGAACGTCAGCCGCGCCAGATTACCTATGCCTACAGCGGGGGGATCCTGTATCGCGACTCGGGGGACGGGCTGGGCCTTCAACCGGTCCTCACGGATGTCTCATCATTGAGTTTCAGTTACTTCGACGGAAGCAACAACCCGGTTCTCATGCCCGGCGGCGATGTGACGACCATTCGCAGGGTCGAGGTGGACATGACGGCCTCCGCCAGCGAACTTGCCCCGTTCGGTCAGGGTTTTACCGTCACGTCGGATGCGTGGATCCGGAATTGATCATGAGGGGAGATACCATGGGAAGAGATACGCGCAGGGAACCCCAGGAATCGCCGAGGTCTCTCCGGCACCCGCAGGATGAACAGGGTGTGGTCCTGGCTGTCACCCTTCTCGTGATGATCCTCCTCTCCGCCCTCGGGACGGCGCTCCTCTCCCTGGCCGTCGCCGAGTCCAGCCAGAGCCGCCTTTCGGAGAATCGGGTCCAGGCCTTCCAGCTCGCCGAGGCGGGGCAGGCCTATGCCAGGCGCGCCCTCTCCCTGAACATGGATCTCGACGGCGACGGCGTCAGTGACCAGACGCAGATCTTCACCAACAACCAGCCGATCACCTGGAACAGCACAGCCCTGCTGGCGAGCTTGCAACCCGGCGCGTCCGGGACGGTCACCATCGCCCGACACGCCGCCGACCCGGAGCTCGCCGTCATCACCTCCATGGCCACCTTCGGCCATGCCACGAAGGCGACGGAACCGACCGTGAAACGGCTCTTCTCCGCCGCACCTGCCGCCAAGGCCGCTCTCACGACGAACGGGCCGACCGCCACGAACGGCACCATCCAAATCGACGGGCGCGACCATGACTGGAACGGCATCCTCATCATGAACAACGGGACCAAAGGCGTTTTCTCGGCGAGCACCTATCAGCAGAAGGGGAATTCCAGAGTCGGGGGGACCGATACAGCGACGGATCCCATGTTTCCCGTGGACTATTACGTAACCAAGCCAGGAAATCCCTTGGTCATTGAGACCAACATGGCGCCGAATAATGCCGCCTGGGACAATCTTGCCACCGCCCAAGTCGAGACAATGCCGACGACGCCGGATGCGGTGTTGGGGTTCCCGAATGGCACCCTGAAGGGCGTCGCTCTCTCCGGGACGAATGGGAGCCAATATGCCACGGATCCCGCCACGCTCACCTTTCCACTGTCCGGCGTCACGTATGTCGAGCTCCCGTCGAGCGTGGTGTGGCAGCCGGTCGATTTTGGCGATAGCCGCGGCATCCTCGTGGTCCACAACACAAACACCGACGCCGTGGTCAAGAATCTCAACTCTGGACTCTTTCGAGGGCTGATCATCGCCGACGATATTGTCCACATCCATACGACGATCATCGGCGCCGTGGTGAGCCTCACCACAGCGCCCTCTTCTGGAAACGTGATCGGAAACGGCAATGGCGAAATCCTCTTCAGTCGGGAGGCGCTGGCAAAAGCCACCGCGTATAGCCAGAAGATCTGGCCCACCGTATCCTGGCGTGAAGTCCGGTAGAGCAGGTGTTGACTTTGGCTCTATCCGGGGGCGCTCGATGTGCCCCAATCGGCCCCGCCAAAATCAGAAATTAGGCCTTCAGAAGCAATCAGTTACGGTCCAGACGGCCATTGGCATAACTCCTGCAACCCCCCGTACCCACTTACGGATGCCATGGGCGACGAGTGAGGCGGAAATGCAGGGAGGGCTGCTCGAGAGGAAAGCGTCTACCCCCCGAACCGCTCCACCGGGCCGGGGGCCTGCGGGTGGCGGAAGGGGGCGCATTGGAACGAGGGGCTTCACCGCCATCGATCTGTTGACCGCGGTGACCATCGCCGCCATCCTGATCGGTGCCGCCATGCCTGTATTGCTCGGCGCCATCCAGCGATCCCGGCTCGACGCGGCGGCTCGCCAACTCGTCTCCGAGATCCGGAAAGCCCAGTCCCTGGCGGTGACGAGAAGCGGCGTCTTCGGATTTCACTGGGGCGGTGATCCCAACATTACTGGCCTGCTCAACAGTCAGTATCGGATCGAGCGGGATGCGACCGGTGGCTGCGCCTGGCCAGCAGCCAGCGCCTCCATGGCCGACCCGAACCCAGACGTGATCACCGACTGGTTCGACCTCTCCGGGCCGTTTCCGGGGGTCACGATCACGTCCGTCAGAGACAGTACCAATATCATGGTCGGCGGAGTAATCTTTGACTCCATCGGAGCGTCGGTGAATACCTGCGCAGCCGTCACCTTCCCGCTGACCATGACCCTTATGGATGACGCAGGCGCAACGCGGACCATCGAAGTCCGGAGCGCCGGAAGCGTGAGGGCTCAATGACCAGGGCAGAGGGGTTCTCGCTCGTCGAGGTCCTGATCGCCGCCTCTATCCTCGCCGTGGCCCTCCTGGCCTTGGCGAGTATGTTTCCCACGGGATATCTCAACGTGGATCAGGGGGGCGAACAGACGACGGCAGTGACCCTGGCGCAGGAACGGATCGAGTGGCTCCGGAACCAGTCCTACATCTCCCTGGCCGCCGGCACGAGCACGGAAACAGCGATCCCCGGCTACGGGGGATACACCCGGACGACGACGATCCAGGATGATATCCCCACGGCCGGGGTCAAGCAGGTGACGGTGACGGTGGCGACCCCCTCGGGACGAAGCGTGCAGGTACCCTCCCTCATTGCACGGTAAGGGAAGGAGGATGACGGATCCACCATGGCGAAGATGACCAGGAAGATTCAAAGGCAGCGAGGATTCACCCTGCTCGAGATGCTAATCTCTTCGGCCATCTTCGCCATCGTCTTGCTTGCCATATACACGATGCACATCACCAATCAGGACACCTCAACCCGCGGGGTGAACAAGATCGAAAGCCAGCAGAACGCCCGGGTGGCCAAGGAGAGGATGGCCCGCGAGATTCGCATGGCGGGATACGATCCTTCGGATGCCATTGCCGCCCAGTCCTCGCAGGTTCCCGTCCAGCTCGCAAGTGCGAACACCCTCACCTTCATCGCAGATATAGACGACAACGGCGTCAGTGATCGAGTGACGTACCGGCTCCAGGGAACGCAGGTGATCCGCGAAACCGCCTCCTGGGTGGGCGGCGCTTGGACCCCAAACCCTCCCGCCAGTAGCGAGATGGCGGATAACGTGACCGCACTCTCCTTCACATACTATGATGGCAACGACAATGTCACCGCGACTCTCACAGACATCCGGCGCATCACCATGCTCATCACGACCCAGGAGACAGCAGGAGGCATGATCCAGACCTTCCCCCTCCGGATGGACGTGCGGTTGCGGAATGCGTGACACGAGGAGGTTTTCATGAGGCCGAAGAAGCCGTACAGAACAGTCGCTGAGAAGCGGCAAGGGGAGCGAGGGACAGTCCTCGTCCTCACGCTTCTTCTGATACCCCTGCTCACCCTGCTCGGACTCACCTTCCTGACCCTCTCACACGCGGAGATTCAGATCGCCTACAACGAGGTTCATGCGACGCGGGCGTTCGACGTCGCCGAGGCAGGAGTGGCCCACGGCCGGCGGCATCTGGCAGTCACGGCCGCCTCAACCGGTCTCAGCACCCTCTTGACGGGCTCGAGCGGCAACCCTGTGCCCGTAAGCACCCTCCAGGGCTTCGGCGCCTTCGGCGCGGGCGAGGGGGCCTACAGCGTCTCCGTCGCCAACAACACGGCCGCCTATCAGGGGATGCCCGCGGACCCGGATCCCGCCATTGACACCGACAATCGTGTCTGGCTCACGGCGGTGGGGGCGTACCGGGACTCGACGCGAACGGTGCGCGCCCTGGTCGAGGTCAATGCCCTGCTCAGTCCCCCCGCCGCCATCGACTCCTTCGACGGGTTCGACACCGGGGACCCGGCGGAATTCGATTTCAGCGGGAACGCCTTTCAGGTGACGGGATACGACACGCCCTCGCCCGAGTTGACCGGCGCCTGCGGGGCCCTGGACGGCTCCAAGGTGGGCATCGCCGTGGAGTCGAACCCCGGCCTCACCGAGCTGGACGGTGAAATTGCCCCGAACCAGGAGAACAACATCATCGGGACCGGCGGCGATAAGAGCATCGGAATAGAGACGTTGCCCACGCTCGGCGAGATGCAGACCCTGAGGGCCACGCTGATCCAGCAGGCGACCATCACCTGGTCTGGGAGTACCAATATCACCAGCGACGTCGGGAGCCCGACGGCTCCCGTCATCGCCTATGCCGACGACCACCTCGACCTCGAGGGGAACGGCAACGGGTACGGCATCCTCATCGTCGATCGCCGCCTGAGGATCAGGGGCACATACAAGTGGGAAGGGCTCATCCTGCTGATCGGGCAGGGGGAGTTCGAAATCGAGGGAAACGCCGAAGTCTACGGGGCCATCGTGGCCGCCAACACGGGGGGGTACAGCGGCAACTCCGGGGAGACCCGGGTCAAGGTCAAGGGGAACGCCACCGTGGCGTACAGCAGCCAGGCCCTGTGCCGGGCCGCGAGCCTCATGCCCACACGGGTCCTGGCCTGGCAACAGCTCTAAAGGCGGCGCAGGGACCTCCCGCCGGCCGACACCTGGGATCTCGTAGCAGACCCCACATCGGAAGATCAAAGCTTACGGCCTGGCTCACCTCCTGCGTGACACAATGTCCCGATCAGACTACCTCTCTGCCAGCTTGGCGGACTCCTTCTTTTTTCCCGCCTTCTCCGTTCCATCCAATGGCCTGATCTCCTCTTAAAAATCAAGTACTTACGTTCACGCTAGCGCTTGGCACACTCCCTGCTTTTTAAGCCGACCAGGCCCCTTGCCCACATTAAGCGCTTTACTGAACAGGGTCTTTTACGCAGTAGAGAGGGACCCAACAAAGGGGAAGGGAGGGAGGCACTATTATCGTGCGAGCCTGGCGGGAGGCTGTGAAGACGGCGGAGAGAGGGCCGAGCAGTCCCCGCCTTCGTGGTGAGGCCGGCGTGAGCCTCTTGGAGGTCGTGATCGCTTTGGTGACATTCGCGGTCGTCTTGGGTGGCATTTACTCCTTGCTCCTCTCGAATCAGGCAGTTTACGCGAGGGGCCAAATCTCTTTCGACATGCATACGAACGCCCAGTTCGCCCTCCCGCCGATCACCCGCGCCCTGCTGAGTGCGGGCCTCGACCCAACCGAGACAGGGACCTTCGGGTTCGTCGACAATCCCGACGCCGGCTACATCCCGACCGCGAGCGACACCCAGCTCACCTTTACCCTGGACGCCAACGGCGACGGGGTGCTTCAGAATAACCCGACCGAACGCCAAGGCTTCCGCCTCACGGGGGCTGGCCCGCCGTTCACGCTGGAGCGGATGGTCATCGGTGGGGGGGGGATCGTCGGGTGGACCTCCGTCGCCCGGCAGGTTCAGAGACTCCAATTCCTCTATTTCGATGCCCAGGGCACCCCGCTGCCGAACCCGGCGACGCCGCCCTACACTCTGACGGTGTCCCAGCGCCAGCTCATTCGCCGGATCGTAGTCCAGGTCACGGTCGGTCGTACGGGCACCGGGCTCTTGGGGGGCCGGCAGTACAGCCACGTGCTCTCTTCGGCCGTGACACCGCGGAACCTCCGCGGCCTGTAGGAAAGAGAGAGGAGGGACGAACATGCGTCACATCATCCGGTCGAGCGAGGGCCTCACGCTGCTCGAGGTGCTTATCAGCGCGACCATTTTGGCAGTATTTTTGGTCGCCCTCGCGACCATGTTTCCGACCTCCTTGAAAGGGATGGAAGAGGCCGGCGCCACCACCCGCGCCCTCTCCCTCGCCCAGGAGATGCTAGAGGAGATCCATGGGACCGCCCCCTTCCCCGATATACTCCTCTACAACGGGCAGTCCACGGCCCAAGCCACGTTCAACACCGGCGCGGCGCTGGTGGATGCAAACCTCGGCGCCTGGAAGCAGGCGATCGAACAGGTCCCCGGCAGCGGGATCCCCCAGGGCGTGGGCCGACTGACGGTGACGGTAGCGGGGGCCACGCCGGCCCGGTTGGCCACGATTACCGTCCAGGTCCAGTGGCCGAACGACCGCGGGATCGCGGCAGTGCTGACTACGCAGATCGCGGAATCATAAGAGCCGGCGAGAAGGGAGAGCCAGATATTGGAGAAGTACCAGGAAGGTCCGCGAACCCGCCAACGGAACGAGCGGGGGGTGGTGCTCATCGCCACGCTCCTGGTGGTGGTCGTTCTGTCGGCGCTCGGGATTGGAATGCTGAGTCTCTCCACGACCGACACGCGGAACACCGTGAGAATGGGGCAGGACCTGCAGGCACTCTACGCGGCTGACGCCGGCGTGGAGAACGTGGTGAACCAGCTCTGGGCCACGTACGTCGCCCAGGATTGCAGCCGCTGCCCCACCCCCAAGGGTCCCGGCGAGGTGGGTAACGTGAACACCTACCTCGCCTTCCTCACGGGGCTCGGGGTCCCCAATGATGGGACGGTATGGACCGCCATCCAGAATCAGCCACTCGTCGGCGGGGCCTCAATCCAGCAGGTGAACGTGATCCGGACCGACGACACCAACACCGTCCGCCTCGCCGTCACCTCGGTGGGGACGGCAGGCACACGGCAGGTCACGGTTAATGAGACGATCCAGATCGAAGGGGCGCTTTTCAAAGGCTTCGACTACGCCCTCTTGGCCAACAACATCAACTGCATCATGTGCCACGCCCGCTTCGACAACGTGGAGCGGTATTACAACTCCGACCCGAGCAAGTACAGCACTTTTAACCGGGTCAAGGTGGCGGCGCTCCAGGACCTGATGATCCGGACGACTTCGGCCGACTCGATCATCGCCGGAACGCTGTACACCACCGGGACGATCCGGGACAAAAGTGGGACGCTCCTGAGCGACCTGGCCTCCACAACCCTGGACGGCTACCAGTTCGACGCGAACAGCGACATCGTCGAGGACGCGGGGGGCAACCCGAACCCGGTGGACCTCACCAAGGCCACGGGCAACCCCCTCCCCCCGCTGGCGAACCTCTACGTCGACTATCCGATCGAGCCGGCCGACCAGGTGGACGGGGAGCTGCCGACCAGTTTCCCTTCCCCGATCGAGGACACCAACGGCAACCGCCTCGTGGACAGCAGCGAGTTCGCGACCGCGGCGGCTGAAGCCACAGGCAGAATCATGGGGGGCATTTCGTCCGGCGTCCTGTACGGCGTCCCAGCCGGCAGCACTTACACCAGTGGCTCTCTCCCTAGCGCCAGCACCGCCGACCTGTCGGGCGGCCTGAACCAGAGGTACACCGGCAACCTGATCCTGGTCGGGACGGATGCCTACCCGATCACCATCAATGCGACGGTCGCTGTGGACGGCGACGTGATCATCGCGGGAGAGGTAAAGGGGACCGGGACGATCCTCGCCAAGGGCAACATTTATGTGGTGGGGGATACGACCTACGCTGACGGGACCTCGGGGTTGAACCGGACCTTCGGCCTGGCGGCGGACGGGACCCAGAACGCCCTCACCCTCGCAGCCGGCAAGAACATCGTGATCGGCGACTATCTCACCACCAAGAAGGGGGACATCAACGACCCCACCTCGCTCGATCCCGGGATGAATACCAGCAGCAACCCGAAGAAACCCAGCAATTCTTCCTTCACCCAATCTGAGCTCACCCTCTTCAACAAGGCCGAGTACGGGAAGGCACAGACCGACCCCTCCTATACGCCGAGGTACTACCAGCTCCGGGATGGCGACCCGATCTACCGCTTTGACAAGCCGGGCAAGGAGCACGGCGACAAGTATGACAGCAGCTTCGTCCCCATCATCACCAGTGGCGGAGATGCCGTCGTATCGCTGAGCCCCGCAGCCACGGGACCAGGCGGGACACCCTGGATCTCGGAATCAACGCTTAAGCAGCTCTGGATCAATGACAACAACCACCGGGCGGCCGGGACCCCCTTCCAGATTGACGGACTCCTCTACTCGAGCAATGCGGTCATCGCGCTGGTTCGAAAGGCGTCGAACGCCCAGGGGCAAATGTTGCTGAACGGGGCGATGGTCGCGGCGGACGTGGGCGTCTTGGTCGCGGGAATGAACGCCGAAGGGTTCGGCTTGCAGCTAAACTACGACCAGCGGGTCTCCACGCTGCTCAAGCTGAAGGACCCGTCGCAGGTCAGGCTCGTCCGGCGCGCCTGGAATGTGCTGAAGTGATTGCGGCGGCCTGAACCTCAGCAACAGCCGGAAGACATCCCAGGCCCGCAGGAGCTTCGCCACCGACAAGCACCGATCCGCCATCCGCTCCGCTCCCCCTTACTCAGCCATTCCCGATCTGGCCGCGGCCTCTTGCAACTGCACCTGAAAGGGTTTCGTTGCCTCCCCCGTGTAAATCGAGAGGTGGGGGAAGGGAATCTCGATCCCCTCGGCGTCAAAGGCCTTCTTGAGTCGTCGGCGATACTCCCGCCCCACGTTCCACTGCTGGATCGGCTGGGTCTTGAGCCGCGCCTTGATCACGACGGCGGAATCCGCAAACTCATCCACCCCGAATATCTCGATGGGTTCCAGGATCATCCGGCCAAGCTCAGGATCCTGTCGTAGCTCCTCGGCGACCCGCCGCATGACCTCGGCGACACGATCGGTATCTTCTTTGTAAGCCACCCCCACATCCATGACGTAGCCCGACCACTCCTTGGTCATGTTGGAGAGGGTATTGATCGTGCCGTTGGGAAACACGTGGACGACCCCCGCGAGGTCACGCAACACGATCGTCCGGAACGTGATGGCCTCGACGAGGCCCCCCGTGCCATTGACGATGGCCACGTCACCGACGCGCACCTGGTTTTCCAGCACCATGAAGAATCCGCTGATCAGGTCGCGGACCAGATTCTGGGCCCCAAAACCCACCGCCAGCCCAATGATCCCGGCACCGGCCAGGATCGGGGTGACATCAATCCCGATCTGATCCAAGCCAACGATCACGACGAGTCCCCACAGCAGAACGAGGCAAATCGTGCGGAGGAGGCCGACCAACGTCGTCACCCGTTTCTGCGCCGCTCCCGGCACGGTCTCGGTGCGTTCCCCCGCCTTGGTGAGAATCGACTCCAGGCGATCCAGCGCCATCCGGAGGAAGCGAGCGCCAACATAGCCCGCAATAACGAGCAATCCGATGCGCAACAGGGACGTGACCAACGCAGCCCCCGTGCTGAGCAACAAAGGGGCGAGATTTTCCATCGATATCCCCGCCATCGCATTTCCCTCCCTTCCCGGCGAGACCCACGTAGATCGTTCCTATCAGGGGCGATGTCGCCCCTTTGACATGCCCTCCGATTGTTACAGACCGGCCGGTGGGTGTCAAACGGTTCGCTTTACCGACGTCCCGTTTTCCAGGATGTTGGTTTGGGGACTGAGGGTGGGAAGACGAGATCGATCAGAAGATCCCTCCACATCGTTGGGAGACCAGGGAAGGGGCGCTTAGGTGGCCGGGATACTGGAGGTCGGGAAGTCGGTCGGATTCTTCTTAATTGCTCACCAACCTTTTAGAGCAAAGAAAGGAGGGATGGCCCGAACAGGGCCAGCGTGAGGAGGATCGCAGCCCCCAGGAGCAGCCACGGCAACCGTCGTCGCCAACGTTCCCGGCGAATCTGCTCGTGGGCGAGCGCCCGGCGCCGTTCCTCGTCCCTGAGGCGTTGGAATTCACCGGCAGGAATGGGCATGATCGCTCTCCGCGGTCCTTCTACCACGGGTCTCCGACCTTGTCAAGGCCGCGGCCACGTCTCCGCAGCGGGGCTCGTCTCCCGAGACCAGCACCGGCTACGCCGGTCCTCCCAGCGCGCTCACCAGCAAACCAACCACCAGCATGTACACGATCCACCCGATGACGCAGACACCCACTGCCCGCAAGGTCCCCTGATAATCGAGGGCCTGTCTGACGGCGATCACCATGGCGACCAGCATCCAGATACCCGCAACGAAAAAAACGAGATTCGTGAGCAGTGGAATGATCGCCAGCACGCGGATCAGTCCGGGCGAGGTGGAAAAGCCAATGGTGCGCAAGAGCTCCCCCATGTCGGCCTTCGTCTGCGGCTCGGGCAGCAGTTTCGTTCCGATCACGTAGGTGAGAAACGCCCAGATATACCAGCCGATGAGGGCCCCGATCGTCCCCATCACGATCCCGGCGAGCCCTCCGTGGGCCACCGTCCCGATCCCGGCCGCGAGGCTTGAGAGGACGACCACGGCGGTCGCCTGGCCCATCGCTCCCTTGTCCGCCTCGACTTCTTCGTACACACCCACATCGAGCTTCGCCGCTAGGACCATTCGATCCGCGAAAGTCGCCATGCTTCCCTCCGATGCGTTATCCCGTGTAGAATCTCATCCCGCGTTCGACGCCCACCGAGTCCTTTCCCCGGGGCGCACCCCGCTGAGCACGAAAACAGGAGCGGGGCCACCCGGACCAGGGCGTCTCACGCCGGCGGGTGACCCAGGGTATCCACCATCTTGCCCGTGTCCGAGGTGTCGTAGCCACCCAGCAATTCGACCTCCTTCTTGAATGCTTCACTGGTGATCAGGTCGAGCAGCGGCTTCAGGAGCGGCCTCCGGAAATGGGTTTCGGGGATGATGAGGTCATAGCGTTCCTTCAAGAGCGGGACGAAGTCCAGATCGAGGGCCCGGGCCGCGGCCAGGATGCCCAATCCCACATCGGCCATCCCCGCCTTGACCGCAGCGGCCACGGCGAGATGGGTGAATTCCTCCCGCGCGTAGCCGGTAATCTCTATCGGATCGATTCCCAGCTGTTTCAACCGATAATCCAGCAACATCCGGGTTCCCGCCCCCTTTTGCCGGTTGACGAACGCCACGTCCCCGCGGGTCAGATCCCGCAGGGTGGTGATCCGCTTCGGATTTCCCTTGGGGAGGATGAGTCCCTGGTCCCGGTGAACCAGGGTCAGCACCACGACCCTCTCCCCGGGGAGCAGGCGGTTCACGTAGGGGAGATTGTACTCCCCCGTCTCCTCGTCCAAGAGGTGGCACCCAGCGAGGTGGGTCTCCCCCCGTTTCAGGGCGAGCAGCCCCCCGAGGCTTCCCACATTGGTAGAGGAGAGATGGAGGGGGGGATGGCTTCGTTGGAGACGATTGGCGAGCACATCGAGCGTGAGATCGTGGCTCCCGATGGCCACGATGGTTCGCTCGACCTCCTCCGGTCGACGCAGGAGCTCGACGGTGACGGTCGCTCCCGCATGAACCCCCTCGGAAAAACGCGGAATCCGGACGATGCCGTCGGCGCGGACCAGAGACATGATCACCCCCGCCCCTCGCGAGAGGGGGGTCGCTACGACCTTGTTCCCCACTCTCCCCACCGTGACCCGTAGGAATTCATCTTCCCCCAGGGGGGAGAGAATCTTTCGGGTGATCGTCGCCTGGAGGGTCGGTCGCTCCGGGACGGCCGCTCCCTGGAAGCGGAAGAGGATCGGCTTCACCAGGAGATCGCAGGTGATGGCCGCCGAGACGGGATAGCCGGGGATGCCGATGACGGGCCTCTCCCGGACGATCCCGAGCACCACCGGGTGACCCGGGCGGATGGCGATCCCGTGCACCAGAAGCTCCCCGAGCTCTTTCACGATGGCGGCGGTGAAGTCCTCGGAGCCCGCGGAGGAACCGGCATTGACAACGACCAGATCATGGGTCGCCACCGCCTCCTCGACCGCGGCCTTGATCTGGAAAAAATCATCCGGGACGATGCCGTAGCGCTTCGCCTCCCCTCCCCACTGCTGAACCATTCCCCCCAGCATCAGGGAATTGAATTCGATGATGTCGCCGGGCTTGACCGATGTCCCCGGCGGGACCAGCTCGCTGCCGGTGGGAATGACGGCCACGCGGGACCGCTGCCGGACCTCGACCGCCCCCAAACCGCATGCGGCCACAGCCCCGAGGTCCGCCGGCGTCAGCGTATGCCCCTCGGGCAGGATCAATTCCGTCGCGACCATGTCCTCCCCCATAGCCCGCACGTGCTGCCACGGGGCCACAGGGGCCCGGATCTCGACCTCCTCGTCGCTCACCGCGGAGAGATGCTCCAGCATAATGACCGCGTTATACGGGGGGAAGATCGGATCCCCCGTATCGACCCACCGAAACCGCTCTCGCCCCTGTAACCGCACCGCGGCCGTCTCTGAAGCGCCCCGGGTATCTTCCGCGCGGATCGCAATGCCATCCATTGCCGCGGCGTTGTAATGCGGGTTCGAACGTGCCGCCCAGATTGGCTCGGCCGTCACGCGCCCGAGCGCCCCCTCCAACGGGACCAGCTCGCCGGGCAGAGGCGCGAGCAGCCCCCGGGCCTCCAGGGCACCGAAGAATTTCTCGAGTGCCTCGTCCAGGGGGATCGGTTCGAGATAGACCTTGCGTCGGGTCATCGCAAGAATCGCCTCACCTCGACCGTCTGGCCTGCCGAGAGGCCACCCACATTCAACGGGACGATGATCAGGCCGTGGGCCTTCACCAGGGTGTAGATCAGATTCGATTTCCCAAAGACCGGCTCCGCCAGCCACTCCCCCCTCTCCTCGAATAACCGGACCGGGATATAGTCTTCCCGGCCGAAGGCCGAGGCCACGTTCTTCGTCAGGCGGGCCTCGACCCTGATCCGTTCCGGAGGTGTGGTCCCTCCGAGGTGATAGAGGGTTGGGCGGACGAAGAGGTCAAAGGTCACGAACGTGGAGACGGGGTTGCCCGGAAGCCCGAAGACGGGCTTGCCACCGCAGGCCGCCAGAATCGTGGGCTTGCCCGGCTTCAGGGCCACACCATGCGCCAGCACCCCGGGGTTCCCCAGGACCCGGATGATCTCCGCTGTATTATCCCGCGTGCTGACCGAGCTGCCGGCCGAGATGATCAGGACATCCCCGAGGGCGATGCCCCGCTCCGCAGCCTCCCGTAAGGCCCGAAAGTCGTCCCCAACGATCCCCAGAGGGTGGGGCGTGGCCCCGGCTTCCCGGACCAGGGCGGCAAGGACATAGGTGTTGATATCCCGGATCTGTCCGGGGCCGGGCTCGACGTCGGGTGGGACGACCTCATCACCCGTGGCGATGATCACGACGCGAGGCCGCCGAACCACGGACACCGTCAGAATCCCCACCCCCAACAGCCCTCCCACGTCCTGGGGGCGGAGGCAATGGCCCCTCGAGAGGAGTCGCTCTCCCTGTCTAACGTCCTCGCCGACTTGGACCACATTCTCGCCGGGCGCCACCGGTCGATAGACTTCAACCGTCGTGGGATCCACGACCTGGGTATGCTCCACCATGACCACCGCGTCGGCCCCCTCCGGGATCATCCCCCCGGTCGGGATCCTGACGGCCTCCCCCGAATGGACCGTCACGCTCGAGGCCGCTCCCATGGGGACCTCCCCGGCCACCTTCAGGTAAGCCGGCAGCCCGTCGCTCGCCCCAAAGGTGTCCTGAGCTCGGACGGCATAACCGTCCATGTTGGAGCGCGGAAAAACAGGCAGGCGGACGGACGACACCGAATCGGTAGCCAGAACCCGCCCCAGCGCTTCCTGGACGGGAACGTCCTCGATCACGGGATCCGAGGGAAGGTGTTCGAGGAGTCGGTGGAGGGCCTCAGTGGGTGTCAGGACCTGAAACAGTTCGGCCATCGCTTGCCTCTTAGGCTGTTGCGGCTCATTATACCAGGGACGCGGGGGGGCTCAAGGGCTTTTCCCGACCCGCCCTTGCAACGCATTGCGGTCCCCCGAGAAGCCCGGGCCGAGAAGGAGCCATGGGGCAACGACCTCACGCAGAGGCCGACGGCGAGGCCGACCACGGATACCGACATGTCCCAGGAAGCGGCACTAGGCGGGTTGGACCTCGAGGCTGATGTCGAGGGCCTGAGCGGAGTGGGTAAGGGCCCCCACGGAGATGAAGTCCACCCCGGTCTCGGCGACGCGTCGCACGGTGTCCAGCGTGATCCCCCCTGACGCCTCGATGAGCACCCTCCCCTTGTATCGGCGGACCACCTCGGCCATCTGCTCGAGCGCCATCTGATCCAGCAACAGCGCATCCACCCCCGCCTCTGCCGCCTCGGTCGCCTCGTCTAGAGTCTCAACCTCCACCTGGACCCTCAGCAGGTGACTCGTGCATTCCCGGAGTCGAGCCACCATGGCCTTGAAGGATTCGCCCCGGGCCTTGACCACGACCAGGTGGTTGTCTTTCACCAGGATGCCGTCGCTCAGGTTCATCCGGTGGTTGAACCCCCCGCCCATCCGGACGGCATACTTTTCGAGCCACCGCATGCCCGGGACGGTCTTCCGCGTATCCACGATCCGAACGGGCAGGCCAGCCACCGCCGCCACGAACCGAGCGGTCCCGGTAGCGATGCCGGACAGCCGCTGCAGGAAGTTCAGGGCTACCCGCTCGCCCCTGAGGATACTGGCCAAGGACCCGGTCACGGTAGCCACCCCCTCTCCTGGGGTCAGGTGATGCCCCTCCGGGCGCAGCGGCTGAACCTCGAGCCGGGGGTCGACGGTGGTGAAGACGAGTCCGAAGACCCACGTCCCGGCCAGCACGCCCGGTGCCCGGACCACGGCCTCTGCTCTCCCCCGGTCCTGATCGGTGATCAGGGCCTCCGTCGTGGGGTCCCCGGATGCCAGATCCTCTTCCAGGGCACGCTCGACCAAGCGGCGGACCTGCAGAGGGACGGTAGCTGATTGGCCTTGAGGCATTCGCACTTGACCTCGCCCGGTAATTCCCTTAGCATAATAACTGAAAGTCGTCCCGGGGGGAAGAGAATGGCAGTTCAGACCGACGTCAGCCGGGAGATCCTCCGATTAAAGGAGGCGTCCAAGGCGGTCATCCTGGCCCACAACTACCAGGTCCCCGAGGTCCAGGATGTCGCGGACTTCACCGGCGATTCCCTTGGCCTCTCCCAGGCCGCAGCCCAGACGAATGCCGACGTCATCGTCTTTTGTGGCGTCCACTTCATGGCCGAGACCGCCTCAATTCTCTGTCCCGACAAGACGGTCCTCCTTCCCGATCTCGAGGCGGGCTGCTCCCTGGCCGCCAGTATTACGGCCGAGGAACTTCGGCAGTGGAAGGCGGAGCACCCGGCAGCGGTCGTGGTGTCGTACGTGAACACCACCGCAGAGGTGAAGGCCGAGAGCGACTACTGCTGCACCTCGGCGAATGCCGCGAAGGTCATCCAGGCCATCCCCCCCGATCGCGAGATTCTTTTCCTCCCCGACCTCTACCTGGGCGATTACGTCGCCCAGGTGAGCGGCCGAACGAACATCCGCGTCTGGCCCGGGGAGTGCCACGTGCACGCCGGGATCCGTCCCGGAGACTTTGAGGAATCCCTGCGCCTTCATCCGGATGCCGAGGAGATCTTTATCCACCCCGAGTGCGGCTGCACCACGAACTGCATCGCCTTTGCCCGGGAGGCGCCCGGTCTCCAGGACAGGATTCACATCCTCTCCACGAGCGGGATGATCCGCCGCAGCGCAGCTTCCTCCGCGCAGAAGTTCATCGTGGCCACCGAGACCGGCATCCTGTATCCCTTGCAGCAGGGCAACCCCAACAAGGCCTTTGTCCCCCTCAAAGAGGACGCGGTCTGCGAGTACATGAAGCGGATCACCCTCGAGAAGGTGCTGCGCTCGCTGCAGGAGATGGTCTTTCAGGTGAAGGTGCCGGAAGGTATCGCCGCCCGGGCCCGGACCGCCATCCACCGGATGCTCGAACTCGTCTAGCCGCTCGTCCATCCCGTCCCCTTGCAACATGCCGTGCCGGCATGCATCTCTCGCACCTACTCCGCCGAGGAGCGCTCTTTGAACTGCGCGAGCTCCTCTTGAAGGGCGGCGATCTCTTCGCGCAGCCGGGAGACGACCCCCTCCCACCCTTTGCCTTCGCCCTGCGCCCCGGCCAGGTTGAACTCCAGAATCTGCTTCGCCTTGGCCAGTTCGAAGACCTGGAAGTGGAGCGACGCCGCCCGGCTGCTCTCCTCGGACCAGAGCTTGGAGATCTCATCAATGCGCCGCCGGAGCTTTTCATTCTCGAACCGGAGGCGCTCGTTCTCGCGCTGCAGTGCATCCCGGTCCTCAGACGCTGTCTCCTCGGAGTGGAGGAGGGCCGAGGCCGTGCCGCGCAGCTCGGGTGTCAGGGGGATCCGGGGCCGATCGGGCCCAAAGACACCCGGCTTTCCGGTAAGAAGCTCGATCGACCGCACCCAGGCCGACCCCTCCTTGCCAACCGGCTCGTCCATGAACCGGTAATCCTGCTTGCGAATAAACACGGAAAGATCCGCACGGACCGCTTCGATTTTCCCCGTCTGGAGCTCGAGCAACTGTGGGAGGTTTGGGTGTGTCGGCTCCATGGACGCTGCCAGATACAGATGGGGAAGGCAGAGGCCGGCAGACTGCTCGAAGCTTCGCCTGAATTCCACTTCGGTAATGAACTCCACACAGGTCTTCAGATAGATCTCGTCCGAGATTCTCGCCCCGGTGCACACCTGGCACGCCGCCCTCTTCCTTCGTCCCCTTCCCGCCCCCGGCTTCCGGCCACTCCCCACGAGGCGCCGAAGGAGGTCCCGCCATCTGGGTTGGACTCTATGAGCGCGGCGGAGCTCTCCCAATGCCTTTAGCTCCTTTTGAAGCAGATGCTCGTGAATGACGGCCGTCCCGGAGGCGCTGTGCCGGAGTTTCGGCAGCATCCAGGCGTGCCAGTTGCAAAATCCGCGCGAGGCCAACAGCTCCTCCCGGCATCCGGGATCGGTGACCCGTTCGTGCATGAACTGATCCATGGTGCGCAGGGAGAACTTCACGAGGAGCGTACAGACCGGGCACCCCGCTTCCCCACAGGCATCCCGGAGGTCAAAATAGGCGACAAACTTTGTGAGACGCTTCACCGGCTCCCCCACTAATCTCCTATAAATAAAAAACTCCTCCCGAAGGTTCCCCTTCAGCAGGAGTCATCAACCGCCCCCGAATGGGAGCTGGTGGTTCCCGGCGAACTCCATCGCCCTGAGAGCGGCGTTATTCTATCGTCGTCCATCATCGGGTGTCAACGCCTTCCATCGTCACCTCTACGCGCACGGGCTGACCCCCGTGCGCATGGAAGGGTCGCGTGACCGTTTGTCCCAATTCACTGACACCGATTTCCACCTCTCACCGCAGCCGGTCCGTCACGGCGGCCGGTTCTCGGATCGAATCCATCTGAAACCGACGCCCTCGTAGTACAGTTCGGAGGGAGCAAACGCCGAGAAAAGCCCGCTCCCGCCCCAGATGATCACAAAGAGCACTTTGATCCGGTCACCAGGCGACAGGGCATCCACCGGGGTTCGTTCGCTCGAGAAGTAGAGTGGAAAACGCCCGCCCAGCGCCCAGATGCGCACACACAGGATGCGGTCAAGACGGTCAAACCGCGCACGTCGTTCTTGCTTATCAAGGACCTCCCCGGAAGAGATGTGCACGGTCCCATCGGTGCTCGCCAGGGGACGGCTCCCGAGCTTTGGGTCCAGCTTGATCCATTCCCCATCCAGTCGATACGCGCGCCGCCCGTCGGCGACCAGCCGCCTGTCACGGACTGTCGGCCCCCAGCGGACGTCGATCCCTTCCGCCAGGAAGGGTTCAAGATCCCACAGCCGCTCCGGGAATCCGGGATCGTGCTCGAGCGGCAGGATCATCCGGACACGCACGCCTTTCCGCTTCACTTGCAGCAGCGCGGGCATCAGGGCCAACCCGTCTCCGACGCGGAGCAATTCAACATCAAGCCGCTCCTGCACTTCCGGTCGGAGCTGGCCAAGCAGGTTCGTGCGTGATCCACACTCGTCCATCGCCATGTGCCTACACCGGAGCCCCACGCAGGCCCCTCCTTGCTCGGGCCCCAGGCGTGCCGGTCTTCTCACCCTGAGCGCTCAGGGAACGAAAGTCCCCCCCAAAAGAGAAAACTCCTCCCGAAGAGAAATCTTCAGCAGGAGTCATCACCCCCGATGGATACTCACCGGGGTGGTTCTGAGGTGGACTCCACCACCTGTGCCTTTCTCCTAACAGACAAGGGAGGCGGCGTCAAGGGAAAATCGGGGGATACCACACGGTCAGGCCCCCTCGCGGGCCTCCTCTTGCGTCGGGGATCGCCGGGTCTTCTCGATCAGCCGGACGGCCCAGATCCCGACCTCGTAGAGGAGGCAGAGCGGGCCAGCCATGAGGGTCTGGTTGAAGATATCGGGGGTCGGGGTCAGGATGGCGGCGATGACGAAGTTCACCAGGATGGCGTATTTCCGGTTCCGCGCAAGAAACTTGGAGGTGACCAGGCCCAGCCGCGCGGCGAGGCTCATCAGCAAGGGGAGCTCAAAGATGAGGCCGAAGGCCAGGAGAAATTTGACGGTGAAATCGATAAAGAGGCCGATCGAGAGCATCGGTGTGAGGTGCGCGGTCTTGTAGGTGAGCAGAAAGTTCATGGCGAAGGGGAGGACGACGAAATAGCAGAAGGCGAAGCCAAAAAAAAAGAAGACGGTCCCAAGGATGACGAAGGGCATCGCATAGCGTCGCTCCCGCTCCAGCAGGCCGGGCGAGACGAACCGCCACAGCTCGAAGAGGATCAGGGGGGTGGCCACCAGCAGGCCGACGAGGAACCCGATCTTGATATGGGCCCAGAAGGCTTCGGCGGGGGCGACGAAGATCAACTCCGGCGCAGGCTTGGACACGGCAACGACAAAGGGGTAGGTCTTCTGAAAGGCGAAGGTGGTCGTGAGGATGCGCTTGAGCAACGCCATGATCTGCTCGGAGAAGTTAAAGGCGACGCCAAAGCCGACACCGATGGCGATGAGACAGACGATCAACCGCTTTCGGAGCTCCTCCAGGTGGGAGAGGAAGGGCATCCGGTCATCAGCCATGGAGCGGATCGTCCGTGGACGGTGGAGGCTCGGGAGCCGACGCGGGTGCCTCGGGAGGGGCGGGGGTTTCGGGGGGGGTGGGGGCTTTCGCCGCAGGTTTGTCCTCGTCCTCCAGGTTGAAATCGGCGGTCAGCCCTTCCTTGAGATCATCGGAGGCGCGCTTGAATTCCGCCAGGCCGCGGCCTAACGCCTTGCCCAGGTCCGGAAGCTTTTTGGGACCGAACACCAGGAGGGCAACGATGAAAATGACGATGAGTTCGGGCATTCCGATGCCGAACATGATCGGTCTCCCTGGATGGAGCATCTGATTTCAGACTACGTGCCGGGCCCGCGGATGTCAAGGGGATTTGCCCGTTACCGGCGCCAGACGAGGCTCCGCCACAGGTCGGGCGTGAAGAGGACGAAGACGGTAAAGAGCTCGAGACGGCCCAAGACCATACAGGCGCTCAGAATCCACTTCCCCACACCCGGGACGCCGGCGTAGTTCCCCGCCGGTCCGACCAATCCCAGACCAGGCCCGACATTTCCGAGCGTGGCCGCGACCGCCCCGATCGCGGTGACCAGATCCACGTCCAAGAGGGTGAGACTCCCGGTCGCAACAAAGAAGGTAAAAAAATAGAGGAGCACGAAGACGTGCACCCCCTCCAGCACCTCCTTCGGGATCACCCTCCCTCCTACCTTCACGTGGCGCACCGCCTTGGGATGAATCAGCCTGTACAGATGGTCATAGGCGACCTTGAAGAGGAGGAGCCCCCGGATATGTTTGATCGCCCCCCCGGTGGACCCGGCGCACCCCCCCAGCAACATCAGGCTTAAGAGGAGAAACTGCGCAAACACCGGCCACGTGCCGTAGTCCGCGGTTCCAAAGCCAGTGGTCGTCACGATCGAGACCACCTGAAAGGCGCCGTAACGGAGAGCGGACGGAAGGTCGGGATAGACCCGCCCCCAGAGGATGAGTGTCAACCCGAAAACGGCAACCAGGACGATCGCCCCATAGAAGCGAAACTCGGGATCTCGGTAGGCCTTGACATTCCCCCGCAGAGCCTGAAAATGCAGGGCGAAGTTCGCCCCCGCCAAGAACATGAAGACGATGAGGACCGTGTCGATGGCAGGGCTCTGATACGCGCCGATGCTTGCGGCCTTGGGCGAGAACCCCCCCGTCGCCATCGTGGTGAAGGTGTGCAGCAGGGCGTCGTACACCGGCATCCCGACCAAGACGAGCGCGATGACTTCAACAGCCGAGAGGACCGTGTACAGCCCCCAGAGCAGCCTGGCCGTCTGCCGGATGCGCGGGACCAGTCGGTCCGGAACCGGTCCGGGGACCTCGGCCTTGTACAGCTGCATCCCGCCCACACCCAACATGGGGAGAATCGCCAGGGAGAGGACGATGATCCCCATCCCCCCGAGCCATTGTATGAAGGACCGCCAGAAATGGAGGGCCATCGGCTGGCCCTCAATCTGGGTCAGGACCGTGGCCCCGGTCGTGGTGAAGCCGGACATGGCCTCGAAGTAGGCATCGGTGTACGAGGGGAGCATCCCGGTGAGGTAGAAGGGGAGGGCGCCAAACGCGGAAAAAAGCACCCATCCCGCCGCGACGATGACGAATCCCTCCCGCGCACCGATCTCGGTTCGACCGCGAGACACGAGGTAACCGAGCAGCCCGACTCCTCCTGTGTAGAGCAGGGCAAGGAGCAGAGAGAGCGTTTCGGGTCCGCCGGTAAAAAAGGCGATCAGGACGGGAAAGCTCATGGCCCCGGCAAGGCAGAGCAGGAGGAGGCCCAGCGCATGGAGGATGGGGGCAATCTGCATCCGACCCTCCGGTCGACCTAGCCGTTGCCTTTAAAAAGTCGTTCCACTTTCGGGATCGCGCCAGGAAGGGTAAAAAGGATGACCCGGTCCTCGGGGAGGATACGGCTGTCACCCTTGGGGATGATGATCTGCTCTCCGCGGCTGATCGCCGCCACAATAGCCCCCTTGGGCATGTTGACCTCACGGAGGGGGTGGTCCACGACGGCCGCAGTCGGGAGGGCAACGCGCTCCATAATCTCCGCATCCCATTCGGGCATCTCCACGACGGAGACGACCCGTTCGCCGCGCACATACCTGAGGATCACGCTCGCGGTGGTAAGGCGGGGGCTGATGGGCGCATCGATCCCCAGCGAGGAGGCCAACTGGAGAAAGTGGGATCGTTGAATGAGGGCGATGGCCTTCTTTGCCTTGAGACGCTTCGCGAGCAAGGCCGCCAGGATGTTCGTCGCCTCGTCGTCGGAGACGGTGACGACGGCGTCCATCTCCGCGACCCCCTCTTCCTCCAGGGCCCTGCTGTCGGTCCCGTCCCCCTCGAGGACGAGGGCTTTCTTCAGACGGTGGGCGAGTTCCTCACACCGCTTGGGGTTGCGCTCCATGAGGGTGACGGGAATTCCCTCGGCCTCCAGGATCTCTGCCAGGAAAAGCCCGACGCGACCGCCGCCGATAATCATGACCCTCCTCGGGGGGACCTCCTGTCGCCCCAGGAGATCCAGGATGGCGGGGATATCGTCCCGGTGCGCCACCAGGTAGAGATGGTCGCCGGGCAGGATGGTCGTCTCACCGTCGGGGATATGGAGTTCGTCCTTCCGGGAGAGGGCGGTGACGAGGAAGGGGTGCTTGGCTTGGAACGTCCCCAGGTCCTTGAGCCGTTTCTGGAGGGCCGGAGCATCGGGCCCCACATAGATGCCCAAAAGCTGCACCTTGCCTTCCGCAAAAAAGGCCACCTGGGCCGCCGCGGGGACGTGGACCAGCTTGGCGATCTCTTCAGCCACAACCTGATTGGGATTGATCAGGAGGTC
The DNA here is from genome assembly GCA_046758505.1 of Methylomirabilales bacterium (SeqCode). Lineage (GTDB taxonomy): Bacteria > Methylomirabilota > Methylomirabilia > Methylomirabilales > CSP1-5 > CSP1-5. Next base: position 22,777 of record JBHIAH010000015.1, on the reverse strand, counting down.
GATCCCGAGCCGGGCGCCCGACTGGAGGAAGCGGCTTCGCAAGAACTCCGGATTCCTGACGCGGGCAATGGTGGTTTTTACCTCGTACTCTTTCGCCAGGAGAGAAGCGACCAGATTCAACTCGTCCTCGTCGGTCACCGCGATGAGCATGTCGGTCTCGGTCACCCCCGCCGCCTCCAGGGCAGTCGGGGAGGCCCCGTTCCCCTGGACGGCCAGAAGATCCAGTTCCTTCTCCACCCGCTCTTTGACGGCGGCATTCTCCTCGATAATGGTGACATCATGCCCCTCTTGGACCAGGCGCTTGGCGATATGATATCCGACCTCACCGGCGCCAATCACGATAGCCCGCACGTGCGCCTCCTCTGCGAATCAACCGCCGGCCCAGGCCACCCCCAGATAGATCACCTGGTAGCTAATATAGGCTGCGAGGCCCGCCCCGGGAAGTGTGAACAGCCAGGCATAGAGGATCTTGAGGCTCACCCCCCATCGGACCGCCGAAAGCCGCTCCGCGGCGCCGACGCCCATAATGGACGTGGTGATGGTGTGGGTGGTGCTCACCGGCACCCCGAGATTCGAGGCCCCGATAATGATCAGCCCTGCCGTGGTCTCGGCCGCAAACCCGTGGACCGGCTGGAGCTTCAACATCTGGAGCCCCAAGGTCTTCACCACCCTCCACCCGCCCACCGCCGTGCCGAGCCCCATGGCCAAGGCCGCGACGAGGATCACCCACCAGGGGACCTCCATAGTCCCCAGGTATCCCCCGGCAACCAAGGCCAAGGTGATAACCCCCATGACCTTCTGCGCATCCCCGGTCCCGTGACTGAACGCCATGAAGCTGACCGAGACAAGTTGGAGCTTGCGAAAAAGGGGATTGGCCCACGCCGGGCTCGCCCGGAAGAAGAACCAACTGATGGCAACCATGAAGAAGAGGCCGATCACAATGCCCAAGGCGGGGGAGATGAGCATGGCCGCAAAAATCGGCTTCAGCCCCTCATAGTTTAAGATGCCGAGGCCTCCGTGGGCGATGCCCGCCCCCATGACCCCCCCGATCAGCGCATGGGAGGCGCTGATGGGCATCCCGATCAGGGTCATCCAACCATTCCAGATAATCCCACCCACGAGTGCGGCCGCGATGGTGAGCTGCGTGACGCCGCTGGCGTGTACGATCCCGGAGCCGATGGTCTTTGCGACCGCCGTCGAGTAAAAGGCGCCCGCCACGTTCAAGGCCCCGGCCAGGAGCACCGCCTGGGTGGGGGTGAGGACGCGGGTGGAAACCACCGTCGCAATGGCATTGGCGGCATCGTTCCACCCGTTGGTGAAATCGAAGATGACCGCCAACACTACCACGAGGATGATCACCCACCCGGGCTCGCTCATGAAAGCTCGTTCACAGTTCAGGGTTCAGGGTTCACAGGAAAATCCGGACATCCAATCCATGAACTATGAACGGTGAACCGTGAACCAGATTAGGCATTTTTGAGGACAATCCGCTCCAGAATGTCGGCCACGTCCTCGCAGCGATCTGTCGCCGTTTCTAGCGTCTCATAGATCTCCTTCCATTTGACAATCTCCACGGGATCGTGCCCTCCGGTGAAGAGGGCAGCGATGGCATCTCGCGAGATATGATCGGCGACATTCTCGAGTCGATTGATTTCCACACAGTGGGAAAGTATGCTTTTCAAGTTCCTGAGCTTCTGGACGGCAAGCACGATCTCCTCGGCCATCTGGTGAATCAGGTCGGCGAGGCGCCTGGCATCGGTGCTGCACTCCTTGATCTTGTACAGGGCCATCCGGGTCGCAGCCGCCTCGATGAGGTCGACCACATCGTCCAGACGGCTCCCGAGCTGGTGGATATCCTCCCGGTCCAGCGGGGTGATGAAGGTCTGGTTCAGCTTTTTCATCAGGTCATGGGTGATCCGGTCCCCCGTATGCTCGTACTCCTCGACTTTTTTCCACCACGCCTCGTAGTCGCCGTCCGATTCGGCCATCGCCTTCAAGGTGGCGGCCGCTTCCCGAATGTTGAGGGCAGCAGCCTCAAAGAGATCGAAGAACTTTCCATCACGAGGGATAAAGCGGAACATGGAACCTCTCCGTGCCGGTGATATTTCTGCGGACGGTCATGTAGCGTATCAACCCCCGCGGGGGTTGTCAATGGGGAGACGGGGCACAGGAAATCACCGGCTCTCGGATTTCCGGTACGTGGTGAGCAACCGCTGTCGCTCACCATGACGCTCGAGCGCCAGGTGAATCAGCCGATCCAGGAGGGCGGGGTAACTGAGTCCGCTAGCTTCCCAGAGTCTGGGGTAGACCGACGTCGCGGTAAAGCCAGGGATCGTATTGACCTCATTCACATACGGTCTTGCCGACGCGCGGTCGAGGAAGAAATCGACGCGGGCCATCCCACTGCAATCGATGGCCCGATAGGCCGTGACGGCCTGGGCCTGGACTTCGCCGGTAAGCAAGGGAGAGAGGGGGGCGGGAATCCGGACCTCACTCATCCCCGCCTCGTACTTGGCCTGATAATCGTACCATGCCCGCTTGGGGAGGATCTCGGCAAGAACCGAAGCCTCCGGCTGATCATTGCCCAGAATGCCGCACTCCACCTCTCGACAATCGAGCCCTTGCTCCACCAAGATTTTCCGATCGTATCGAAAGGCCTCTTCAATGGCGCGACGGAGACCCGCACCATCCGTTACCTGACTCACCCCGACGCTCGAACCCAGGTTGCTGGGCTTGACGAAGACCGGATAGGCCAGAGTCTGTTCCAAAGAGTTCAGGAGGGTAGCCGCGTCGTCCCGCCAGGCCGTGATCGTGAGGACGTAATACGGCACGACTGGCAGCCCCGCCTGCTGGAAGGCCCCCTTCATCACGGCCTTGTCCATGCCCACCGCGGAGGCCATGACCCCAGCCCCCACGTACGGGACACCCAAGAGTTCCAGCAAGCCCTGGACCGTGCCGTCCTCGCCATAGGTGCCATGCAGGACGGGAAACGCCACATCCAGGATGTTCGGAAGTGCGCGGCCCGTCTCGCCACCCGCATCCATCCCCACGAGGGCGCGTCCTGAAAGACCGGGGACAACGGCGATCCGGGTTCCTTTCCCCTCCCCCAGTTGGTCCGGGCCTTCCACCAACAGCCACTCCCCTTCGGGCGTAATCCCGACGGGGAGAACTTCATACCGGGATCGGTCCAAGGCACCCAGGACGGATCGGGCCGAGGCAACCGAGACCTCGTGCTCTCCCGACCGACCGCCGAAGAGGACCCCCACCCTCAATCGTCCGCCATCCATCAGATCCTCCCCAGGGAACGCAAGTCTCGCGCGCGATTCCAACGAGTGCATCGATTCGGAAATGCTGTGGCGTATTCCGCCCCGGGTGGCGAACACCCTGGCTCACTCAGCACGACGTCGCAGTCTGAATTCGTTAGTCATCGAACCTATGAACCGAAGGACTAGCGACGCCGTCGCGTTCTGTGGTAAGCTGCGTGCCGCGAGCGATGGCCGACTCTCATCGGGGGGGGCGCGCGATGATCCCTGGCTTCAATACCAACTTCTCTTGCCGCCAGCAGACGTATCATGTCCAGTCTGAAGATCTGGGGGAGAACGATCCCCACATCCTCACCTTGGCTTACCGCGGGGGCGCCATTGTCGCCCGGATCAAGACCGACTACCGAGAACTCCTCGGCCCCACCCCTTCCCCACAGGCGGTGCGAACCCTCATGGCCCGGCAGCACCGCCAAATGATTGCGGACATCCAAGCGGGAAAATTCGCGGAGGAGGAGGGGCGTTGAGTGCCTCACGGACGCCCGGACCATCGCCGCGTGAGGTCCGTGTGCAGCCCGACCTGATCCAGGATCCGGCCAACAATCTGGTCCAGCAGCTCGGGCACCGTGGCGGGGTGCTGATAAAAAGGAGGGAGGGGAGGGACGATCGCGACACCCAGGCGGGCCAGACGCAACATGTTTTCCAGATGGATCGCATTGAGCGGACTCTCCCGCGGGATGAGGACGAGACGCTTCCCCTCCTTGAGGATCACATCCGCCGCCCGGCTGATCAGGTTTTCAGTAAAGCCTGACGCGATGGCCGACAGCGTCTTCATAGAGCAGGGTGCGACGATCATGGCCCGGACATGTGGCGAGATATAGGAACCACTCGCGAGGGGCGCCGCCAGATCGTTGGAAGCGTGATAAAAGGTCGCCCGCGCCTTGAGATCCCCGATCGGCCGCCCCGTCTCCTCCTGGATCACCGTTTCCGCACCCGGCGAGACGAGCAGATGCACCTCCTCCCCCCGGTCCGCCAGCGCCTCCAAGAGGCGAACCCCGATGGCGGCCCCGCTGGCCCCCGTAATGGCCAGAATCAACTCCTGGCCTGCCGTTCCCATGCCTCACACGTGCTCTCGGCACTCGTTCGAGAGGAATCGGCAGAAACATGCCATAGGGCCCCGGAGGTGTCAACAGGAATCACAGCTGTTTGTAGAGATAAGCACCCAGCAGAAGCCCGAACAGCGACGCCAGATTGATGCGGACGGTGAAACCGAAGGTGAGAGAAAGAATCTTGAGGTCGAGGGTGGCGGGAGGCTGAAGGCCTGGAGTGATCCCTCGCGAAAAGATCCGCTCGAGAATGCCGCCCGGAAGGAGGTACGCGGTCAGTTCTCCCAGGGCCGCACCGATGAGCGCCCCCAGGATGAGAATCACGACAAGCGCAGTCGTTCCTCCCGGTTTCTTCGCCAGGAGCCATCCCTCCTCTGTCCGCTGGCGGTTCCGTCCCCAAAATCAAGGACAATCCGTTTTCTTATGCTGGCATGAAAGTGAGGGAGATGCAAGGGACAAAATGTAACGCAACTCAACTCGCCACATCCGTCTCTGGCCTCCGCGGCGGCGTGCGATGCCCGAAGTGGCCGACCAGCGCCTCGGCGAGGCTCGGGACGGTAAACGCGGACGGGACGAGGTCCACGACAAGCCCGTAGTGGGCAGCCGTCTCGGCGGTGATCGGCCCGATACAGGCAACGACCACGTCCTTGAGAAGGGCGGGCAGATCCTCCCCGCGAAACATGTCGACAAAGCTCACCACGGTCGAGGAGCTGGTGAAGGTTACCGCATCAACCTGTCCGGCCCGCAGGCGATCGAGAACCGCTCCGGTCCGATCGGCCACGCGCACCGTTCGATAGGCGGGCACGACCTCGACCTGGGCTCCCCGCTCCCGAAGCCCGGCGGGCAAAACCTCCCGCGCCTTGGCCGCCCTGGGGATCAGGAAGCGCACCCCGGTGAGGTCGCCATCCAGTGTCTTCAGGATCGCCTCGGCGCGGTATTCATCGGGGACCAGGTCGGGGCGGAGTCCCGCCTCCTGCAAAGCGGCGGCCGTGGCCGGACCGATGGCGGCCACCCGGACGCCGTGAAGGTCCCGCAGGTCACCCCCTCGCTCCCGAAGCCGCCCGATAAAGCGGCGAACCCCGTTGGCGCTGGTAAAGACCACCCAGTGATAGCTGCCGATGCGTTCGAGACCTTGATCCAGAGGCCTCCAGTCCTCCGGCGGCAGGATGGCGATGGTCGGGCACTCGATGACCTCTGCCCCGTAGCCTTCCAGGAGGTCGGCAAAATCCCCCTGTTGCTCTCGAGCGCGGGTGACGACGATTCGTCGGCCAAAGAGGGGCTTCTCCTCGTACCACCTGAGGCGATCGCGGAGCCACACGACCTCTCCCACGACGATTACGGCCGGCGGGCGAACGGCTTGGGCCCTCTGCACAATATCGCGCAGTGTTCCCATGACCGTCTGTTGCAGCGGCCACGTACCCAACCGGATGACCGCCACCGGCGTCTCGGGGGCCCGTCCCTGCTCTACGAGCCGTGCCACGATCTCGGGGAGCCGGCTGACGCCCATGAGGAAAACAACCGTGCCCATGCCGGCGAGGGCCCGCCAATCGATCCCCGGTCCCTCCCTGGCTGGGCGGCCGGCGACAAACGCCACGCTGGAGGTCAGATCGCGGTGGGTGAGGGGGATCCCGGCGTACGCGGGAACCGAGATAGCCGAGGTGACACCTGGCACAACCTCGTAGGGAATCCCCGCCTCAACTAATGCCTCTGCCTCTTCCCCCCCTCTGCCGAAGATAAAAGGATCCCCCCCTTTGAGGCGGACCACCACCTGGCCCCGGCGGGCCCGCTCGATCACGAGACGATTGATCTCCTCCTGGGCCAGGCGATGCTCATCCTCCCGCCTCCCCACATAGATCCGCTCGGCGTCCGGAGGAGCGTGGTCGAGAAGGCGGTCATTCGCCAGGTAGTCGTACACGATCACCTCGGCCCGTTCCAGGCAGCGCTTCCCCTTCAGGGTCAAGAGCCCGGGATCACCCGGGCCAGCCCCCACCAGGTACACCTTGCCGGTCGGTTCACGGTTCATAGTTCACCGTTCGGGGTCCAAAGTCCAACGCCCAAAGTCCGCCGGCGGACCTTGGCACGCGGCTAGCGGCACCTTGACGTTGGACATTGGACGCTCACCGTCGGTCAGCGGTCATCGCCTCAGGGAGCAGCCGGGGGTTCGAAGGGTACACCGGACAGCTCCCGAAGGATGCGGTCTCCCCCCCGTCGCAACAGCTCTTCCGCAAGGGCGATCCCGATCTCATCTGCATGAGCGCACGATCCCTTGTGCTCCCCGCGGACCATTCCCGTGCCGTCGGGACTGCTCACGAGCGCCCTCAGATGCAGCTGGTTCCCGTCGAGCTCTGCATACGCGGCAATGGGGACCTGACATCCCCCCCCCAACCGCGTCAGAAAGGCCCGCTCGGTGGCAACCGTCAAGGCACTCGGTCGGTGGCTCATCGGTGCGAGCAGATCGTGCGTGTTCCGGTCCGACGCCCGGATCTCGAGGCCCAAGGCCCCTTGGCCCACGGCAGGAAGGCTGACTTCTACGGGGAGAATCTCCGTAATCTCCTCGTGTCGGCCGAGGCGGACCAGCCCGGCCGCCGCAACAAGTACCGCGTCCAGCTCCTCGGTGGCGAGCTTCCGAAGCCGGGTATCCAGATTCCCTCGGAGGGGGACCACCGTCAGGTCAGGCCGATAATGCAACAACTGCGCCTGCCGCCTCAGGCTGCTGGTCCCGATCCTCGCACCGGCCGGCAGGGCATCCAGTTTCTCCCCCCGGCGGGAGATGAGGGCATCCGACGGGTCTCTCCGCTCGAGAACGGCAGCAACGGTGAGACCCGAGGCGATCTCGGTCGGGACGTCTTTCATGCTGTGGACCGCCATATCGACCTGGTCCTGCTGCAGGGCCTCCTCGATCTCCTTGATGAAGAGCCCCTTCCCCCCCACGCGGGAGAGGGGGATGTGGGCAAACTTATCACCGCTGGTCTTGATCTTCACCAGTACCGGTGCGAGCTCCGAGTATCTGCGCGTCATCTCGGCGGCAACGTGCTCCGCCTGAGTGACGGCCAGAAGGCTCCCCCTGGTCCCTATCCGCAGTTCACGCCTCATCGTTCACAGTCCAACGTCCAAAGTCCAAGGCCACGGTTCAGGGTCCGTTGCGGTTCATCGTTCAGGGTTCATGGTTCATGACTCACAGCTTAGAGAAATCCGCAATCCGCAATTCGACATTGGTCGGTCATCGGTCGTCGGTCATCAGTCATCATTCACCGGTCGTCGTCGTGCAGGCCGAAGAGGCGACGGAGGGCACTCACATACAGGTGGCTCTCCCGGTCGGCCGACTGCCGCTTGAGCTCCGTGGTGGGGTGGTGCAGGATCTTGTTGATGATGCCGTGGGCCAGGCTCCGCACCACCTCCTGCTCGGCCGGGGTGAGGTCCGGGAGCCGGCCGAGCGCCTTGGCAAGCTCGGCCTCCCGGATGGCCTCCAACTGCCGCCGGAGCGTCACGAGGGTCGGGACGACCGCGAGGCTCTGGAGCCACCGCTGAAAGCTCGCCACCTCCCGCTCGATCAAGAGCTCGGCCTGCTGCGCCTCCCGCTGCCGGGCCGCCCGATGCGCCGTCACCACCCCCTCGAGGTCATCGATGTCGTAGAGGTAGACGTTATCGATGGCGTGGACCGCCGGGTCGATGTCCCGGGGGACGGCGATGTCGAGGAGGCAGAGGGGGCGGTTCTTCCGGAGGCGGATGAGCTCGGCCACATCGGCCCGGTGGAGGAGGTAATGGGGGGCGGCGGTGGAGCTGATCACGATATCGGCCTGGCGCAGCTCGGCCCGGAGCTGCTCGAAGCGGACCGCCCGGCCCTGGAGGTGGGCGGCCACCTCGGCGGCCCGGGCGAAGTGGCGGTGGGCGACCAGGACCGCCTGGACCCCTTCGTGCTGGAGGTGCCGGGCGGCGAGCTCCGCCATCTCCCCCGCCCCCAGGATGAGGACCCGGCGGCCGGTGAGCTCCCCGAAGATCGTCTTGGCGAGCCCGATGGCGGCCGCGGGGACCGAGACGGGGGATTCGCCAATCCCGGTCTCGGTCCGGACCTTCTTGGCCACCCCGAGGGCCCGGGTCATCAAGGTGTTCAGGATGGGGCCGGTCGCCGCGGCCGTCCGGGCCACCTCGTAGGCGGTCTTGACCTGGTGGACGATCTGCGATTCCCCGAGGACGAGGGAGTCGAGGCTCGCGGCCACCCGGAAGGCGTGGCGGACGGCCGCCTCTTGCTCGTGGTGGTAGAGCTGCGCCTGGAAGAGGGGGAGGGGGGTCGCGGTCCCGGCCGCTAAGACTTTGGGGATGGCGGCCTGGGCCTCGGCGGGGGCGTCGGTGACGGCGTAGACCTCGACCCGGTTACAGGTCGACAGCACCAGCCGCTCCGCGACCGGCGCCTCCTGGCCGAGCTGCGCCAGCACCCCCGGGAGGGCCGCCTCGGAGAGGTGCAGCCGCTCCCGGATCGCCACCGGGGCGGTGGTGTGGTTGAGGCCGACCGTGAGGATCACCATCGCTCAGGCGCCCCCGTGAGGACGGCCGAGGAAAACGCTGACCCCCACAATCGTGACCAGGAGTGCGCCGAAGCCGACGACGGCGAGGAGCGCCGCCTTCCGGCCCCGCCACCCGGCGGTGAGTCGGGCCTGCAAGAGCCCCGCATAGAGCCCCCAGGCGAGCAGGGAGAGGATTTGGGTCGGGTCCCAGGTTAGGAGCCGCCCCCAAGCTGCCTGAGCCTGGAGCGCCCCGAGGAGGAGGCCCGCGGTGAGCAGGGGAAAGCCGACGAGGAGCGCCCGGTGCCCGAGCCCATCCAGAAAGTCGAGCGAGGGGAGCCGATGATACAGCACGCCGAAACTTTTCGACTTGAGCTGTCGCTCTTGAAGGAGATACATCAGCCCAACGCCGCCGGTGAAGGCGAGCGCGGCATGCCCGAGCAGGACGAAGGTGACATGCAGCCAGATCCCCGGATGCTGCAGCGCTGCGTCCCCGCCCGCGGCACCCTTGGGCATGGTTGCCGCGGCGACCGTGGTCAGAAGCACGATCGGAAGGACGAAGGCCCCCATGATCTTCCGTTGGAAGCGGAACTCGAGGGCGAGATAGACCATGACCGTGGCCCATGCAAAAACGGAGAGGGCCTCATAGGGGTTGGTCGGGGGGGGGCGGCCGGCGGCGTATAGCCGGAGGAGCAGGGCGGCAGTGTGGAGGAGAAAGCCGCCCACCGTCGCGGCAGTGGCGAGCCGGGCGAGAGGACCCCCCTTCACCGCGAGGAGCAAGAGGTAGGCGAGGGTCCCGACGACATAGAGCGCCAGGGCGCCGAAGAAGAGGGTCACGTCCATAGCAGTGAGTCCAACCTCCGACGTCCACCGTCCACGTTTTGGGGGTTAGGTCTGATGCCTGAATTGCGAGCTCTCCGGCCGGGGGTGGCAGTCAATGAAGCATCACCCATGGCTCAAGGTCGGATGTCCGTAGGCCAACACCTAACACCTAAAACCCACTACCCGAAAGCCTACGTGCGCCGGGGCCGCCGCTCGGTGGTCCCCAGCAGCCCCTTCACCTCTTCCACAAACTCGTTGACGTCCTTGAACTGGCGGTAGACCGAGGCGAACCGGACGTAGGCGACCTCGTCCAATTCGTAGAGGCGGTTCATGATCATCGTGCCAATCTCGTTCGAGGCCATCTCCCGTTCCGGTTTCTCCATGAGGCAGGCCTCTACCTCGTCCGTGATCTTTTCGAGCTCTGCCACGCTGACCGGTCTTTTCTGGGTGGCCTTGAGCAGACCGCTCAGAATCTTGTTGCGAACAAAGGGTTCCCGGCGGCCATCCTTTTTCACCACCATGAACTGAATTTCCTCGATCCGCTCGTAGGTGGTGAACCGCCGCCCGCACTGCAGGCACTCCCGGCGCCGCCGGATCACTTCCCCGTCACGGGCCTCCCGGGAGTCGACGACCTTCTCCTCGATCTGGCCACAAAAGGGACACCTCACGAGGACCGCTCCCCCGCTTTCTGTCCGAACCGTCCGGGGTACAACGGGAACTGCTGGCACAGCTCCCGGACCTTTCCCCGAACCCGCCCCTGCCGCCCCGCATCAGTCACATCCTGGAGGACCTCCGCGATGAGCTGACCGATAAGACGCATCTCTTCCTCGCGCATCCCCCGCGTCGCCACGGCCGGTGTCCCGATCCGGATGCCGCTCGTCACCGCGGGCTTCTCCGGATCAAAGGGGATGGCATTTTTGTTCACGGTGATTCCTGCCTGCTCTAGCGCCGCCTCCGCCACCTTGCCGGTCAACCCCTGTGGCCTGAGGTCCACCAGCATCAGGTGGGTATCCGTCCCCCCCGCGACCAGGCGAAAGCCCAGGCGGCTGAGCTCCTCGGCGAGCGTGGCCGCGTTTCGCTGGATCTGGCGTTGGTACGTGCGGAACTCCTCACTCAACGCCTCTTTGAAGGCCACCGCCTTGGCGGCGATAATGTGCATCAGGGGACCGCCCTGGAAGCCAGGGAAGAGGTTCTTATTGAGAACCGCTGCATACTCCTCCTGACACATGATCAGCCCCCCCCTGGGGCCCCGGAGGGTCTTGTGGGTGGTGCTGGTAACGAACTCGGCGTAGGGAATCGGAGACGGATGCACATTGGCGGCGATGAGTCCGGCGGGATGCGCGATATCAGCCATGAGGATCGCCCCGACCGCCTTTGCGATCTCTTTGAAGGTGGCAAAATCAAGCGTCCGGGGATAGGCACTCCCCCCGACCACGATCATCCTCGGTTTGTGCTCCCGGGCCAACCGCTCGACTTGCGCGAAGTCGATCTGCTCCGTCTCGGGATGCACCCCATAGGAGATGACGCGGAAGAAACGGCCCGAGAAGTTCACCGGGCTCCCGTGGCTCAAATGGCCCCCGTGTGCCAAATTGAGCCCCATGATGGTGTCTCCCGGCTGCAGGACCGAGAAGTAGACCGCCATGTTGGCCTGGGTGCCGGAATGCGGCTGGACATTGACATGCGCGGCACCGAACAGTGCCTTGGCCCGGTCGATCGCCAACGCCTCGGCCTGGTCGACAAACTCGCAGCCGCCGTAATACCGTCGGCCCGGATACCCTTCCGCGTACTTATTCGTCATGACGGAGCCGGCCGCCTCCATCACCGCCTCACTCACGAAGTTCTCCGAGGCGATGAGTTCCAGTCCGTGGGCCTGCCGCTCCGTCTCCAGCCGAATCGCCTCGGCGATCTCCGGATCTACGTCACGCAGTCGCTTCACCGTCTCCTCCCCCTCAAGACTCCGCGGTCAGCTGTCGGCAATCAGCTGTCAGCATGAAGTATTTCGGATTTGGAATTTGAGAGGAAAGCCCCTGGATTTCCAAATTCGAAATGAGTTGATAGCTGATGGGCGAAAGCTTTATTTGCTCACGCATCAGGGTCCCCCGGCTTTCTGGCCGATCAGGCGGGCAAGCTCATGCGAGAGCGTGCACAGCGCTCTATGCACCGCCGGTCCGTAAAAGCGCAGTCCGGCCCCGCGTCCCAATCGTTCGCTGAACCGGGTCTCCAAGACCCCGCCGGCCTTGGGGTCGAGCGGCTCTGCGGCACTCGCCAGTAGAAACCCCCAATCGGCCCGAAAGGAAGGGACGTAGGCCCGGTACGAGAGGAGGCGAGCAAAGACCTTCTCCACCTCCTGCCGTATCTTGAGGTGCCCCGAAAAATCCGCCAGGTTCAGTTCCAGGGCCTGCATGGCCAGGATCCCCCCCTCGGCCAACCGCTCTTGCATGGCGCGGTAGTACGCCTCTCCGAAGTCCATGCTCACCGGATCGGTGATGTCCTGAATGACCACATCGAAGCAACCGATCGGTCGCTCGAGGAATTCACGGGCGTCCTCACACACGAGGGTCACCCGGGGGTCCTCGAACGCCCTCGCCGACCATTCCGGCAGATACCTGCGGCAGAGGCTGACGACCTCTTCGTCCAGATCCACCATGATGGCCTCCTCCACCATGGGGTAGCGGAGGACCTCCCGAAGGGTAGCCCCCTCCCCCCCACCGAGGATCAGAATCCGGCGGGGCCCTGGGTGCAGGAGCATCGCCGGATGGACGAGCGCCTCGTGGTAGATATGCTCATCCAGGGCCGCCGACTGGATCTTGCCATTGAGGATCAGCATCTTCCCGAACTTCGGGCTTTCGAGAACCTCGATGCTCTGAAACTTGGTCTGCCCGACGAACAGAGAGCCGGCTAGGGCGTATCCGTGAAATTCATGGCGATCGATCTCGTCGATATAGTAATGCCGGGAAAGTGCCGTCATCGTCCGGACCCTGAAAAATTGAGCACTTAACAGGACCGATGCTACTCTACCCGGTCCACGTTGTCAACCGCGAACTTCCTGTGCTCACGATGGATTCGGCTATCGGAGAGGAAGGCGGGGCGGGACATTGGAATACATGGATCGTCCCCCGGGACCGGGAAGACGGTATACCCGGAACACAGGTGCATGGCGGGAAAACAGCCCGGTGGGCCCGCGGTACCGCCGCAAGACCTTGGTGACATACTCGCGGGTCTCTCGGTAGGGAGGAATCCCCCGATGTACGGTGACCGCCGTCTCCCCCGCATTGTAGGCGGCAAGGGCCGCACGGAGGTCACCTTGAAACCGGTACAGCAGATCCCGGAGGTACCGGATCCCCCCGCCAATGTTCTCCAGGGGATCGAAGGGGTTCTGCACCGCGTAGCGGCGCGCCGTCTCGGGCATGAGTTGCATGAGTCCCATGGCCCCCTTGGGCGAGACCGCCCCGGGATCGAAGTCCGATTCGACCGCGATGATGGCCTCCACCAGACGCGGGTCGACCCCGTGCCGATGGGCGGCAAGGCTGATCAACGCCCACAATCCAGAGCCAGCAGGGTTTGCTCTGCGCCTGGCCCTGAGCGTGAGCTCGCGAGGAGACGGGAGGTTGCTGTAGTGGGTCACGCCGGAGCCGTCCACCCGGCGATAGATTCTCGCCCCGCTCGCCGTCGCCCATCCCGGGAGCATGATCGAGAGCAACAGTCCCCACAAAAAAAAGAGTGTGATCTTCCGCATCGGATTCCCCCGTCCAGGATTGGCCGGTGGGTGTGTTTGCAAATCCCGTACCGTCATACCCCCTCAGGCGGCGGCCGACGGCAAGACGCCCTGCGTTAGACCAGGGGGACGAGGAATCGGAGCACCCCCATGAAGGCCATCCCGCTCACCACCGAGAGGATGACCTTCCAATTGAATTTCCGATGGGCCTCCGGCAGCAGGTCACTCGCCCCGATATAGATAAAATCGCCCGCGATAAAGGCCAGGGCTTTCTCGAGGTACGGGCCAGGGATAAACGCGGCCAGCAGGGCCCCCAGCGGGTAGAGGAGGCCTGCCAGCAGGAGGGCCCCCATGATCCCCGATCTGCTCCACCGCGCCTCCTGCATGATGAGGGCAGAGGTAATCCCCTGCGGAATCTCATGGAGGACGACGGCGGCGGTAATGGAGAGCCCCAGGAGCGGGTCGATCAGATAGCCCACGGCGATGCCGGCCCCGTCGGCAAAGTTGTCCAGGGCCATGCCCAGCACCGCGACCGGACCAATCTGGTGCGTCTCGCATTCACTCTCGCCACAGGCGTGGATCATCATCACCTTTTCCAGCACATAAAAGACGAGAAAGCCGAGGGCAAGAACGAGGGCGTCCTCTTTCATGTTCACTTCCGGGAGGATGTCGAGAAAGCTGACGGCCAGCAGGACCCCCGCCGCAAACCCGATGATGTATCGCGACTCGATCCTGGCGGTCTTCCCGCGCAGGGCAAGCCAGCCGGCTCCGACGTCGGATAATCCAGCCACGACCGCGTAAACGTAGATCATCCCGCCAGCCCCTTCATCGCCCCTCCCGGTGACAGCTCCGACATAGACCGAAGAGCTCGAGCACGTGAGACCGGACGGCAAAGCCGGTCTGTTGCCGGATCTGCCGTGTGAGGTCAGCCGCCTCGACCGGGCAGGCTGCCACATCCTCAATCCGCCCGCAAGCGTCGCAGACCAGGTGGTGGTGGTGATCCCGATAGGCGTCGGCCAGCTCGTACCGGGCAGCCCCCTCTCCCAGCTCCACCCGGTGGACAATGTTGAGGATCTCGAAGAGACGGAGGGCCCGGTAGACCGAGGAGAGATTGATCCCCGAGTTTCGAAGCACCCGGTGGATCTCCTCCGCCCGGAGGGGGCTCGGGACCGTGGTCAGCACGGCGAGGACCGTCGACCGGGCCCGCGTCCAGGAATACCCCTCCCCGCCCAGGAGCTGTTTGAAATGCTCTGTCGACTGGCGCATGGCGATAGATTGCGAATAATTCGCAAAACAAATTCTAGACGATCCGTCTCCCCCGTCAAGGGAAAAACTCTCTCATCTTGTCGGGGGGGGAGTGCCGTGTATAATAGGGCGGCGTGCGTCCGTGCAAAAGGGAGCGGGGATGACCGAGACGAGTGGACCCCTTTTCGAACGGTTGGTCGAGATCATGGCCGTCCTTCGAGGGCCTCAGGGCTGTCCCTGGGACCGGGAGCAGACCCGGGAGTCCCTCAAGCCCTTCCTCATCGAAGAGGCGTACGAGGTCCTCGAGGCCCTGGACCAGGAGGGGGGAGAACGACTGCGGGAGGAGCTCGGGGATCTCCTTCTCCAGGTGGTGTTTCACGCCCAGGTGGCCGCCGAACTCGGGGAATTCACGATTTCGGCGGTGCTCGAGGATGTCACGGACAAGCTCGTCCGCCGTCACCCCCACGTCTTCGGCGACCGCCGCGCGGAAACGGCCACGGAGGTTCTCACCAACTGGGAGCGGCTCAAGCAGGCCGAGCGGGGTGGGGTGACGCAGGCCTCGGCCCTCTCGGGGGTTCCCAAGACCCTCCCCGCCCTCCTCCGGGCCCAGCGCCTTCAAGACAAGGCGGCCAGGGTGGGATTCGACTGGGGCGAGACCGCGCACGTCCTCCAAAAGGTAGAGGAGGAGATCGCTGAACTCAAGGCGGTGATGGGGAAGGAGCCGGAAGCGACGGAGGCCGAGTTGGGAGACCTCTTTTTCAGCCTGGTCAACCTCGCCCGGTTTCTCCAGGTGAACGCAGAAGAGGCCCTCCGCAAATGTATTGCAAAGTTCACCCGCCGGTTCCGCCACATCGAAACGGTGATCGCGGAGCAAGGGAAGTCGTTGACAGAGAGTAGCCTGGAGGAGATGGATGCCTTGTGGCGAGAAGCAAAGGTCGGAGAGGATCCAGGGAGGGGCCGGTGATCCCGAAGGAGGCCGCCCGGCACAGCCGGGTGCCGGCGCGCTGCAAGGGAGCGAACCGTGCGTGTCCTCCTCTTTTTCGTAGACGGCCTCGGCCTGGGTGAACCGGACGCCGATCGAAACCCCCTGGCGGCGGCCCGGACCCGATGGTTCCGCTGCTTTCGGAGCCAGACCCCGGCCACGGACGGCCGTTCGCTCATTCCGACGGACGCCTCGCTGGGGATTCCGGGCCTTCCCCAGAGTGCCACCGGCCAGACCGCGCTCCTCACCGGCCTCAATGCCCCCCTCTTGGCCGGCCGACACATCCAGGGCTTCTGCAGCCCGACACTGGCGTCGATGCTCGGCGCGCACTCCCTCTTCCGGACCGTCTCCCGCCGCGGGGGACGGATTGCCTGCGCCAACGCCTTCACCGATCCGACCCTGAGACGCCGCCGGTTTCCCTCGGTAACCACCGTGGCCGCGCGGACCGCGGGTGTGCGACTGCGGGACCTGGGCGACCTGTCCAGAGGCCAGGCCCTGTACCACGACTTCACCAACCACCTGCTCCGGTCCCGAGGCTTTTCGGTTCCCCTCCTGTCCCCAGAGGAGGCAGCCGGGCGGCTGGCAGACATGGCCGCAACCCATGATCTGACCTATTACGAATACATTGAAACCGACCTGGCCGGCCACGCTCAGGATATGAACCGCGCGGTCTCCCTGCTCGAAGGTCTGGATCGTTTTCTCTCGGCCCTGGTCGCGTATCTGGATCGGTCCCGGCATCTCCTGGTCCTCGCGAGCGACCACGGCAACGTCGAAGACCTCAGCACCGGATCTCATACCTGGAACCGCGTCCCGACGATGATCTGGGGACGAGGGAGCGACCGTCTCGCACGCCGGATTCACGCCTTGACCGACATCGCCCCCGCCCTGCTCACCGTGTGGGACACCAGCCGCTAGAAAGCTAGAAGGCTAGCACGCTGGGAGGCTAGAAGGCCGGAATGTCACAATGCTATAACGCACAGGGAGCCGGAGTGGTTTTTGCGTCCTAGCGTTCCAGCCGTCTGCCGGGGGGAACGCCTTGCAAATTTGGGCGGGGCAGAGTAATCTAAGAAGATGAAGGCCTTACGCTTCACGCTGCCCCTGGCCGTCCTGTCCACCCTCTGGACCCCGGCAGGCCACGCCGCCTCCCCGAGTGTCTACGTGGCCGAGGTGGAGGGGATCATCTCGCCCAGTACGGCCGACTTCATTGTCGGTGCCATTCACAAGGCCGAACAGGTCCAAGCTCAAGCGCTTATCATCGAGCTCGATACCCCCGGCGGCCTCGATCTCTCCATGCGCGCCATCATCAAGGAAATCCTGCGATCCCCGGTCCCCGTCGTCGTCTACGTCTCCCCGGGCGGGGCGAGGGCCGCCTCGGCGGGCGCTTTCATCACCATCGCGGCCCACGTGGCGGCCATGACCCCCGGGACGAATATCGGAGCCGCCCATCCCGTGCAGATGGGGGGTGGGAAGATGGACGAAGAGATGGCCAAGAAGGTTGAAAACGATGCGGCCGCCTACATCCGGGGCCTGGCGGATCGCCGGGGGCGGAACGCCAAGTGGGCCGAGAAGGCGGTCCGCGAGAGTGTGTCGATCACCGCGAAAGAGGCGCTCACACTGAAGGTGATCGATCTCATCGCGGACGATCGGGCCGATCTCCTTGCCAAGATCGATGGACGCACCGTGGTGACGGGAGCCGGCAAGATCACCTTGAAGACCAAGGCGGCCACGCTGGTCGAGGTCGAGATGAGCTTTCGCGACAAGGTCCTGAAGGTCATCTCGAACCCGACCATCGCCTACATGCTCCTGATCCTGGGGATGGCCGGCCTCTATTTCGAGCTGTCCAATCCCGGGGCCATCCTGCCGGGGGTCCTGGGGGGAATTTCCCTCATTCTCGCCTTCTACGCGCTTCAGACCCTCCCCATCAACTTTGCCGGTCTCATCCTGATCATCCTGGGCGTGCTCCTCTTTATCGCCGAGCTCCAGGTGGTCTCTCACGGCGTCCTGACGGCTGGCGGGATTGCAGCCATGCTGTTGGGGTCGTTGATGCTGATCGATTCCCCGGCCCCTTTTTTGCGAATCTCCCTCTCCGCCATCATCGGGGTCACCGCGGCCACCGCCGCCTTTTTCTTCCTCGTGATCGGAGCGGCGATCCGAGTCCATCGCCGGCAGCCGGTAACGGGGCGCGAAGGCCTCATCGGCCAGCGAGGGGTGGCGAGAACGGCGCTGAAACCGGAAGGGCAGATCTTCGTCGTCGGCGAGATCTGGAACGCGAAGTGTGACGAGGCGGTCGAATCCGGGGGGCACGTCGAGGTGACCGGCATTGCCGGGTTGACGTTACAGGTGAGAAAACTTCCCGAGGAGGCACAAACGACACGATAGCCCACTACGGATTGCTGCCCGAAGCAGGGCAGGGAGGGAAAAACCATGCCTGGCGCGTTCCCATTCAACATCGGTGTGATCGGGATCTTCTTCCTCGTGATCCTCGTATATATCCTCACGTCCTCCTTCCGGATCCTGAATGAATACGAGCGGGCGGTCATCTTCCGCTTCGGGAGGTTGGCGAGGGCGATCATCAATCCGGGCGGCGAAGGCTACGGGCCGGGGATCCTGATCCTCCTGCCCTTCATCGACAAGATGGTCCGCGTGAGTCTCAGGATCGTCGCCATGGACGTCCCCTCCCAGGACGTCATCACCAAGGACAACGTCTCGGTCAAGGTGAACGCCGTGATCTATTTCCGGGTGGTCAACCCCGAGGACGCCATCGTCGCGGTGGAGGACTATCTGTACGCCACATCCCAGATTGCCCAGACCACGTTGCGGAGCGTCCTGGGCGAGTCGGAGCTGGATGAGCTGTTATCCGAACGGGAACAGATCAACCGGAAGCTCCAGCGGATCATCGATGAGCACACTGATCCCTGGGGGATCAAAGTGACGGCGGTCGAGGTCAAGCACGTCGATCTGCCGGCCGAGATGCAGCGGGCCATGGCGCGGCAGGCAGAAGCAGAGCGCGAAAAGCGGGCCAAGATCATCCACGCCGAGGGGGAACTCCAGGCCTCGGAGAAGCTCGCGCAGGCGGCCGTGATCATCGCGGCGGAGCCGATTACCATTCAGCTCCGCTACCTCCAAACCCTGACAGAGATCGGCACCGAACAGAGCTCGACCATCATCTTTCCCCTCCCCATTGATCTGATCGCCTCCTTAATCAACCGGGGAGCCCAGTCCTCCTGAGCGGGGAACGAAACAGCCCAGCGATTGATGGACGGATGAAGACGGCAGATGTCCTGATCATCGGCGGGGGCATCATCGGGTGTTCGATCGCCCTCGATCTGTCGCGCGCCGGAATCCAGGTTCTCCTCCTCGAACGGGATCGACTCGGGTGCGAGGCCTCGGGCGAGGCCGCGGGAATGTTGGCCCCACAGGCCGAGGGCCTTCCCCCCGGCCCGTTCCTGGACCTTGCCCTGAAAAGCCGGCAGATGTTTGCCCCTCTCCAGGAGCTGCTGAAGGCGGAGACCGGGATCGACATCGAGTACGTCCGCTCCGGCATCCTCTATCTGCTCCTCACCGAGGAGGACGAGGCCCACGGCACGCGGATGATCGCACAGCAGGGCGGGCGGGGACTCACGGTCGAACGGTGGGACTCGAAGCAGGTGCTCGAGGCCGAACCCGACGTGACCCCCGCAATCCGCGGTGCCGTATATCTCCCCGACGACCACCAGGTCCAGAATGCCCGCATGGTTCGGGCCCTCTCGCTCGCCGGAGCCCGACGGGGGGTGCAGTACCTCGAGGGATCTCCCGTCAGCGGGCTCGTGCGGGATCGGGATCGGGTGATCGGGGTCCGGTCCCCCACCGGAACCTACCACGCCGGCAAGGTGGTCATCGCCGCGGGGGCCTGGTCGGGGATGTTCGGGGAGCTCCTCGACCGGGAGATCCCGATTCGGCCCGCCCGGGGGCAACTGCTCTCGGTGGAAACCCACGGGGATCTCTGTCGTCACATTCTATACAGCCGAGAGGTGTATTGCGTCCCCCGGGTGAGCGGCGAGCTGGTGGTCGGGACCACCACGGAATTTGCCGGATTCGAAAAGCGCGTGACGGCAGCCGCTATCGAGGGGCTACTGGGAGCGGCGCGGGGCGTCGTCCCGGCCCTCGGGACCCGGCCGCTCCTGAAGGTGTGGGCAGGCTTTCGCCCCTGGACCCCCGATGAGCTGCCGTTTCTCGGCGCCGTGCCGGGCGCACCGGGTTGCTACATCGCCTCAGGCCACCACCGCAACGGGATCCTGCTGGCGCCGGTCACCGGGCAGCTCATGGCCGAGCTGCTTCGCGACGAGCAGCCGGCTCTCTCGCTTGATCCCTTCCGACTGCACCGATGAAGGTTCGGCGCCTTCACCGCTGGAACGTCCCGCCCGCCGAGGCGATCCGGATCCAGCAGGCGCTCCGAGGGCGCCTCGATGTCGGGGCGTACCGGGGACCCATCGCGACCGTGGCGGGGGTGGACGTCTCGTATGATAAGCGCTCGCCCCAAATTTACGCGGCAGTGATCGTGATGCGGCTCCGCGATCGCGAGATCCTGGAGACGACGACCGCGGTGAAGCAGGCCACGTTTCCCTATGTCCCCGGCCTCCTCTCGTTCCGCGAGGCGCCGGCGGTCCTGCACGCCTTCACGCGGCTTCACCGCCGGCCTGACTGTCTCATGTGCGACGGCCAGGGGATCGCCCACCCCCGGCGTTTCGGGCTGGCCTGTCACCTGGGCCTCCTCCTCAACCTCCCCTCCATTGGCTGCGCCAAGAGCCTCCTCGTCGGCGAGTACCAGGAGCCGGCGCGGAAACGGGGGAGCTTTCGGACCCTCTATGCCAAAGGGGAGCAGGTCGGGCTCATCCTGCGGACCAGAGACGGCGTCGCACCCGTCTTTGTCTCGCCCGGCTATCGGATGAACTTCACGCGGGCGCGGGAGATCGTCCTCAGGGCACACGGCGGCTACCGCCTGCCCGAGCCGACCCGCCAGGCACATCTGTTGGTGAATGCACTCCGCCGCAGTGACAGGGAGAAGGGGCCTCCCCAGAAGGAGGCAAAGCATGTGCGTCGGCAGATGGAGGAGGAAGGAGGAACACAATGAGGCGACTCGGATACGCGGTCCTGACCATCATCATGCTGGGGGGAGGGGTCGCCACGGCCCAGGAACCGCCACCCACCCCCCCCACGTCGGTCCCGCCCACAGAGCAGGGAGCGCAGGTTCCGAAGGCGGGGCGATATGTCTTTTACCCGGCGCAGGCGCAGGGGGGGTTAGAGTACCTGTTGGACAGCGAGACCGGAGACCTGTGGGTCATCTCGCGGGACCCGGACACGAAATACGTCTACCTCGGTTTTATCCCCAAAGGCCCGACCTTTACGTTTCAGGACATCCTCCGGCAGAAACAACTGCGGAGAGTCCCTGCCGAGCCGTAATCGGTGGGCGAAGGAACGAGGCGATGGCTCAACGAAAACGGCCAACGGTGCGGGCGTTCGATCAGCCCTTCGCGAAGGCCTTTCCCGAACTGAAGGATGCCTTCGTGGAGTGTGAGCTCTCCGGCCGCGAGCCCGCCGGGGCCACCACCGCGCAGGGACGGCTCACCCTGAGCGTCGGGGACGGCACCTTTCAAGGGCGAATCCCCTGTCTGCATCCGGAGTGCCACGGAGGAGGCTTTGAGATCGAGCGGATCGTGGATGACATGGTGCAAGAGCGCCAGGAGTCCCGGGAAGGGGTCCTCGTCTGCCCGGGCTGGATCGGGGATCGCGACCGCGTCCCCTGCGTCAACAGCATCAGGTATACGGTCGTCCTGTTCTACAAGATCCGGACGACGCCCAAGGCCCCGCTCGAGTGAAAGGGCCTCGACACCACCGGTGATGTTGAGTATAGTGATATTCCGCCGAGGGGGGTTAGCTCAGTTGGGAGAGCGCTGCCTTCGCAAGGCAGAGGTCGGGGGTTCGAATCCCCTACCCTCCACCATTCGACGCGCGGGGAAAGCTTACTGGCCAGAGCTTTCCCCGCTTGCCTGTCCCGAGCGGAGTCGAGGGGCTCATGGCCCTTCGAGTTGAACCTCAGGGCGAGCAGGCCATTAGCGGCCAGAGAGCCTCTTCTCACGCGTCGAATGGTGCCCTGAGCGAGTCACCGAAGTGCCCCAAGCCTGCCGAGGAAAAGGGGCGAGTCGAAGGGCTTGTCCCGAGCGACGTCGAGGGGCTTCCCTTCCCCTCGATCCTCCTCGGGGTGGTGAGCCTGTCGAACCTCAGGGTCGAAGACATGTCCGACACGATTCACGTCTACATCCTCCGTTGCGCGGACGGCAGCTACTATGTCGGATTGACAGAGGATCTGAAAGGCCGGGAGAATGCGCACAACGACGGCCGAGGCTCAAAATACACCTTTCTGCGAAGACCCGTGCAACTGGTCTATTCGGAGAGTTACGACTCGCTTGAGAAAGCCATCGGACGAGAGCGACAGCTCAAGCGGTGGAATCACGCCAAGAAGAAGGCTCTGATCGTTGGCGACGCCGCAAGACTAAAGCAACTCAGCAAGCGGCGCTCATAGCCGGGCAGGGAAAAGCTCCTTCCCTTTCTGGACCCTTGACCCTTGACGCCTCTGGTGTCAAGGGCAACGACCAAACCCGGCTCTCCTCCCTCCGCCCCTCCCCGAGCACGCATTTTCGGGTGGTTTGGCCTTACCATGATCTCGTTGACACCTTGGCCTCCAAGGGCTAAATTATGGGCACATTAGCGCAACGGGGTAGGGCTTGTGGGTAGGTCGATATGAGAATGATCGTACCCCGCAGTAATCAGGCACTGGGCGGGCTTCACAGGCTCCCCAGTGCTTTGTGCTTCGGCCGGCATAGCGCGAGGAGAAAATTAGTCAACAAAAGACTTGACCCCTACCCGCTATTTGTGCCTGAGCACCTCGCCGATCACCTAGGAAATAAGTAACAGCTTTGCTTCCGCGCTCTGCCTCAATGGAAGCAATCAAGGTGCGGCGTCTCTCGGCTAGTGAAAAATCTACGTTTTGCTCTGTCATTGTCAATTTCCCCTTTTTTTGCCTGCTCTGCTCAGTCTTGCACAGCACCAGCGCGGCTCATAGCTCTCCTTTGAAAGCATTCTCTAGGATGGAGGGGAGGAAGGCATCCAGT
>JBHIAH010000014.1:0-45975 GCA_046758505.1 Methylomirabilales bacterium (SeqCode) | reverse complement strand
TGAGTTCTCGCCCCTCTCTTTGTGGGAGCTGGGTAGGGCTCCCATGCACCTACGGACGGGAGCTTGCCACCGCGCCCCGGGGCTTGTCAAGCACAAATGTTCTCCCCCCAAATCTGTTTCTCGGATTTCCGGGGAGAGTATCCTCGATTTCAGGACGATCGCCTCGCGAGGACGGTGAGGAACACACAACAAAAGACTCGATCCCCTCGCCCGACCTGAGTCAAGAAGAGACCTGACCCCTTTGGCCTTGAATTTCACCCCAAGCAGGCTGAAGTGTCGTCACGAATAACGGAAACAATATTGCTAGGGTGCGTCTTCTCATCGCCATGTTCCGAAATTATAGGCCTAGCGTCTGCAGTCGACCTGTGCCGGGCCGCCCACAAACGTGATGCGTTGACCTAAGGCCCTCAATCCTCGACTCTCAACCCTCATCCTCTGTCTTGAGGGGTTCGTCAAATCAGGAGTAACTCAGGACCATCCTCGTTTCTCATAAGACCCCGAGGCGGCGACGAACCTCTGCCATGACAGAGAAGGCTCGTTGTGGTTGCGACTCGTAACTGCCCTGGAGTTCGTACGCGTCACGTTCCAGGGGTATCCTATCGTAGCGGAATCCATTTTGGGCCCACCCATGAACGTATCGGTGTACAAACTGTGGCACCCCCAGCGTCTCATATTGCACGACATGAACTAGCTCATGAAAGAGCAGCGAGTCAAGCGGCGCACCCGGTGGAGTTCGCCCCACAGAAATCAGAATGGTGTCTGCAAATGTGATCCCAGCCATCTCGCTAAAATCCAACGGGATGTGCACGCCAAGCTGGGCTAACTGACCATAGAAGTCTGGGTTGTGAATTACCGGGACCTTCCTCACACGCGCGGAATCCAGCGCTTCGATCTCAAAAAAGCTGCCAAAATTCTGCTTCTCTTGCGTCGTCAGGGGTCTGCCGTCTGGACGGTAAAGATCTCTCTGCGCCTGAACCCAGGCCGAACCCTCTCTAATAAGAAATTCCAACAAAGCCTGGACGTCCATAACCTAATCCACGTCCGATGGGGTCAAGTCTCCGCTTGGCTCATCTCTGATGGCGCATTCCCATCTCTTCAACCGTCGGGGGACTGATCGGAAGGTAGTGGTAGTAGGGATGGGAGAATGTGGCGGCAGAGCCGAGTCATAGCAAGAGTAGCAAGGCGAAGCATGAATCAAGAGCAGACCTGATCCTTCATGCTCCTTGACCCCTCATCCTTCTAAAGGTGTCCGGTACCTTTTCCCTCCACGTCCTCTTCAAGGAAAGAAACGGCCCCTGCCCCTTTGTTGTTGTAGACGAACAAGGGTGTCATCCAGGCTCGGCTGAGGCTCACTATTCGCCCGAGAAATGCTCATTGTAGTAGGTATGCTCATAAAAGAAATGTGGGGTGTGCCTTCGATTGCCTGTCTGGTCCTACGCACATGCCGCGTGACAGCCTTTTGGACGTGTTCGGAATGTCGATCCTTTAAATCTCGAAGTACTGGAGCTACCAGATTAAGAACTTCGCTTCCGTAGGCGATTGCTTCGTTCTTGGTTGGGATCTTAGCTTTGTGGATTACGTTGTTCCTAAAAGCAACGCGTTTCGTGCTCAGAAGGGCTGGCAAACATTTCTCCTCAAGCAAGTAAACAAATACAAAGGCACCCAGCTGCCTCTCGGACTGATTTTCAACTCCTCTCCAACACTCAAGAAACTGCCCTTCATCGACGCCATTCTTGATGGCTATCACCGAAATATAGAACTCGTAAAACCGCTCCAAGCACGCGGAAAAAGAGGAAACCGCTTCTCGATAATAGCCATCGACTATGGCGTTGGCCCCGATGTCAAATAGGACCTCGAATTTTTGCTCCTGCAAGCATGTGACGCCTTGGTGGCCGCGTGAGCATTCCATCGTGTAAAGACCGTTATCCTGCAGCTCTGCCTGGTAGACCTCACGGGATGGCTGTCCCAGTTCTTGAAAGCATTGCATGCAGGTCAGGGGAATTCGCATTAAACTACACCCGAGGTCTAACGATTCTGATGGTGTCCTGTGCCTTTACGCTGCTGTGCGGCGGAAGGGAGATCGTCGACAAATGGATACGGTTTCTTCATCTCTCGCCCGCGCTCCCCAGGAATTGAAAATCAGATCCAAGAAAATCAGTCAGTTACATCTCAAAAGGTGTCCGGTACCTTTCACCAGCCGCTGCCGCACGAGCTCGCGCAGCCGGCGGGTGTCCGCACTCGGGATGTGTGCCCGGCGGATGAGGCCCGCACGCAAGAGCTGGGCGAGCGTTCGGGCGTCGATGGCATCGGTCTTCACCTGGGCCGCGGCGATGGCTCGGGTGCGATAGGGATGCGCGAGCTGGACCGCGGTGACTGTGGCAATCTGCTCCAGCCAGTCGTACATCAGGCCCCAGTTCCACCCCGCTTCCAAGACGGCCTGGCAGGGTTCGCCGAGGGCGCGGAAGAAGGCCTCGAGCGCGCGCGAGTCGTTGGGGAGCCGGGCGGCGGCCCGTTGCTGGCCCTGCTCGTCAAGGGCATTCACCTGGGCGTACCGCTTGTGGTAATCTATGCCTACGTACAGCATGGGGGTTGCCTCCTTTCGAGAAGAGGTGGGATCGTTGCGCCCCACCATTCTACTGGAGGTTGCCCCCGTTTTTCATGTTACCTGACCCCGAACCTGAACAAGCAACTAAAAAGGGTCCGGTGCTACCCCCGGTTTGACGGACACCTCAAAATGGGGACAATAGACCTGGAGGTGTCGCATGGGCAAACGGCAACGCTTTACGCAGGAGTTCAAGCGCGAAGCCCTACGGCTCTGGAAGAGCTCAGGGCGCCCGGCGGCCGCCGTCGCTCGGGAACTGGGCCTCCGCCGCAACCATCTGTACAAGTGGGCAACCCAGGTGGAAGCCCACGGCGAGGCGGCGTTCCCCGGCTCCGGGAAGCGGCCCACGCCGGAGGATGAGATCGCCCGCCTGCGCCGCGAGGTGGCGCGGCTGCGGGAGGAGCGGGACATTTTAAAAAAAGCCGCCAGGTTCTTTGCCAGGGAGTCCGGATGAGATACGCCTTCATCCGCACGGCGCCGGCGGGCCACCCCGTGGGTCGGCTCTGTCGGGTCCTCGGGGTGAGTCGGAGCGGCTACTACGCCTGGCGGACGCGGCCCGCGAGCGCCCGGAGTGCGGCCAATGCCCAGCTGCTGGGCGCGATCCGGGAGCTGCACGCCCAGACCAAGGAGCGGTACGGCGCCGTGAAGCTGTGGCATGCCCTGCACGCCGCGGGGATCCGGTGCGGCCGGCACCGCGTGGCGCGGCTGCGCCGGCTCCACGGGATCACCGCCCGGCGCGTGCGGCGCTTCCGCACCCTGGTCGAGCACCATCAGCTCCCGCCCCCGGCGCCCAACCGCCTGCCGGCCGTCGGCCCGGTCGCGGCCCGGGATCAGGTCTGGGCCGGGGACCTGACAACCATTGCCACCCGCGCGGGCTGGCTCTACCTGGCGGTGGTCCTGGACCAGTATTCGCGGCGGATCGTCGGCTGGGCCATGGGTGCCAAGCCGGATCGGCACCTCGCGGTCCACGCGCTCACCATGGCCGTGGCCCGGCGCCGGCCGTTGCCGGGACTGATTCATCACACGGACCAGGGGCCGCAGTATGCGAGCCAGGCCTACCGCCAGCTGCTCGAGCAGCGGGGGCTCACAGCCAGCATGAGCCGCAAGGGTCGGTGCGCCGATAATGCGCGGGTGGAGAGCTTCTTCAGTACGCTGAAGAACGAACTGGTCCATGATCGTGACTATCGCACGCGGGAGGAGGCCCAGGCAGAGGTGTTCGAGTTCATCGAAATCTTCTACAATCGCCAGCGGCTGCACCAGTCCCTGGGCTATCGCAGTCCCGTGACGTTTGAAGCAACCCCCTGCCCCTAACTACGTGTCCACGAAATCGGGGCTAGCACCTCCTGACACCTTTTCCCTTCACGGACTCAATTTTCACGCCAAGTCCTGGCTAGTCCTCGGGCCGCAGAACCGCGATAATCCTTTCCGCTATGCGACCAAATTCAGCAGCTTGTTCGGGCGCCAGATCGAAGTCACTCGCGTGCACTGCTTGATTTCGCAGGGCGGAGAGATCCTGCAACATCGAAACTGC
This sequence comes from Methylomirabilales bacterium (SeqCode), assembly GCA_046758505.1. Classification (GTDB taxonomy): domain Bacteria; phylum Methylomirabilota; class Methylomirabilia; order Methylomirabilales; family CSP1-5; genus CSP1-5. The sequence continues at coordinate 41,842 of JBHIAH010000014.1, read as the reverse complement.
CTCTGCCGGAAGAGTCTGCTCCGTCTCAAAAAAGCGCCAAAGGCCTCGTAGCGAGCGGGGTTCGCGTTGACCCGCACGTGTGACAACTTCTCGCAAAGCAAGTTCGAGATGTCGCCACGCCTCAGCTATTGCTGCCCTAGGGGAAATGGAGGCAAGTCGCTCTATATACTCACTAAGGCTCTCTTCATGCAGACGGGGGGCCCTCTCCGGTGCAGTCTCTGCGGCCGGAAGCTGTGCCTGGTCGGCGGTGGCTTCTAGTTGCTCTAATTTCTTCCCGAACTCCAGACTCAGATCCCTATAACGAAGAAACCGCAGGGTTTGGATCAGTTGCCCAATTGGCTTCCGCAGCAGCAGGACGGCAATGGTAATCGTGGCAGGCCACACTAGGGTGTTGACGATTTGAGCGACGAAAGTGAGCCAATCCATGTTTTACATTGGGGAAATCTGGGTCGGAGTCGGTTTCTCCGCTGACCTGGCACGAAGAAGCCGGACCGCCTCAAGCTTGAACTCGCGGGTGAAGTGCCTTCGGTGTGTGTCATCCGGAGAGCTTTGGCCCAAGGCCCTCAACCCTCGACTCTCAACCCTCACCCTCTCTTCTGAGGTGTCCGTCAAATCGGGGGTAGCTCAGCCTGAGCGTCATCCGTGTCCACCAGGTTCACCTTTATCCCCCAATTCTCTGAGGTAAGTAACGAACGCCTTTGCATCCCGAAGGGCATCTTTCGCCTCCCTCATCGTTATGGATTCCCCTTTCTCACCATGTACTGCTCTGTTTCGAAGACGGGCAATACTATCAAGATAGATTCTGAATCTTTCAGGAAGATCCTCTTCGGCAAGTTGGCTGCGAAGTTGACCTAGCGTTGCCGATTCTGGGCGCGTCCCTAAGTTTGACAGAACCGCTTCCTCAATGCCTGCTGCGATTACCGCCAATGCTGCATTATAGCTACCGAGCTTTATGAGTTTGTCGCCTTCCTTGATCCTGCTTGGGACGTACTCGTGTTTCTTTGAAATCGCCGAAATCAGAAACTTGCTTGGGGCAGAAACCCTGAGTTTTTTTCGTGGATAATCAATAGTCAGCTTGAGATTCGACAAGCAGGAGTCATAGCCCAGAACGAGATGACCTTCCCCGGTAGGTGCCTGACTGCCTGGCACAAGGGCCATCGGCACACCCTCGAAACGTAGCCAAGGGGAGAATCTTTCATCGCAAAGTATCAGTACTGCTTTAACAATTTCACAGCGTATGGATTCACCCGAGGTCATGGTGACGATCTTAGTCCCGATAGTCTCTCTCGATATTGCTAGATTCTGCGCTACAATAGAGGAAAGGAACGATATTTGGGCCCCAGTATCAATTACTGCGTATTGGGTTGGGCCCTCATTGCCCTTAAGACGCACAGGCAGTGCCGGCAGGAGGGCCATGGGGGCAGGCTTTTCGATCCGCGTTTGAACGGATGGAATAAGTTCAAAAACTTTAGTCGAGGCCCTCATGTCTGATTGTTTCCTTCCTGCTCGCGGAGTCGAACTTCGTGGATCCGGAGCGCTGCTAGGATTTTCCATGCTGCTTCATGACCATCCCGAAATGTTTGTGCCGTGTGATTATTCACAATGCGCGCGCGGAATCGATTAAGTCTTTCAATACGTTCTGGATCTTGTTCCACGTATCCCGCCCTGACCCTTGCATTGTCATCCAATAGTATCATGATTCTATAGATGCCAAGACTCGTGGCATGTCTGTATTCAAGCTCCGTGTAGGACAATACTCTTCCTGGTGGAGAGGAACCATATAGCCCTCCTACAATTCCTACATAAACGTCACACTCCTCTAATGCCCGCAGGCAAACATCCAGTGGTGGCTCGTCTTGCGGCGGAAAGTGCTCCATTCCCCGATATGTATATCCACTGGTCTCCAGTGCCAGTCGGATAACCTCTCGATACTCAGCCAAATCTCGATAGGTTGAGCTAATAAATACAACCATTGGGCAATTTGCGCGGCAATGGAAGTCTTATTTCTGGCACCGAACGATCCTCCTCATGGGCGCCCCCAAGCCATGCGCACCATCCCGGGTTTTCTGGGTGTTGCATGCCGCTATCAGTGCGCTAACGCCCGAGATAGTCTTTCACAAAATGACGGATTTCGCCGCAGGCATGTATCATCTCCCCAGTGCCCGGCGGAGTGTTGTCGTGACACGCACCATTGACAGTGTTCTTGAATACTTCGAGCTTGCCGGAATGAGACGGGTCGTGTTCCAGGAGGGGATCGACATGCGGGCATAGCCATTCGAGGGTTTTTCCGTCATAGTCGCTGAGGGAGGCGGCGCTATCTCCTTTGTCGCGGCGGTCGTTGACCAGCATTTCCTTGCAGAAGCGTTCTCCGGCGTCGCGTAACTGGATACCACACTCCTTCCGCGAGTCAGGATGACCGCCCCGCACAAGGGACTTGGCGCGGTTAATCTTGGCGAGAAGCGCATCGCTTGTGTTTTCGATGATGGTCCCTTCAGCGGGAGTTTCGATGTAAAGCTGGGCGTTGGAAATTCCGAGATGTCGGTAACGGGTTTCAAGCTCCTCCCATGTGGCGTGGTCCTGGGTAAGGACGACGACCTGTATCGGCAGCCTAAGGAGTTCTGTGAGTACGGTCGCATTGAAGTGCACCCGGTAGTCCTCGTCGCTGGAAAGCACCGGGTCATCAAGGACGATAAAGCTGCAGCCCTCATGCTCAGCGCGGGCGAGAAACATGGCGAGCCCCAAACACTGAAGCTGGGAGTGGCTGAAGACGGCGATCACGTCGCGCACCTTTGGAGCGGACCGGTCGGGGCTGGCCGAAAGTCCTGCCTTGAAGTCAATCGTGCGTTTCGCCCCCCTACGGGGCTACACAGCGGAAAAGAACGTCGGCTCGTCAGGCCGCAATCGCTCCCACCATTTCTGTATCAGACCACTGTAATCGGAAAACTTGTCGTCAAGAACCTGTTCCTTGGCGCGGTCAATCTGCTTGAGCGCAGCCGCGAGTTCGTCCTCCACGGTAGTATGGGCCTTGCGGTCGATCAAAGCGTTGCGAAGTTTGTCCGGCTGCCCTGCAACATCGAGAAAATCCTGCCACCCAGCGGTGTCCGACTGGGCATCTAGGACTTCGTTGAGAGCCGTGCGGAGGGACGATTCCGGCACTTTGTATGCGTCAATCGCGGAGGCGAAGCTGGTGCGAAGCATGGAGAGGGCGGCAAAGACGGGGCGCAGCTTTTCGGGATCAAGGGCGGCTGCGTGGTCTGCTGCCTGTTTCTCAACAAGTACGTAGGCTTGCATGGCGCCTCGGCGCAGCGCGGCCCCGGCGCGAGCAAGGGGCCTGATCCGGGCGAGCCAGGAATCGAGAAGCTCCCCAGCGCCGTCGCCGAGGAGTTCGCGAATGCGGGCGAGCGTGAAGCCTATCTGGCGGCGCTCGGCGGCTGTAGTCTTGAGGTATTTGGGCAGGGCGGCTTCGGCAGCGTTGGTCAAAGCATCAGCCGAGGCGGAAAGCTGTGCCAGAGCTGATTTTGCGGCTGTTTCGGCGGTTTTGAAGTCCCTTATGTCCTCGACGTGTCGACGGATGATCTGCACGCGCGCCGGGGTCAGAGCTGATTCTGTCGCGCACAGAGGACAGTCCACAGCCTCTGTCATAGCGGAAATGGCGGGGAGCTTCAAGGCCTCGTCAAATAGCGCCGTGAGCTGGCGCGTCTCTTCATCGACTTTTTTGCGTTCGCCAAGATAGGTATCAAGACGGGTCCAGATATCAGAAGTTGGCGGGTTCCATCCGGCGAGTTCCTTGCGTTCGAAAGCTCTGACCGGGAAGGTCTTGGTTCGGCGGTCAGCCAGAATCTTCCCGATGGCCGCAAGCCGTTCGCCCGGCGTGTCAGGAACCTTTTCCCCGGCGCCTTCGATGAGCGCGCTTGCCGCGTCTTCCAGCCTGGATGCGAGCGTTAGGGGATCGGGGATAGTGACCAGGAGACTGGCAAGGACGGGTTTCATGACCGTGACGACCGCGCAGGTGGTGAACTTCGTGAACAATGGATCATTGGGCGGTTTGAGATCATCCGCCAGCGCCGCAATGTCACTGCGGAGTTTGTCTAGGTCGGTGACTTCGAGCAGGGTCTTGAAATAGGTCGCACGGTCCTGCGGGCGGACGGAGAAGATATAGGCAAGAGTGTGCTGCGCGAGGACCGGCGCCCGGAGAGGCGGTTGGGAGAGCGAGATACCGAACTTGGCCAGGCCAGCTTCTGTGGCGGTTGCGCCGTCGATTTCCAGGCGGGAGGTACAATCGTGTTTCTTACCGAAGTCACCAGTGAGAACTCGCTTGATCTCGTGCGGCGTACCGTCAGCGGCTATGATGCGGGCGGCAACATAGACTTCCTCACTGTCAGTAAGATGAGCGTTGCGGAGCGCGTCGGCGAATTCGTCCTGGCTGCTCGCCATCAGCTCGCGCCTGGTGATGCGGCCGGTGGCCAGAAACTCGAAAGCCTCGGCCAAACTGGTTTTTCCCTTGCTGTTAGGTCCCCAGACAACGGCGATGTCCGACGGCAAGTTGAGGCTTTGTTCGACGCCGCCAAAGGCGCGGAAGCCCTTAACTGAAAGCGACCTAAGCCTCGGGCTTGTCAATTTCGGCTCTCACTTGTGCAAGCCGTTCTTTGAGGACGGCCTTCATGGCTTCCGTAGGATTGCCGGCATCCGCCGTACGGTGGGCGTTGACGAGCCGTGCCGCGGGGGAACCGTTCTTCAGGTGTTTGAGAATGCGGTCAATGTTGTCCTGCGGTTTCGCTTCTTCTGGCATTGCATCAGATCCGTTGGACTGCTTAGTGGCAACCCGCTTAGTGTGTTGGCCGGGGCGATGGGTTAACTCTCTTGCTAACCGATTCTCGCCACGCACCACCGTTTAACATCTGCCTTCAAAACACAAAGCACCGGAGGGGGAGCACGACCCGCCCGGTGCTTCGGGAAATCCGGGGATTACGGTGCTTAATTTAAGCTTCTATGCCTGCAAAGCGATGGCGCAATATTTAAGGCAAGTTACAGGGTTCGCGCGCGTATGTCAAGGAGTTTAGGTTCAGAAGGAATCTGGCGGGGGTCAGGTGGAGAGGAGGAGAGTTGAGGAAGGTTGAGGGGTCGGGTCTCTTCTTGACTCATGTTCGGTGCGTGGCGCCGAAGGGGGCCCTTCGGAAAAGAAGAGTGGGGGAGGGGTTAGGGTTTGGGGGGTTTGGGGGGGAGGCGATAGTTCGCGTCGCAGACGACTTCTTCGACGTGCCCGGTCCGCTGGTCGACCACGACCGTGGGAGGCGTCGAGGCGCCGGCTCGGGACGGGAAGAGGAGCTTTTCTTTCACCTGGCGCTGTCGCCTGTACGAGATGGTGCCGACCGGCTTCGGCATCATCGTAAGCAGCTCTGCTTTCGGCATGCCGAGGCGAATCTGCTTGCAGCTGTCGACGATCTGCGCCTTGACCCGCTCTTCCTTTTTCTCCAATTTCTCCAATGCGGTCTTCATGTCGGTGGGGCCCCGGTTGATCGCGATGATCAGGGCGATGACCACGACAATGCCGAGGGGGACCGCCCACAGGATCGGCGACCGTTTCAGCGTCAATCGAAGTCGCTCGTGCCAATTCATAAACTGCTCCTTTCGATGCCGTTCAAAATTGCCTAGCCATTGCTACCGGGGATGAGTCGTGCGCTTGGTCAAGTTGTGCAGTTTCTGGACCAGCTCCCCACGCACATCGTAACCAGAGACAGGTCCGGAGTCCAGGAGCTTCCTCCTGGGGGGTGTCCTGGACCTGGACGGTGGTGAGATGCGAGGGGGCCGGCTGTCTACCTGGGGGTAGCAGTTGTATTCTGTGGCGAGAAGGATACATGGCTCGAATTTCTCCTTGACAGGCTGATATACGTGGCTTAAATTTAGTTGTACTGACCGGTCGGTACAGAATGTAATCAGGGGGGGATATGGAGGCACAGGCGGCTAAAGAGGCAAATACCAAAGAGCAGATTCTGCAGGCGGCCTGTCGATTGGTACACCGGCAGGGGTTTAACCACACCAGCGTAGATCAGATCCTGCGGGAAAGTGGTGTTGGGAAAGGGAATTTTTATTACTACTTCAAGAGCAAGGACGAGCTCGGCTATGCGATCCTGGATCGCCTGGCCTTATGGACTACGCAACAGATAGGCCGAGAAGTCTTCGGGAGGGATGCGGACCCCCTGGAGGAACTCTTTGATCTTTTTGACCTTCTCGTTGCGATGCAGCGGGAGACGGGCTGCGTGGGGGGATGCCCCCTCGGGAACCTTGCCCTCGAAATGAGCGATATTCACGAGGGTTTCCGTCAGCGGATCGGGGAAATCCTGGATAGTTATCGGGGGTACATTGTCGAGGCCCTTGCCAAGGCCCAGGCGAAGGGACGCTTGGCCCGAAACGTGCAGTTGGAGGGCCTCGCACGGTTCATCTTTGCCGGAATGGAAGGCGCGGTCCTGGTCGCCAAAGTGCGGAAGGACGTGACCGTGCTGGAAGAGTGCTTGGACGAGCTCAAGAAACACGTGCGCATGTACTGTGTCGAATAAACCTTATCCCAACTCGGTACGAGAGGGGTATGATATGAACGCAACGATCGTGGAATACACCGACGAAAAGCGTCCCATCAACGATTATCCAAAGCGAATCGTCTCTCCCACCAGAGGCAAATCCTGTTGTGCCCGGCATGCGGAGCAGATCGGTGGGATCGAGCGTGAGGGGGAGCGGTCCTATTTTTACCATCGGTGTCGCGTGTGCGGGTACACCGTCCGTCACTTCCTGTCAAGCCCCCCGCCCGATCGCCCAAGCGGTTCGTGGGAAAATGAGACCAGCAGGCTGCTCAAGCTGGTCGCGTAAGGGGCGTTTCGACAGCATCTTCCAGAGGAAACGGTCGCCGAAAGCGGGCTGATTTCGGGAGGGGAATGGCCGTGAGTCACTGGTTCGACGCGCTGGCGAGGTTTGTATCGCGTGTGCGGGACCGATGGGTGCCGCGCCGGTGGGAGGCGCGAGCCCTGCGTTCCTCAGAGGAGTACCGGCGTGAGATTCAGCGCCTCGCGCATGAGCTCGAGGCCGTCCGCGCAAAGCGCGCGAGGGAGAAGGCAGCGTTTCACGCCCGCCACAGCATCTTGGAGCAGTACCCACCAAATGGGGGAATGTCTCTGGCGGAAGCGGACCGGCGCCTCGCCAACCTCCACCGGATTCGTGAGAAGCGGATGCTGGGCGAGGAACGGGCGTACGAACAGCAGATTCGCGAGCTCGAACAAGAGGCCCAAGAGGCGTTTGGCCGCAAGTAGAGCTGCTGGAAAGCTGAAAGCCTAGTAGGCTGGCAGGCGCCGGGGCTTACGAATATCCGAGCGTACAAGTATTCGAGCGTTCTTGCTATCTCGCCCCTCTCCCGGAACAGGTGACACCCGCTGCTGAGCGCTAGTCTTGCCTAGGGCCCCTGTTCGCAGTCCTCGAGCCGTCTCCCCAGAAGCGTGACCCAGCGTGAGACCGCGTGCCGACGTTTGCCTGACGGTTTCGCGGTCAGATACGCACGGAACTCCGTGCGCCCCTTCTCGTACCAGGGACGACACTGGGGGTCCATGTCTCCCATGGCGCGATAGGCGACCCCGAGATGGTAGTGGGCTTCGGGGTACTCGGGGCGAAGTTTCACCGCGGCCTCCAGGATCTCGACCTCTTTTCGCAGCAGCTCCCGCCGTCTATCGCGGTACGCCACCCCCAGGTTGATGTGGGTGGGCAGATCGGTGGGGTTGAGGCGGAGAACCTCCCGGAAGGTGTGAATCGCCTCCTCTAGTTGCCCGGACCGGTGATAGAGGAGGCCCAGATTGAAGACCGCCGTCTCGTGGTCGGGGACGATCTCGATGACTGTCCGATACTCCCGAATCGCCTCTGCGATGTGGCCATCCAGCGCATAGAGCTGGCCCAGCTCGAAGTGCGCGTTCGGATCTCGAGGATGCTTGGCCAGGAATTTCACGAGCGCGTGCCGTCGGCGAGCCCGCTGCTCCTGGAACATCCGTAAGAGCCTCTCCCGCTGCCCGTCTGCTTGCGGAGAGGCGTGCGGGGAAGCCGGTGGCAGCGCGACGACCAGGACCAAGCCGACCAACCCGAGGACGCGGAGGATATCTCGCCACCGCCTCACGTTCCCGTCCATGCTCTCCCCCCTTCCATGGCGCGCGCGTCCTCGGCCGTTGGCGGGCCCCGGGTCGCTCGATTCATGGGCTCTTACTCGACCTTGACCTTCTGGGGCCGCCGCCGTGTGCCGGGCTTCGCCTCGACACCCTTGATGCAGCAATCCACGATGCTGCGCAGGGCAAGCAACGTCTCGCGCTGGGCAGTGCTCAGATGGTGCCGGGACTCTTCGGGGACGAGTCCCTGGAGCCCATCACTGACGGTGAGCCCCATCTCGTAGCACGCGCAGAAGAGGCACCAGCGATGGGGGCACCGCTCAGGAGCCTTCTCCTTTCCCATCCGTATCACCTCCTTCGCCTGCGGCGAACCGCACGGTGAGGACTCCCTCTTCGAGCCGGGCCCTGGCGACCGGCAGGTGGGTTACGGCCCGGGGCAGGACCAGGTCCCGACGGAAATTGCCGATGGACACGACCAGCTCGTCGCCACGCTTGAGCAGGGAAAGATCCCCCTTCTCCGCGAAGGGCAGTTTCAGCTTCAAGGTAAACCCCTTGCCGGTCTTCCGCACTGTCTGGACATAGCCCTGGAAGTGGACCCGGGTGGGGTCTCTCTCCCGAAACAGGGCCTCGGCCATCCGCTGAAGCATCGTGAGCCCCACCACCTCGGCATCGAAGAGGGGAACGTCCCAGATGGGGAGAGGGGCAAAGGCTTCCTCGATGGTGCGCCGGTGTCGCCGTTGGACCTCGTGCCACGCGGCAAAGTAACCGGACGCGGCCTCCTGCGGAATCACCCGGTTGCTGACGACCGCGTCGGTCACGTACCCATACAGATTCAAATAGGTCAGCGAGCGCTGGGCCTCCCTGATCACCATCTTCTCCGGATTGAGTACCAACCGGATGGTCGACTGTTCGGGATTCGCCAGGATCTCTTTGATGCCGTCAATGCGGTAAAAGAGACGTTCCAAGGCGGCATAGACGTCATCTTTGGGGAGGGGGAGCGGGACGAGAGGTTGGACAACCGGGCCCAGAGACGTGACGATCCGCCGTTCCCACGGGAACAGCTTTTCCATGTACCATCGGGCCACATCCGGGAACGAGAGGAGCCGCATCGTCTCGCCCGTTGGAGCGCAGTCGACGATGAGGCAGTCGAATTTGCCCTCCTGGAAGTGCTGCCGGATGTGGAGGAGGCTGCAGATTTCCTCCATCCCCGGCAGAACCGCCATTTCTTCCGCCACCACGTCGTCGAGGCCGCGGCTGGCGAAGAGGGCAGTGAGATACTCTTGCACTTCCCTCCAGTAGCGGTTGAGATCCTCGAGGACGTTTACTTCTTGCCCCCAGAGGTTCTCCGCCACCTGGACGGGTTCCGGGCCCAGGGGGGTGTCAAAGGCATCCGCCAGGCTGTGGGCGGGGTCGGTACTCAGGACGAGCGTCTTGTGGCCCAGGCTGGCGGCCCTGAGCCCTGTGGCAGCCGAGACGGTTGTCTTCCCGACCCCTCCTTTCCCGGTGTAAAGAATGACCCGCATGGCGGTGGACACTCCCGTGGGGTTTCAGGCGCTTCGGCGGTGACGCTGCGGGTATCCTATCGGCGCGCTGGCAAGAAAGCAAATCTATTGACAGCAGAAAGCCAGTGTAGTATGTAGCGACCGATCGTATGGGGTTTCGTGGGCCTGAGCAACAGGTTCAAACCAGCACAATCAGGCCCTTACGGTTACAGAAGCGGGTAGGACACCCGCATGGTCCTGCGGGGAAACGTTTGGGACGTCCCCCGGGGAATGCTCGAGCGGTGCTCCTGGGACGGGTGGGACCGACGGGAGGGGCGAGACATTCGGGGCCGGACCCGTGGGGAGCATGTCCTGATCGCACGGCGGTCCGGTGGGTCTCTTTTGAGGAGGAGGAGCAATGGCCAAGGCAAAGAAAAGGGCGAAAAGGAAAGTCGCCCCCAAGGCGAAGAAGAAGGGCAAAGCAGCGCGTGCCGCGAAGCCGAAACGGAAGCCCGCGGCAAAACGCAAGAAGGTCGCCGCGAAACCGAAGCGGGCGGCGAAGGTCAAGCGGAAGGTCGCAGGTGCTACAAAGCGGCCGAAACAAGTCGCGGCGCCCGGGACGGGGAAACTCACAGAGGAACTGAGGCGGTGGCAGCAGCTTCACAGTCAGCTCCAGGAACAGATCAAGGCCAAGGACAGCACCATCGGGATGCAGATGCAAGAAATCATGGAGTTGAAGAAAATCCTGGAAGAGCTGAGTTCTCCATCCCAGTAGGTGCGACGCTCCGTGGTGAGCGTCGCCGGGGTGTTCATCACGGATCTGCGCTTCTCCCCCTCTGGTGCTCTTGATTGGAGCATTCGCGATTCATGGGCGATCGCTCCTCGCGGGTTTCCTGCGCGAGCGCTTCTTGGGATTGGCTCTGCGTTCGGCCGAATCTGGATGATCCTCTACCGGTCTGGTGCTTGAGCCAGCGCTCCCCGCGGAAGGGGGAGCACCTTCCCTCCCTGCTCGGGGTGCTTTCGTGGAGCCCTCCGCTTCCTGTCGGGTTTCGACAGCCTCCCCCTGCTATCTTGGGCGAGTCCCCCTCCCTGTGATACAGTGAGATCCGCATCGGTTGAGCGGGTGAACCCCCCTCGCATCGTTCGATAACCCGTTTCTGGCTCGGAGGTATTTTGGGGGCGAGATTTCTCGACCTCACCAGACGAGAGCGACGGGTGGTGACCACCGGGGTGATGGTCGGGATCTTCCTCGGGGCGATGGAGTCTACGGTGGTGGCCACGGCGATGCCCACGGTCGTGGCCACCCTGGGCGGCCTCGAGGTGTATAGCTGGGTCTTTTCGAGCTACCTGCTCACCTCCACCGTGACCGTCCCCCTGTGGGGGAAGCTTTCCGATCTGTACGGTCGCCGCCCCTTTTATCTGGTCGGGATCGGCCTCTTCCTGCTCGGCTCTGTGGCGTGCGGTTTTTCCCAGAGCATGACCCAGCTCATTCTCTTTCGGGGCCTGCAGGGGCTCGGGGCCGGTGCCGTGCTCCCCTTGGGCCTCACCATCATCGGCGACATTTACCCCTTGGAGGCGCGGGCCCGCATGCAGGGCCTGTTCAGCGGCGTGTGGGGGGTGGCCAGCATCGTGGGGCCCTTCCTCGGCGGCTTTCTCACCGACCACGTCTCGTGGCGCTGGGTTTTTTTTGTGAACGTCCCGGTGGGGCTCCTCGCCTGCTGGATGATCGGTCGCTATCTTCGGGAACCGCGGATGGAACGGTCCCATTCGGGTAGGGTGGATTTTCTCGGGGGAGCGGTCCTGATTGTGGCCTTGGTGCTCTTGCTCCTGGGCGTGATGGGAAGCGGCTGGAAAGATCTGGGGCGCCTCGGTCTGGTGGTGGGGGCGGCTGTCGGTTTGATCGTGTTTGCCCAGATCCAGCGCCGTGCGGCGGACCCCATGATCCCCCTGGCCTTGTTCGGGAACCGGATCTTCCTCGCCTCCTTTGTGACCGGACTGTTCGCCGGGATGGCCATGTTTGGCGCCATCTCGTTTATTCCTCTCTTTGTCCAGGGCATCCTCGGAACCGATGCAACGGGGGCCGGAAGTGTCTTGACCCCCTTTATGCTCGCCTGGGTCTTGTGCTCGATCCTGGGGGCCCGCCTTCTTCTCCATCACAAGGTCCGCGCCATCGTTCTCACCGGGGGGGTGGCCCTGAGCGTGGGGTTTCTTCTCTTCACGCGCCTGGGGGTGGCGAGCAGTCGCCCCGAGGTGATGGTGGCCATGACGGTGGGGGGCGGAGGGATGGGATTGATCATGGCCCCCCTTCTGATTGCCGTCCAGAACACGGTCCCCAGGAACCAAATGGGAGTTGCCACATCGGTGACGATGTTTTCGCGGACCATTGGAGGCGCCCTCGGGGTAGGCCTCTTGGGGGGGGTGATGACGCGTATTCTGCGCGGCGAGTTGTTGGGCCTCAGCACCCGGACAGCCGAGGTGAACCTCCGGGCCTTCGTGCAGAATCCGGAGATCCTTCTGCAACCGGCGGCGCGTGTCGGACTGCCTCCACCCCTGCTGGATGGCATTAAGGCGGCCTTGGCCCAGGGTCTCCATGCCGCCTTTGTGGTGGGATTGTTCATTGCCCTCGTGGCGCTGGTCTCCGCCTTCCTCCTCCCGGAGGGGCTTGCCCGGGACCATACCTTTTCGGAGGGACCGGCGGTTTCGCAAGGACGATGAGATGCGGGTGAAGGGGGCAGGTGGCGATATCGTTGATCCCGAGACTTCCGGGTGGACCGAGGCGGGATTGGTGGTGGGGGTCGTGGATAAGATCTGCTGCGTTCACGGCGGGGAGCTTCGCGAGGTCTGCCGCCGGGGGAGCCTGGTGCTCACGCTTTGCGTTCATGAGGGGCGGCTGTACGATGGGGGCCGGTATGCCCGCGTCTATGATACGCTCGCGGACGAGCAGGTCGCTGACCGGGGCGACTGGGTCCTGAGCCTCTGCTCACACCGAGGTGTCCTCTATGATGCCGGCGGCTCTCACCGGATCTACGAGACCCTGACGGGGCGGGAGGTCGCAGCGCGCCCGGGGACGATTCACGCGCTGTGTCCCTTCCGGGAATCGCTCTACGATGCGGGCGATTACCCGGCCGTCTACGAGACCCTGGCGGGGCGGGAGGTGGGGAGGCGTGAAGATGAGGTGCTGACCTTGGCCACGCACCGGGATGGCCTCTTTGATGGTGGCGGAGACGGTCGGATCTACGAAACCCTGACCGGACTCCGGGTCGCAGCACGGGGGGGGTCGGTCCTCACGTTGTGTTCGCATGGGGGACAGCTTTATGATGGCACCTCAGAAGGGCTGATCGTTGAAACCATGACCCATCGAAAGCTGGCGGACCGGGATTTTCCTGTGACTGCCCTCTGCTCTCACCAGGATCGTCTGTACGATGGAGGACCCTACGGTTTCATCTACGAGACCCTGCGGGGCCGCATGGTCGTGGGCGGGATCAAGGCGGTGACTGCCATGGTCAGCGTGCCACCCGACCTATTCCAGGCCCTCTGGCGCCGGGCGCAGCAGGAATGAACCGACGACCGACGACCGACAACAGACGACCGGTGACCGACGACCGTAAAGCTGGTTCATGGTTCACAGTTGGTGAATGGTGATTGATGAAAACGACCGGCGACCAGTCACTTTCGTGCGGTCGGTCATCGAGCCATGAACCATGAACCATTAACTATGAGCCAGATTGTCTTGGTGATGGCATGGGTCTTGCTCCGGTCCGACCTCGCGAGAGGAGGAGCAGTTTAGGGACCAGGTGGGTCCCGAATGGCGTCGCGGGGAGGTCCCTTGGGGAGGCAGAGGCAATGGAGAAGGATGAGCGCAGGCGGCATCGCCGTTACTCCTATGACGGGTCCGTGACCTACCGGCGCCTGGGGCCGGAAGCGCCGGGTCGGATTCGCAATCTGAGCGAAGGGGGCCTGATGGTGGAGCTGCCGGAGCTCCTCCCGCCGGGGACGCCGCTCGACCTCATGGTCTCGCTGGGCGACCGCGCCATCCACGCCGAGGCTGAAGTCGTCTGGTCGCAGGATCGTCCTGGGAACGCCGGTACGTCATACGTGCATGGGTTCAAGTTCGTCCGGCTCGAGCTCCAGGATCGGCTGACCCTGGCGGTCTTCATCGCCAAGGTCTACGGCGGCTAACGGGCTGCAGACCGATGACCGCCAGAACTCGACGACCGATGTCCGGTGACGGCTCGACTGAGGGCTTCGAGTGAGCCTCAGCCGAACTCCTCGCCGAAGTCCGACGACCGCTTAATCGTTCATGGTTCAGGGTCCATGGTTCATGACCAACGGTTCATGGTGGATGGACTTCGACGAGCTCAGTCGAGTCGTTCATGGTTCATGGATTTTAAACTCTGAACCCCAAACCTTGATCCCTGAACCGCTCGAACCCTGAACCCTGAACCGTCTACGGACTCTGAATCCTCAACCCTAAATTGCTCTGCTCTCATCCCTGAACTGTGAACCCTGAACTATGAACTAGTCGAGGCGGGCTTTGACCACTACGCGTGCGCGGACGGTCAGGGAGTTCCCCCCGTTCTCGAGAAATCGCAGGAAACCTCCCCAGCGATCGGAGGACCGCCACCTGGCCTCGAGCCCGGTCTGTTTCAGATAGGCAATGGCGACCTCGGGGGAGGGAAACCGGAGAACGTCTTTCTCCAGTCCGAGGTAGCGGGGGTGAAAGCCGCTCTTGGCGAGGGCCTCCTCCACGGCCGCTTCGCTATACGCGAAGCGCGAAATGACCCCCGTTTCATGCCACTGGTCGGTGTGAAAGGCGGCAAAGGCGAGGAGAGTTCCGGGGCCGAGGCGGGCCGCTTGGGCGATAATGGCATTGGACATGCACAGGTGGGCCACCACGAGGGGGACCGGTCCCTCCGCCAGCGCTTGGTAATCTATCTGCTCGGCATCGGCGAGGTGGAAGTGAACGTTGGCCACTCCGTCTTGGGCGACGGCGACCCGGGCCTTTGCGAGTGCGGCCTCGGACCAATCGAGGGCGATCACCTCGTGGAAACGTGGGGCAACGGCACGGGTGAGTCGGCCTGCCCCGCAGCCGATCTCGATCAGCCGCCCGTGGGGGGAGGCCTCCTCGTGGATTAGCGTGAGGAGGATAGGACTCAGGCCTTCATGGGGGTCGGTGCGGTCGCGATCCGGGTGGTAGTCGCGAATGGAGATCATGTGGTGCCAATGGTGCCTCACCGGACCTCCTCCATGAGACGACCGAGCATGGCAGAAGGGGAGCAGCCGGGAAACGGGTCCCTTGACTCGGTCGTGGGACCCATGGTATACACCAAGGGCGGGGGAAGCAAGATCGGCTGCATCGGAAGGATTCACACATCAGCGTATTATCCGAGTCGAGGAGGAAGAGAAATGACCTATATCATCGCGGAGCCCTGCGTCGGTGTGAAGGATCGGGCCTGTGTGGATGTCTGTCCGGTGGAGTGTATCTACGAAGGGGAAGATCAACTCTATATCAAGCCCGACGAGTGCATCGATTGCGGTGCCTGCGACCCCGAATGTCCGGTCACCGCCATTTTTGAGGAGAGCGCGGTCCCGGAGCAGTGGAAATCGTATATCGCGAAAAACTACGAGTACTTTGATCGATATCCTGATGCCCCGGTTGCGCAGCGGAAGAACGCGTAGAGTGACCCTTTCCCCGGAAGGGGAAGAGACAGGATTTGGAAGCGAGGTGAGACCATGGCGGAGTTCGAGGAGAAGGAGCCGTTCCAACGCATCGGCATCGAAGAGGCCAAGGAGCTGATCGAACAGGGCTACAAGATTATTGATGTCCGGGAACCCGCTGAATGGGAACAGGGCCGTATTCCCAACGCGACGCACATTCCCCTCAACACCCTCCTGGCAAAGGCCCAGGAGCTCATCACCGAGGACAATTTGATCTTTGTCTGCGCCGAAGGGATGCGGAGCGCGGTGGCCTGCGAGGTCGCCGCTGCGGTCGGGTACACCAATCTGTACAACCTGGAAGGTGGGACGATCGCCTGGGCCAGGGCGGACAATCCCTTGGAGCGATAGACCTGCGGCATTACGTCTTCCCCCCTCCTCGTCCATCTCTCGTTGACAGGACCACGCGGATGGAGTCCATCGAGAGTCGGCGCTCGCCGGGCCGCCCGGCGGGGTCCCATGTCCCTTGAAAGAGGTTCCACGAGAGGAGATCGACATGGAGCTTCACACCATCGTGATCGTCGGCTCCGGCCCGGCGGGCTACACCGCGGCCCTGTATGCTGCACGGGCCAATCTCAAGCCTCTCCTCATCTCCGGGGCCCAGCCCGGCGGGCAGCTCACCACAACGACCATGGTCGAGAACTATCCCGCCTTCCCGGATGGGATCATGGGGCCGGAGCTCATGGAACTGATGCGGAAGCAGGCGGAGCGGTTCGGGACGCGGATCCTTCACGGGGAGGCCACCAAGGTGGATCTCGGCACGCGGCCCTTTACGGTCGAGGCGGAGGGTGCCCTCCTTTACTGCCGTGCCCTCATCATCGCCACCGGGGCCTCTCCCAACCTCCTGGGCCTCGAGTCGGAGCAGCGGTTGATGGGGCGGGGGATCTCGACCTGCGCCACCTGTGACGGCTTCTTCTTCAAGGATCAGGAGGTGGCGGTCGTGGGGGGTGGGGATTCGGCCATGGAAGAGGCCCTGTATCTCTCCAAGCTCTGCAGCAAGGTGACGGTGATCCACCGGCGGGAGAAGCTTCGGGCCTCCAAGATCATGCAGGAGCGAGCCTTCACCAATCCCCGAATCGCCTTTCAGTGGGAGAGCACGGTCGAGGAGATTCTCGAGGGTGAGGCAGAGGGGGTGAAGGGGGTCCGTCTCGCACATGTGAAATCCGGGCAACGGACCGATCTCGCATGCGACGGGGTCTTCATCGCCATCGGGCATCGCCCGAACACGGCCCTCGTCGCGGGGCAGGTTCGGGTGGATGAGCGGGGCTACATCATCACGGAGCACGGCACCAGGACCAGCGTCCCGGGGGTCTTCGCCTGCGGGGACGTCCAGGATCATGTATACCGCCAGGCGGTGACTGCCGCGGGGAGTGGCTGTATGGCGGCGATCGACGCCGAGCGATTTCTGGAAGCCGAAGGGGCTGCATAAAATAGAGCGGTCAGCCGCCAGCAGTCAGCCGTCCGCGCTCCCATGAGCGAGTCTTGGCTCTGAGCTCGTAAGCACTCCGCTATCAGCACAGAGCTGACAGCTGACCGCTGATAGCTGACTGCAGGAGGGGCGCGATGCCGACACGGAACAATATCAGGCTGACGCTCATGGATGCCAAGATCATGCTGGAGGGGGTCGAGAAGAAGGCGGCGGAGACGGGCGTCCCCATGGACATCGCCGTTGTGGATGATGGGGGGAATCTCCTCGCCTTTCACCGGATGGAGGGGGCCAAGATCACCAGTATCGACGTTGCGATCAGCAAGGCCTATACTGCCGCCGCGGCCCGGACGCCGACCCACAAGTACGGAGAAATCGCCCAGCCGGGGGGGCCAGCCTTCGGCATCTTTGTCAGCAATCAGGGGCGATTCATGATCGTGGGGGGCGGTCTCCCCATCCTGATCGAGGGGCAGGTCGTTGGGGGGATCGGCGTGAGCTCGGGGACCGCAGATCAGGACCGCGAGGTGGCCCAGGCGGGGATCGACACTCTCCTCCGTTCCCTGTCCTCCTAGTGCCGCACCAACTGTTATTTCTCGCTACCATTCCACTCTGGTGGGGCACGTCCGCGAGGGGGGCAGGTCCCCCTTCGGCGCTCGGCTGTGGTCTCGCTGAGCACCCCCCCGGCGTGGGGGAGCCTCGGGGGCGAAAACTCCCATCCCCCCCTCAGTGCCCCTGGCTCTATCATGTGAATCTGAGGGGCAGTGAGTTGGAGCGGCAGTAGGTTCGGAGGAGGAACGATGGCGACGCTCCTCCAGGTCGTCCTGGACGGACCAGAGCGGGGAGGTGCCCTGGAGATCGCCTGCGAGCTGGCTGGCCTTATCGACGCCGTCGAGCTCGGTCCGCGGCTGCTCCGCGCCGCGGGCCCGACCGTTGTGGGGATGGTACGAGATGCGGTGCCGGATCGGCCCGTGGCGTGCTGGGCCGAGACCGAGGCGGAGACGGAGGCGCTGCTGGAGGTTGGGGTAGAGGCCTTGACGGTCCCAGCCTCTCTCACGGACGAGCGGCTCTCTGCGATCATCGCTCGGGGTCGAGAGACCGGGCGGCGGGTCCTGCTGGATCTCGAAAGCGTTTCCGATCCGGCAGCGCACGAGGCACGGTTCAGGAGGCTCCAGCCGGATCTCCTGAAGGTCCCAGTGGAGGTCAACTTCCGGGAGGTGGTGTCCGGGCTGCGTGCGCAGGAGATCCCCCTAGCCTTCAGTGGTGACTGGAGCGTGGCCCAGGTCCCGTGGCTCCTGCTGTACCGGCCCATCGCCCTGATCGCCGGATCCGTCATCACCGGTACCCGAGAACCGAGGCGCATCGTCGAGGCTATCCGCGCCAGGATGGCGATTGCCCCCACGATGAGCCGCTTCTACTAGCGAGCGGTCAGCTATCAGCAGTAGGCAGCTAGAAGGCGAGAAGGCGAGGAAGCCAGGAGGCCGTGAAGGTTATAAGCTTCCCCGTTTCGGCTTTCGAGCATCCCCGCATCCCAGCGTTTTTGCCTACTAGCGTTCCGGCCGCTGATAGCGGACTGCGGACCGCTGATCGCTTGTGTCGGAGGTACCATGCACGGGACCGGAGGTGTGCGCCCTGCACAAAAAGTTGTGAGCGTCGGAGATCCGGCGCCCGATTTCGTGCTGGACGCGACCGGCGAGCAGGCGGTTCGTCTCAGCAACTTTCGCGGCAGCCGGAATGTCCTGCTGGCGTTTTACCGCCTCGACTGGACGCCGACCTGAACTCGGGAGGTGCCCGCCCTCCAGGAGCGCATAGCGGACCTGGAGCGGCTGGACACCCAGGTCCTGGGTGTGAGTGTGGACAGCGTTCCCTGCCACGAGGCCTGGGCGAAATCCTTGGGGGGCGTAGCCTTTCCCCTCCTCAGCGACATCCACCGCCGTGTCTGCCAGGCCTATGGGATCCTCATCGAGGACCGGAACATTGCGGAGCGCGCGGTCTTCCTCATCGACCGACAAGGGATTGTCCGGTTTGCCCGGGTCTATGGAGCCAAAGAGCTTCCAGATTTTTATGAGGTGCTTGGGCTGCTTGAGCAGATGCGGGAAGGGGGGTCGTAGGTCCGTGGGGCCTGGACGCTGAGATGGGTGATGACAATCCTACTGGTCCATTATCACGAGATTGCGCTCAAGGCGCGGAATCGTCCCCGCTTTGTGAATCAGCTGGTCCACAACCTGCGAAGGGCCACGACCGATCTCCCGGTCCGTCGGATCCGGAAGCTCACGGGCCGCCTGCTGATCGAGCTGGCCGAGGAGCGCTCGGCCGGGGCGGTTGCGGCCCGGGTACGGCAGGTCTTTGGGGTGGCCAACTGCTCTCCGGCCGTCCGCGCGGCCCTGACCCTTGATGCCTTACAGGAGGCGGCCGAACGGGCCCTGGCGGGAGGGTCCTTCCAGACCTTTCGGGTGACCGCCCGCCGGGCGTACAAGGCCTTTCCCCTGACTTCCCAGCAGCTGAACGAGGCCCTGGGAAAATTCGTCCTGGAGCGGTTTCCGGCCCGGGTCGACCTGAAGAACCCCGAGCTCACCCTCTTTCTCGAAATCCTCCCAACTGAGGCCTTCCTCTATCTGGAAAAGATTCGGGGACCGGGGGGACTTCCCGTGGGGGTCGCCGGGAGGGTGATCGCGCTGGTCTCCGGCGGCATCGACTCTCCGGTGGCCGCCTATCGGATGATGCGCCGGGGGTGCCTCGTCAGCTTCGTGCACTTCCATGGGGCCCCCTTCTTGGACCGGCGGACCCAGGAGAAAACCAGAGAGATCGTCAAGCTCCTCACCCGCTTTCAGTACGCCTCGCGACTCTTCATGGTCCCTTTCGGCGAGGTCCAGCAAGAGGTGGTGCTGAACACGCCGGCGCCGTACCGGGTTCTCCTCTATCGGCGTCTCATGGCCCGGATCGCGGAGCAGTTGGCTGGCCTCGAGGGGGCGCGGGCCCTGGTCACGGGCGAGAGTCTCGGCCAGGTAGCCTCCCAGACCTTGGAGAATCTCACCGTGATCGAAGACGCGGTGAAGCTTCCCGTCCTCCGCCCCCTGATCGGAATGGATAAGGAGGAGATCTCGGGACAGGCGAGGGGGATCGGCACCTACGAGATCTCTATCCAGCCGGACCAGGACTGTTGTACCCTCTTTGTCCCCCCGTATCCGGCCACCCGGGCGACGGTGGAAGAGATCGGGAGGGCGGAGCTTACCCTCGACATCGACCGTCTGGTGAAACTGAGTGTCGAGCGCGCGGAACTCGAACTGTGTGCCTTCCCGGAGTCCCTGTGAGCAAGGCCCACCTCCGAGCGCGCACGTGGCACCTCTTCACCGAGCAGGGCGTCCACCCGTTTCCGGGCGCGGCCGGACGCATCCCCGTTCCTGTTGATTGCGGTTGGGGGGCTGCTGGGCAGCCTCACGGGTCTCTCGATCTGCAGAAAAAGGGGGGGGTGAGATGACGAAGGCCTTGATCGTGCTGGCCGCCCTTGGGATTGGGGTCTTGATGACGGCCGGTGTGGTAGGGTTTTTAGCCCTCTATGGCAAACTCCCGCTCCACATGCACATCGCCTTGGCCATGCTTGGAGCGATTCTCTCTATCCCGGCAAATGAGGGGGTGATCATCCACCTCGTCTCGAAAAAGGAATGACGTCGCGCGTCCGTGGCCGTTCCGGTCTCGTGTGGCGGGGGGGGGACAGTCTCAATCTGCGCCCCCGGTGCGCTTGTGACTTTTCTTCGCCCTCCCCCGGACCCACTCCTCGAATGGGGTGGACTCTTTCACCAGCGGGACGAACTCCCCATCCACGTACCGGTGGTTGAGGACCACCGGGATCCACCGGATCCAGTCTTCCCGGTCGGAGACCGTGTGCGCCTTCAACATGCCGCTCGCCAGGTCCATCTTGAAACCTGTGGGGATCGCCGAAAGCATCTCGAAAGCCTCCTGGGAGATGGGGACACAATGTGTCCCCAGAGAGACATCCGAGCGCTCCCTGGAAAAGCCCTGGATCGAACCGTCGTCCCCGTAATACACGAACGCCATACAGACTCCAGCGGAAAAACTAGGCGAGCTCCTGCGCGATCTCGATCTCGGCCCGCCGCTTGAGATCCTGGACCCACATCGCCCACATCCGTAGCCGCTTCTCCGCGAGGCGCTCTTGCATCCAGGTGGTCTTTTCCTTTTCGAAGGCTTCTCGGGTCGGGGTCACGCGATCGAGGAGGTGGATCAGGAAATACGACTTCCCTCCTTCGATCACGGGACTCCACTCTCCCTTCCTCAGGCGGAGAATGGCCAGGTGAAACGCCCGGCTGTCCCGGGGGTCGACCACGTCCGCGCCGGCCGTGAAGGGTTTGGGCCGATTGAGCTTCAGGCCCGAATTTTGCAAGACCTTTTCCCAGGGGGTTCCCTTCTGGCTGGCCCGTGCCTGGAGGTCTTTGAGGCGGGCCGTGTTTTCTGCTGACCGCGGGAGACTGACGTAGGCGACGCGGACCTTCTCTTTGGCTGCCCGAAAGGTCTCCCACGCCTCGACCTCCGAGATCTTGGCGGACGTTTGAATCAGGGTGGCCAACTTCTGACGGAGCAGCCCCTCGCGGATCGCCGCTTCGTATTGCTCCGGAGTCAGACGATTTGCCTCCAGGAGGCGGCGATAGCGCTGTGGGCTGAATGTCCCCTCTTGGGCGAACAAGGGGTTGTCCATGACGGCGGCGGCCAACTCCTCACGGGAGACGGTGAGCCCGACCCGCTCGGCCTCTTGGACGAGGAGCATGTCGGTAATGAGACCATCCAGGACCCGGTGGCGAAGGTCCAGCTCTCGGACCAGATCCTCCTTCCACTGGTCGCCGTAGGCGCGGCGGAGGGCCTCCCGCTGCTGCTGGTAGGCCCGTTGAAACTCGAGCCAGGGGATGTGGTCGCCGTTGACCGTGGCGGCTACCGCCGGACTGCGGCTGCTCCCGGGACCGGCGGATTGCATTCCCCAAACCAGGAAGATGGTGGCAATGAACGAGGCGATCACCAGCCAGAGGGTGATGCTGAGGGACTTGAGGTTATTGCGCATGCTCCGAAGCATACCTGCTCCCTCTAAGACACACTCGACTGATGAAAAGGATACCCAATGGCCCCGTGTGTCCGCAACAGTTTTTTCCCGTTCCCGCGGCACAGGGGAAAACCTCTTGTCTTTGCAGGGTGGCTATGTTAATCATCGACGTACGTTCGGTGCGGACAGGGATCATTGGGCGGTAGGGGAAAGGAGCAAAGCCGATGCTCTTTGATTTGATCTATGGGATGTTTTCCAACGACCTCGCCATTGACCTCGGGACCGCCAACACGCTGATCTACGTGCGTGGAAAGGGCATCGTCCTCTCCGAGCCTTCGGTGGTGGCGGTAAAGAAGGGGACGAGTCAGGTCCTGAAGGTGGGGAGGGAGGCCAAAGAGATGGTGGGCCGGACGCCGGCCTCCATCGTTGCGGTCCGTCCCCTTCAAGACGGGGTTATCGCCGACTTTGATATCACCGAGCGGATGATCCGGCAGTTCATCATCAGGATTCACAACCGAAAGGCGCTCGTCCGGCCCCGGATCGTGATCGGTGTCCCCTCCGGGATTACCCAGGTAGAGAAACGCGCGATCCGCGACTCGGCAGAGCAGGCGGGGGCCCGAGAGGTCTATCTCATTGAAGAGCCGATGGCAGCGGCCATCGGGGCGGCACTCCCCGTCCAGGAGCCTTCGGGGAATATGATCGTGGACATCGGTGGCGGGACCACGGAGGTGGCCGTGATCTCTCTCTCCGGGATCGTCTACAGCCAGTCCATCCGCATCGCCGGAGACGAGATGGACGAAGCGATCATCCAGTACCTGAAGCGGAAGTACAACCTGCTGGTGGGGGAGCGGAGTTCCGAGCGCATCAAGATCCAGTCCGGCTCGGCCTATCCCTTCAATGAGCCGCGGAAGATGGAGATCAAAGGGCGAGACCTGATGGACGGGATTCCCAAGACCATTACCGTCACCGATAGCGATATCCGGGAGGCCCTGCACGATCCTATTTACGCCATCGTGGATGCGGTGAAGACCGCCCTGGAGCGGACCCCTCCGGAGTTGGCGGCGGATATCGCCGAGAAGGGGATCGTCATGACCGGTGGGGGATCACTCCTCCACGGCCTGGATACTCTCATCGGCCTGGAGACGCACCTCAGGATGACCATTGCGGAGGACCCGCTCTCCTGTGTGGTGCTGGGGGCTGGCAAGGTCTTGGACGAGCTGGACCTCTTGAAAACGGTCTGTCTCGACAACTAAACGACCGATGACCGACGACTGGTTTTCTCGGTCATCGGTTTTCTGTCATCGGCTGTCAGGGCAATTGCACGATCGACGGGAGGTTCGCAGGATGCGATGATCCTTCGCCTGCTCGCGAAATATCGACGGACCGTTGTCCTCGCGAGTGCCGTGCTTGTCTCCTTCCTCCTCATGACCATGGAGGTGCGCCGGGAAGAGAATCTCACCCCTTTTCTCACGCGGCTCCTCCTGGAGTCCGTCACCCCCTTCCTGAAGGCCACCACGTACGTCAAACGGACCACGCAAGAGATCTGGGATAACTATGTCGACCTGCGCGACGTTCGGCAGGAAAACCTGCGCCTCCACGAAGAGATCCAGGCGCTCCAGGGACGCCTGAGGGTGCTGGAGGAATCAGGTCGGGAAAATCAGCGCCTCAAGGGCCTCCTCGGCCTTCGGGAACGAACGCCCTTTCAGGTGGTTCCGGCCGTGGTGGTGGGGAAGGATGCCACCAACTGGTTTCACAGCCTGCTGATCGACCAGGGATCCCGGCACGGGATCGAGCGGCACATGGCGGTGATCGGTCCGGGGGGGCTGGTCGGCCAGGTCGTAGACGTCAGTCTCTCGAGCGCACGGATCCAGCTCATCACCGATCCCGTGAGTTCGGTGGGCGTGCTGCTGCAGAGCTCGCGCGTGACGGGGCTCTTGATGGGGGCCCGATCGGGCGGGCTCCGGATCAGATACCTCCCTGTCCGGGCCGAGATTCGAGTCGGAGAGGTGGTGATCACCTCGGGCCTGGGGGGCGTGTACCCGAAGGGGATCCTCGTCGGGAAGGTGACGGCCGCTGATCGGCGGAGTGGAGCCCTCTTCCAGGAGACCACCGTCGATCCCAGCGTCGATTTTTCCCGGTTGGAGGAGGTCCTGGTGGTTGCCGGAGCGGGTTCCCGTCCCGGCCGGTCTCAGCGGAGGGACAAGTGATCCGGTTTGTCGGCGGCCTTGTTGCAGTTGTGATTCTCCAGACGACCATCGCGCCGCTGGTGGAACTCGGGCGGGTTCGGCCAGATCTTTTTCTCCTCCTCCTCTATGTGGGTAGCTTGAGGATGAGTCCCGTGCAGGCCTGCCTGGGGGGTGCCGTTCTGGGCCTCTATGAGGACGCCCTCTCCGGCGCCCCCCTCGGACTGAACGCCTTTACGTTGAGCCTCCTGGGGTACGTGCTGGTGCGCGTGCGGGAAGAGGTGGAGGAGACCCGTCTGATCCCCCACGTCGCCCTCCTCTTTCTCACCGGCATCGGTTCAGGCCTGATGACATTGGCCGTCCTGGCCATCTTCGGGATGGGGCGGGGTGTCGGAGAGTCCCTGGTCTGGATTGTCCTCCCCGGGGCCGTGTACACCACGGTGGTCGGCGGGCTCCTCCTCTTTGGCACCCGGCTGGGCCGGCTCGTGGAGGTCAAGCTGTGAGTCAGCTCTGGCGCTCCCCCACCCCGGTGATTCAGCGAAAGATTCGTCGGAGCGTCCTCGTGGTCACCGCGGCCTTTTTCCTGCTTCTGCTGAGATTCTGGTCCCTCCAGGTGTTGGAAGGTCGGTACTACGCCACCCTCTCCGCCAACAACCGCCTCCGCCTGCGCTCGGTGGAGGCCCCCAGGGGGTTCATCCTAGATCGGTCCGGGGCGGTCATGGTGGAGAATCGCTCTTCGTTTAATGTGTATGTGACCCCCGCGGATGTCCCCGATCTTGATGAGGCCGCCCGGGCCATTGGGGCCGTCCTGAAGCTCGGTCCGGGGGAGGTCGCGGCGAAGATTCGCGGGGGCGAGGTCCGTCCCTACCAACCCGTTCTGTTAGCCCAGGAGGTGGATGAGCGGACCATGGTGGCCATCGAGGAGCGGAAGATGGACCTGCCGGGGGTGAGCCTCAGCGTCCACCCGATCCGGTCCTACCTCGACAATGAGATGGCTGCGCACCTCCTCGGATATGTGAGCGAGGTGAGCCAGAAGCAACTCCTGCAGGAGAAGTATCGGGACTTTCATCCCGGCGAGACCGTCGGGCAGGCCGGGGTGGAGCGACTCTTCGATGCCTTTGTCCGGGGGATCGATGGTCGGGAAGAGATCGAGGTGGACGCCCAGGGCCGGTTGATTCGCCTCCTCGACCGCCTCGACCCCCAATCCGGGTTCAATCTCGTTCTCACCCTCGACAAGAAGCTGCAGATGGTCGCGGAGAAGGCCTTTGCTGGTCGCCGGGGAGCCGTGGTGGCCATGAATCCTCAGACCGGCGAGATCCTGGTGTGGGTCAGTCGGCCGTCCTACAATCCGAACCGCTTCGCCCGGCGGCTGAGCCGCGAGTCGTGGGAGGCGCTGGCCAGCAGTCCGACACACCCCTTCCAGAATCGCCCGCTGCAGGCGCAGTACGCCCCCGGGTCGATTTTTAAGCTGGTGGTGATGGCGGCGGGACTGGATGCGGGGGTGATTACGCCCGAAACAACCTTCTATTGTCCCGGGTATTTCAAGTTGGGCCGGTTTACCTACGACGACTGGAAGGAGGGGGGGCACGGCCAACAAAACCTGATGGAGGCGATTGCGAACTCGTGTAACGTCTATTTTTATCAGGCTGCGCTGAAGGAGGGGATCACCACGATCGCCAGGGTCGCCCGAGAGTTCGGACTCGGCCGGAAGACGGGAATCGACGTGGGAGATGAGGCGACGGGACTGGTTCCCACGCCGGCCTGGAAACGCAGCGCCTTGGGGGATCCGTGGTATCCGGGGGACACCGTCATCACCGGCATCGGCCAGGGGATGATCCTGGTCACGCCGCTCCAGGTGCTGAACATGGTGGCGGCCATTGCCAACGGGGGCACTCTCTACCGACCGTGGATGGTAAAGCGGGTGGAGTCGTGGGGGGGGGAAGTGGTGGCATCGTACGGGCCGGAGGTGGTCCGAAGGGTGAATCTGAGTCCTCGGGTTCTTGAGCTGCTCCGCCAGGGGATGCTCCGCGTCGTGGAGGAGGGGACCGGCAGATCGGCTCGCATTCCCGGGATCCGGGTGGCGGGGAAGACCGGAACGGCACAGGTGGTCAAGAAAAAGGCCGGGACCTCGGAGGAGACCAAAGACCATGCCTGGTTCGTGGCGTTTGCCCCCTATGCGGATCCGGAAATTGCGGTGGTGGTGATTGCCGAGAATGCGGGCTTTGGCAGCAAGGCGGCCGCACCGGTGGCGCGGGCGGTCCTGGAGGCGGCCCTGTCGCCCTTGAGGGAGGCGACGACGGTCGCCCGAGGGCCGGGACCCCGGGTGCAGGAGTAGTCCTGGAGCAGGCCGATGTATCTCGATCGACGGATGTTCACGACCTTTGACTGGCGAATGGCGGGCATCACGCTGACGCTCGTCGCCGTGGGCATTCTGACCATCTGGAGCAGCGCGCTGGGCTCCCCCTCGCCCGGAGGGCAGAGCCTGTATCTCCGTCAGGCCGTCTGGTTCATCCTGGGGCTCGTGGGGCTTCTGGCGGCTGTCTTTGTGAACTATCGGACGCTGGCCCGCTTTGCCTATCCGATCTTCGGGGTCTTGCTCATCCTCCTGCTCGTGGTCGAGGTCGGGGGCCAGGTGGGCTCCGGGGCCCAGCGCTGGATCCAGGTTGGGGTGTGGACGCTCCAGCCCTCCGAGTTCATGAAGCTCGCCTTCATCGTCGTCCTGGCGCGGTACTTCGAGGATCACAAGGATCGCCTGGGTGAACTGCGCCTCTTCGTCATCCCTGCAGTGGGTGCCTTGATCCCTATCCTCCTCATCCTGGGACAGCCGGATCTGGGCACGGCCACACTCCTGGGACTGTTGACCCTCTCGGTGTTCCTCTTGGTGGGGCTGCGGTTCAAGCACCTCCTCTTCCTCACGCTCACCGGCGCAGCCCTGGCCCCCGTCCTCTGGTCCTTCCTCAAGGTGTATCAGCGGCAGCGGCTCCTCGTCTTTCTGTACCCACAACTGGATCCTTTGGGGGCGGGATATCACATCACGCAGTCCAAAATCGCGGTGGGGTCGGGAGAGCTGTGGGGCAAGGGGCTGATGGCGGCGAGCCAGAGCCAGCTCAATTTTCTCCCGGCCAGCCACACCGACTTTATCTTCGCGGTGTTGGCGGAGCAGTGGGGATTCATCGGGTGTCTCATCGTTCTGCTCCTGTACTACTTCCTCATCACGCGCGGGCTCGAGATCGCCAGCGAGGCCAAGGATCTCTTTGGTGCCCTGATGGCCTTCGGGATCATGGCCATGATCACCCTTCAGCTCGTCGTCAATGTGGGGATGGTGCTCGGCGTGATGCCGGTGGTGGGGGTTCCCCTGCCCCTCCTGAGCTATGGGGGCTCGTCCCTGTTGGTCACATGCCTCGGCATTGGGCTGGTCATTAACGTCCATATGCGCCGGTTTCTCTACTAGTGCCGTTCCAACTTATTGCCGCCAACACGGGCAAGGAAGCGAGCAGGCCCGGACTTGGCATTGGACACCTCGTATTGGGTGAGAAAGGTTGGAACGGCACTAGGGCGCCGGCGCCACGGCGGAGATTGCGGGATGGCGGGAAGAATCCGAATCGGGGCGGCGCAGGTTGCGCCGAGCTTTCTGGATAAGCGGCGCACGGTCGAGAAGACGATTCGGTGGATTGAGGAGGCGGGACGCCTCGGCTTGGACCTCGTGGTCTTTCCCGAGGTCTTCATCGCGGCGTACCCCTATTGGAGGGGGGCGGTTTCGGTTCGGCGCTCCACCGAGCTTTGCGCGCGCATGCAGCAGTCCGCCATCAGAATTCCCGGCGAAGAGACCACCGCGCTGGCCCGGGCTGCGAAGCAGGCACAGGTCAATTGCGTCATTGGTTGTAATGAACAGGATGACCGGCCCGGCAGTCTGACCATGTACAATACTCTTCTCTTTCTCGGCCGGCAGGGGACGGTTCTGGGCCGACATCGCAAGCTGATGCCGACCCACTCCGAACGGGTCTACTGGGGGATGGGGGATGCCGGGGATATCCGGGCCTTCGACATGGACATCGGCAAGGTCGGGGGCCTCATCTGCTATGAACATCACATGACCCTGCTCCGGGCCGCCATGGCCCACCGTGGCGAAGAGATCCACTGTGCCGTCTGGCCCGGCTGGTGGCGGGTGGAGAAACATCTGGGCGGGAAGGTGGCGGCTCCGGGCTCTCGGGAGTGCGACATCGAACCGGCAGTCCGCCAGTATGCGGTCGAGAATGGGGTCTGGGTGGTGAGCAGCAGTTGGTACTTACCGCCCGAGGAGGTTCCCGACGACCTGCGAGAGGAGATGCAGTACAACTTGGCGGTGGGTGGCAGTTGTATCGTCAATCCCTCCGGTCTCTTTCTCCGAGAGCCGGTCTTCGGAAAGGAGACGATCGTCTGGACCGAGATTGATCTCGAGGACCGGGCCCTGGCCAAGGCCTATCTCGACACCGTGGGGCATTATTCCCGCCCCGACCTCCTGCGGTTGCAGATTCGCGAAGACGGTTGAGTGGACGCGCGCCGGGTTTTCCGGCCCGGACTGTCGGTCTCGGTCACGCCGGGAGGCCACAGCCCAGGCACCCGCCCTCAAACACAGATTGACAAGGGGCCCAGGCGCGATTAGGGTATCGGTGATCAATTCCCCGCCTATGGATCCGGCACGGGCTGCTGGAGATCGGGGTCCAACGCCGCGTCCGGCATCATTCCATTGAGAGTCCCCCGCGAAGCCGCCGCTCCCTCGGAACGAGGAGTGGCCCGTGCGGTCAGTCGACACCACCCGGTCCTGGTGAGACGGACCCCAGAAGGATGGCGGCGTGATGCCAGATTACCTGAAACCGAGATGGGCAAGAGGCGAGAGCAGGTGACGTGGGTCGGGGTCCGGCTGGAAACGGTCCGTGCAACCGCGAGGCGTGTGTGGGGCGGACATGACGGGTTCGAGTGGACCGGGGGTGGAGGGGGTGATCATGAATAAGGTGCAAATCGTCGAGGCCGTGATCAAAGGGGTTGGCGATGCCATGGGCCGTCTTGATACCGATGCCCAACGTGCGGGAACGAACCCCCAGGTATTCGCCGAGGGGCTGCTTGACGGCTTGACGAACTGTCTGGCCATCGTCGCGACGAACACGACCTTCAAGAGTCAAGAGCCCAGTCGGAAGCCTTCCCCCGAGGAGGTCGACGCGATGATGGGGCGGTTCTACGAGGGGATCAAGAGTGCCACCATGACACTGATGAAGGTCGAGAGGGAGCGAGGCGCGGGCAATGGAGGACGCGGGTCGTGAAGCATCCCCCGGCCCCGGGGACCCTGTGACGGAGGGGCGATGGACCGACCCTATGACATCATCACTTTCGACTGTTACGGGACCCTGATCGACTGGGGGGACGGCATTGGGGCGGCCTTCGCCGCGGCGGCCGCCCGGGATGGGGTGGCGCTGGATCGCACCGCTGTGCTCGGTACCTACGCCGAGGTCGAGCCGGTCGTCGAGGCTGAAACCTACCGCAGCTACCGTGCGGTCCTCACCGAGACGGCGCGCCGCGTGGCGGTCCGGTTGGGCTGGCCGTTGGCCAGGGAACGGGCGCACTTTCTCGCAGACAGCCTGCCACACTGGCAACCCTTTGCCGACACGAACCCGGCGCTGGAGCGGTTGACCGCTGCCGGCTACCGGCTCGGCATCCTGTCGAACGTCGATGATGACCTGCTTGCCTGCACGTGCTGTCACTTCAGCGTTTCGTTCGATCCGTTGGTGACCGCGCAACAGGTCGGCTCGTACAAGCCGGCTCCCGGCCACTTTCACATCGCACGGGACCGCATTGGTGGGCGTCGCTGGATGCATGCCGCTCAGAGCTATTTCCACGATGTGGTGCCGGCACGGACGCTTGGCGTCGCTGTTGCCTGGATCAACCGCAAGGGGAGCGTGACGCCGGATAGCGGTCGTGCCGACCGCGAGTTCCGGACGCTGACGGAACTGGCCGACTGGCTGACGCAGTAATCTGCTATTGCGGGGGGAAGTCCGGAAAGACTCGGGGGTAGCAGGCAGCACGTGCAGGTCCCTTGCTCCGGGCCTCTCTTTGGAAGCCCGGAAGGGCTCGGGGATCGGGTCTTCCCCGGCGGAACAATTCCACGGGTCGGTCTGGCGAACCATGGTACTTCCGCGCCGAACAGTTCGCTCGTGCATCAGGACGGCCATCCCCCACCTGCACTGCGTTCCGGTGGGAGGTGCCCCCTGGCCGGACGCAAACCAGGGTTCCGCCGGGTCCAGGCCCAGCTCCCTCGCCCTTCCGGGATCGTCGGGCAGAGGGAAATGGAGGGAATGATGGGGTGGGCGCGCGTTTGTCGCTTGCTCGGTTTCGTGGGCGTCGCCTTCTTTTTTATCTCCGCTTTCACCCCGGTGCCGAATCTCCTGTCCCGCTGGTTTCGTGCGCCGTCAGACCTGGGGCCCGCCGAGGCGATTGTGGTGCTCGGAGGAGGGGTCCGGCGCGATGGGACGCTGAGCAATAGCTCCCTGCGGCGGACCCTCCATGGGATCGTCCTTCACCGCGCGGGGCTCGCCCCGCTCCTGGTCTTTCTCGGTCCGGCCCGTGATGAAGGCCAGGCGGAGGCGGAGATCCGTGCGGAACTCGCCCGGAAGCTGGGGATCGCGCCGGGGGTGATCCTCACGGAGTCCAGCGTACGGACCACGCGGGAGGAGGCCGCGCGTACACGCGCGCTCCTCCAGGGGAGGGGCGTGCGGACAATTCTCCTGGTGGCGGACGCGCATCACATGGCGCGGGCCCGAAGCGTGTTCGAGCGCGCCGGTTTTGAGGTCCGCGCCGCACCGACCGATGAGCTCTCGAGTCGCGCCTCCACCCCCGAGGGGCGGTTCCGTCTGATGCGTGGGGTGCTCGAGGAGTGCTTGGCGTGGCTCTATTACCGGATCGCCGGGTACCTGTGAGAGGGGGGAGGCATGGAAGGAGTTTTTGTGCTGGTCCTGGTCGGTGTCACGTCGGTCGGCGCCTACGTGATTGGTGTGCGGGGTCTCAGGCTGTCTGGGGGGGAGATCCGCAGGGCAGTTGGGAAGGTCCTCGAGGGTCTCGGGATGGCGCTTGCCTTCTTCGGGGTCAACCTCGCTGCCGGCGTGTTCGTGATCCTGACCGCACGCGTCCTCACACGGGGCTTTGTGTCACTCTACCTCGCGTCCGATGAGACGCTGCTGGTGCTCTCGCTCATCCAAGGACTCACGTTCCAGTGGTGGTGGGACCAGTCGGTATCGGGGCCACCGAACGTCTCGCGCCGATGAGCCGGGGGCGGAAAGGCGCGATGCCACGGTCGACAGGCCAGTCGTCTCCAGTGCCGGGGGGCAGAAGAGGAGATGACGCGTGGACACGATGAATCTCCTGCTCCTCCTCCTCTTTTCCTTGTCCG
Source organism: Methylomirabilales bacterium (SeqCode) (assembly GCA_046758505.1). GTDB lineage: Bacteria > Methylomirabilota > Methylomirabilia > Methylomirabilales > CSP1-5 > CSP1-5. The sequence continues at coordinate 10,444 of JBHIAH010000014.1, read as the reverse complement.
TCGCCTGCCTCATCTATGGCCTCTGGATAGGATACCAGGATCTCCGTCGGGTCCCCCCGGACGAGGCGGCAGGGGCTGCGCCCCTCGACGAAGAGCTGCTGATCTTTGACCGGGTGACCCTCGGCCTCTCGCAACTTCCCCGTATCGACGAGCCGCGGGCCCTGCAGGCTGCCCAGGCGGAGGTGATGCAGAACGTCGGGACGGAGTATGGCCTGACCCCGACGGAGGTGGAGACGATCTACTGGCGCATCTACCGCTGGAAGCACGGCACCCAGCAGTGATTGGCCCTTGGACTTGACAAATTCCGTTCGAGCTTGTTGTAATACACTCTCTTTGTGACTGTCGTCACAAAGCCCTCATCAGATTCGATGGGGGCTTTTGTCTCGGAGGCGGTGTGGACTACAAGGCGACGCTCAACCTTCCCAAAACGACCTTTCCGATGAAGGCGAGTCTGACCGAGCGGGAGCCGGAGATGCTACGCGCGTGGGACGAGCGCGCAGTGTATCAAAAGCTCCGGGCGCTTCGGGACAATCGGGAGAAGTGGATTCTTCACGATGGCCCTCCGTACGCCAACGGCCACATCCACATGGGTCACGCCTTGAACAAGGTTTTGAAAGACGTTGTCGTCAAGTCCCGGTCGATGATGGGCTATAACGCCGTCTTTGTCCCCGGCTGGGACTGTCATGGACTCCCGATCGAGCACCAGGTAGACAAGGAGCTCGGGGACGGGAAAAAGACGGTCGGAGTCGTGGAAAAGCGGCGACTCTGTCGGCAGTATGCGGCCCGCTTCATTGACGTGCAGCGGGAAGAGTTCAGGCGGCTCGGGGTCTTGGGGGATTGGGAGCACCCCTACACGACCATGGACTATCGGTACGAGGCGGTGATCCTGCGGCAACTGGCCAAATTCGTGGGGGCCGGCAGTGTGTACCGGGGACTGAAGCCGGTCAACTGGTGCACCACCTGCCAGACCGCCCTGGCCGAGGCAGAGGTGGAGTACGACGATCACCGCTCCCCCTCGATTTACGTCAAGTTTCCGCTGAAGACCGGCGAAAGCCTTTCCCTTCCGCAGCTCATCCTCAATCTTTTCGGCGAGGACTTTCCCCCGTCGGCGGCCCCGTTTCAACATCTCACCGGCAGCGACGTTTCCGCCGTGATCTGGACAACCACTCCATGGACCCTCCCCGCCAATCTTGCGTTGTGCTTCCATCCGCATGAGCAGTATGCTGCCGCCGTATTTCAGCATGGGAAGCGACTGCAGGTTTATATCGTGGCGGATGCGCTCTTGAACAACTTTGCCGAGGCGATTGGGATGAAGCAATTCACAGTTCTTGCCCGGTTTCCCGGAGGGCGACTGGCACAACCACCTGGTCCAGGTCCGCGGGGTGACATCTTTTTTCACCACCCCTTCCTGGAAAAGGACTCGATGGCCGTGCTCGGCGAGTACGTCACGATCAATCAGGGCACGGGCGTGGTGCATACCGCGCCGGGGCACGGGGCGGAAGACTACGATACCGGGGTCAAGTATGGTCTCCCGGTCTACAACCCGGTCGACGACGAAGGGCGGTTCCTGCCGGACGTCCCGATCTTCGCCGGGATGAATGTCTGGGAGGCCAACGCCCGAATTGTTGAAGAGCTCCGCCGCCGCGGAAATCTCTTGGTGGAAGGCGTCGTCGATCACTCCTACCCCCACTGTTGGCGGTGTAAGAATCCGACCATCTTTCGCGCCACCGAGCAGTGGTTTATCTCCATGGAGCGGAACAATCTGCGCCAGCGAGGGTTGGAGGAGATCCGGAAGGTGAAGTGGATTCCCCCGTGGGGAGAAGAGCGGATCTCGAACATGATCCTGACCCGGCCCGATTGGTGTATTTCGCGGCAGCGCGCCTGGGGGGTGCCCATTGCCGCCTTTTACTGCCGGGCGTGTCACGGCCTCCTCGCCGAGCAAAGCCTCATGGAACGGATGGCGGATTACATGGAACGCGAGGGGGCCGACGTCTGGTTCCTGAAGAGCGCCGAAGACCTCCTCCCCGCCGGCACCCGGTGCCCCCACTGCGGGGGGACGCAATTTACCAAGGAGGACGACATCCTTGATGTCTGGTTCGACTCGGGAGCGAGTCAGGCGGCCGTGCTCGAAACGCGACCGGACCAGCACTGGCCGGCGGAGATGTACCTCGAGGGAAGCGATCAGCATCGGGGGTGGTTCCACAGCTCCCTCCTGACCGCGGTCGGGACAAAGGGGCGGGCTCCGTACAAGGAAGTCCTGACCCACGGCTTCGTCGTGGATGGGGAAGGCCGCAAGATGTCCAAGTCGTTGGGGAACGTCATTGCCCCACAGGAGGTCATGTCCACCTACGGGGCCGAGATCCTGCGCTTGTGGGTGGCGGCGGAAGATTACCGGGATGATGTCCGCCTCTCCCCCGAGATTCTGACCCGGCTCGTCGAGGGCTATCGCCGGATCCGGAACACGTGCCGGTATCTCCTCGGTAACCTCTACGACTTTGATCCGCGGAAACATCTCGTCCCGCGGGAGGCGCTCCTGGAGATCGATCGATTTATTCTGCACCGGCTCCAAAAGCTGACGGAGCGGTTGCTTCGGGCGTACGAGCGGTACGAATTTCACGTCCTGTTTCACGCGCTGCACAACTTCTGTACCGTGGATCTCTCGGCCTTTTACCTCGACGTCCTGAAGGACCGGGTCTACACCGCGGGGGCCGCATCCCCCGAGCGAAGGGCAGCCCAAACCGCCATGTTTCTCATCCTGCAAACGCTTACCCGGCTTATGGCCCCTGTCCTCTCCTTCACCGCTGAGGAGATCTGGGGCTACATCCCGCGGCGCGGGGATGAGGAGGAGAGTGTGCATCTCGCCGAGTTTCCCCGGGTGGACGAGGGCTACCTGGACGAGGCGCTGGCCGAGCGGTGGGAGCGGCTGCTGCGGGTGCGGGACGAGGTACTCCGCGTCCTGGAGGAAGCGAGAAAGAGCAAAGTGATCGGGAATTCCTTGGAAGCCACGGTGCAGGTGCTGGCCGGTTCGGCGCTGATGCCTTTCCTCCAAAGCACCGCGCAGGATCTGTCGACGATTTGCATCGTATCCGGGGTCGAGCTCACACCGGCGCGCGAGGAGGGCCCCGACCTTTCTGTCGTGGTTCACCGGGCACCGGGGCAGAAGTGTGAACGGTGCTGGGTATACCGGGAAAGTGTGGGCCACTCCCCGGAACATCCCACGCTCTGTGACCGTTGTGTCGCCGTCCTTGAAGCGGGTTCATAGTGTATGGTTCAGCGTTCATGGTGACGGTCGAAGTCCGGATTCTCGCGGCAATCGATAATCGGTTCTCAGGGACCTGCTCTGCACCCTCAACCCTCAACTCTCAACTCTAAACTATGAAAACGACGTCTTTCTATTCGATTGCCCTCACCATTGTCGTTCTGGATCAGCTCTCGAAGTTTTTCGTGCAGGGGATGCTGCTCCTGGGGCAAATCATCCCCGTTATCCCGTCGTTTTTCAATCTTACGTATGTGTTGAATCCCGGGGCCGCCTTTGGCTTCCTCGCGGGTGCTCCCGCCGCGGTTCGGAATCCCTTTTTTACCGCAATTTCCGTCCTGGCGGTTCTCTTCATTCTCTATTACCGGTCGCAGCACCGACACATGCGGCTCCTCCCCTCTCTGGCCCTCGCCTGCATCCTCGGCGGGGCCGTCGGCAACCTGATCGATCGTCTCCGTCTCGGTATGGTGGTGGATTTTTTGGACTTCTACTATGGGACGTATCACTGGCCCGCCTTCAATCTCGCAGACTCCGCCATCACGGTGGGGGTCGCCCTGATGTTTGTGGAGATTCTGACGGACCGGGGGCGCGGGTGAGCTGTGGTGGAGATCCGGACGTATGAGGTCCCCCCCGGGGAGGCGGGGTGGCGTCTGGACCGGTTTTTGGTTCAATCGAGCCGCCTCTCCCGGGCGGTGGTCCAACGCCTGATTCGTGAGGCACGGGTTCGGATCGGCGACCACGCCCGGAAGGCCAGCTATCGGGTCCGGGCGCGGGACCGGGTCATTGTGCACGTGCCCCCGCCGGAGTCCCGCCGGATCGAGCCCGAGTCCATCCCGCTTGATCTCTTGCATGAAGACCAAGACCTCCTGGTGGTGAATAAACCTCCTGGCCTGGTGGTCCATCCCGGCGCGGGGCGTCGCGGGGGAACGCTCGTCAATGCCCTCCTCTCCCGCTACCCCGCGTTGGCGGCGGTCGGAGGGGGGGAGCGACCCGGCATCGTGCACCGGCTCGACAAAGACACTTCGGGATGCCTGGTCGTCGCCAAGACGGAGATGGCCTACCACGCCCTCTGTCGGCAGTTTCAGGCCCGACGGGTGGAGAAGACGTACCTGGCCCTGGTCCATGGGGCGGTCACGGCGGCCCGGGGGAGGATCACCCTGCCGATCGGGCGGCAGGAGCGCGAGCGGAAGCGGATGGGGGTGCGGACCCGAAAGGGACGAGAGACGGAGACGACCTTTCGCGTGCTCCGGTCGATTCCGGCGTGCAGTCTGGTGGAGGTGAGGCCGACCACTGGCCGCACGCACCAGATCCGGGTCCACCTGGCGGCGATAGGCCATCCGGTGATCGGGGATAAGCTGTACGGGGGGCGTCGAGAACGCAAATCGCGCTGGAAGGTGACGCACCAACTTCTGCACGCCTGGAGGCTCGCGTTCGCCCATCCCCGGACCGGGGCGCGGGTCGAGAACACCGCGCCGCTCCCCGGCGACTTTCAAGAGATCTTGGCGCAGGTGGGCTTCCAGCTCGCTCAGGAGCCCGGGGGTCATCCGGCTGGCGGGAGGGCTTGAAGTCTCGCCGGCCCCCGGGTACACTCATCTTGGGAAGATGCTTGGGGTGGCGGTATGGTTCTGAAATCCGACGGTCTCAAGGTGCTCCCTTTGGCCGACGTGCTGGACCGGCAGACACGGGAGGGGGCGTCGGAGCTTTACGACCGGCTGCCGGATGATGCGCTCCGCTGTTACGCCTGCGGCCACCGGTGCCTTATCCGGGAGGGCCGTCGAGGCATTTGCAAGGTCCGGTTCAACAGGGAAGGAACACTTTCCGTGCCGTGGGGCTACGTTGCAGCCCTGCAGTGCGATCCGACCGAGAAGAAGCCCTTCTATCACTTCTTGCCTGGATCGAATACGCTGACCTTCGGGATGCTCGGTTGTGACTATCACTGCCCGTATTGCCAAAACTGGCTCACCTCGCAAGCCCTCCGGGACCCGGCGGCGGGGGCACGGCCCGACCCGATCACCCCGAAGGCGCTCGTCGGCCTTGCCCTCCGCTCCGGGGCACAGGTTGTGGGCAGCTCGTACAATGAGCCGCTGATCACCGCCGAGTGGGCGGTGGCGATCTTTCAGGAGGCCAGGGCGGCGGGGCTCAAGACCTGCTTTATCAGTAACGGGAATGCCACCGAGCAGGTGCTCACGTATCTCCGGCCGTGGTGCGACGGGTACAAAATCGATCTCAAGTCGATGTCGCAGAAAAACTATCGGTATCTGGGGGGGGTCCTAGACCACGTTCTCGACACCATCCGGATGGTCCATGCGATGGGGTTCTGGATGGAGGTCGTGACCCTGATCGTTCCCGGGTGGAACGATTCGGAAGACGAAATGCAGAGGGCTGCCGAGTTTTTGGTCTCAATTTCTCCTGACATCCCGTGGCACGTGACGGCGTTTCACAAGGACTACAAGATGACCGACCCGGACAATACTCCTCCTCTGACGCTGCTCAAGGCCGCTCGGATCGGCGAGGCGGCCGGGCTCCGCTACGTCTACGCCGGCAACCTCCCCGGTCGGGTGTGGAAGTACGAAAACACCTACTGCCCGACCTGCAAGGATCCCCTTATCGCCCGCTTCGGCTTTCACGTGGCCGAAAACCGCGTGACCCGGGACGGGACCTGCCCGGCCTGCCACACGAAAATCCCTGGGATCTGGTCCTAGGTCCGCTGCAGAGCGTGCGGCAGGGTACAGGAAGTACAGAAGGTGCAGGGGGTACGGGGGGTGTGGAACGTGCTACTGCACAGAAAATGGACTCTGACCCCCATTTTCATGTGCCTTGGTGGAACCGGTCTTTGGGCACTTTAGATCCAACTTGGGGTTTCGCCAGTTCCACTGCCGGGGTCAGGCAGGGGCTCTTGGGGAATTTCTGCTCCTGTGCATTGGCCACAATCTGAGAAAGTTGGCTTCCTATCTCACAAGGCCGTCTCATCTTCAAGAGAAACGTTTCGCCCCGGTCTAAAAGAGTAGCGAAGAGCCCCCTTTCCTCTTTTGTGAAAGCTCCGACGGAATCGATGTGGAGAACCAAGGTACAACTCGGACCCTTTACGTCCATGAATGAGTGCCAACAGCCGTTCTAAACCTTTTTATCGGACAGCCTCCTGTCCCCATTTTTGGTCCCAGCGCGCCGTGACGAAGAACGAATACCAAATGAGCTGCTAAGGAGGAACAAATGGCGACGAGCGGAGTAGTCGGCTCTGTGGCCGGGCTGTGGAGGTTCCCGGTCAAGTCCATGAGGGGCGAGCGGCTCGAGCAGGCGGAGTTTACTGCGCGAGGTCTCGTGGGTGACCGTGCCTATGCGCTCATCGATGCGGAGACAGGCAAGGTGGTGAGCGCGAAGAGCGTGAGGCTTTTTCCTGACCTGTTCGGCTGTCAGGCAGCTTTCGTCGAGCCGCCACGACTAGGCCGCGAGGTGCCACCAGTGCGGATTTCGTTGCCGGACGGCACGTCGGTGACGAGCGACTCCAGTACGGTCGACCGCGTGCTGTCAACGTGCTTCCGACGAGACGTCACGCTGGGGCGGGCCGCGCCGGATGACTTCACCATCGACATGTACCACCCCGACGTTGAGGATCTAGACCCAGCAGGCCACCGAGACACGGTCGTCGAACAGAAGCTTGGCTCGGCCTTCTTCGCCGAAGCCGGTCTTGCTTCCCCGGTGCCCGTCGGTTCGTTCTTCGATCTGTTCCCGGTGTCCGTCCTGACCACGTCCACCCTCGAGCAGCTGAGCGAGCTTCAACCCCAGAGCCGCTTTGACCAGCGCCGGTTCCGGATGAACGTGATCGTCGGCACCAAAGAAGCTGGATTCGTCGAGAACGACTGGATCGGCCACGAGCTCGCGATCGGTGACGCGGTACGACTCAACGTGGCCCTGCCCGATCCGCGATGCGTGATGACGACGCTCGCTCAAGACGAGCTACCCAAGGACACCGACGTCCTCCGAACGCTCACTCGGCACAACAGGGTTCAAGTCGGCGATGCCGGTCAGTTCCCCTGCGCGGGCGTGTACGCCGTGGTCGAAGCGCCGGGAACGATGCGAACAGGTGACCGCGTGGCGCTCACCTGAGCCCAAGCGGTCGTAGAGGACGTCCTCTTCGACGATGGCGCGGCCTAACCCGCCGATGCAGCGGCCCGCCTGCGCGAGCCTCATCAACGGTCCCGTGGCTTTTCGGGTCACCGTGTCGTCTCCGGCCGACCATCACGTCGCGCAGGCGAGCCGCTGATTGGCAGGTCGTTAGAGAGGAAAAGGGGATAAGTTCAATTATTGACGACTGAAAATGGGGACAGATTTATTTTCTAGCGTCCTTGCGCGGGCGGCCTCGGTTGCGGCGGGTCACCGGCTGGCCAATGATCCCAGCAACTTTCGCCCCGAAAGTGTCTGAGCCGACCACGGTCCCCCTCTGCACCCCTTGGCGGAACGTCTGCTGCTCGGTCTCCAAGCCGGTGCGCATCATCCACTCCCTATAACGTTGTTGGCGGCGCAGAGCCGTACTCCCGAGCCCCTCGTACAATGGATCGAGGTCTACGAGACGCGATTCGTCTCCAAAGGCTCGTACCCGGTAACTGCTCCACGGATAATCCTCCGGCGCCTCGACTAAGCTGGGACGGACAGGGTTCAGTTCGATGTAGCGGCAACATGCGAGCAGATATGCGTCCGCCTGTATCGGGCTGCTCTTAAAGCGGCCTTCCCAGAGGGTTCCAGTCCGCCGATATTCCCTGTTAATGTACCGAGTATATCGCCCGGCAAGCACCTTCATGAATTTCCCTAGCCCATCTCGGGTGACCGGTTCGAGGAGGAGATGAACGTGGTTCGGCATCAACACGTAGGCGTACAGCCGACACGGATGCAGGTGCTTCGCCTTCGTGAGGATCATTAGGAACCGCTCGTAGTCTTTCCCCTGGAAGAAGATGGTCTGCCGGTTATTACCCCGATGGATCACGTGATGGGGGATGCTTGGAACAACTGGGCGGGGACCCCTCGGCATCGCGAGACTCCCGACGGCGGCAAACCGATGACATGATCTCCAAGAAAACGCTATCCTGGCAACCAGAGGCAGTCAAGAAAATAAATCTGTCCCCATTTTTCATCAAGGCAGTAGTTGTGATGTGTCGGCGTGTTCTTGAGGCGGTTGCTTGCGACAAGCTTGGACCTAAGGCAAAAGACGCTAAGGGCAGTACGCTCACACTTCATACGTTGATTGACGTCCTTCATGCGGAGGGCTTCATCACCAAGGATCTTAAGAACAGCGCGCACGAGATCCGACAGTTCGGAAACTACGGCGCACATGTACAGGATGACGGTCTCGACAAAGTCACGCGTCAAGAAGCTCGTGACGCACGCGAGGTCACGTGGCAGTTTCTGTATTCGATTTATGTCGCTCCGGCGAAGACTGATGAGCTAAGAAAGGCGCGCCAAAGTAAGGGCAAGCCGTGATTACGCGCCTAACACGTAGCTGGTGCGGACAAGCCGCAACCTCGATGCGAAATAAATCCTTAGTATAGAGTGGTTCCACCCGGAAGTTCAAGCTGGAGGCGGTCCGGGTGTCGAACAAGGGCAGTAATGAAATTCGACTCCGACCCAATTTCCCTCCAATGGGATGATGAACGGACGTAGACTCCTCAGAGTTTTTGTGGGCTCACCTTCAGATGTCGGTGCCGAGCGAGACTGTGTTCATCAGGTCGTACAAGAGCTGAACGCAACTCTCGCTCCAGCAAACGCCGCACATCTGGAGTTGCTCCGGTGGGAGACTCACACCATCCCAGAGACTGGCACGGACACCCAGGACGCCGTGAATCGTCAGATTGGTGATGACTACGATATTTTCGTTGGAATCCTTTGGGGTCGGTTCGGGACCCCGACTCCCCGCGCTGCCTCAGGAACCGCAGAAGAATTCGAGCGGGCTAGAGACCGACAATCGCGCGATCAGAGCGTGCATATCCTCTTCTACTTTAAGACGGCGGACCTTCCGTATGATGTGGACCCCCAGCAACTTCTTCATGTTCGCCGCTTCCGCGAATCTCTGCGTCAGCAAGACTTGGTTCGCGAGTTCCGTACGACGGAAGCGTTCGAACAAAACATTCGAATGGCCCTTACGAGACTAGCGCTCCGCGTCCATCCGGCCCCCGTTCGTGAGTCGCGGGACCGGGCCCCACAACGCACAGGTGCGGATGATGACGAGCTAGGCCTTTTTGACCTTGTTGATCAAGCCAATGAGGCATTCTCCACTCTTTCGGAACTCGCAACTGGTTTTGCAACCGACATCACCGATTTGGGCGAGAGGGTCGAATCCGCAACCAGCGAAATCCAGGCTCTGGATATCCAGCGCAATCCAGAAGAAACCCGTGGGGCCAGACGCATAGTCAACTCGCTTGCCGAAAGCATGAATGCATTCGCATCCCGCCTTGAAGGTCAGCTTCAAGGTTACCAGGAGGCCAGCACACGGGGGTTTTGGGCAATACAAATGATTTCCCGAATCGCTTCGGACTTTGGCGTGAGCATACTCGAACCAATGCACTCCAATCTAGCCCAGGTACGGGAGCTGCGGCGGGTAATGGTGGAGTCTGGTCAGTCCATTCAGGGCATGCGGGATAATGTCGGAGGCCTGCCGCGGCTTACGGCGCCATTTAATCGCGCAAGACGAAGAGTAACTGAAGTTCTGTCGACACTGAGCAGGGAGATTGCCGCGGGGGCGAGCCTAGCAAATGAGGCCGATACGCTCATCGTGGAGGTTATTCAGCGGCTTGAGGCAGCCGACGATTAAACATCTAACTCCCATGAGGCCCCCGGTTGTCAGGGGCAAAGAACTCCGTTACCGAAAAATCTTGGAGACCATTCGGGGGCCATGATACTGGTTTCTGCTTGACTCTGCCGTGAAAGGAGCTGTCATGCTTCCGGGAGAGGAATCTGCCTTGTCCGGAACAGAGTATGAGGTAAGACTGGTAATCGGTAACCACCTTCTCGCCTTTGCACTGGCGATGGCTGGCAAGAGCGAAGTTCGACTGAAGGAAAAGGAAATAGGATTCGTCGCAGTCGTTTTAGGTCTCTACGCGAAAGCGGTAAAAACCTTCCGGGCGATCCACCTTCTTTGTGTTCACGGTCTATGTGAAGATGCCCAGGCCCTTCTTCGGACGCTCTCCGAGATCCTCGCGC
>JBHIAH010000013.1:0-50311 GCA_046758505.1 Methylomirabilales bacterium (SeqCode) | reverse complement strand
GTCCCGAGCCCGGACTACCTCGATGTGGGGGATCAGGGAATCTTCCGCATCACCATGTCCGTCACGGGACAGGAGCAAGATTTTATCATCCGGGCCCGCTACTGGTGGAATCCGGACCCGCAGGACGGCCCTGGCGACGGTGGCATGAAGTGATGGGTGTTGGAGGTGAGAAGGCCGGTCTACTCTCCTATGCACCAGTCGAAATAAAAAGGGGACCCGGAAACTTCCGGATCCCCTTTTGGATGTCGGCGGTCTTTCGTTACGCGCTATCGCCGTCGTCCTGCTCGGGCTCGACGATGGTGTTCGGATCTGAGACTTCCACGGACTCCTCGCTCTGGGTGGTACTGGTCTCCGGCGAGCGGAAGTAGTGGGATGCCTGGGTGTTGGCGCTGTCTGCATCGGACCACACTTCTTCACCCGCCCACGCGAGCGCCGGCCCCGCCAGGGCCGCGAGGATCACGAGTAGTGCCACTGTGCGCTTCATGCCTCTCCCCTCCCTTCTGTAAGGCCAACGTTCTCATCTGATGAAAAGTTCCCAATCGAAGAAGGCGAGGAGAAGGCGAGGGTCAGGCTTGCTGTTTGCTATTTTGAATTCTTGCTGATAACCTCAGTTCGCTTCTCGGAGGGAGATCAATGGCCCGGAAGCCACGCGTACAATTTCCAGGAGCCTTTTATCATGTCCTGATCCGTGGGAATCGACGGGAGGCGATCTTTTTCGACGATACGGATCGCCATGGATACCTCGGGCGACTGCATGAAGCCCGGCAGCGCTTCGCCTTTACGCTCTATGCGTATGTTCTCATGCCCAATCACGTTCACCTGCTCTTAGAGACGGGAGACGTGGTTCTCTCTCGGATCATGCAGTGGTTGGGAACAACGTACACTCAATACTTCAATCGGCGACATCACAAGATCGGCCATCTCTTCCAGGGACGATACAAAGCAATCTTGTGCGACAAAGACGCTTACCTCTTGGCTTTGGTGCGTTACCTTCATCTAAACCCCGTGCGGGCCGGGCTAGTCAAGAATCCGGCGAAATACCGATGGAGTAGTCATTGCGCCTACCTAGGAGTGGCCCATGATGTGAGCATTCCGCGAGACATCGTCCTTGCGCAGTTCAGTCACAAACTGCCGCGAGCAGTTGCAGCCTACGAGGGATACATCACTCAGGGTATGCGTGAAGGGCAGCAGGCAAGGTATTATCAGGTTGTTGACCAATGCTATCTAGGCGATGAAGAGTTTGTCAGCCGGGTGAAGATGCAGGCGGGAGAGCCAACCCTCCAGCGACGCAAGAAGGTGGGTGCTTCTCTCGAGGAAGTTGTGCGGAGGGTGAGCCGCAGTTTTCACGTTGATATTACCGCTCTCAAGCAGCCCGTAAAAACGCGGCAAGTCGTAGAGGTGCGGGATATCCTCAGCTATATCGTTCGCGAGTATACCCTCGTGCAGGGTGCAGAGTTGGCGAGAATGCTTTGCGTAGACCCGACCGTGATCAGTCGGGGGGCCACCCGAATCGCGCAACGAGCGGAAAAAGGAGGCGATCTTGCCGCTACCATTGAGGAATTGGTCGGTCGATTAAGCCACAAATAGCAAATAGCATGCCTGACCCCCGACCTCCAAATAGCAAATAGCATGCCTGACCCCCGACCTCCCCGACCTCTTGCGTTGTGAGCGTGTCGCGTGTATCCTAGGGACTAAGCTGAGGAGGGGCTGTGGGATCCGGTTTTATCGTGGGGAGATTTTCGGAGGGACGTCCAAGAGGGAGGTGTATCATGCAAAAGAAAATAGGACTGGTAATCGTGGTACTGGCCTTGGCTGGGGGCGTCAGCGCGTGTTCAAAATCGTACGGGATTCCTCCGGGCGGCCCGCACTTTGCGTCGGCCAGCCATATGCAGTACTCCTTGCGCGGTGGCGAAAAACCTCGCCTGTCCCGGGGAGAAATGGACGAGGCGAGACAAGAGGGATGGTGGGGGGTCCCGATCCGTTATACAATTGACGACCTCGAATAACCGTCCGCGCTCTCGAAGAGGGTCGGGACTGGGTTCCAAGGGGGGGCGCATACGGCACAGGAGTCGCACGGGAGGTGCGGCTCCTGTGTCTTTTCAGGACTGAAATCTGCCCGGTGAATCCTCGCTCGATGGCCCCGGGCGAGCTTGACCTTGTACGCCTGGCCAAGCGGCAACCGAGCGGCGAGGAATCCCCGCCTGCATCGTGCACGTATGTCCCCTGTTTGCATCGTGATCCAGGAAGACGCTTGACATCAGGGAACTCATTCCGGGCCTGATCCCGCCAGGATCTCGCCGCGATCCCACCCTTCTGTCAGCAGTCAGCATGCAGCTCGCAACCGTCAGTAAGTGGTCGGCTGCCAGCAGCCAGGCATCAGCCGGAGTCCGCGCAGGGTTGAGGGCCAAGCGTCTGGGTCCGACGACCGACGACCGATGAGAACGGCTGTCAGCTATCGGAGGTCCGCTACCAGCTATGAGCGTTAGGATTTCCGGGCGGACTGTTGACGGCCGACTGCTGACGGCTGGTCTATGGCCGACGACCGCTGGTCTGTTCATGGTTCGTGGCGATGCGAGTACTTAGGTGTCTCAACCCTGAACCCTGAACCATTCGCTGTGTGCCATGCGCGACGCGCCACGAGCTCAGCTGCTGACCGTTGGCTGCGAATTCATAGTTGCTGACTGCCGACATTTGGGCGTGTTGGGGGTTCGGGCGTTGGCACAAAACGTGCACGAAATTGCAGGGGAATTGCGCTGGCAGTGATGGATCGGACATAGGCTGGGACCTCCGCCACAGAAGCGGCATCACCAGCATGTCCTCTCAGGAAGGACCTTGCCGGGGGATGATGATCCGAGACGATCCGAACGGCGCGGAGATTCGTGAGGCCGGCTGGGGCAGGCGATGTTTCACGGGACGACCCCAATGGGCAGGAAGGATACGGTCCGATGACGCGAGGGCAAACCATGGCGAGCCGGTGGTTCAGGCTTCTGACGGCCAGTCTCCTGGTGCTGGGGACTGCCTGTACGGCCAGCCTTCACCAAGGACGCCTCAGCCCATTGGTCTCGAAGCAGGAAGAGCGGGCCCAGGCCGCGCAACTAGAGCGGAAGGCCGCACGGTTCAGGTGGAGCCAGCAGATGCGGCTCGAGCGGGTACTGACGCGCCTGCGTCTCGGGATGGCGAATCCGCCGCGGCTGACCGTCGAGGTTGCGGCGTGTGATGCGGTCAACGCCTCCGTAGGCGACGCAACAATCCATGTGTGCCTGGGGATGCTTCGATTCGTAAGAAGTGATGATGAACTGGCAGTAGTCCTGGGCCACGAGATGGGCCATCTGCCGACGTCCGGCGATCATGGCCTCCTGGGGGGGACCCAGAGGGGGGAAGAGCGAGTGGCCGACATCCGGGGGCTGTTGTATGCTCACCGCGCTGGCTATAATATCAGGGTCGGCGCTCGCGTGTTTGAACGGATGGCCGTGGAGCTTTCTCCCGGGCGCGGGGATGCAGAGCCGGATGGCCATCCGAGTCATGCCGAGCGCATGGTTCTGGCTGAAAAGATCGCCCGTCTCCTCGAGGGGAGTGGCGCGGAGAGCAATCGGGACGTGTCGGTCAAGCAGCTTCATCGGCTCATGGCGTCCTTTGGCGAGCGTCCCTGAAAGGTCTTTAAGTCTGCGTGACCGTACGATGTTCGAAGAGGAATACGAAGGCCCCGGGATCATCCGGGGCTTTTAGTTTTGGGGGGTTAGCCAATGGTCTCTCTCGTGTGGGTTCCCAGACTGTTTGTCCGCGGGTAGTATTTCTGCCCGGCCGACCGAGCTTCCCAGGCCTCGGGGGGCCTCCGTCCTCACACGGGTCGCCTCCCTCTCGTGTGAACTGGAAACGGATGACACGCCCGCCCAGGTGCCTTCCCGAGTCGTGAACCAGGAACCAAACAAAGGGCTGGACACGGGAGTGGGGTGTGGTAGCATACGGCGCTGTCATCTCCGAAAGGGAGCGGTGCTACGGTGAAGCAATGGACGGTCCGGTACTCCCTCTGGGGTGCAGTGGTGATACTGCACCTCGCGGCTTACCTCTCCCTCGCGATGCTCGTCAGCTCCAGGGGTCCCCTACCCATGGATCGCGTGGTCCGCGATTTCTTTCAGGGGAGTCAGGACGTGGCGCTGGGGTGGATGATCAGAGAGTGGGCGATCTTCGGGGACTGGCGGATTCTCACCGTGGTGCTCCTCCTCCTCGGTCTCTTTGTCTTCCGTGAGATGGGGAAAGAGTTTCTCCTCTTTTTTCTCTTCGCGCTGGGGGGTGGGGGGGCACTGGGGCAACTCTCCAAGGTCGTAGTGGGAAGGCTGCGCCCGGGGGACCCCCGGTTCGGGTTCCCGAGCGGGCACACCCTGGCCGCGCTGGTGACGGTAAGCGGGCTCTTGTACTTTGCGCACCGGGGCGGGCTCGTGCGTCGGCCCGTGGCGCGTGCCAGCAGCGCAGTCGGTGGGGTGCTGATCGTGCTGGGTGTAGGTGTCAGCCGGGTGTATACAGACAATCACTGGCTGACTGATGTGTTTGGGGGGATCCTGCTCGGCATTGCCATGGCCGTGGGAGTGGCGCTGGCGCTCGAGGTGTGGTCTGCCGAGAAAGATCGTGAGGCCGTAAGGCGTGAATCGTCAGCAGTCAATCATGATTTCAGCACCCTGGACCATGAACCCTGAATCCTGAACCATGAATCGTGAACCGCCTCAAACCATTCCCCTTTCCCTCGTGATCCCGGTGCTCAACGAGGAGGGGAATCTGCGCCCTCTCTGGAGTGCGATCGGTGAGGCGTTGAATCCCCTCGGGCTCACCTATGAGGTCGTCATCGTGGATGACGGGAGCACCGATGGGACGCTCAACGTTGCCCGGCAGATTCAGGCGCAGGACCCGCGGTGGGTGATCGTGGCCCTGCGCCGAAACTTCGGCCAGACGGCGGCCATGAGCGCCGGCTTTGACCATGCCCGGGGGGAGGTGATCGTGACCATGGACGGGGACCTGCAGAACGACCCGGCGGATATCCCCACGCTGCTCGAGCTTGCCAAGGAGTACGATCTGGTCAGCGGATGGCGGGTAAATCGGAAGGATCCGTTCTTTACCCGGCACCTCCCCTCGAGGATCGCCAACTGGGTCATCTCTGTAGTGACGGGGGTGAAGCTGCATGATTACGGGTGTACCCTCAAGGCCTATCGGCGGGAAGTGGTGCGAAGCCTACATCTCTATGGGGAGATGCACCGATTCATCCCGGCCGTGGCCAGTTGGATGGGGGTGTCTGTCACCGAGGTGAAGGTCCGACATCACCCCAGGCGCATCGGCCGGTCGAAATACGGCCTCGGTCGGATCCTGCGGGTTCTCCTCGACCTCCTCACCGTCAAGTTTCTCCTCAGTTACTCCACCAAACCGATTCAGATCTTTGGCCTGCTGGGGCTTCTGTCGGGCATGGCGGGGGGCCTCCTGGGCGTCTACCTCAGCCTGCTCAAGCTCCTTGGGGGGCAGGAAATCGGCAACCGTCCCCTGCTCCTGCTCAGTGTGCTGCTCGTGATCTTGGGGGTCCAGCTTATCATCCTGGGGCTTTTAGGGGAGCTGTTGGTCCGGATCTATCACGAGTCGCAAGGCAAACCCGTGTACGCAATCCGCCAGGTGTTCCACACCCCGCTGGAGGGGCCGGGCGTGTCCGCGAACGAGGGATCGTGACGACACAGCGGTCCTGCTGTCCGCCTGCGACAGGAGTCGGTCTCTCGAAGCGGTGGCTTTGCTCCCCGCAACGCGGGACGCGTGATGTCTCACCTTGACCTCCTCCTGTTCTGGGTGATCAACCGGGACCTCAGCAATGGCGTCCTTGATCTCCTGATGCCGGTGGTCACCGATCCCACTCCCTTCCTCGTTCCCCTCACCCTGGTGGGAATTGCTCTGGTCGTCTGGGGCGGCTGGAAGGGTCGGCTCCTGGTGGTATTGGCGTTGTTGCTCCTCCTGGTCTCAAATACGATGAGCGAGCTGCTAAAGCTTTGGATTCAGCGCCCTCGTCCCTGTCAGGCGCTGGAGGGTGTACGGATTCTCGTGGGCTGTAGTGGTCACTCGTTCTCGTTTCCCTCGAGCCATGCCACGAACATCACCGCCCAGGCACTCTTTTTTTCCTACTTCTACCGACGGGTGGCCCTCCCCCTTTTTTTGATTGCGGCGACGGTTGGATACTCCAGGGTCTATGTGGGGGTTCACTATCCCGCCGATGTGGGAGGGGGAGTTCTCGTGGGCCTGATCTGCGCCGCCTGTTTCGTATATCTCGCGCGGAAACTCCAGCAACACCTGCCCACCCGACGACCGATGACCGGCGACCGACGACTGTTCTTCGATGACCCATGATAGCTACCCGATGACTTTAGGGCTCCCCAAGGCTTTTTCGGTCGCCGGTCATCGGTCAGCGGTCATCGTGTGATGGGTGTTGAACCCGATGATTCGCTGTGCTATGGTGGACGACGTTCGCCAACGGGCAGCGTGGTCGTGAGGCCGCGAGGTAGGCCCCCGCGAGAGGAGCGCCCTCCGTGTTGCATGGACTCGTTTTCGCCCCGGTGGCCGAAGAGCTGGCGGAAGTTGAGCGGCGGATTCAGGAGAAGATCTCGAGCCGGGCCGATCTGATCTCAGAGGTGACAACTTATGTTCTCGGGAGCGGCGGAAAGCGGGTGCGCCCCGCCCTGCTCCTCCTCGCGGCCCGGGTGTGTGGGTACGACGGGGGAAAACGGGGTGTGGATCTAGCCGTGGTGGCGGAGTTCATGCACGTGGCCACCCTCATCCATGACGACATTATCGATAATGCCCAAAAGCGCAGAGGGCAACCATCAGCCAATGCGCGATGGGGGCCGCACATTTCGGTCCTGGCCGGCGACTTTCTGTACTCGCACTCGATCCAGCGGCTGGTGAGTGATGGGGACTTTCGCATCCTCAAGGCGTTTGCGGACGCCACGGTGGCCATGACCGAGGGGGAAATCCTGGAGCTCAGGTGGCACCGAAATCCCGATATCCTATACCAGGACTACCTCACCCTCATCACCTGTAAGACGGCGGCCCTCTTCTCTGCTGCGTGCCGGAGTGGGGCGCTCATCGCGGGCGTGGACGAAACGCGCGTAGACGCGTTAACGGACTTTGGGCTCAGCCTGGGGATCGGCTTTCAGCTGGTCGATGATGCGCTGGACTTCACGGCAAGCGAAGAGATCCTGGGGAAGCCCGTCGGAAACGATCTGTTGGAGGGCAAGGTGACCTATCCCCTGATACACCTCCTCCAGCAGGCGGGGAGCCCGGAGCGAGACGAAATTCGTCGCCTTCTCTGTGACGGACAGTTGGGGGAAGCCGAGGCGGAGACGATTCGTCGATATGTGACAGAGGGGGGCGGCGTGCGGGCGGCGGTGGAAGAGGCCAGGAAGTACCTGGGTAAGGCGCGGGAACAGCTAGTCCCCTTCCCCGATAGTGCTGCGCGGCGGTCTCTCGAAATGTTGGTGGATTTCATTGCCGAGCGCGAGTGGTGACGAGTGAGGTCGAGATGTCAACCAAGCGGGTCCTGATCGTTAAGCTGAGCTCTTTGGGAGACCTCATTCACGCGCTCCCCACAATCCATCACCTCAAGGTGGGCCTCCCCGCCAGCATCACTTGGGTCGTGAATGCGGTCTACGCCCCGTTGCTCCGGTATGCGGCGGATGTGGACGAGGTGATCCCCTTCGACCGACAGCGCCCTGTTAGGGGTCTCTGGGCGATGGTCCGGGAACTGCGCCAGCGGGAGTTTGATCTCGTCATTGACTTGACCGGTCTGTTCAAGAGTGCGCTCATCAGCCGCCTGGCACGGGGGCGGGTCTGCCTCGGGCCGTCGTACGCCCGGGAGCTTTCGTGGCTCTTCTACCAGCGGCAGGTTGGCTCGAGCGAGCTGGATCGTCACGCGGTCGATCGGTATCTTGACGTGGTCCGGGCGCTCGAGGTGGAGGACGGGGATCCGGCCTTCCCGCTCGCGTTCCCCGCCTCGTCGCTCGCGGGAGATGGGGGGCGTCCGGTGGTGGTCTTGATCCCCAGCGCGCGGTGGCCGACGAAGCTGTGGCCAATGGCCTCGTTTGCCGAGGTGGCGGATCGGCTGCGTCGGGGCGGGGTCCAGGTGCTGTTGGTGGGAGGGGAGTTGCCACCCGCGACGGATCCCTTGGGCAGCCTGGAGGGGGTGGTGGATCTCAGGGGGAGGACGTCCCTGGCGGAGCTCGGAGGGATCCTCCAGCGGGCCGATCTTATCATCGCCAACGATACCGGCCCCATGCACCTCGCCGCGGCGCTCGGGCGCCGGGTGATCGCCCTGATGGGGCCGACCGATCCCAGACGGACGGGGCCTTATGGGACGGGCCATCGCATCCTCTCTACCTGTCCTTCCTGCAGTCCCTGCTTCTCTAAGGTCTGCCGAAACCCGGAGGGACAGGTCTGCCTTCAGGATCTGCGCCCGGCCGAGGTATATGCCACGGCCGTGGATATGCTCCGGGAGCGCGTGGGAGAAAACGGAGAGGGGTCAAAAGGATCAGGTCCCCTTCCTCCCTGATCGGTGGACCGCCACCCGACGACCGATGACCGACGATCGATGAGAACGGCTGTCAGCTATCGGCGGTCCGCTATCAGCCATGAGCTTTAGTTTTCCGGGCGGACTGCTGACCGCTACCCGGTTCATGGTTCATAGTTCATGGCAAAGCGAGTATCTTGATCTCTGAACCCTCAACCGTGAACGAGGCCGACGGGCCTCCAACCTTGGACTTTGGACGTTGGACACTCGATGAGTTATGAGCCCACAGACATCCGGAATTTTTCCATCATCGCCCACATCGACCACGGAAAGTCCACCGTGGCCGATCGGCTATTGGAGTACACGGGGACCGTGGCGGCGCCAAAGATGCGGGAGCAGGTCCTGGACCAGATGGACCTGGAGCGAGAGCGCGGGATCACTATCAAGGCCAAGGCGGTCCGTCTCCGGTACGAGTCGCAGGCGGGCACGGAGACCGTCCTCAACCTGATTGACACGCCGGGGCATGTCGACTTTAGCTATGAAGTCTCGCGCGCGTTGAGCGCCTGTGAGGGGGTCCTCTTGGTCGTGGATGCCTCTCAGGGGATTCAGGCACAGACGCTGGCCAACCTTCAGCTCGCCCTTGCACATCGGCTCACCATCATTCCGGTGGTCAACAAGATCGACCTCCCCATCGCCGACGTGGCCCGTGTCACAGAGCAACTGGAGGACACCCACCTCATTGACGTCTCCGGCGTGATCCGGTGTAGCGCCAAGGAGGGAATCGGGACACCGGAGATCCTCGAGGCGATCGTGGCGCGGATCGCCCCGCCGCAGGGGAATCCTCAGGCACCCCTCAGGGCATTGGTTTTTGATTCCTGGTTTGATCCCTTCCGGGGCGTCGTCGTCACCATTCGTGTCATGGATGGGCTTGTCCGACCGGGGCTCCGGATTCGCCTCATGGCGGGCGGCGTGACCTTTGAGGTGAGTCAGGTGGGGGTCTTCGCCCCGGAGATGCGGTCGGTCCCGATGCTGCGGGCGGGAGAGGTGGGGTATCTCATGGCCGGGATGAAGGATGTGCGCCAGGTCCGGGTCGGGGATACCATCACTGAGGCAGACCGGCCGACCGCGGCCCCGCTCCCGGGCTTCCGGTACATCCGGCCCATGGTCTTCGCCGGGCTCTATCCGGTGGAGGGGGGAGACTATCTTCGCTTGAAGGAGGCCTTAGAGAAGTTGCAGCTCAACGACTCGGCCTTTACCTTTGAGCCGGAAAGCTCGGCGGCCTTGGGTTTTGGCTTCCGGTGTGGCTTCCTGGGGTTGCTGCATCTGGAGATTGTCCAGGAGCGATTAGAGCGAGAATTCGACTTGGAGCTACTCACCACTGCTCCGACTGTCGTTTTCCGGGTTCATCTCACTGACGGGACGGTGGTGGGGGTAGACAATCCCTCCCGGCTGCCGTCTCGCGAGCGGGTGCTCGGTGTCGAAGAACCATATATCCGGGCTACCATCATGACTCCGGTGGAGTACGTTGGCCCCGTCCTGGCCCTCTGCCAGGAGAAGCGGGGAATTCAGGTCGGCCTGGAGTATCTCCTGGACCGCCGCGTCGTAATCACCTATGATCTCCCCTTGGCCGAGGTCGTCCTCGATTTCTATGATCGACTCAAATCGCTGAGCCGAGGCTACGCCTCCTTGGATTACGAGCTGATCGATTACCGGGAAGGGGATCTGGTCAAGCTGGATATCTTGGTCAATGGGGTGCCAGTCGATGCGCTCTCTGCCATCGTCGAGCAGGCGCAGGCCTATCATCGGGGACGACAACTGGTCGGAAGACTCCGGGACCTCATTCCGCGACAGCTCTTTGAGGTGGTGCTGCAGGCTGCGATTGGAGGCAAGGTGATTGCCCGGGAGAACATCAAGCCCCTCCGCAAACAGGTGACGGCCCGATGCTACGGGGGTGACGTCACCCGAAAACGCAAGCTGTTGGAGCGACAAAAGGAGGGGAAGAAGCGGATGAAACAACTGGGACGGGTGGAGATCCCCCAGGAAGCCTTCATGGCCGTCTTGCGTGTTCGAGGGGAAGAGGCCGGGAATCGGCGGGTGCGGCGTTCCAGGGAGGCGTAATCCGGACGCGGGTGGCCGGACATCCACGTGGGGAAACGATGCATCGTGGCCAGGAGCGAGAGACTCCCGTGCGGGGGGACGAATCGGCAGGGGTGGGGGTTCGCGAGCGGCAGAAATCAGCTGCCCGGGAGTGGGGAGAGGCACTGGTCGTTGCGCTCCTCCTGGCCTTGTTTATCCGGACGTTCGTGGTCCAGGCCTTCAAGATCCCCTCCG
The DNA here is from genome assembly GCA_046758505.1 of Methylomirabilales bacterium (SeqCode). GTDB lineage: Bacteria > Methylomirabilota > Methylomirabilia > Methylomirabilales > CSP1-5 > CSP1-5. The sequence goes on along the minus strand of JBHIAH010000013.1, from coordinate 39,456 downwards.
GCTCCATGATCCCCACCCTGCTGGTGGGGGACCACATCCTCGTCAGCAAGTTCATTTATGGGATCCGCGTCCCCGTCCTGGATACGTGGGTCCTCGGCCCCCGGACTCCGAAGCGCGGGGATATTATCGTCTTCAAATTTCCGTATGATGAGAGCCGCGACTTCATCAAGCGCGTCATCGGCCTTCCAGGAGAGGTCGTCGAAGTTCGGAACCATCAGGTCTACATCAACGGCAAGCCGCTGGAGGAGTCCTACCCCATATACAATACGCCCGAGATGCCTGCGCGCTTCCGGTTGCCGGGGAACTCTTATGGACCGATCACGGTTCCAAAGGACAAACTCTTCGTGCTCGGAGACAACCGAGACCACAGCCAAGACAGCCGGTTTTGGGGTTTTCTGGACGTCCACAAGGTCGAGGGAGAGGCATTCATCATTTACTGGTCCTGGGACTCGACCGAAAGTCGGCTGCGCTGGAATCGCATTGGCAAGGTTATCCATTGATATCTCCCTCCCCCCAACCCCCAAAACCCAGACTCACCCCTTTTCCCCTTGACAAGGCAGGAGCCGGTCTTTATCTTCAAAGTGACGAGGGATTAGCACTCTTGGGGTGAGAGTGCTAACCCCGATTCGAAAGAAGATCGAGAATCAGGACCTCGGGACCGGCCATATATTCTTTCCATCAGGGGATGAGAGCGTCCCATGCGCACGCCCCTGAAGTGGTCCACGAGGAGCTGCTCGGAATCGAGGCGTATGGGCGACTCCAGAGCCGCGGGGAAAATTTCGGATCGGGGCTAATGCAGGGTGTATTGATGCACGGGACGTCAGCCGAGTTGACCGAACGGCAGCGAGAGGTCTTGCGGGCGATCATCCAGGATTATATTTCGAGTGCGGAGCCCGTCGGGTCCCGGAGCGTTGCCCGAAAGTACGGGTTTCGACTGAGCGCGGCCACGATTCGGAATGTCATGGCCGACCTCGCGGAGCTCGGCTATCTCTCCCAGCCCCATCCCTCCGCCGGCAGGGTCCCGACCGATTTGGGATACCGGTGTTACGTGGACAGCCTGATGGATCGACGCCCGCTCACCCGGGCGGAAGCGACCATGATCGAGAGGCAATTTCGTCCCGTCCGGGGGGAGATGGAGGACCTAATGCGGGAAGCCACGCGGCTCCTCTCGGCCCTTTCGCGCGCGGTCGGCGTCGTCCTCGCGCCGCGGGTGGACCAGTTGGCGGTGAAGCGGATCGAGTTCGTCCACTTGTCGGCGGAGCGGGTCCTCGTCATCCTGATCACCACGTCGGGGCAGGTCCAGCACAGGGTGGTTATCCTGGACGAGGTGATTCTCCAGGAGGACTTAAACAAGATCGCCCGGCTGCTCAATTCGCTGGTTGAGGGGATGTCCCTGTCCCAGGTGCGACAGCTTCTGGTGAAGAAGATGGCCGAGGAGAAGGCGAGGTATGACGAACTCCTCCACCGGGCCCTCAAGCTGGGCCGGGAAAGCTTTGCGGGAGACATGGAGGGGGAGGTCTACATCGGCGGGACGGCCAACATCATGCATCAGCCAGAGTTTGCCGATGTCGAGAAGATGCGAGCCATCTTTCTGGCCTTCGAAGAGACATCGAAGCTGGTGAAGATCCTCGACCAGTGCTTGGCCCAAGAGGAGCTGACCATCCTGATTGGGTCGGAAAACGTTGTCCGGGAATTGCAACGCGTGAGCCTGGTGACGGCGCCCTATTGGTGCGGGGAGCACCTGCTGGGCACGCTCGGGGTGATCGGCCCGACTCGGATGGAGTACGGGAAAATCGTCTCACTCGTGGACTTCACCGCCAACCTGGTCAGCCGGGCCTTGACGGAAGTCGCTTCGTAGCGAAAGCTGGGATCGCGATGGCGGGAGGCTTTCCTCTCGCCTTTTGCCTTTAGGGGCACTGAGGATGTCTGAGGAGCGGTCGCAAGAGGAGTTGGAATCGGGCGAGGAGCGACAGGCGGCTCCGGTCGCTGAAGGGGCGGGACCACCTGATGAGGCGGCCGGTGGAGAGAATCTGTCGCAGGGGATGACGGCGCAGGCCCACGAGCTCCAGGAGCTCCAGGATCGATATCTCCGCCTCGCGGCTGACTTTGACAATTACCGCAAACGGGTGATGCGGGAGCGCGCCGAACTGATCCGAACCGCGCACGAGGGACTCCTGCTCGAGTTTCTGCCGGTGCTGGATAATCTCGAGCGGGCCCTCGCCGCGGCGCGTTCCTCGGCCGCATCGTCTCAGGCGAATGAGACGCTGATCGAGGGAGTGGAAATCACCCTCCGCCTCTTCAAGGGGGTGCTGGAGAAGGAAGGGGTGAAAGCCATCGAGACCGTCGGACGGCCGTTCGATCCAACCGTCCATCACGCCGTCGAGCAGGTGCGAGCGACCGATCACCCCGAGAACACCGTCGTGGAGGAGGTCCTCCGGGGGTACCTCCTGAACCAGAAGGTGCTCCGCCCCGCCCTGGTCAAGGTCTCCACCGATGTTGCCGCGTCGGTGGAGGCAGAAGGTCGGTCAGAGGGGAGAGGCGGTGAGTAAGGACTACTACCAGATTCTCGGGGTCTCGCGGAATGCCCCCCCTGAGGAGGTCAAGAAGGCCTATCGCCGCCTGGCCCTGAAATTCCATCCCGATAAGAATCCCGACGACCCCGCGGCGGCGGACCAGTTCAAAGAGATCAACGAAGCCTACGAGGTCCTGTCGAGCCCGGAGCGGCGGCTGGAATACGACCGGTATGGCACCGTCGGTGGCCCACGGACGGCTGAGGGCTATGCCGACTTCGGCATGGGCTTCGGGGGGCTTTTCGAAGACATTCTCGAGGGGTTTTTTGGAGGGTTTGGCGGGCGGACCGCTGCCCACCGGGGGGCAGACCTCCGCTATGCCCTTTCCGTCACGTTAGAAGAAGTTGCCAAGGGCGCGAAGAAAGAAATCGGCGTTCCGCGACTGGAGGCGTGTGAGAGCTGCGGCGGCACCGGGGCGAAGCCGGGGACACGACTCGAAACCTGCCCAGCCTGCCGCGGGAGAGGTCAGATCGGGTTCTCGCGAGGCTTCCTCACGGTGAACCAGACCTGTCATCGCTGTAGGGGGGAGGGGAGGATCATTGGTTCCCCCTGCCGGACGTGTGACGGGGAAGGACGCCTCAGAAGAGAACGGACGGTGACGGTGAAGGTTCCCCCGGGCGTGGAGACCGGGACCCGGCTGCGCATCAGTGGCGAGGGGGAGGCAGGGATCAGAGGAGGGCCCCCCGGTGATCTCTACGTGGTGGTCCAGGTGTTGGAGCATCCGATTTTCCGCCGGGAGGGGGATGACTTGACGTGTGAACTTCCTATCGGCTTCACGCAAGCTGCCCTGGGCGGTGAGGCCCAGGTTCCCACCCTCGGCGGAATGATCCCAATTCACATTCCGCCCGGGACCCAGCCGGGGACGGAGTTTCGTTTCGGGGGCCATGGCCTCCCCAGTCTCCGAGGCTACGGTCGCGGGGATCTCCGGGTCAAGGTTTTGGTTGAGATTCCCACCCGCCTCACCCACAAACAGCGGGAGCTCCTGGAGGAGCTTCATCGCCTGGAGAACGGAGAGGGAACTCCCCTGAGCACGGGCTTCTTCGAAAAGGTCCGGGAGCTCTTCGGGGGATAAATCGGTCGACGAATTATCGTCTCCAGGGGGTGTTCTCCTTCTTGTTGCAGGACCCATTCTTGCTCTCTCCGCACTGGCGTACGGGCAAGAGCTCCCCGCGGTGCGTTTCCCATGACGTCTGAAATCAAAACCTCCGGAACGGTGATGTTGTACCTCGACGACGGACGTCGGACGTTGGACGGTTCGTGATGGATCGTTTTTACGTGACCGGGGAGCACCGGCTCGGGAGCGAAGTGCGATTCAGCCCCGCCCAGGGGCGGCAGATCACCCGCGTGCTCCGGAGGGGGGCGGGCAGTCGGCTCCTGACCTTTAACGGCAGCGGGCGGGAGTGGGAGGTTGAGATCCTGGCGACCCCTTCCCGACAAGTCGTCGGTCGGGTCGTGGCGGAGCGCAGACCGCAGAGCGAGTCCCCCCTTCGGGTGGTGCTCCTCCAGGGGGTGTTGAAGGGGGCCAAGATGGATTATCTCATCCAGAAAGTGACAGAGATGGGGGTGGCCGAGGTCGTCCTCGTCTCGACCAGGCGGACGGTGGCTGAGGGTGGAGGAAAGGTGGGTCGCTGGAGCCGGATTGCCATCGAGGCGGCAGAGCAATCGGGTCGTCTGCGTGTCCCAAGGCTCACCGGGCCGCGCCCCCTTGAGACGTGCGTGAGCGGGTCGCGCCGGGGGACGGCGGTTGTCCTTTGGGAAGGAGAGGAGGTGGGGACGTTCGCTGCGCTGCTCGATCGCGTCCCCCCCGCGAATGAGGTCACGATCCTGGTCGGTCCGGAGGGGGGACTCGAGACGGACGAGGTGGCCCTGCTGGGTAAGGCCGGTTTTGTTCCAGCCTCCCTGGGACCCAGGACCCTGCGGGCGGAAACCGCAGCCGTGGCCGCCATGGCAATTCTCCAGCACCGCTGGGGTGACCTTCGCTGAGCGGTGATGCGTATCCCGTGATCGGCTCCCTGGCGAACGCGTTGACTTTGGGAGGCAAATCTGATACTGCTCCCATCATCCGACGCGGGCGTACTCCCCGTGCACCCGCGTCCCCGACCCGTACAGGCCATGCAGCTGTACCTCATTGACGGGACGTCCTATATCTATCGAGCCTTCCATGCCCTTCCCCCCCTGAGCACTGTCCAGGGGCTCCCGACTGGTGCGATCTATGGCTTTACCACCATGTTGCTGAAGGTCCTACGGGAACGCGCGCCGGACCATGTGGCAGTAGTGTTCGATGCCGGAGGGGAAACGGAGCGCCACCGGGAGTTCGAGGCGTATAAGGCACAGCGTCCGCCCATGCCCGATGCGCTGGCATCCCAGGTCCCTTATATCTATCAGGTGGTGGAGGCGCTCAACGTTCCGGCCCTGATGGAGGAGGGGACCGAGGCGGATGACATTATCGGGACGGTCGCAACCCGCGCGGCTGCCGATGGGGTCCAGGTAACCATTGTCTCGGGCGATAAGGATCTGTTGCAGCTGGTGGGTCCTGCCGTCCAGGTGTACGATCCCATGCGTGACAAGACCTATCGGATCGGAGAGGTTGAGGGTCGATATGGGGTGCCGCCGCAGGCCATGGCGGACCTGATGAGTCTCACGGGGGACGCCGTCGATAACATCCCGGGAGTGCCGGGCGTGGGGGAGAAGACGGCTAGCGCTCTGATCCAAGAATTTGGGACGGTGGAGCATCTCCTCGGGTCCCTCGATCGTGTCAAGCGGCCAAAGCTCCGCGACGCCCTGAGGAGCCATGCCGAGCGGATCCGGATGAACCGTGCCCTCGTCACCATCCGGACCGACCTTCCCGTGTCCATTCCTGCCGGGCTGTGGCACCCGTCGCGGCCCAATTGGGAGCGGCTTCGGGCGCTCTTCCGTGGATTAGGGTTTACACGTCTGCTTGCGAGCCTTGAGGGTGCGAGGCAGGGGATGTTCTGATCGTATGGTCTGCGTGGGGCTGACGGGGGGGATCGCTACGGGGAAGAGTACCGTCGCGCGGATGTTCGCGGAGCGGGGGGCTGCAGTCCTGGATGCTGACGAAATGGTCCGAGAATTGCAAATGCCAGGAACGGCGGTGTATGAGGCCATCGTCGAGACCTTTGGAACTCCCATCCTGCACCGCGACGGCAGCATTGACCGGAAATCGCTCGGAGAAATCGTCTTTCGTGATGAGACGTTGCGGCGACGCCTCGAGACCATCGTCCATCCTCCCCTGGTCAAGGCGGTGGAAGAGCGCCTCGCTGAATTTCGGAGACAACGCGTACCCCTCTGCGTCGTCGAGCTCCCCCTCCTCATCGAGGCTGAGGCGGCGCACCGCTTCGATTGGGTCGTGGTTGTCACCGCCGCAGAGGAGGTCCAGGTGGCTCGCCTCATGGCAGACCGGGGGCTGACGCGGGACGAGGCCTTGATCCGCATTCGGAGCCAAATGTCCGTGGGGGAGAAGGCGCGCCGGGCCGATTTCGTGATTGAAAATGGAGGGGAGTTTTGGGTCACGGAGCACCGGGTGGAGGAGGTGTACGAGGCGATGCTCCGGACGGGCTCAAAAAAAACTTGACAAGGCCTGGAGGGGTTCTTAGTATTATGGGTAGACAGTCCTGTTTGTGGTATCTCCTCAACACGCTCAAGCGTATTCCACCACCGTACCCCAGCTACTCTGATCATCTGATCAGCCTCGGGAGATCCCCTGGTATCGGATACTGCACGTCAACGGAGCAAAACATTCCGCCGGACACACTGTATCTCGGGCGATCGCGCGTGTTGCTGCATCGAACTGTCGTCGCCAGGGGCGGTGTGGACGGTAGCGTGAGACGATGAAAAGACCGGCGGACTACGGGTCGGGCGACCAAAAGGAGAAGGGGGGAAGGGAAAGCACCATGTCGTCCCAACGTCAAACGACTGATGTCGCCAAAGAGGCGGCGAAAGAGCAGAAAGAAATGAAAGAGACGAAGACGATCGTCCGGGACGCGGTCAAGGACGTTCCCCGCGAGGGCCTGATGAATCTGGCTGCCTTGACGGAAAAGACAATTGCCGAGCTGACCACCATTGCCCGCTCGGTCGGCTTGGTGGGCGCGAGCGCTCTTCGGAAGCAGGACCTCATCTTCAAGATTCTGGAGGCCCAGGCGGAGAAAAACGGGCTCATCTTTGCCGAAGGGGTCCTGGAAGTCCTCCCGGACGGGTTCGGCTTCCTGCGGGCGCCGAATTACAACTACCTTCCGGGACCGGATGATATCTACGTCTCCCCGTCTCAGATCCGGCGCTTCGATCTGCGGACCGGCGATACGGTGTCGGGACAGGTCCGACCCCCCAAGGAAGGGGAACGATACTTCGCCCTCCTCAAGGTAGAGGCAGTCAACTTTGAGAACCCCGAAGCGATCAAGGATAAAACCCTCTTCGATAACCTGACCCCTCTCTTTCCGGACGAGCGGATCCAGCTCGAGACGACCGGGGATGAGATCAATATGCGGGTCATGGATTTGATCACGCCGATCGGGAAGGGGCAGCGGGGATTGATCGTGGCGCAGCCCCGGACCGGGAAGACGATCCTCCTGCAAAAGATTGCAAACAGCATCACCAAGAATCACCCTGAGGTCTTTCTCATCGTCCTCCTGATCGATGAGCGTCCGGAGGAGGTGACAGACTTTCAGCGATCGGTGAAGGCAGAGGTCATCAGCTCGACGTTCGACGAACCGGCCAGTCGGCACGTCCAGGTGGCGGAAATGGTCTTGGAAAAGGCGAGGCGCCTCGTGGAGCATCGACGGGACGTGGTCATCCTGCTCGATTCGATCACCCGACTGGCCCGGGCGTATAATGCGGTCTGTCCGCCGAGCGGGAAGGTCCTGTCGGGCGGGATCGATGCCAACGCCCTGCAGCGCCCCAAGCGCTTTTTTGGGGCTGCCCGGAACACCGAAGAGGGGGGATCCCTGACCATTATTGCGACGGCCCTGATCGATACGGGGAGTCGAATGGACGATGTCATCTTTGAGGAGTTCAAGGGCACCGGGAACATGGAGCTGCACCTGGACCGGCGCCTGGTGGACAAGCGCATGTTCCCCGCCATCGACATCTTCCGGTCCGGGACCCGGAAGGAGGAGCTGCTCTTGACTCAAGAGGAGATCAACCGGATGTGGGTGCTCCGGAAGGTCCTGGCAACGATGGGAGTGGTCGAGGCGATGGAGCTCCTGCAAGGGAAGCTGTCCGAGACCAAGTCCAACGCAGATTTTCTGCGCTCCATGAATACCTAGCCCGCATTATTCACGAACGGAGTGTCTTCGTGAATAATGCGTCCCGCCGCTGGGGCGGGACGCAAGGCGAGTACCGTTCCAACGATTTGCGCCAACGTCTTCGCTGCATTCGATCACGAGCCTTTTAACAAGGCAGGCGGCTTAAATTCGGCGTATCAAGGTGGAACGGTCCTAGCCCTGAGCGAGGCCCCGCAAACGCGGGGCGGCATCGAAGCCCCTCGACGGGGCTCGGGGCCATGAGCCTGTCCAATGGCCCTCGACGAACTCGGAACCTCGGCCCTGGTTCCAACCAGAGGGGCCGTGAGCATGTCGAACGGCCCGGAGGGCAGAGTATTCACTTCTCTGTGAATAATCCGGGCTAGGTGGGTGTGCAACTTCAGGCGGGAAAGCAGCCGCAAGGCTGCTTTTTTGTTGCCCTGGGGGTCAGGCGTGTTACAATTCGAGACGGCAGGAGGGGGTGCGGTCCCATGCGTCCAAGACGGGAGAGACAGCGATGAAAAAGGGCATCCATCCTGAATACGTAGACTGTGTCATCACCTGTGCCTGTGGCGAGACCATCCAGACTCGGTCGGTTGTCCCGACGATCCGGGTGGAGATCTGCTCCAAATGTCATCCTTTCTTCACCGGGCGGCAAAAGCTCGTGGACAGCGAGGGGCGTGTGGAGCGGTTCCAGCGGAGGTATCGCCGCAAGACGGCTCCAGAATCATAATCGATGGGTCACCGATCGGGCGCGTAATGGGCTGGTTGGTGACCGGTGTGGCGTGAACATTTTCTCATGGTGACCTGGCTGGATAAGCTGCGGCAGATCGAGGAGCGGTACGAAAGTTTGAGCCAGACCCTGGCGGATCCTTCCGTTCTGCAGGATCTCAACACCTTTCAACGCCATGCCAAGGCCCACGCCGACCTCCGTCCCCTCGTGGAAAAATACCGGGCCTACCGGCGACTGCTGCGAGAGCACGAGGAGGCGGCGACCCTCCTTGAGGAGGCGACCGACTCCGAGATGCGGACGTTCGTCGAGGGGGAACTCAAGGCGCTGACGGATCGACAAGAGGTCTTGGAGCGAGAGCTGCAGGAGATGCTCGTTCCGAGAGATCCGGCGGACGAGAAGGGAGTGATCATGGAAATCCGGGCAGGGGCGGGCGGGGGTGAGGCCGCGCTGTTCGCCGCCGATCTTCTGCGGATGTACACCCGGTACGCGGAATCCGAAAGCTTCAAGGTCGAGATGCTCTCGGCCCATCCCACGGGGATCGGCGGGATGAAGGAAGTCATCCTGGCCATTGAGGGGAAGGGGGTCTTCGGCAGGCTCCGGCACGAGAGTGGTGTCCATCGGGTTCAGCGGGTGCCGGCCACAGAAGCCAGCGGTCGGATTCACACCTCGACGGTGACGATCGCGGTCCTGCCCGAGGCAGAGGAGGTCGACGTGCATGTTGACCCGAAGGATCTCCAGGTGGACGTGTTTCGGGCGAGCGGTCACGGGGGACAGCACGTGAACGTCACCGACTCGGCGGTGCGGATCACCCACGTCCCGTCGGGGCTGGTGGTCTCCTGCCAGGACGAACGGTCCCAGCATAAAAACAAGGCTAAGGCCCTCAAGGTCCTCCGAGCCCGCCTCCTGGAACGGGCCCGGGCCGAGCAGGAACGGGAAATCGCCGACGTGAGGCGACAGCAGGTCGGGACGGGCGATCGGAGCGAGAGGATCCGGACGTACAATTTTCCCCAGGGCCGGGTGACCGATCATCGCATCGGTTTGACGCTCTACAATCTCCCAGAGGTGCTGGACGGCAACCTCACGGAGTTGACGCAAGCCCTCATGGCCCATGGCGAGGCGGAGCGACTCAAGACCTCCTCGGCATCATGATCCCGAGGGGGGAGAAGGGCGGTGGGAGTGTTCATCACGGCGGAAGGAGTTCGCACCCCGCAGGGTCCCTCTGTCGGCGAGGTCCTGGCATGGGCGACTGCCCTCCTGACATCTGCCGGGGTGGAGAGCCCTCGGCTGGATGCCGAGTGTCTTTTGGCTTCTCTGCTCGGCTGCGACCGTCTCCACCTGTATGCGGTCGGTGACGGGCCACTCCCCTCTCGGGTGCTCGACGGGTATCGGACCCTCATCGCGCGGCGGCACCGCCGAGAGCCGCTGGCCTATCTTACCGGGACGAAGGAATTCTGGTCCCTCCCCTTGCAGGTGACCCCTGCGGTCCTGATCCCGAGGCCCGAGACTGAGGTCTTGGTCGAGACGGCCCTCACGCGGCTCACGGGCCGGCAGGCGCCCGTGGCTGCCGATATCGGGTGTGGCTCCGGAGCGATCGCCGTGGCGATCGCGAAGACGTACCCCTGTGCCCGAATCTATGCGACAGAGATGTCCAGGAGGGCCCTGGCGATAGCTCGGGAAAATGCCGGAGCGCACAAGCTCCTCGGCGTGATCACCTTCCTTCAGGGAGACCTGTTGGAGCCGCTTTTCGCCCGGGGCCTCGCTGGTCGATGCGACGTGATCGTGAGCAACCCCCCGTACGTTACCAGGGGCGAGTTGGCGGCCTTGCCGCCCGAGGTGCATTATGAGCCGGTGGAGGCTTTGGATGGGGGCGTGGACGGCCTGGACCTTCACCGGCGGATCATCAGAGGGACTTCGGCTTTGCTCCGGCCTGGCGGATGGTTGGCCCTGGAGATGGCGCCCGGGCAGGGGGGATCGCTCGCGGGGCTGCTTCGGGATGAGGGGACCTTTACCGATGTGGCGAGCGTGCCGGATTTGAGCGGTCGGCAGCGGGTGATCGTCGCCCGTTGTATGGGTCCGGGCGGCAGGGGGCATAACGCCTCGGGGGCCTCGGCCGACACCGGGACCGCGTGGGGCATACACGGAGCGTAAGATGGACCGGTTGGTGATCCGGGGGGGAAAGCCATTGCGCGGCAGCGTAGAGGTGAGCGGGGCGAAGAACGCCGCCCTCCCCGCCATGGCCGCAGTCCTCCTCACCCCTGAGGAGCTTGTCCTCGACAACATCCCCTCGCTCGGAGATGTGGCCACGACCGAGACGCTGCTCCGCTTCATGGGGGTAGAGTCACGTGCCGTGGCTCCGGGGACCATCAGTCTCAGCTCGCGGGCGGTCCGGCGGTTCGAAGTTCCCTACGATCTTGTGCGGACCATGCGGGCGTCGGTCCTAGTGCTGGGTCCTCTGCTCGCCCGTTTCGGAAAGGCCCGGGTCTCGCTTCCGGGGGGGTGTGCCATTGGACCCCGGCCTATCAACCTGCATCTGGATGGGCTCCACAGGATGGGAGCAGAGATCGACCTCGTGGAAGGATATGTGGTGGCCAAGGCGCCTTGTCTCAATGGTGCCCGCCTCTGCTTTGAAACGGTCACGGTCACGGGCACCGCCAATCTCATGATGGCGGCGGCCTTAGCCAAGGGGACCACGGTCCTCGAAAATGCCGCCTGCGAACCCGAGGTAGAAGACTTGGCCCGTCTCCTCCAAAAGATGGGGGCCCAGATCGAGGGGGCGGGGACGTCCACCATCACCGTCGAGGGGGTCACAGACCTGGGAGGGGCCCTACACCGGACGATTCCGGATCGGATTGAAGCGGGGACCCTTGCGGTGGCGGCGGCCATCACCCAAGGCGATGTCTTGATCCAGGGGTGCTTTCCCCACCACTGCGAAGCGGTGACGACAAAACTCCAGGAGGCGGGGGTGTCGGTAGCGGCGGAGGAGGGAGGACTTCGGGTACGGATGGCTGCCCGGTCTCGACCGGTGGATATCACCACCGCGCCCTTTCCCGGCTTCGCCACCGATATGCAGGCGCAGATTATGGCGCTGATGACGGTCGCCGACGGCAGGTCCGCCATCACCGAGACCGTCTTCGAGAACCGCTTTATGCACATCTCTGAGCTCGTGCGGATGGGAGCGGATATTACGGTGAGCGGTCGGCTGGCCCTGGTCCGCGGTGTGCCATTCCTCCGGGGGGCTCCCGTGATGGCGACCGATCTCCGCGCCAGCGCCTCCTTGGTGTTGGCGGGATTGCAGGCCCGCGGAGAAACCGTGGTCGATCGCGTCTATCACCTGGATCGAGGGTACGAGCGGCTGGAAGCGAAGCTGCAGTCCCTGGGTGGGGAGATTCGGCGGGTGGAGGGCTGAATGCGGCGGGGGCAAATCGCCATTGCTCTCCCAAAGGGTCGGCTCCTCCCGCGGACCATCACGCTCTTCGAGGCGGTGGGGATCGGAGGGCTCGAGGGGCTCACGGAGTCCCGGCGCCTCCTGTGCGAGGACCGAACCGGGGCGTATCGCTTCTTGGTTCTCCGGCCGGCCGATATTCCGACTTACGTGGAGTACGGTGCCACGGATGTGGGGGTGGTGGGAAAGGATATCCTCCTCGAGCAAGAGCGGGATGTCTACGAGCCCCTGGACCTCAAATTTGGGGCCTGCCGTTTGGTGGTTGCACAGCCGAAGAACCTTGAGCCTCGGGAGAGACCCGTGGCGTTCTCCTCCGTCCGGGTGGCCACCAAGTATCCCAGATCGGCCGAACGGTACTTCGCAGCGCACGGGGTGCAGGTGGAGATCATTCGACTCTCGGGCTCCATCGAGCTGGCACCGTTGGTCGGACTGTGCGAACGGATTGTGGATGTGGTGGACACGGGACGGACGTTGCAGGAGAACGGATTGGAAGAGGTGGCAGAGATTGCGCCGGCCACGGCTCGGCTCATTGTCAATCGGGCCGCCTTGAAGACCAAATACCGGCAGGTCCGTGGACTGATTGATCAACTGAGTGCCGTCGTTCGGGGAGGGACGGCATGATTCGATACGTCCACGCCGAAGGGGACGAAGGGGCCGCCTTCCTGCAGGCGCTCGCCCTGCAGCGGGCGACGGTTTCCGCGGAGGCGGAGGAAGCAGTGCGTCCCATCCTCACCGAGGTGCGCGAGAGAGGGGATGCGGCCCTGGTGGAATACGCCAAGCGTTTCGACGGGGTCTCTCTCACCCCCGCGACGCTCCGGGTCACCCGGGAAGAGGTGGAGCGCGCCTATGATGAGCTGCGTCCCGAGGCGGTCGAGGCGTTGAAGCTGGCCGCAGCGCGGATCGAGGCCTTTCACCGCCGGCAGCTCCCCCACTCCTGGTTCCTGACCGAGGAGGGGGCAGTCCTGGGCCAGCTCTGCCGCCCGCTGGATCAAGTCGGCTTCTACATCCCGGGGGGGAAGGCAGTCTATCCCTCCACCGTCCTGATGAACGGAATTCCCGCGGCGGTGGCCGGGGTGAAGCGGAAGGTGATGTGCACCCCGGTCACGGCTGACCTCCGGGTGCATCCCGCGGTCCTGGTGGCCGCTTCCCTGGCGGGGATTGGAGAGATCTACAAGGTGGGAGGGGCGCAGGCGATCGCGGCGTTAGCGTACGGGACCGCCTCGGTTCCGAGGGTGGACAAGATCGTGGGTCCGGGCAACATCTACGTCGCGACCGCCAAACGCCTGGTCGCCGGGGTCGTGGGGATCGATACAATTGCGGGGCCGACCGAGGTGGTTGTGGTCGCCGACGAATCCGCTGAACCGGCGTTTGTGGCCGCAGACCTTCTCGCCCAGGCGGAGCATGATGAAATGGCCATGACCCTCTGCATCACGGTCAGCGAGCGCGTCGCGGAGGGGGTGGTGGCCGAGCTCCGCCGACAGCTCGCCGACCTTCCCCGACGCCGGATTGCCGAGGCGAGCCTCGCGAAAAACGGGGGCATCCTCGTGGTGCCGACGCTCGAGGCCGCCTTCCCGCTGGTGAACAGCATCGCCCCCGAGCATGTGGAACTGCACTGCCAGGAACCGTGGTCCCACCTGGAACGTATCCGGCATGCGGGAGCCGTCTTCATGGGGGCCTTCTCCCCCGAAGCCCTCGGGGATTACGTGGCCGGCCCGAACCATGTCCTCCCCACTGGGGGGACGGCGCGGTTTGCCTCTCCCCTCTCGGTGGAGGATTTCCTGCGCCGGACGAGCCTCCTCCAGTTCACTGCAGAGGGGCTGCACCGGCTGGGGGCCCCTGCCGTCACGCTCGCCCTGCTCGAGGGGCTCGATGGCCATGCCCGGGCGGTCCGGATTCGCCAGAAGCCGTAGGGGAGGAACCGTGAAGGGAAAGTCCAAACGGATGTTGCGCAAGGCGACGGTCCGTCGCCGGACCACGGAGACCGATGTCGCCGTCGAGCTTACGCTTGACGGGGAGGGGAGATACCGGATCAAGACTGGTCTCCCCTTCTTTGATCATATGCTTGCGCAACTCGTGAAGCACGGGCTCTTTGATCTCACGCTACGGGCGCAGGGAGATTTAGAGGTCGATCCGCACCATACCATGGAGGATGTGGGGTTGGCCCTGGGAGAGGCCTTTGCCCGGGCACTGGGGGACCGGGCCCGTATCCGGCGCACCGCGCAGGCGACGGTGCCGATGGATGACGCGTTGGGGTGGGTCGCCGTGGACTTGAGTGGTCGCCCCTACCTGGCCTACGGGGCCGACGGGCTCGTAGGGAAGATCGGGGAGTTCGATGCCACACTCCTCAAGGAGTTTTTTCGGGCCTTCGTCACGGCCCTGCGGGCGAATCTCCACATCGGGATTCCGTACGGCGAGAACACACACCATATGGCCGAGGCGGTCTTCAAGGCGGCGGGTCGGGCCCTCGACGCGGCAACCGCTCTGGATCCTCGCGTGAAGGGCATCCCGTCGACCAAGGGCACCCTGTAGGACCGCTTTGCGGTCCTTGTTCAGAGTTCGTGGTTCATGGTTCATGGTCCAGAGAGAAAACCAAGAACGGATCCTTGAATCCTGGAGTAAAATCTGAACCCTGAACTATGAACCGTGGACCGACATGATTGCCATTGTCGACAGCGGGATCGCCAATCTGCGGAGCGTGGCGAAGGGATTCGAAAGGGTTGGGGTCCCTGCGCGCGTGATCAAGGAGTCTCGGTTGCTCCGGGACGCGGCCGGAATCGTCCTCCCGGGGGTGGGGGCCTTTGCCGACGGGATCGCGACGCTGGAGAGGGCGGGATTCATTGATCCGCTTCTCCGGGACATCCGGTCCGGAAAGCCGCTCCTCGGGATCTGTCTCGGGCTCCATTTTCTCTTTTCGGAGAGTGAGGAGTTCGGTCTCCATAAGGGCCTTGATCTCCTCCGGGGCCGGGTCCGCCGCTTTCCCGATGCCGTTCCGTCATCGGCCATCGGCCATCGGTCATCGCGCCTTAAGGTTCCCCATATGGGCTGGAATCAGGTGCACCTGAAAAAAGACGTGCCGATCATGCACGGGATCCCGGACGGCTCGTACTTCTACTTCGTTCACTCGTACTATGTGGAACCCGAGGAGGAGGGCGCCATCGCCGGCCTCACCGAATACGGGATCCCTTTCACTTCCATGGTCTGGCGGGATAACCTCTTTGCCACCCAGTTTCATCCCGAGAAGAGCCAGGCCCTGGGTCTGCAGATCCTCGCCAATTTTGGCAAGCTGGCCGCATCGTAGAGCGGTCAGCTGTCAGCAATCGGCAGTCAGCTTTAATCTCGGTCCGGTCGCTTCAGATTCTTGCTGACAGCTGAGAGCTGACTCCTGACAGCTAACAATGTGCTGACTGCTGATTGCGGAGGAGCTGTTCGATTGTTGATCATTCCCGCTGTCGATATCAAGAATGGGAGAGCAGTTCGCCTGACCCAGGGGGATCCGGCGCGAGAGCGGGTGTATGCGGACGATCCGGTCGCGGTCGCCAAGGCGTGGGAGGCGCAGGGGGCGCGGCGCCTGCACGTGGTTGACCTGGATGGGGCCTTTGCCGGGACCCCGACGCAGCGAACGCTGGTTGGGGCGGTAGCGCGGGCGGTCGCCATTCCGGTCCAAGCCGGCGGTGGTCTGCGGACTCTGGAATCGGTTGACGCGGTCTTTGATGCCGGTGTCGCCTTGGCGGTTGTCGGGACCTCCGCGATCCTGAACCCGGGTTTTCTGGAGGCAGCCTGCACGGCCTATCCGAGGCGGATCATCCTCGCCCTCGATGCCAAGGGGGGAAAGGTCGCGGTCAAGGGGTGGCGCGAGACCTTGGACGATTCGGCGGAGGAGGTGGCCGAACGGGTCGCCTCCCTGGAGTTGGCTGCAATCCTGTACACCGACATCCAGAAGGACGGGACGTTGGAAGGGCCCAATTTCGCTGGGCTGGAAGCGATGGGCAGGCGGAGCCGGCACCCGTTGCTCGCCTCGGGGGGTATTGCCTCCCTGGACGATATTCGGCGACTCCGGAGCATCAGGGGTGTGGCCGGGGCCATCCTCGGTCAGGCCCTGTACGGCGGTGCAGTCGAGCTCGCGGCGGCGCTAGCGGTGGCGGCGGCGGGGACGGTTCATCGATGCTAGCGAAGCGCGTTATTCCCTGCCTCGATGTCAAGGATGGCCGGGTGGTCAAGGGAACCCGGTTCGTGGACCTGCGAGACGCGGGGGATCCGGCGGAGGTGGCGGAGCGCTACGATCACGAGGGGGCTGATGAGCTGGTCTTCCTCGACATTACCGCATCGGCTGAACGTCGGAAGATCCTGATCGGGGTCGTCGAGAAGACGGCAGAACGGGCGTTTACCCCCCTCACCGTGGGGGGCGGGGTCCGGGATCTGGAGGGCATCCGAGCGCTGCTCCTGGCTGGGGCGGATAAGGTCTCGGTCAACACGGCGGCGGTGCAAAATCCCAACCTCCTCCGAGAGGCGGCGGAGCGATTCGGAAGCCAGTGTATCGTTCTCGCCATCGACGCCAAACGGAAAGGGTTCAGGGTTCAGGGTTCAGGGTTCAGAGAAAGACCAGACCATGAACCACCACCCATGAACCATGAACTCGCATGGGAGGTGTACATTCACGGTGGTCGCACGGCAACCGGTCTGGATGCGGTGGGATGGGCAGAGCGGGGCGTGGCCTTGGGGTCGGGGGAGATCCTGCTGACGAGCATGGACCGCGACGGGACAAAGGACGGGTACGATCTGGACCTGACGCGAGCGGTCGCCGAGCGCGTGCGGGTTCCCGTGATCGCCTCCGGGGGGGCCGGGACGGTGGAACATCTCTACGAGGCCTTTGCCGTCGGCAAGGCCGATGCGGCTCTCGCCGCGTCCATCTTTCATTTCCGGGAGATCTCCGTGCCCGAAGCCAAGGCGTACCTGAGGGGGTGCGGCATCGCCGTGCGCCCCTAGGGCGGCTTTGCCGCCCATGTTCAGAGTTCATAGTTCATGGTTCATGGTAGGAAGGAATGCCTAAAAGATCCGTTTCTTGGTTTTTCACTCTGAATCCTGAACCATTAGCTCTGAACCGTGAACCGTGAACCAAAAGGGGGATCGTTGTGGCCAAGCTCCCGGGTGGCTTGAAGTTTGACAAGAAGGGTCTCATTCCCGCCATCGCCCAAGATGGCAAGACAGGCCACGTGTTAATGGTGGCCTATATGAACCGGGAAGCCCTCCGGAAAACCCTGGACACCGGACTTGCGCACTATTACAGCCGGTCGCGGGGTCGGCTGTGGAAGAAGGGAGAAGAGTCAGGACACGTGCAGCGGGTCGGAGAGATCCGCATCGACTGTGACGGCGATGCCCTGCTCCTCCAGGTGGAGCAGCAAGAGGCGGCCTGTCATTTCGGGTATCGCTCGTGCTTCTTCCGGCGCGTCAAGAGGAATCTCAGGTCCTCTGCCCCAGTCACGGGGCAGGTCTTTCGGCCGGGGGCGGTCTACGGGCCCTCATCCCGGATCCTCGATGCGGTCTACGGGACCATTCTGGAGCGCAAGAAGAGGCGGCCCCCAGGGTCGTATGTGGCCTCGCTCTTCCAAGAGGGGGACGATCGGATTCTCAGGAAGATTGCCGAGGAGGCCTGCGAGGTCCTCCTGAGTGTCAAGGGGGGGCGGCGGCGGGAGATCGTCTATGAGGTGGCGGACCTCTGGTTTCACACCCTGGTTCTCCTCGGGGCACGCGGTATCCCCTTGGACCAGCTCTGGGAGGAGCTTGAAGGGCGGGTGGGGAAAAAGAAGGCGGAATATAAAAGGGGAGGAAAGGGGCGGAAGACCCATTGACAGAGGGCTCAGGATGGTCTAATGTAACGTAGTGGGTTTTTACACGCCATTTCTTTTGTCAATTCAACCTATTGGAAATACAAATATAAATGGTTGGGAGGTGTGAGGGGTGACGACCGTGCTCGTCCGGGAGGACGAGAGCTTCGAGAGTGCTCTAAGGCGCTTTAAGAAGCAGGTGGAGAAGGCTGGAGTGCTTTCCGAGATGCGGAGGCGCCAGCATTACGAAAAACCTAGCGTGCGCCGAAAGAAGAAGGCTCTCGCCGCCCGAAAAAAGAAGCTGAAGAAGATGCGAACGATGTAGGGGTAGCATGGATTTCACGGCACGCCTCCACCAGGACCTCCAGGCGGCCCTGAAGGCCGGCCGAAAGGTGGAGGCTTCGACCCTCCGTTTGCTGCTGTCCGCCGTCAGGAACCGTGAGGTGGAGAGGCGGGGACAGCTGACCGAGCCCGAAATCCTCCAGCTCATCGTCAGGGAATGCAACCAGCGGCGGGAAGCCATCCAGCAGTTCCGTCGAGGAGGGCGGGAGGACCTCGCCCTCAAGGAAGAGGCGGAACTGCAGGTTCTGGACGGATTCCTGCCCCAGGCGATGTCCCCCGAGGAACTCCTGGCCAAGGTGCGGGAGACTATTACCGCCACAGGAGCCGGGTCGGTGAAGGACATGGGAAAGGTGATGGCTGCCTTGATGCCTCAAGTGGCCGGGCGGGCTGAGGGAGAAGCGGTCAGCCGCCTGGTGAGGCAGGAACTCTCGGGGGGAGGATGACGCGTCCAGGACCGGGCGAGAGGCATACGGGGGATCGAGGGACTCAGCGTGGAGTCCCTCGATTTTTTGCTGGGGTGGGCGAGCGGATCGACGACCGGTCACGGTCAGGGCTCGAGTTTGCGGGCATTCTCGGTTTGCTCGAGGAGGCGGCGGACACGCCCCTCGGCAAGGCGCGCGCGGGGACGGTGGGCCCACTGGAAGGCCTGGAGCAAGTCCAGGAGGCCCTGGCCGAGGCGGGAGAGGCCAAGGGGCTTCTGGGACAGGGCGAGGAGCCTCCCTGGGCCGGGGTCGCCGATATTCGACCCCATCTTGACCGCTCCAGGATCGAGGGGTCCTCCCTCGACCCGCGCTCCCTCTGGCAGATCTATGAGACCTTGATGGCGGCCCGCCGGGTCCGGACCTTTTTCCATCGATCCAAGGATGCGGCGGCCCGCCTCTGGCGGCGGGCAAGCGGCCTCCGTCCCCCCGAGGCCCTGTGCACGGCGATCGAGAGGGCCATTACGGCAGAGGGAGAGGTGGCCGATGCGGCGAGCCCTGGACTTCGCGAGGTTCGCCGTGAGCTCCGCACCCTGCGCGGGGCGATCATCGCCAAGCTCGAGCGGTATCTTGCCTCGCCAGCCTACCAGACAGCGCTGGCCGAGCCGATCGTCACGCTTCGGAATGAGCGATACGTGATCCCGATCAAATCGGCGGCGAAGGGAAAGATCCGGGGGATCGTGCAGGATCAGTCGGGGAGCGGGCTCACCCTTTTCATCGAGCCGAGCCCGGTGGTAGAGATGAACAACCGACTGCGGATGCTCCTGCGCCAGGAGGAAGAAGAGGTAATCAAAGTCCTCCAGTCGCTGACCGCACAGGTCGGGCAAGACGCAGAAACCATCCGGGCCGATCTGGAACTTCTGGGCGATCTGGACCATTGCATGGCACGGGGGCATCTCGCCGTCCGCCTGCGGGCAGAGATTCCACGGGTCACTCGCGACCGCCGCCTGATCCTGCGTCAGGCCAGCCATCCCTTCCTCATGCTGGGTCCCGGTCCCCCGGGGATGCGTGACGGGGGAGGCATGGGGGAGGCCGAGGGCGGAGCAAGGCCGGCGCCGGTCGCCATTGACCTTGAAGTCGGCGGAGCGTTCACCGTGCTGGTCATCACGGGGCCGAACACGGGGGGGAAGACGGTGGCGCTCAAGACCGCCGGCCTGCTCACGCTGATGACCCTGTCGGGCCTGCCCATCCCGGCCTCGGCGGACAGCCAAGTCCCATGCTACCGGGCCATCTTCGCCGACATCGGCGATGAGCAGAGCATTGAACAGAGCCTGAGCACCTTCTCCTCCCATATGAGCCAGATTATCAGGATCCTGGCCGGGGCGGGTCCCGAGACCTTGGTCCTCCTCGACGAGCTTGGGGCCGGGACGGATCCCTCGGAGGGAGCGGCCCTCGGCATCGCCATTCTGGAGGCCCTCCGCGAGCGCGGAGCCTCGGTGATCGCCACCACGCATCTGGAGGCAGTCAAGGGCTTTGCCGCCAGCACCTCCGGTGTGGAAAACGCCAGTGTCGAGTTCGATGTGGAACGACTGGCTCCGGCCTACCACGTCCGGCTCGGTCTGCCGGGCCAGAGTTATGGGTTGGAGATTGCGGGACGCCTCGGCCTGCCGCGGGCGATCCTGGTGCAGGCGCGCGAGGTCCTCACCGAGGGGCATCAGAGGACCCAGGCGCTCCTCGAAGCCCTCGAACGGGACCGCCAGCAGGTTGGGCATCTCCGGGCTCGGCTCCAAGAGGAGGTCCAGCGGGCCTCGGCCCTCAGGAACGAAGCGGAGGAGCTCGTGGGGCGGCTTCGCGAGGGGGTTCGGGATCTCAAGCGCCGCGCCCGGGGGGAAGCCATGGAGCTCCTCGCACAGCTCCGGCAGCAGGGGGAGGATTTGATTCGAGTGGTGCGGGAGCAGGGGGCTCGGCGAGAGGAGACCCGCACCTTTTATCAGGGGCTCGAGCGCCTGAAGGCGAGGATCGAGGCGATCGACGCGCCGCCGGCGGGCGGCCCTCAGGGGGGTGGCGAGATTCGACCCGGACAATGGGTGACCGTGGCTGGGCTGGAGCGGCAGGGGCGGGTCCTGAGCGCGGCCTCTGCCCACGGGACCGTCGAGGTCCAGCTCAACGTCGGCAGGGTTCACCTCCCCCTCTCCACGCTCAAGCCGGCCCCGTCCCCCGAAGGGCCTCGTGACGAGGTGCCGCTCTTCGTCGAGGGGCCTCCGTCCGTCTCCCCGGAGGTGAATCTGGTCGGATGCACGGTGGAAGAGTCCACGCGGCGTTTAGAGAAGTATCTCGATGCCGCCTTTGTAGGAGGCCTGCGCCAAGTCCGGGTGATTCACGGGAAGGGGACGGGGATGCTCCGAAAGGGGGTACACAGGTACCTGACCGCGCACCCCCTGGTGGAGGGATTTCACCTCGCCGAGATCAACCAAGGGGGGAGCGGCGCCACCGTCGTGGCCTTGAGGGAGCGGTGACGAGTGCTCCGATTCGCACGGAGAGTGACGTATTCCTCCACGGTTGATGAACACGTGCGCTCAGGCAGCACGTGTCCTGAGGGCTTTCGTTCGTCGGCAAACGGATGAATCGAAGGGCGAGCGACCGCTCCCGTCACATGGGGAACATGCCCTGCCGACCGGGAGGGCCGTCTGAGGCGCTCGATGGGATTTATCCCCGAAGAAGTCATTGAGCAGGTGCTGCGCACCTCGAACATTGTGGAGGTGATCGAGGGCTACGTCCCCTTGAAGCAGAGTGGAAAATATTACCGAGCCCTCTGCCCCTTCCACACCGAAAAGACCCCGTCCTTCACCGTCAATCCGGAGCGCCAGATCTTTTACTGCTTCGGGTGCGGGGAGGGAGGGGACGTCTTTCGCTTCCTGATGCGGCGAGAGGGGTTTACGTTCCCCGACGCGGTCCGGCATCTTGCCCAGCGAGCCGGGATCCCGCTTCCGGAGCGGGGGCGGAGCCGGCAGGGCGATGGCCTCCTGAAGCTCTTCGAGCTCCAGCGGCTGGCCTGTGACTTCTTCCGAAAGGGCCTGCAGGATCCCGGGGGCCACGACGCACGAGAAACTCTCAGGCAGCGGGGGGTCGGCGCGGAGCTGGTTGAACGGTTCCAGCTCGGGTACGCTGTGGCCGAGTGGGAGGGGCTGCTCCGCGACCTCACCAAGCGGGGATTCACCCCGCGTCAGGTGGAGGCGGCAGGCCTGGCCCTTCCCAGACAGGCGGGTCGCGGATACTACGACCGGTTTCGGGATCGTCTGATGATCCCCATTGCCGATTCCACGGGAAAGATCGTAGGATTCGGGGGCCGGGCCATGGGAGACCAGCAGCCGAAGTATATCAACTCTCCCGAGACCGCCATCTACAAGAAGGGCGTCCACCTGTACGGTCTTCATCTGGCGTCCCGGGCAATCCGGGGGGCGAGGGTGGCGCTGGTGGTGGAGGGGTACTTCGATGTCATTGCGCTCCACAGTGCGGGGTTCTCCCACGCGGTGGCCTCCCTGGGGACGGCCTTGACCCCCGACCAGGTGACCCTTGTGCGCCGGTACGCCGATAAGGCGGTCCTCATCTTTGATCCCGACCCCGCGGGGCTCCAGGCCGCCTGGCGCGGCCTGGAGCTCTTGGTGGCCGGGGAGATGGGGGTTGCCGTGGTGGTCCTGCCGGCGGGACAAGATCCCGATAGCTTCGTCCGGGAGTCCGGCAGGGATGCGCTCCTGGCGCGGGTTGAGGGGGCTCAGGATCTGGTCGACTTTCTCCTCACGCGGGCAGAGGAACAGACGGGACTGAAGGGCGTGGATGAAAAGGCGGCCGCCGCCCGGCACGTCTTGCGCCTCTTGACCCGGATGCCCGAAGGGGTGCGACAAGCGAAATATGTCCAGAAGCTGGCGGAGCGGTTGGGGGTATCCGAAGGAGCGGTCTTGGCAGAGCTCCGTCGCCTCGATTCCCCGGAGGTGGCCCCGGCCCCGAGCGCCCCGCCGACGATGGTGCTCCCCCGGGTGGAAAAGACCTTAATCCAGATCTGCCTCCTCTTTCCGGAGGTGCGGCCCCTCGTCTGGGGAACCCTCCGGGGCGAGGAACTTTCGGCATCCCCCCTCCGGTCGATCTACGGGGTGCTGCGAGAGTACGCGGGGGAGGAGGAGAGCCTGGCCCGGACCCTCACCCACCATCCCGATGCGGCGGTTCGCCAGGTGGCCGCAGAGCTGTTCGTGTATGGCGGAGAAGAATTTGTCGATCCGCAACGGATGGCGCAGGACTGTCTCGTGCGGCTCAAACTCCAGGAAATCCAGGAACAGTTGCGGAGGGCGCGGGAGGGGGGAGACCTTCTTCGGGTCAAGGCCCTGTTGGAGCAGAAACAGACACTCAGCAGTGGCCGAATTTCAAAAACGGACTATATTAAGGGGTGTTAGCGGGGTATCGAATTCTCGGGGGCCCGTGACGATAACAAAGGGGGATGTGGCGGCATGACAAACGAAGGGAGAGTGGAAGAGCTCAAGGTCCTCGTCACCCTGGGGAAGCAGAAGGGGTATCTGACCTACGAGGAGATCAACAACTATCTCCCGGAAGACATCACCTCCGCCGAGCAGATTGATCGGATCCTCAGCCGCTTGGGCGAGATGGACATCGAGGTGATCGATGTCCCCTCCGAGGCGGGGCGGGGTGGGGCGAAGAAGGGGGTAGATCCCTCAGCGGGGGGAGCCGAGGCGGAGGTGGATCTCAGCCCCGCGCCGGTGGGTCGGACCGATGACCCGGTTCGGATGTACCTCCGCGAGATGGGAAAGACCCCACTCCTCTCCAGGGAGGGGGAGATCGGGATTGCCAAGCGGATCGAAGAGGGACGCCGCGAGGTCACCGAGGCGGTCTGCCGGGCCGGGATCGCCGTCCGTGAGGTGATCTTTTTGGGAGAGCGCCTGCTCCAGGGTCGGCTTCGGGTGGCCGATCTTGTCGCCCTCAACGATTTTGACGAGCTCTCGGAGCCGAAAGAGAAAGAGCTGATTGCTGAGATTGCGCCGGCCCTCAAGGGCCTGCGGCAGGATCAGGAGAAGGTCGAGGACCTGACCAAGCGGTTCGAGCGGGCGGAGCAGCGAGACAATGCCAAGCGGGCGGAGCGGTTGTCTCACGAGATCCAGGAGCGGAGGGTTCATCAGGCCGAGCTCCTGCGGCAGCTCAACCTCAGCCAGCGGGTCATTGAACGGATCGTCGCCCGGATGCGGAGCATCGTGGAGCGCATCGACAAGGCCGAACAGGAGATGAAGGAACTCAAACGTTCCACGCGCTTGAGCGCCGCCAACTTCAAGGTGCTCCGTGATACCGCCTTGGGCAACGGCGTGTCGATGCGAACCCTGGTTCGGCGGACGAAGCTCTCTCGCGAAAGGCTGGAGGACCTTGCACGGCAGATTCAGGTTATTACCAAGAAGACCCATCGAGTTGAGCAAGAGGGGGGCGCCCGCTCCAGCGAGATGCACGAGTTGCTCCAGGCCATCAGCCGGGGGGAACGACGGGCGTTAAATGCCAAGCGAGAGATGGTGGAAGCCAACCTCCGTCTGGTCATCTCTATTGCGAAGAAGTATACAAACCGGGGGCTGCAGTTTCTGGATCTGATTCAGGAAGGGAACATCGGGCTCATGCGGGCCGTGGAGAAGTTCGAGTACCAGCGGGGTTATAAATTCTCCACGTACGCCACGTGGTGGATCCGCCAGGCCATCACCCGGGCCATCGCGGATCAGGCCAGGACCATCCGGATCCCGGTGCATATGATCGAGACCATCAACAAGTTGATCCGTGCCTCCCGACAGTTAGTCCAGGAGTTCGGTCGGGAACCGAGCCCGGAGGAAATCGCCCAGAAGATCGATCTCCCCGTGGACAAGGTCCGGAAAGTTCTCAAGATCGCTCAAGAGCCTATCTCCCTGGAGACCCCCATCGGGGAAGAAGAGGATTCACACCTCGGGGATTTCATCGAGGACAAGGGGGCAATTTCCCCGCTCGAGGCGTTTATTGGGATCAACCTGGGTACCCAGACCGACGATGTGCTGGGCACCTTGACCGAACGGGAGCGAAGAGTCCTGCGCCTCCGGTTCGGCATTGGCGACGGCGTAGACCACACCCTGGAGGAAGTGGGACAGCAATTCGACGTGACCCGGGAGCGGATCCGGCAGATCGAGGCCAAGGCGTTGCGCAAGCTTCGACATCCCACGCGAGGCCGGAGGCTGCGCAGCTTCGTGGAATCCTAAGGGGGCTCGTTCAGGGTTGAGAGTTCAGGGTTCAGGGCAGAGGACAAGAAACAGATGCTTTGGGCACTACTCGCTACCATGAACCGTGAACCCTGCTGGGCCCATAGCTCAGCGGTCAGAGCCACCGGCTCATAACCGGATGGTCCCTGGTTCGAATCCAGGTGGGCCCACCAAGGTTAGTTCAGAGTGCAGAGTTCAGGACTCAATCGTTCATGGTTCAGAGTTCAGGGTTCAGAGAGAAAAACGAAAACGGACCTTTTTGGTGGTGCTTACTGCCATGAACCGTGAACTGTGAACCCTGAACCACGAACGGTGCGGCGTGAACGCGGAGGGACCGTGCGGGAGGACCTGGCCCAGGTAGTCGGTCTGCAGAATCTTGATCTGGAAATCGCGCGACTCCAGACCGGGGTCAAAAAGATACCACGGGACATCGCCGAATTAGAGCAAGAGTTGATGAGCTCCCGGGGGGCCTGGGACCAGGCGCGCGAGCGCCTCGCCACGCTCGAACAGCTTCGTCGGCAGAAGGAGCGAGACCTTGAGGAGGTGACGGCAGAGCAGCGGAAGCGACAGGGGCGTCTCTTCGCGATCAAAACGAATGAGGAGTATGCCGCGGTCCTGAAGGAGATCGAAGGGCTCAAGGAGCGCCGCTCGAAACTGGAGGACGAGATCCTGGACCTGTTTGATCAGATCGAGGCGGCGCAAGGGGGGGCGCGGGATGAGGCGGCCCGCTTTCAGGAGCGAGAGAAGACGTGTGAAGGGCAGCGGACCGCGAAGGAGGCGGAACTCAAATATCTTCAGGGAGAGCTGGACCGCCTTCAGGAGGAGCGTCGCCGTCAGGCGAGGCGGGTAGAGGCGGGATTGCTCCAGACCTACCAGCGCCTGCTGCGCAGCCGAGGCGGCGTGGCGGTGGTGCCGGTGAAGGACGGTTCCTGCCTCGGCTGTCACGTCGCCCTCACCCCCCAGACATACAACGAACTGCGCAGGGGGGATGTCCTGCTCAGCTGCGCCAACTGCCAGCGGATCCTCTACTGGGAAGGGTGAGATGGAGCCGCGACGGCTCGCCAAAATCCTGGAGGCGATGTCCCGCGCCGTGGGCCTGGCCGCCCTGAGCAACGAGCTTCCAGACCTTCCCCCGGCCACCCTGAGAGAGGCGCTCGAGGAAGCCTCTCGCCTGCTCCAGCAGTCGGGCAATTCTCGTCGATCCCGGAGACCGGTCGCGCGGCCGCTCGTCCTTCACATCGACGGGGCGGCTCGGGGCAATCCGGGCCCGGCGGGGATCGGCGTAGTTCTTTCGGACGAAGCGGGCGCCTTTCGGGAGGAGCATCAGGCCTACATTGGGGAGACGACCAACAACGTCGCTGAATATGAAGCGCTCCTCTGCGGCCTGCGGAAGGCACGGGAGTTGGACTTTGCGGCTGTGAAGGTCTACTCCGACTCGGAACTCCTGGTCCGGCAAATCCGCGGAGACTATCGAGTGAAGAATCCTCGGTTGCGGGTGTTGTATGATCAGGTGCAAAATCTCCTGCGCTCGTTCGGGGCATTCGAAATTGCCCATGTCCGGCGGGAGATGAATGCCCGGGCCGACCTGCTGGCCAACCGGGCGATCGACGTGTTCCTGGACGAGGGACAGCAGGGGACGTCACCCCACCGGGGGGAGGGAGCAGGATGAGTCATTCTGGCTTTACCTCTCTCCGCAAGGCCGTGGAGATGACCCTGGACCGGTTCGGACTAGGGGGCGGGGCGGCGAACGTGGTCGTTCACCGGGTCTGGGCAGAGGTCGTGGGTGAAGAAGTGGCTCGTCGGAGCCAACCGGGTCTGCTCAAGAACGGCCGTCTTCAGGTGACAGTGGGGGATGCGGTCTGGCTCCAGCAGCTGACGATGTTGAAGCCTGCCATCCTTGCAGGGCTGGAATCTCACGTAGGCTCCCGGGTGGTTCAGGATATCTTCTTTGTGCTGGGCGTCCCCTCTGCGCCCACCGCTCGGCCTGAGCCGCCTGCTCGACGGGGAAGCGGCCCGCTGTCTCCCGAGATGCAGGGGCGTCTCCGTGAGGTGCTCCGACCCATACAGGATCAGGAGTGCCGCGAGGTCCTGACTCGGATCCTGAGGAAGGCATGGGAACGGAGTTGACCCCCCCTGTGGTTTTCTTTCAACAGATCGGAGTGGACGCGTTGCAAAAAGATAACAAGAGGCAAGCCCTATCCTTTTGTCAGATCGTATCTCACTGAATGTAAATGGATTTCTTGGGGAGGGACCCATCTGCGCTCTTGGTATGGGCCTTGCACGCAACCCATTGGTCTCAATGGGGTGATATCGCCATTTTTAGAACCCGACCCGAATAAAAATAGAGGGGAGAGGCGTGGGCCGGCAGAAGACGGTAGGAAGTGCAATCCGCTGTTCTGGCGTCGGGCTTCACACCGGGCGGGAGGTCACCATGGTCCTCCGTCCCGCCCCCCCGAATACCGGGATCAGCTTCCGACGGATGGATCTTGCCGATACGCCTGTCGTCGAAGCCCGTCCCGAGAATATCCTTGACGTCCATTACGCCACGACCCTCGGAAAGGCCGGCGTCGAGGTCAAGACCGTGGAGCATCTGCTGGCCGCCCTGGGGGGCCTCGGGATCGACAACCTCATTGTGGAGATTTGGGGACCCGAGATTCCTGTGATGGATGGGAGTGCAGCGCCGTTCGTCGACCTCATCCTCGAGGCGGGGATCCGGCGGCATTACGTCCCCAAGACCTATATCCGCGTGACGAGGCCTCTCACGATCGACATGGAGGGTCGGAGTGTCCAGATTCTCCCGTCTAAACGATTTCGGATCCAGTACTCCATGAGCTTTGGACATCCCTGCATTCCCGAGCAATCCATCGAGCTCCAGGTCTCTCGGCGGACCTTCATCAGGGAGATTGCCCCCTCCCGGACCTATGGCTTTCTCCGGGATGTCGAGTACCTCTGGCGGCGGGGCCTCGCCCTCGGTGGCTCGCTGGAGAATGCTGTCGTGATTGGGGAGGAGGGCGCCCTGAATGGTCTCCGCTTCGAAGACGAGCTGATTCGGCACAAGGTCTTGGACCTCATCGGTGACCTGTACCTTCTCGGGCGGCCCCTGCAAGGCACCGTCGTGGCGAAAGGGGCAGGACATCTTCTCCACACCGCCCTGGTCAAGGAGATCCAGCGCCATCTCGAATTGGATCAGGTCTCCCGATGTGTTGTGACCGCCCCAGAGTCTCTCTCGTTCCCGTTGCCCGCCTCTGCGAAGCCCCTCGGTTCTCCTGCCCTCTAACGCCGTTTCCCCTTGTCAGGCCGTTCTCATTTTGGCTATAGTTAGCAAATTGGGGAGTACCCATCGGCGGTCTGCACGGGCCCCCTCGCCTGTCCCCCCCCGGAAGAGGCAGCACCGTAAAGGATAGAGGCGCATGGCGGAGAATCGTGGCAACGACATGGAACAGCGGCGCCGGCGGACCCGACTGATCATCGGGGTGGTCGGGGGCCTACTTGCGGTCCTCACCGCGGTCCAGGTCCTCATCCACCAACTCCGGTTTCCCTCCCCGATTCCAAGCAATATCCTGATCTTCGCTTTGGTCAACGTGAATCTGATCCTCCTCATCCTCCTCATCCTGTTGGTCTTTCGGAATTTGTTCAAGATCTACCTGGAGCGCCGGAACAACCTGTTGGGATCCAAATTCCGGGTGAAGCTGGTCGTCACCTTCTTGAGTCTCGCCCTGCTTCCCGCCGCCCTGCTCTTTCTGGTGGCCTCCAACCTCATCACGACCAGCGTGGACAGTTGGTTTAACATCCGGGTGGAGGAGTCCCTCGAGGGCTCCCTCGAGGTGGCACAGGCCTACTATCGGAACGCGCACGACCGGGCCCTGGCGACGGCCAGACAGATCGCCGGGCGCATCGCCGCCGAGGGGTTGCTGGATGCGAGCGAACCGTACTTCAAGCGGGTCGCCACCGAGAAGCTCCAGGAATTCGAGCTGGCCGTGCTTCAGATCTTTGACCGTCGGGGGCGCGAGCGGATCCAGATCCGGGGGAAGGAGATCAGCGAAGATGAGGCGATTGTGGCAGCCTCTCACTTTGTCCGGCTGGCCTTGCGAGGACGCGAGCAATCTCTGATCCAGGCGACCTGGGCAGGGGATCTCGTTCGCGGCATCGTGCCGATCACGCGCCCGTCCAAGAAGGGCCGGATCCTTGGGGTGGCTGCGGTGGGATATCTCATCCCCGAGGGGGTGGCGCGGAAGGCCACCGACATCACCACGGGCATCAAAGAATACAAACAGCTCAAGATGCTCAAGAACCCGATCAAGGGGATCTACATCATGCTCTTCCTGATGGTCACGTTGGTGATCATCTTTGCTGCCGTATGGGTCGGCGTGCATATGGCGCGTCGGATTACCGTCCCGATCCAGGAACTCGCCGAGGGGACACGCGCCGTGGCGTCTGGAAATTTGGATTATCGCGTGCGGGTGGATGCCGATGATGAGATTGGCATCCTGGTGGACTCGTTTAACCGGATGACCGAGGACCTGCGCCGGAGCGGTGTAGAGCTCATGGAGACGAACCGCGATCTCCAGCGGACCAATGTCGAGCTGAACCAGCGGCGCGCATACATGGAGACGGTCCTGGAAAGCATCGGGGCTGGTGTTTTCTCTGTGGATGCGGAGGGTCGGCTGAATACCGTGAACCGCGCGGCATCTCGGATGCTGAACCTCGATCCAACAGAGGCCCTCCAGCGGCCCTATCAAGCGGTCTTCTCTGCCGAGCCCTTGACGCCCCTCTGCCATCTGATAGATCGGATGGTCCGGGAGGGGCGGGGGACGGTGAACGAACAGGTCACGCTCTCTCTCCTCGGTCGGGGGGTGACCTTTATGGTCAATGTCTCGAGCCTGAGGGGTCGGGAAGGCGAGTATCTGGGGATGGTGGTAGTCTTCGATGACATCACCCAGCTGATCCGGGCCCAGCAGGCCATGGCGTGGGGGGAGGTGGCCCGGCGGATCGCCCACGAGATCAAAAACCCCTTGACCCCCATCAAGCTCTCGACCCAGCGCCTGCGAAAGAAGTTCGTCGAGCGGTCGGCCGAGTTCTCGGGGGTCTTTGACAAGTGCACCCAGACGATTATTCATGAGGTGGATGCGCTGAAGGCCTTGGTGGATGAGTTCTCCCGGTATGCCCGGATGCCGACCTCCTATCCTCGACCGGGAGATCTCCACGCATTGATCGAAAAGGTCCTCAATCTCTACTCCGGAGTCTCCCGACGGATCCAGCTGACCGCCCTGCTCGATCCCCAGGTGCCACCTGTCAACCTCGACCCAGATCACATGAAGCGCGCGCTGGTCAATCTGGTGGACAATGCGGTGGCAGCCGTGGGGGAGGCGGGCGAGATCTGCCTGAAGACCGAGTACCTTGCGGAGGAGGGAAAGGTCCGTCTGGAGGTGACCGACACCGGTCCCGGCATTTCCCCGGCAGATCGGGAGCGACTCTTTCTCCCCTACTTTTCCACGAAGAAGTCTGGGACCGGTCTGGGCCTCGCCATCGTGTACCGGATCGTCACGGAACATCATGGGACCATTCGCGTAGAGGAGAATCACCCCCGGGGAACCCGGATGGTCATGGAGTTTCCCGCCCTGCCGGTAGTGGCTGAGGTGGTGTGAGGTGTGCCGTGCCGCGAGAAGACATCCTCATCGTAGATGACGAACCCAACATCCTCAAGGTGATCGAGGATATTCTGACCGATGAAGGGTATCGGGTGCGGACCGCGCAGAGCGGGGAAGAGGCCCTCGCGGAGGTTCAGCATGCGTCCCCCGACCTCGTGGTCCTGGATATCTGGCTTCCAGGGATGGATGGGCTGCAGGCCCTTGATGTCCTGAAGGGGATGGTTCCCGAGGTCCCGGTGATCATGATCTCGGGGCACGGGACCATCGAGACGGCGGTCCGGGCCATCAAGATGGGGGCCTACGACTTCATCGAGAAACCGCCGACTATCGAGCGGACCCTCTTGGCGGTTCGGCACGCCTTGGAGCAGCACCACCTCCTGCGGGAGAACCGGGCGTTGCGACAGCACTTGGAGCGGCAGTATGAGATCGTCGGTGAAAGTGCAGCGATCCAGAGGATCCTGAAGCAGGTCGAGTCGGTGGCGCCAAGCCACGGGCGCGTCTTGATCCGGGGGGAGAGTGGGACCGGCAAGGAGCTCGTCGCCAGGGCCATTCATCGGGCAAGTCTCAGGCGGGAGAGGGCCTTTGTGGAGGTCAACTGTGCCGCCATCCCTGACGAACTGATCGAGAGTGAGCTGTTCGGCCATGAGAAAGGGGCCTTCACGGGGGCCCTGACCACCCGGCGGGGAAAATTTGAGCTCGCCGACGGGGGGACCATCTTTCTTGATGAGGTTGGGGACATGAGTCTCAAGACGCAGGCCAAAGTTCTCCGCGTGCTTCAAGAGCAGGTCTTTGAGCGGGTCGGGGGGACCGAGGCCATTCGGGTGGACGTCCGCGTCATCGCCGCCTCGAACAAGAACCTCGAGGACGAGACCCGGGAGGGGCGATTCCGGGAAGATCTCTACTACCGCCTCAACGTGATCCCCGTTGACATCCCGCCACTGCGGGAGCGGCCGGAGGACATTCCAACCCTGGCCAGACACTTTCTGACGGGGTTCTGTGCGGAGTACGGGAAGAGAGAGAAGAGCCTGATGGGGGATGCGATGGAACTATTCTTGCAACACCCCTGGCCTGGAAACGTTCGGGAGCTGAAAAACGTGATCGAACGGCTGGTGATCATGGTTCCGGGAGACGTCATTGACCGGTCTAGTGCACAGCCTGCTTTGCAGGCGCGTCTAGTCCGGGACGAGGAGACGGCGCTTGTCCCCGGGGTCTGGCGGATGGCTTCGCTCCGCGAGGCGCGAAACCGGTTCGAGCGGCAGTATATCCTGATGCACTTGCAGGAAAACCAGTGGAACGTCACGCGGACGGCGGAGCGTCTGAAGATCGAACGGTCGAACCTCCATCGGAAGCTGAAGGCGTATGGCATCGGGGGCCTTCCCGATCGGGAGGAGCATGTGTGAGGTCGCCGTCGCGTGTCGCCAGCTGAGGGATGACGAGGCGCACGTGGTCACGCAGGTGGGTCGGATCGGCACTGCGACTCCCCGGCAGGAGCTATACGGGTGACGGGCGGGAAGCAAGACGGGCGGGGCGCGGGGCGGCGGAACGCAGAGGTATCCGTGGTTGGGGGAGGTCCTCGACAGGAGGGGTAAAATGGATCGTCCACCGGTGCGGCGGCGCCGATTCTATGTCCACGGCATCCAGCGAAAGTACCTCTTCCTCTCGCTCGTCCCGCTGCTCATCTCGTCCTTCCTGATCATCGTCTTTCTCTTTGTTCCCCTGGACATCCTCCTCTACTCGTCGGCCTCTCCGGCTGCCAAGCAGGCAATCGTGCAGGACCTCCGGGCCCTGGGATTCCGGATCTGGCCAGCCATTTTCCTCGCCATGATCGTTTCGGCCTTCCTGAGTGTTTTTGTCACGCACCGCTTTGCGGGCCCTCTCTACCGGTTCCACCAGGTGGTGGACCGGATGGCGGAGGGCGATCTCTCGGCCCGGTTCAAGCTGCGCAAGGGGGATGATCTCGGCGAGCTGGAGACGGCCGTAAACCGGGCGATCGAAAACCTGGCCGAAACGATTCGGGAGGCCCAGGACCCCCTGGGAGAGCTGGTGCACCGGATCGAGGCGCTCCGCGGGACCGCCAAAGAGGGACCGGGAGACTCCTTCGAGCAGGACCTCACGGCACTCCTGCAGAAAGCGCAGGAGGCGCAAGCCGCTATGGCGCGCCTCAGGATCTCTCGGGAAAAGGGAGAATGAGGGAAAGGCGACAGCAATGTCCTATGTCATCGGGAAAGGGTTGGTCGTCCGGGGGGAACTCTCCGGGGAGGCGGATGTTCGGCTGGGAGGGGAGTTGGAGGGCAAGGTGAACCTCACGGGGACGGTGGTAATCCTGGAGGGGGCGCGCATCCAGGGGGACATTGCGGCGACGGATATTGTCGTGGCGGGAGCGATTCACGGAAACCTGATGGCCTCGGACAAGGTCGAGCTTTCACCGACGGGCCGTCTGGCGGGAGATATTCGGAGTAAGGTTGTCGTGGTTCGGGAAGGTGGGAAGGTGAGCGGTAGGATCATGGTCGGGACCCCGGCGAGTCCGAGTGAGGAGTTGGCCGAACTGGCGGAACAGGTTCGGCAGGAGGAGGCGCGCGACCTCTGGCGCAGTCGGTAGGTGGTGGAGCCAACGACCCCTCCGACCACCGACCACCGCTGTCAGGTATGAGGTCTTGGGTGTTAGGTGTTGGGCTTTGGAGATCTCGGGACTCAAATCTTAGATTCAACATCCAAGACCTAAGACCCAATACCC
The DNA here is from genome assembly GCA_046758505.1 of Methylomirabilales bacterium (SeqCode). Taxonomy (GTDB): domain Bacteria; phylum Methylomirabilota; class Methylomirabilia; order Methylomirabilales; family CSP1-5; genus CSP1-5. The sequence continues at coordinate 6,225 of JBHIAH010000013.1, read as the reverse complement.
AAAACCTAGTCATCGGACCCTGAACCATGAACTGTGAACGCGAGACCGTGAACCGGTTGAGCAGTCATCGGTCACCGGACAACGGTCATTGGGATTCGAGGCATCGAACTCCCGAACGGACGGGACTAGCGGGAGAAATCGCTGGTCCAGCTGACTTCCCTCCAAGGTAGTAGCCACGTCCGTCTTCACGTGTGGAGCACCTGCGGGATCGACGCCGCCGGCAAGGAGTTCGGCGGGTTGCCTTCCATCTCGCTGCCTGACCAGGTTGCCGGGACCACGCTTCCAGTGATAGACTAAGAATAGCGGCGCTTCAAGGGGGGTCCGGCCTCTGTCCTGTGCCGATGATGCGGCCGATGACCGACCACCGCAGACCGACGACCGAAAAAGGGCTCTGTGGTTCCTGAGGGTCATCGGACAACGGTGATCGGTCAGCGCCCCGGAGGTTGGAGGTTTGTCGGGGTCTTCTATTGGCCCGCTGCTGTGAGGATGTGGAGAAGGAGACCGGGAGAGGCGGAGTAGATGCCAGTGGCGAGCGCAAGACAGGGAGAAAAGGAATCCGGCTGCCTCCGCAGTGGACAGGTGGATCGCCGAAGGTTCCTGCGGGGCCTGCTCCTTCTCGGGGGGGGCATTGCCTGGGGACTCTTCCGGGGTGTGAGTCCCGTCTGCGCCTTTACGGTCATTTCGGAGGCCAAGGAAGAGGCCATCGGGAAGCGGGCGCACCAGGAGATCCTGAATAAGTTCGGCTATTATAAGGACGAGGCACTTCAGGCCTACGTCACCCGGGTCGGCCGGCGGGTTTTACGGGAGGCGGAACCCAATCCCTTCAAGTTTCAGTTCACCGTTGTCGACCAGCCGGTGATCAACGCGTTTGCCGTCCCGGGGGGCTTCGTCTACGTCACCCGGGGGATATTGGCCCAGCTCAATAGCGAGGCGGAGCTGGCGACGGTCCTGGGACACGAGATCGCCCACGTCACGTCCCACCATTCGGCCGAGCAGTTGACCCGTGCCCTCGGGGCCCAGATCCTGACCTTGGGCCTTGCCGCCGTGAGTCCCGGGGGTCGCCAGAACGCGGCCGGGTGGTTGGCGCTATCCAGTGAGCTTTTTACGCAGATCCTTTTGGGCTACGGTCGCGAGGCGGAACTGGAGGCGGATGAAAAGGGACTCCGGTCGGCGGTCAAGGCGGGCTACGATCCGCGGGGCATGGTAAACTTCATGCGGGCGTTGCAGATCCAGAATCGTCTAAGCGGTGTCGGGTATCATGCCCTCCGGGGCACGCACCCGGACACGCTCGAGCGGATCGACCGGGCCCGCGTCATGGTCGGGATTCTGACCCCTGAGGCGAAAAGATCCCTCGCAGTAAAGGCGGATGAGTACAAGGCCCATCTGGATGGGCTGGTCTATGGGAAGCGCAGGGAGAGGAAGCGTGTCAGAATTGTGACGGCCCGCGGGGGGGAAAACTTGAAACAGGTCGCGCAGAGCCTCTGGGGGACAGAAAATCGGGCGTGGGACCTGGCTCTCCTCAACGGGATTCGGGACGAAAGTAGACCCCTACACGCCGGGCAAAAGCTGAAGGTGATCTATGACCCCCTGGACGAGCCTCCGCTGCGACTCCCGAAAGATCTCTCGCGGGCAATGCCGTAGCATCCCCCCACGTACTACCCGATGACCGCAGACCGACGACCGCTGTTCGATGACGGATGACCGTTGTCCGATGACCGTAAGAACTCGCAGATTTTTTGTTATCGCGTGGTCAGCTACTGCCCATTTCCCATGGGACGCGGGGACTGCCTTTTCCTTGACAGATCCCCCATCGCCTCCTACGGTAGCAGCGAGGGGGTGGGTCACGGGATGGGACATCGCGACCGTTCTGGCCTCTCTCGCGGCTGGGCGAGCGCCCCTTCCGGCCGGGGAGCGCGCGGCGGTCACGGCAGGCCTTCTTCGATAACGGCTCGAGTGGAGGGAAGCAATGTGAAGGGAGCAGCGATAGTAAAGGGGTATGTCTTGATCAGGTTGATCCCGGGGTTCGAGTCATCCGCGATTTCTCAGATCAGTGTCATTCCAGGCGTCAACGACATCATCTTGGTCTTCGGGCGGTGGGATGCAATTATCTACGTCGAAGCGAAAACCCTCAGCTCTCTCTCCCGCCTGGTGATCAGCCAGATCCGGGGCATCCAGGGCGTCCAGGCCACGGAGACGTTGGTGGCCGCAGCAATGTAACGGCGGTCGCCCCCCCGCCGGAGCGGCCCTGCTGCTCGGGCGCCGGATCCAGGCCGGGAAGTCACCCGAGGTCCTTCAACAGCTCTGCATATTCCTCCGCCATGCCCGGATGCCCAAATTTCTGGGCGGCCCGGATTCCTGCCTCATAGGCCTGGCGAGCCTCTGCGATCCTTCCGAGGTTGACCAGGGCCTGGGCGAGTGTCCGGTAGGCTGCTCCCTCATCCTCCGCCAGAGCCAGATACCGCTCCAGGGCCGCCACACACTCCGGATGCTGTCCGGCGTTATAGTGCTCGTTGGCGAGCATGTAATAGAGCAGGGCGTCCTGGGGATCTTTTTTGAGCAAAGCGTGCAGGGCCTCGAGTCGGCTCATTTCTTGTCCTTTCTCCGTCGCACGTCGCCGTGCGACTGCCGTTCCGGGCGTTCCCCGGCGGCGCGAGATGAATCGCCCATTTTCCTGTGCTATAGTAGCCAAGACAGCCAGCAAAAGAAAGGCCGAACACCATTGGGTATGCTCCACTTCGGGCGTCCGTTCAGCCACCATCCAGACAGGGGCTCACGGTGAACCGTCTGGCACGCGATCTCCAGAGGCGGGTCACGGGAGAGGTCCACGTTGACCGCTACGTGAGGCTGCTCTACAGCACCGATGCCAGTATCTATGCGATCGAGCCGCTCGGGGTCATCCTGCCCAGGAATCAGGATGATGTCCGGACGGCGGTGCGGGTTGCGCACGCGCATGGCGTGCCGATCCTGCCCCGAGGTGCGGGGACCAGCCTTGCTGGACAGGCGGTGGGACGGGCCATGATCCTTGATACGTCGCGATATCTCCACCGCATCCTCGAGGTCAACCCTGAGGAGCGATGGGTCCGGCTGGAGCCCGGGGTGGTGCTGGACGAGCTGAACGCCCTCCTGCGACCGTACGCCCTTGAGTTCGGTCCCGATGTGGCGACCAGCAGTCGGGCGACCATCGGGGGGATGATCGGGAACAACTCCGCCGGGGCCCACTCGATCCTGTACGGGAAAACGGTCGACCATCTGATGGAGGTAAAGGTGCTCCTGTCCGATGGGGAGGAGCTCAGCCTGGGGGGGCGTTCCCCGGAGGTGCTCGCGCGCCTTGCCCGGGGGGACGGGGGAGAGGCGCGGCTTACCGAGGCGATCCGGGGAATCGTCGAAGCGAACCGGGCGGAGATCCTCAATCGGTATCCGCAGATCCTTCGCCGGGTGAGCGGGTACAACCTGGACGAGCTGGTAAAGGAGGCCCCCTGGAACCTGGCCAAGCTCCTGGCCGGCTCCGAGGGGACGTTGGGGGTGGTTCTCGAGGCCACGGTTGGCCTGGTGCCCCGCCCGAGGCGGACCGCCCTGGGGCTCCTCCATTTTCGGGACCTCCAGGCGGCCTGCGAGGCGGCGGCGGAGCTTCTCCCCCTCGCCCCCGCCGCGATTGAGCTTCTCGATCAGTACATCCTTGGTCTGACCCGCGGGACGCGCGAGTACGCCCGCCGGATGACCTTTGTGGATGGGGATCCGCGGGCGCTGCTCCTGGTGGAGTTCTATGGTGACTCGGAGAGAGAGATCGGGGAGAAGGAAGCCCAACTCAAGGCTTTGGTCGAACGGCGGGGATTGGGCTACGCCTGTCGCTGGGTTGCCTCGATCGAGGAGCAGCAGCGTGTCTGGCAGATCCGGAAGGCCGGGCTGGGCCTGCTCCTGGGCATGAAAGGCGAGAAGAAACCGGTGGCCTTCGTGGAAGATACCGCCGTGCCCCCGGAAAAGCTGGGAAGCTACCTCAGGGAATTCCGCCAGATCGTGGCCAGGCACGGGACCGAACCGGCTGTTTACGGCCACGCCAGCGTCGGCTGCCTGCACCTCCGCCCGATCCTGAACCTCAAGGACGGGGCCGACATCCAGCGGATGCGGGCCATCGCAGAAGAGGTGAGCACCTTGGTGCTACGTTACGGTGGGGCGATGACGGGGGAGCATGGGGATGGGCTGGCCAGGAGCCAGTGGATCCCCAAGTTTTTCGGCCCGCGTCTCACGGAAGCCTTTCGGCAGGTCAAGCAGGCCTTCGATCCGCAGAATCTGATGAACCCCGGCAAGATCATTGACCCCTCGACGCTGACGGAGCATCTGCGGTACGGACCGGACTATCGGACGCTCGAGGTCTCGACGGTTCAGAGCTTTGGGCGGGAGGGGGGCTTTGCCGGGGCGGTCGAGTTGTGCACGGGGATCGGCGCCTGTCGCAAGCGACTCGCGGGGACCATGTGTCCCTCGTACATGGCCACCGGCGATGAGGAACACAGCACGCGGGGGCGGGCCAACGCCCTACGCCTGGTCCTGTCGGGGAAGCTTCCCCCGGAAGAGCTGACGGGGAGGCGGCTGTATGAGACCCTGGATCTCTGTCTCGAATGCAAGGGGTGCAAGGGAGAGTGCCCCTCCAACGTCGACATGGCCAAGCTGAAGGCCGAGGTCCTGGCCAAGTACTACGCGCGACACGGAGTTCCCCTGCGGGTCAAATTCTTCGCCCATCCCCACCTCGTGGGAAGATGGGGGAGCCGGCTTCGCCCTGTGTCAAACTGGACCTATGCTGTGCCCGGGGCCCGGTGGCTCCTCCAGCATGGCCTCGGCATTGACCGGAGGCGGCCCCTGCCGAAATTCGTGCGGCCGACCTTTCGTCACTGGTATGAGAAGAGGGGGTCCCCCCCCGGCAGGCGAGGCCCGGTCCTCCTCTTGGCGGACACCTTCATGACCTACCACTATCCCGAAGTGGGGCAGGCCGCCACAGAGCTGCTCGAGCGCCTCGGCTATCAGGTGCTGCTGGCAGATATTCCCTGCTGCGGCCGACCGATGATCTCGAAGGGACTCCTCGACGGGGCGCAGGCACTCGCCCGAACGAACGTGGCGCGGCTCGCCCGCCGCGTGGCAAGAGACATCCCCATTGTGGGATGCGAGCCAAGCTGCCTCCTCACGCTGCGGGATGAGTATCGGGACTTGGTGGACTCGAAGGAGGCCGACGGTGTGGCCGCCGCAAGCTATCTGCTCGAGGAGTTCCTCCTGAGCCGCCATCCGCGGGAGGAGCTCAGCCGCCACTTCCAACAGACCGCGAAGCCGCTCTTCGTGCACGGCCACTGCCACCAGAAGGCGTTGGTCGGGACCGAACCCCTTCTGGAGGTTTTGGGTCTCGTGCCCGGTCTGCAGGTTCAGGAGGTCGATGCCGGATGCTGCGGCATGGCGGGGAGCTTCGGTTTCGAACGGGAGCACTACGACCTCTCGATGGCCATCGGCGGGCTTCGACTGTTTCCCGCCCTCGCGGCGGTCTCGCCGGAAGCGGAGATCGTCGCTCCGGGGGTCTCCTGCCGGCAGCAGATCTTGCATGGGACCGGCCGGGCGGCCAAGCACCCCGTGCAGATCCTGGTGGAGGCGATGCGGTAGGCGCGGGCCTGCGGTTTCGCCCAGGGGGTTGCCCCCCCGGGGGCGGGCGCGAATATGTCACGCATGTATGGGAAGTGCGGGGGGTCGGTGCGGCGACCACGGTCTCTGCGGATATGGGGTTCTTGCGTCTTCAGTGCGGGTCTTCTCGTGCTGGTGTCGGTGACGTTCGCCGGGGCGTCGGAGTGCGCATCGCCGGCGAAGGCGCCGAAGCGGATCACGATGGATTTGAAGGGTGTCGAGATCGGCCGAGTGCTTCAGATCATCGAGGAGGCGAGTGGGCTGAATTTCGTGGTCGGCAGCGAGGTCCGTGGTCGCGTGACGGTGCACATCACGGATACCCCCTGGCCGCGGGCCCTCGAGTCCGTCCTGCGGGCGAACGGGTACGACTCCATCCAGCAGGGGACCATTATCCGGATCGACAGGGCGGAGACCTTGCGGAAGGAACGCGAACTCCGGCTGCGCCGCCCAGACTGCTGACTCCCCGTGAATTTCACCCCAGGCCGGGCAGATCAGGAAGCCCCGACAACCTGGGGCTCCCGGTCGGGTGAACGCGGGAATGAGGCAATGTCAAGATTCAAGACCTGACCC
>JBHIAH010000012.1:0-51599 GCA_046758505.1 Methylomirabilales bacterium (SeqCode) | reverse complement strand
ATTTGCCAGGTCCACCACCACTCGCACCACATAGTCAGCTTCGAGAGTGATCTGGGTCGACAACACCCCCTCACGAGCGCTTTGCCTCCCGCGGGCACCGAAGCAGAGGGCGCTTAACTTCGGCTATACCTCCCTACTCCTTTCGGCTACCGCCCAGTAGCCCTTCGTAGCCCTCGCAGGTCAACCTCTGAGGAATTTACGACTCTAGCCAGCGGCAGGCATTCTGGAATGAAGACGTGACGCCTCTGGTGGGCGAGCCGTGCGTCCTGGCAACGGCCGTGCTTCTCCGCGGCCTCGTGGGTCACGAGCCGCGAAGCAAGCCGCTGGGTTTCGTTATCTGGCGGTGAGGGTGAATTCTTGGAGCCCTATTAGGGAGGATGCGATGGGGTGGGATACGGGACCATGGTGGCGCTGTTTCCTTCTCTTCCTTCTCATCGGGGCAGCTGGGCTTCTCCTGTCCTCTGGCGCAAGTGGGCATGAGCGACAACCCGGATCGGCCGGGCACCGGGAGCAAAGAGAACAGGGGCATAGTGGGCAGGAGGCCCACGGGGCCCTCCCCGATCACCGCGGGCACGGGGGGGACCATGCCGACCACCGAATGGAGGGGCATGCGGAACATAGACCCCACGGCGCTCCGCTGGAGGAGCGAGGAAGGCAGCTCGTCGTTGAGTTGCACTGTAACGCCTGCCACCTGGTCTCGGAGGAGATCAAGCACGAACACCACGACGGTCACCACGCAATAGCCCCAGACCTCAGCTTCGAGGGTGACAAGGTCAAACCTGAGTGGCTCTTCGATTTCCTGAAAGGGCCGCACCGGATCCGGCCATCGATAAGCGCTCGAATGCCGAACTTCCGATTTTCGGAGCGCGAAGCGCTCGCCCTTACCGACCACATCGTGACGGACCTGCGCAGCAGGTCGCTGCCTCCCCTTCGCGGGCGATATCGAGCCCAGACCCCCCGGGAGGACCTCGAGGTGGGGGTCCGGCTCGCCTCGGAAGAGTACCTCGACTGCTTCAAATGCCACGAGGTCGGTGACAGGAAACCACAGGGAGACCCTGAGGAGTGGGCTCCAGACCTGACTCTGGCGAGGAGCCGCTTGCGACCAGAGTGGATCGTGCGCTGGCTCATGGACCCCCAGCGGATCCAGCAGGGAACAAAGATGCCAACCTATTTCTCTGACGCCGAGTCCGGCCCGGACGACATCCTCGGGGGGGACGAAGAGCGGCAAATTATTGCCCTGCGGGACTATCTGCTGAATCTGGGGCCTGAGACGAACTCGCCGCGCTATGCCGAGGCTAGGAAGCGGCACCCGGATGTCACAACGGGAGATGGGTGGGCGCTGATGCAGAACCTGAACTGCGCGGGGTGCCACGACGTCGGTCGGATGCACGAGCGTCATGAGGTGGCGCCGCCCCTGGCTCACCAGGGGAGTCGGGTGCGTGGCGAGTGGCTGGTCGACTTTCTCCTGAACCCCACGCGGATCCGTCCCGTCGGGTATATCATCGGCGCCCCGGCGAGGATGCCGGATTTCAAGCTCTCCCGCCAGGAGGCGGAGGCCATCGCCGCCTTTCTCATGAGCCAGAAAATGCCCAACATGGCTCAGTGGTGGCGCAGCCCAGCTCCACGTAAAATGGTGGAGGAGGGGAGGGCACTCTATAGCACCTGGAATTGCGCCTCGTGCCATCGCGGGGGAGGACCCAGCCGGAGCGGTCCCACCGCCGCCAAGTTCGAGGGCCCTGATCTCAGCCGGGTCGGGGAGCGTCTGAAGCCTGACCATCTGCTCTTCTGGCTTCGGGGCGGCAGCGGAACTGTGGACACTCACCCCATCGTGCCGACCTTAGGGCTGACGGATGACCAGCTGAGGGCCCTCGTGGCGTATATGATGACTTCGCGGTGAGTGCAGCCCGGCGACGCGTGGGGGACGACGTGCGTCCCGAGTCACGTGACGACTGGGTCGAGTTTCGGTTGACGGGTCCCGGAGCGGCTCAGCACCACGAGTAAGTTTAGTCAGGCCCACCGATTCGGGGTCGGGTGATCACAAAGACGCTCACGTAGCGGCGGACGCTCGCCCAACGTGGGGGCCGAGGGTGTCCGAGCGGGGTGAAAAGCCAAAGATGGGAGGGAGGAGCGTGAAAGGACGATACGGACTCTGGCTTGTGGTGGTCCTCATACTCGGGGTTACCGGCGTCGTTCGTGTCCCCTGGTCCTGGGGGCATGGCAACGGGGCGGCAAAGGATCCGGTCATCCAGGCCTACAAGGCAGTCAATAGGGCCTTGAAAGCCAGCCCGATACGGTGGAAGGAGGTCGAGAAGCGGTTCGGCAAGATCAGGAGTGTAGTGGCGAAGATGGACGAGGAGTACAGCGCGGGTCTCCTGCGCCCCATGGAAGCCGCCATCCGGGCGGGGCGCGCGGGGGCGGATCAGAGCCACCACGCCAAATCCCTGCTCGAAGGGTTTCACCGGATCTTCTTTTTCCTGATCAGGCACAACCTCGAAAATGCCGAGGCCCGTCTGGGGGAGTTCGGGAAGGCGAAGGCCCTCCTGGGGCATGCCAAGCAGTACTACGCCATCCTGGCCCCTCTGGTGAAGAACGCGGAGCCGGCGGACGACGCGGCAGTGCGGAAGACCTTCAAAGAGGCTTTGAAAGCCCTCGGGCGCCCGGCGGCCTTTGGCTTCGGGAACAAGCCTCCGGATCCCGACCGGTTCCGGGCGGCGGCTCGGCGGGTTGACGAAATCCTGTCCAAGCGTTTTTGATCCGTTCCCGGAGATAGGCCGTCAACGTGCATCGAGGAACGGAAATCCGGAGGGGGGTGGGAAGGCGAGGCGGGCGAGAGGCGAGAGAGCGTAGCGGGGATCAGACGAGTCCCTGGGCACCATCGCACGGGCTCAAGCGAAGGAGGAGCGCCTCGTGAAAATGAGGGGAGGGGTTGTGGCGCTGGGTCCCGTGCTGCTGTTCGGTGCGCCGGCCCGGCCCCAAGAGATGACCTTCGACGGGTACATAGAGTTTGAAGCCAGGAAACAGGATTCGCCGGGGAGGCAAGAGGGGACGCTGGGCACCCATCACCTCATCTGCCGCGGAACGCCCTGACGCCTCCCCCGGGGGTTCCTCTTCGTGGAGATGCCGTTGATCCGTCCAGGCAGAGGTTCGGGCGCGAGGCCTTTCTGCGCTTGCCTTGAGCTTCTTCCTCAGCGTTAGCCCCCTTGTCATCCGGCCGGCCCGGACTCACCGGCAACCCCGAGAGGGGTAGGCCCTCTGTGAGCGCCGCTGTGCCGGCTGCCATGGCCCGGAAGGGAGGGGGAGGATGGCCCGGCCGCGGAGTTTCTCTTCCCCCGGCCGCGCGATTTCACCAGGCGGAGCTTCAAGCTCTGAACTACGCAGGGCGCGGCGAGGGGGTGAGAGCTACCGAGAGATGAAGTGGTAGGAGCGCCACGGGGAGGAGGGGCGGGGAGACGGGCCTTCGGCTCCCACTCTGAAGAATGCCCGGAATTTCCGCGTAAGGCTCGTCCTCCCGGGCGTGAAGGCTGGGAGGACCGAGCCCACCTGCACCCAGGCACGCGGTCGCCCTCCCGTAAGCCGGGGGAGTATAATTGTCCAGGCCTGAGCTTCGTGCGAGGGGAGGCGGGTCTTTTGCTTTCGGACGAGAACGAGGTCAGGCGGCAGTTTCCCGGCAGGATCGGGAAGCGGCTGAGCCTCGCGCTGGCGCTCGGGTACGGCCTGGTGCTCCTCGTCGGGGCGGTCTCACTCCTCTCTGCCTACTCCATCTACCGGAGCACCACCGAGGTCCAGGAACAGACGCGACACATCGAGGTCACGGACGGGATCCACGTGGCCCTTCACCACGTGGCGGCGGCAATCCGGGACGCCCTCATCCGCGGAGAAGTCCGGGAGCCATCGTTTTACGCGGACCTGGTCGGGACCGTTCGGCTCCGAATGGCCCAGTACGAGGAGCTGGAGCGACAGGCGGGAAACTTTCCCGAGAGAGAGAAAGAGCTGCAGGCGTACCGGCAGACGCGAGAAACGGTGTCAGCATTGATCTTCCTGTCGGAGGAGATCGTGGGCGCGGTGGCGGGCGGAACACCGACTTCTGGCAGCGACCTCGAGCGCCTTTCGCTTCTGATTCAAACCATGCCGCTCCAGGCCAGCGCCATGAACGAGATCCACCAGATCAAGATCAAGCGCCTCATCGAGAGCAGCCAGGACCGAATGCGTCTCATCGCTGCTCTCTACCTGGCCTTTCTGATCCTCGGGAGCCTGCTTCTCGCCAGTGCGAGCCGGCTCGTGCGCCGGGCGGTGGTCTTGCCGCTCAAGGAGATGGGGGCCTCGGCGCTGGCGATCGCCCGTGGGGACTTCGGTCAACGGGTGAAGGTCGCCTCGAGCGACGAGATTGGACAGCTCGCGCACTCATTCAACGTCATGGCGCGCCAGCTCAGCGAGCACGAGCGGCAGTTGCGGGCCGTCAACCAGCGGCTGGAGCGCAAGGTCAGAGAGGCCGAAGTGCTCTACCGCATGGGCACCGAGATTTCGGCGCTCCTGCGCTTAACCCCCGTCATCGAGTCGACTCTCGCTCACACGCGGCGCCTGACTGGCGCGGACCTCGTCGGGCTCGCGCTCGCCGACGGGGAGACGGGGGACGTCGTGTGGAGGGGTTTGGGCCCGGCTGGCCAGGCGCCAGGCCAGATCCGTCTGAAGTCGGGGGAGGGGCTCGCCGGACGCGTCCTGAGCGAGGGCCAGCCGCTGGTGATCGAGGAGGCGGCGGAGATCGTGCCCGGCGGTGGGCTCGACCCTTTCCTGACCTCGTACGAAGTGGCGTCAGCAGCCGCCGTGCCGCTCCGCCGCGGCAAAGATGTCATCGGCGTCCTTCTCGCGTCGTACCGCGCGCCGCGACGCTTTGACGATGATTACCTCGTGCTGCTGAGCAGCGTCGCCCATCTCGCGGCGGTCGCCATCGAAAACGCGCAGCTTTACGCTCAGGCTCAGACTGCCGCCGTGTTGGAGGAGCGTGAGCGCCTAGCCCGGGAGATGCACGATGGGCTGGCCCAGGCGCTGGGAGTGATCTTGGTCAAGGCGCGCGCCGACGATATGTCCGAGCGCCACGCCCTCACCGAGATCGAGGGTATCGCCCATAAGGCCTATCAGGAAGTCCGACAGGCGATCTTCGGGCTCCGCATGATGGTGACCCGGCAGCTCGGCCTCATTCCCACCCTGGGGGAGTACCTGCACGACTTCAGCCTCGGGAGTGGCCTTCCGGTAGACCTGCGGGTCGAGGGCGAGGGGGAAGTTCGTGTGGCCCCGGATGCCGAAATCCAATTGGTGCGCATCCTTCAGGAGGCTCTGGCCAACAGTCGGAAGCATTCCTCGGCCACCCGGGCCTGGGTCACCGTGGTGACCGGCACGGACCACCTTGAGGTGGAGGTCGGGGACGACGGCCGGGGCTTCGACCCGACGGTTGCTTCCGCAGGGGGGCGCCGGGGCTTCGGCCTTCAGACGATGCGGGAGCGGGCGCGCTCCGTGGGGGGCGACTTGCAGATCCACTCAGCACCCGGCCGGGGGACGAAGGTCAGGATCCGGCTCCCCCTCAACCGCTGAGCGTCAGCCGTGGATCCTATCCGTATCCTTCTGGCCGATGACCAGACGTTGTTCCGCGAGAGCCTGGCGAACTTCCTGACCAGGAAGGAGGGCCTTAAGGTGGTGGGAATGGCCTCGGATGGCAAGGAGGCGGTTGAAAAGGCCCGGGAACTCCTCCCCGACCTGATCCTTATGGACATTTACATGCCGGAGCTCAATGGCTTCGAGGCCACGAAGCAGATCAAAGCGGAGCTGCCCCGCGTGAAGATCGTGATCCTTACCGTCGCCGCGGAAGACCGACACGTCTTCGAGGCCGTCAAGGCTGGGGCCGAAGGATATCTACTGAAGGACATCAAGCCGGAGGAGCTCTTGGAGATTCTTCGTGGTATCTCGCGCGGCGAGCCTCCCATCTCCCGGTCCACCGCGGCCAAGATCTTGACGGAGTTCGCACGCACGGTGCGCGAGGAGCTGCGCTCTGGGACCGGGCTCACCACGCGGGAGCGCCAAATCCTCGAGTTCCTGGCCCGTGGCCAGGCCAATAAGGAAATTGCGGCCGAGCTGTCGATCAGCGAGGCGACGGTGAAGAAGCACCTAGGTAACATCATGGAGAAGCTTCACCTCGAGAATCGAGTTCAGGCAGCTATTTACGCGGTGAAGCACGGACTCGTGCCGCCCACTGATGCGTAGTGAGCGAGTTGTCTTTGACGGAGGGGCGTCGGCAAGAGCGTCTTCAGTGCCAACCTGGCCGCGGTTCCGGCGGCCGAGGGGTGGCGGGTGGGAGTGCTGGACACCGACCTCGACGGGCCCACCATGGCCAACGTCCTCGGAGTCCGAGGCCAACGGCTCAGGCTCTCTGCCGAGGAGCTTCACCCCGCGGAGGGACTCTGGGGGTTAAGGTCCTCTCCATGCGACCTGTGCTTGCGTCAGGACCGGGTGCCCCTCCTGTGGAAGGCCTTGACCCAGCAGGACGCCTTCCGGCCGCATACAACCCCACGGATGCCTATTTTTATAGTGCGTCTGTATCAGGCACGACACGACCTCGGAGCAGAAAGTATGCGGCTAGTACGATCGGATCATCGAATTGAGTCAAACGCTCCTGGATCTAAGGCCACCCGAACGGTCAAAGTACCCAGCAACGTGGGGGTCCGAAACCGTTCAGACTAACTCCCTCGACGACGCCTCGATGCCCTGCAGTGCGGAGGGCGGACCAGGCGCTTGACCAGCCTGGCCTTTGACGACATCTGAGAGCAGGGAAAGGAAGGCCGACTAAGGATGCCTAAACGGTACAGAGACATCGTGGGCGACGGGGGCTCGAACATCCTGGCCCAGGTTGAGGAGATCGGGAGCCGCGTCCGGGCCAGGATGGCACGGGTCCGGAAGAGGGTGGCGGTCACGAGCGGAAAAGGAGGTGTCGGCAAGAGCGTTGTCACCGCCAACCTGGCCGTGGTTCTGGCGGCCGAGGGGTGGCGAGTGGGAGTGCTGGACGCTGACCTCAACGGGCCCTCCATGGCCAAGGTTCTCGGCGTTCGAGGCCAGCGCCTGAGGGTCTCGCCCGAGGGGCTTCACCCCGCGGAGGGACCTCTGGGGGTGAAGGTGCTCTCCATGGACCTGTTCTTGCCTGAGGACCGGGTCCCTCTCACGTGGGAGGCCCCGACCCAGCAGGACGCCTTTGTGTGGCGCGAGACCATGGAGGTGACCGCTCTCAGGGAGTTCCTCTCCGACACGGCCTGGGGAGAACTCGATCTCCTGCTATTGGACTTGCCTCCCGGCGCACCAAGGCTGCCCGCCCTCGCGGGGCTCAGTCTTGATCTCGATGGGGCGCTGGTCGTCACAATCCCGTCCGAGGTTTCCCACCTCGTCGTCGGGCGGTCGGTGGAGTTGGCCAAGGCCCATGGCGTGAGGCTCCTGGGGCTGGTGGAGAACATGGCGGGCTACCTCTGTTCGGCGTGCGGCGCCGTGGGAGACCTCTTCGGGGGAGATAGCCGTGCCCTAGCTGAGGCCACAGGGCTTGAGCGGCTCGCGAGGATCCCTTTCGACCCCCGGATTGCGCGCTGCGCCGATCGGGGGAGCCCCTACGTCGTGGAATTTCCAGAGACTGCCGCGGGTCAGGCAGTTCGAGAGCTATCCGCCCGGCTCCGTGCCGAGCTCTCGCTGGCAGGAGCGGAGTGATGAAATTCCTCTGTGTCGCGTGCGATGAGGCCATGCAGCTTCGCTCAGTGGAAGGACCCGACGAGGGGTCGGTCACCGTGACCTTCGGGTGCCCGGGCTGCGGCCACCGGATCGCCATGCTCACCAACCCTGTTGAGACGCAGCTCGTTCAGGCTCTGGGGGTGAAGATCGGCGGGCGCCAGGTTCCTCCCGAGCCTCTGGAGGTCGTCGGGGCGATGGTAAGCCAGCAACGGGAGGGGGCGCTTGAAGTCGGGAGGGAGCAAGGCCTGGCCTGGTCGGAGGCGGCGGAGGCCCGCCTCCTGCGCCTGCCTCCACTCGCTCGGAACATGGCCCGGAGGGCGGTTTCGCGCTACGCTCGGGAGCGGGGAGTGAGCGTTGTGACCCCTGAGCTCATGGATGAATACCGGGCCCGGACGGGATTCTGACTCGCTCATCGGCCTGACGTCTGCCCGCAGTCCGGGGCCCAGACTCACGCCGCGCCTCTTCAGGAACTTGTCCCTCCTGAGCGCGGGCTTGTGGGTGGGCGTAGCTCTCGTCCTGGGGACCGGCCTGACCTACCTCGTGGAGAAGAAGATGCTGGAGCGGGCCACCCTTGCCTCCCTCGACTACTTCAAGAACGTGGCGCGCTTCATCATCACGGGGGAGGAGTTTGTCAAGGTGAGGACCGGGGAAGAGTACGAGGCCTTCGACCGGCTGATCAGGGAGAACTTCCTAACCTCCAACGTGGTGGCGATCAAGATCTACGACCGGAGTGGGACCATCATCTACCACTCGCGCAAACCGCAGCTTGTTGGACGGTCCTTCCCGGGCAACGTTCCTCTCCGGAAGGCCCTGGGAGGCGAGTCGGTGGTGGGGCTCTCCGATCTCCGGGGATCCGAGCACTTCGCCGAGCGCCAGGCGGGGCATTCGCGCCTCTTCGAGGTGTACATCCCGATCTTCCTCGAGGGAACGCGCACGGTCATCGGAGCCTACGAGATCTATAGCCCCATCGACCCGCTGTACCAGAGGGTCTGGACTCTCCGGCTCACCGTGTGGGGGGCGATCCTCTTTGGCCTGGCACTGCTCTATGTGGCCCTCTGGCTGACGTTCCGAAGGGCCTCGAAAACCATTGTCCAGCAGAACCTGGCGTTGGAGCGGACCGCCGAAGAGCTTCGAGAGGCTTACGATGGCCTGAAACAGACCCAGTTCCAGCTCGTCCAGAGCGAGCGGCTGGCTTCAGCCGGGCGGTTCGCCGCGGGGATCGTCCACGAGGTTGGGAATCCTCTGGGTTCCATCGTCGGGCTCCTGGACCTCCAGGTCCTCTGCCGAGGCCGGCCGGAGGATCGCTCGGAGTGCCGCGAACGGAGCGAGCGGATTGCGGGCGAGATCACCCGGCTCAAGCGTATCCTCCAGGGGTTGCTCGACTACGCCCGGCCCAGCCCGCCTCAGCTGGCGCCGGTGGAGGTGAACGAGGTGGTCGAGAAGACCCTCGGGCTGGTGACGACCCAGAAAGGGTTCGAGAGGATCGTGTGGATCAAAGAACTCGACCCTTCGCCCCCGCGAGCGGTGGCCGACGAGTTCCTCCTCCAGCAGATCCTTCTCAACCTCCTGCTCAACGCCGCCCAGGCGATGGCGGAAAGGGGACCCATCCTGGTCGGAACCGGTGCCGGCCTCGCGCGGCAGTGGGTGGATGGCGATTACCGCCTGGGGCGCGCCTTCTCGCCGGCCCAGGAGGTGGTCTCCGTCTCCATCGCCGACCGGGGACCCGGCATCCCCTCTGACCATCTGGAGAGAATCTTTGAACCCTTCTTCTCCACCAAGGGGCGAGGCCAGGGCTCGGGCCTGGGTCTCGCCATCTGCCACAGCCTCATCGAGGCCGTTCATGGGGCCCTGGTCGTGAAGAGCCAGCTCGGAGTCGGGACCACTATTCGGGTGCTCCTCCCCCTGGCGGAGGTCGCACCCCAGGTCGAGCCGGTCACTTCCGAGAAAGCCGGGGGCGCATGAGCGAACGCGAGCGGATCCTCGTCGTGGATGACGAGGAGAACATGGTCCACTTCCTGACCAAACTCCTCGCCCACGAGGGGTATGAGGTGGAGGGCGTCGGGTCCGGTACCGAGGCCATCGAGCGGCTCAAAGAAGCGAGCTACGACCTCGTGCTGTGCGACCTGAAGCTCCCCGGGCCGGATGGGCTCGAGGTGCTGAAGGCTATCCGCGAGACCCTCTCCGAAGCCTCGGTCGTCATGATCACTGCCTACGGCACCATCCCCTCGGCCATTGAGGCCATGCGGGTGGGGGCCTTCGACTACGTGACCAAGCCGTTTCGGGCCCGGGAAATCCTCGGAGTAGTGGATAGGGCCCTGGAGCGGATGAGGCTCAGGCGGGAGGTGCGGTATCTACGAAGGATCGTGGAGCAGCGGTTCGGCTTCGGCGGCCTGGTGGGGAAGTGCAAAGCCATGCAGGAGGTCTACACCCAGATCGAGAGGGTGGCCCCCGGGCGCGGTGCGGTGCTGATCCAGGGGGAGAGCGGGACCGGGAAGGAGTTGGTGGCGAAGGCCATCCATTTTGCGAGTCCGCGGAACTCCGGTCCCTTCGTCGTCATTGATTGCGGGGCGATTCCGGAAACCCTCCAGGAGACCGAGCTGTTCGGGCATGTCAGAGGCGCCTTCACCGGGGCGATCGCTGCCAGGCGGGGCCTCTTTGAGGAGGCCCACGGCGGCACGCTGTTCCTGGACGAGGTGGCGGAGCTTTCCCTCGGGCTCCAGGCCAAGCTCCTCCGGGTGCTCCAGGACGGCGAGATGCGGAGGGTGGGCGAGACCAGGACGATCCAGGTCGATGTCCGGATCATTGCCGCCACGAACCGGGATCTCGAAGAGGAGGTTCGCCAAAGCGCCTTCCGGGAGGACCTCTATTACCGCCTGCACGTATTCCCGATCCGCCTCCCGCCAGTTCGCGAGCGGCGGGAGGATATCCCGCTGCTGGTGGAACACTTCCTTGATCGCTCGGACGGGGAAGGGAAGGTCAAGCGCCTCTCACCCAGCGCGCTCAGAATTCTCATGAATTATCCCTGGCCGGGCAATGTTCGCGAGCTAGACCACGTGCTGGAGAGAGCCGCGCTGCTCAGCGAGGATGACACGATCACCGAGCGGGACCTTCCGCCGCATCTCATGGCTCCACGCGATGAGATGACCGTTGCCCTTCCCGAAAGCGTCCAGTCCCTTCCCGAGACCACTGCCAGGGTGGTCCGGGAGGTGGAGCGGGGGCTCATTCAGCGGGCGCTGACCCGGACCAACCACAACCGAACCGAAGCGGCCCGGCTCCTCGGCATCAGCCGGCGGGCCCTCCTCTACAAGCTCCAGGCCCATGGCCTTGGGCGGTCCTAAGGAGTCCTCGTGCGTCCCTCTGCGTCCCTCGATATCATCCCGACACCAGGGTCCGCGGAGGAGGCGTCCCCCACCCCGGCCATCGTAACCGGGCTTGTCACCGTGCAGGTCATTGCACTCCTGCGCAGAGAACTGCGCGCCAAAGCGCTCCCTAGGTCGGATCCCCTCCCACCGCCTTTGGCACAAAGCTTTTTCTCAACACCACCATGCGGTGCTTCGTCTCCTCGGTCCCCGTTGGCACGGGGTTTGCCCAGTCAAGCCGTGAGGAGAAAGCGAGAGAGCCCTCAGCGTTCGGCCGTGAGCTTCAGCATGGATAGGATGATTCACCACGAGCAGTTTCACACCAAAAGGAGGAACCTCCATGAACCTCACACGAGTGTGGCGAGTTGGCCTGTTGGGAGTCTGCGTCGGCCTTCTGCTCCTTTCAGTGGGACCGATGTTGGCGCAAGCGGCGGAGAAAGAGTTCATCATCGTCACGGGCGAGTGGAAATGGAAGGCAAAGTCCGGCGAGGCCCCCGTGGTGGATCGGAACCTGGGGTCGGTGAAGGAGATCGAGCGGTACGTCTTCAATCCCGGGTTCATCGTGGTCAACAAGGGCGACACCGTCGTTCTGAGAATCCACGCCGTCAAGGGGTCGAAGCACCTCATCGAGATCAAGGCGTTCGGGGTGCCCGAGACCGAGATCAACAGGGGGGAGGAGAAGACCATCAGGTTCGTTGCAACCAAGGCCGGGACGTTCAAGATGGTCTGCAACAACCATGTGAGTCCCGAAAAGGAAGGGCCGATGGTGGGCTATGTCTATGTTCTTCCCCGCTAGGGGTGTCGCTTCCTCTCCTTCGCTCTGGATCAGCGCGCTAGTGGGGGTCGGCCTTCTCCCGTTGCTCCTGGCGGGGCCGGGAGAGGGCCGGGAGAAGTACCGGGAGAAGGCCGTTCCCAACGGCGGCACTATCGCCGGCGAGGCCACCTATAAGGGGTCACCCCCGGGGCCCTATGTGATCTGGGTGACGAAGAACGCCGATGTCTTCGGCGAGAAACTCCCCGACGAGCGGCTGATCGTGTCGCGGGCAGGGAAGATCAAGAATGTGCTGATCACCGTCGAGGGGATCACGGAGGGGAAGCCGTGGCCGGACCATCGCCCGCGGCTCTTCAATCGGGGGGGACGGTTCGTCCCGCATTTCCTGGTGGTGCGCACCCGGACCAAGCTGGAGATCGTTAATGAGGACCCCGTGCTCCACAATACCCACTCCATTTTCCGGGGCCGGACGCTGTTCAATCTGGCCCAGCCGATTCAAGGTCAGGTGATCAGGAAGAGGGTCAAACGGTCTGGGCTGGTGGAGCTCATGTGCGATTCTCATGACTTCATGAACGGGTGGATCGCCGTCCTGGACCATCCCTACTACGCGCTTACGGGGGAGGATGGAGCGTACAGGATCACGGATGTCCCTTCCGGAACTTATACCCTCACGGCATGGCACGAGAAATTGGGGCGCCAGGAGGTTCGGGTGACGGTGAAGGCGGGCGAGCAGGGGAGAGTGAATTTCAGCTTCCCCGTCAAGTAGGAGCGGGCGCTCTGGCTCCCCTGGACCGGGGTTCGCTCTCGCGCGTGCCTCGATCCCGTCCCCGAAACCGGCGGGTCCGGGCCGACACCCGCAGAGGAGCCGTCCCCCGCTCCGACCATCGTAACCGGGCCTGTCACTGCGCACGGCATTGCACTCTTGCGCACCGAAATGCGCGCGCGAAGACCTCCCAGCCCGTATCCCCTCCCACCGCCTCTCGCAAAAAGTCTTTTGTCAACAACACCATGTGGTACCTTGTCTCCGTGATCGCCGCTGGCACGGCCTTTGCGTGTTTAGGAATCGGGGAGTGTTCGGGAAGTATTGGGGTTGAACTCCGGGGCTTCAGGGGTTCTGAAAACCGAGAGAGGGGAGGGGGAGTGTGAGACCACGATACGGACTCTGGCTTGCGGTGGTCCTGATACTCTTGGCGAGCGGCGCCATTCGTATCCCCTGGGCCTATGGCTATGGCTACGGGGGGAAAAAGGATCCGGTCATCCAGGCCTACAAGGCGATCAATAAGGCGTTGAAAGCCAGCCCCATGCGGTGGAATGACGTCGAGAAGCGATTCGGCAAGATCAGGGGTGTGGTGGCGAAGATGGACAGTGACTACCAGGCGGGTCTCGTGGGCCCCATGGAAGCCGCCATTCAGGCGGGGGGCGAGGGAACGGATCAAACCCGCCACGCCGAATCACTGGTCGACAGCTTTCACCGGACGTTCTTTTTCCTGATCAGGCACAAGCTCGAGAACGCCGAGGCCCTTCTTCAGGACTTCGGAAAGGCGAAGGCCCTCGTGGCGAGCGCCAAGAACTACTACGCCATCCTGGCCCCCGTGGTCAAGAAGGGTGAGCGGGCGGCGGACGCCGAGGTCAGGAAGGCTTTCGGCGATGCCATGAAGGCCCTGGGGCGCCCGGGCGCCTTTGGCTTCGGGAAGAAGCCGCCGGATCCCGACCGGTTCCGGGCGGCGGCCGGTCAGATCGACAAAATCCTGTCCGAGCGGTTTTGATCCCTTCCCGAAGATAGGCTTTCGGGCGCATCAGGGAGGGGAAAACAGGAAGGAGGTGGGAGGAGAGGCGGGAGGAGAGGCGAGGGGCTGGTCCTGACCCTGGCAGGCGCGGGCCAGCCCCTCACACCACCACACGGACTCAACCGCGTGAGGGCGCTTTTCAGTAGACCCCTCCGCGGCTGAGCTGTCAAGCGAAGGAGGATTGCCTCGTGAAACAGTGGGGAGGGGTTCTCGCAGTTGGCCTGGTCCTTGCTTTGGCTATGCCGGCCTGGGCCCAGGAGATGATCTTTCACGGGTATATCGATTTTGAAGCTCGGAACCAGGATCACGCCGGGAGAGCCGAGGGGATCTTTGACAACCACCACTTCAACCTCTTTCTGGGCTCGGAGCTCGCTGACAACCTCAGGGCCCAGGGCGAGATCGAGTTCGAGCACACGACCGGCGTCAAGGTTGAGTTCGCCCAGATCGAGTGGAAGCCGCTGTATAACGACCTCTTGGAGCTCTGGTTCGGGTATTTCGTGGTCCCGTTCGGGGTCGAGCACCGGGTCCACGCCTCTCCCCGGAACAAGCTGGTGAGCCGTCCCTCGCCGTCGAGGGCGATCGTGCCCGGCACCTTTTCTGACGCGGGGATCCTTGCCACGGGAGTCCTTCCCCTCGGAACCGTGGCCACGCTCAACTACAACGGCTACGTGATCAACGGGCTGAAGGACGGGGACCGCGATGGGGTCTTCGAGCAGAGCAATGTCAAAGGGAGCGACTCCCGCGACATCAACGATGACAAGTCCTTTGGCCTCCAGCTCAACCTGATCCCGCTCGCGGGCGTTGAGACTCGGGGGATCGAGGTGGGGGGCTCGCTCCTGGCGGGGAAATGGGATGTGTGGAATGACAACGACTACGTCATGTGGGGGGTTCATGGAGTCGTGAACTTCGAGCCGTTCGAGCTGAGAGCCGAGTTCAACCAGCTCAACGTGGACAACCCCGGCGTGGGCACCCTCTCGGAGGCGACGCTCAACGGGTGGTATGTTCAGGGGTCGTGGGCCGCTCACCCGCTCGTGGAATTGATCGCCCGCTATGACGCGGTGGACAACGACGACGGCCTCCCCTCCATCAAAGAGGGCCCGACGCCGATCACAACGGGAACGGCAGTGGATGAGGGCAGGATCACCGTGGGCGTGCGGTTCACGCCTCAGGAGTGGTTGGCGTTCAAGCTCGAGTACTTCAACCGATCCACCGACAACAGGGCTACGAACGCGCCCCAGGAAGACGGCATCGGCTTCCAGGCGGTGGCGAACTGGTAGGAGCTGCTCCCAGAACTCTCGCGAGAATGACGAAGAAAGGCCTCGGTGTCGTTGGGCTCTGCCTGCTGGGGGGAGTCGTCGGTCTCTCCTTCCCCGCGGCCGGGTCGGAGCCCGACATCGAGGCGTTTGCCGTCCTTGTCGAGCGAACGTTTTCCTCCGCGGAGGCTCCGGCGCCGGCCGTGGTCGTCCTGGAGTTCGTGGCGCGCACGGAGGAAGCAACTCAGCTCTTCAGCGCCGTGAGGGCTGCGCTGGTCAAGCGTTTGCTGGAGACAGGCCGGCTTCGGGTGGTTGATGAGGAGGTCGTGCGGGCCGCGACCGGGTGGCGGAGCAAGGGGTTCGGAGAGATCCTGTCACCCGCCGGCCTGAAACGTCTTGCAGACGAGCTTGAGATTCACGGGGTGATCTTGGGCTCCCCCGGGCCCGCTGCCGGCAGTCTCCGCCTCCGAGCCATCGAGACCCGGCGCGGCGCCCTTGTTGTCTTCGAAGAGGTCCAGCTCGGGCCCTCGCCGCGTCGGGGAGAGAAGAAGGCCGTGCGGAGCCCCCGGCCTTCCCGCCCGCGAGTCGATCCCCGCCATTCCAAGGTTCGGAAGACGGTTGCCTTCGAAGGCGGGATTCTGAGCCTCGACGTGGGGGATACCGACGGCGATGGTCGGAAGGAGATCCTTTTCACGGAGGGCGACAACGTCTGGCTGGTCCCGCTTGAGGGGGATCGCGGGGAGCCTCGGAAGATCTACGAGGCCAAGGGGAAGGGGCGGCTGATCCACGTGGCAGTGGCTGATGTCAATCGAAACGGGAGAGCGGAGATCTTCGTCACCCGTCACGGGAGCCGAGCGGTCCGCTCGTTCGTCATCGAGCACAACCGGACTCGGTACCGAGAACTGAGCGGCGTCCTTCCCGGCCGCGGCGTCTTTCTCCATGTTGCCGGAGACTGGGACGGTGACGGCGTGGCGGATCTCTTCTGGCAGCAGTCAGGGGTTTCCGATCCTTTCATGAACTCGATCCGGCGGGCGATCTGGAGCAACGGCCGGTACGTGGAGGCCCCGTTTCCCCGCTTGCGTGAGCGGGTCTCGCTCTACACCCTCTCGGTGTTTGACTGGGACGGAGATGGGCGGTCCGAGCGCCTGATCCTCGATCGCCACCGCCGGCCAGCTCTCTACTCCTCCGACGGCCGCCTCATCGCCACGGCGACCCGGAAGTTCGAGGCGACCCCGATCAGAATCTACCCCCAGCAGGAGGGCAGGGAATTCGCGTTCAAGGGTAGCAAGGTCCTTGCCGTGGACCTCAACGGAGACGGCAGGAACGAGATCCTCCTGGCGAACAATATCCTCCGGTTCGGGCGCGCGGGATTGGTGGCGGTCCCGACCCTGTTCCAGTTCAAGCACGGCCAGCTGTGCGCGCTCGCGGTCGGCGAAGGGGTGCTGGAATCGGTAGGATGCAGCCGGATGCTGGGCGGGTACGTGGGCGATTTTGCCGTGACCCCAGACGGGGAGGTGGTGGTTGCCGTGGTGGAGCGCGCGGGGAAGAGCGGATGGCTCGGCGGGCCGCGGCTTCGGAGCACGCTCCGGATTCTCCCGGTGGAGCGCCTCATCTCGCGCGGAACCCCGTGACACCTCCCCCCGGGGTCGTCCTCTTGGAGGTGTCGTTGATCCCAAGATCCAGGGGCCCCAGAGTCAGGGGTCTTCTCCTGTTCGCCCTGAGCGTGTTCCTGATCGTGAGCCCGTTCGCCGTCCGACCGGCACGGGCTCAAGGGCAACCCCCAGAGGGGAAGGCCCTCTACGACCGCTACTGCGCCGGCTGCCACGGCCAGGAAGGGAGAGGGGATGGCCCGGCGGCGGACTTGCTCTCCCCCCGGCCCCGCGACTTCACCACGGGGGTCTTCAAGATCAGAACGACGACCAGCGGAGAGGTTCCCACGGATGAGGACCTGTTCCGGACGATCACCCGGGGGATGCCGGGGAGCGCCATGCCGGGCTGGGAGAAGCTCTCGGAGGCTGAGCGCTGGGAGCTGGTTCGGTATATCAAATCGTTCTCAGAGCTGTTTGAAGAGGAGCTCCCTCCCGAGCGGGCCTCCCTCGGGTCGCCTATCCCGTTCAGCGAGCAGGCCGTGTCCAAGGGGGGCGAGATCTACCGGAAGATGAAATGCTGGGAGTGCCACGGAGAGGAGGGGCGGGGAGATGGCCCGTCGGCTCCCACTCTGAAAGATGACTGGGAGGTCCCGATCCGACCCGGAAACCTCACCCGACGGAGGAGCTACCGTGGTGGGAGTGGGGTCGAGGACATCTACCGGGCCTTCACGACGGGTCTTGACGGGACTCCGATGCCCTCCTTTGAGGACAGCCTCAGCGAGGAGGAGCGGTGGCAGCTTGCCTACTACGTCTCCTCCCGCTCGGTGGATCGACCGCTATCCGAGGGCCGAACGCTTATCCGCGCAAGGGCCCTGCCGGGGCCCCTCCCGAGGAGTCCCCAAGATCCCCACTGGGAGAGCGCTGAGGCGGTGGAACTGCGGCTGGCCGGCCAGGTTGTCCAGCGCCCTCGCCTTCATACGCCCTCTGTCACCTCCCTGACGGTCCGGGCCCTTTACAACTCTCAGCAGATTGCCTTTCTCCTCCAGTGGGATGACGGGACGCGGAGCCTCGTCACGGGGCAAGACGGAAGCTTCAACGACGCGGTGGCTATCCAGTTCCCTTCCGGCCGCTCGGAGGCAACGGGCAAACCGTACTTCCTGCTGGGGGACCCCCGATGGCCTGTCATTCTCTGGCACTGGGAGGCAGGCCGGGCTTCCGTCAAGGAATACTCCGCTCATGGTCTCGGGACCCAGAAGCCCTTGCCGTCCCGCAGGAAGGGGTTGTGGGGGAGCAGCGCGTACCGGAACGGTCGGTGGTCTGTGGTGATGGGACGGAGGCTGAGCCCCACCGGGAAAGCGCCCGATGCCCGGTTCAGCAAGGGCAAGGCTATCCCCATCGGGTTCTATGTCTGGGACGGATCCGCGAGTGAGCGGTGGGAGAAGGGGAGCCTCAGCACCTGGCACTGGCTCCTCCTCGTTGGAGGGGCCGACCAGAGAGCCCCGGAGGAGGGTCCCCGCCTGGTTCACCCGGAGCTCCCGGCCGAATACGTGGCGCTGGAAAATCCGCTGCCGGACACGCCCGAGATCGTCAGGCAGGGGAACACGCTCTACTTCAAGAACTGCGTCTTCTGCCACGGGGACGCACTGGACGGTCGCGGCCTGTTTGCCGACGCCCTGGAGCCCCGGCCGGCCGACCTGACCCACCCGGAGCGCCTCGCTCAGCTCCACGAGTCCTATGCCTTCTGGCGGATCAGGGAGGGGGGACGGGGCTTGCCGCCGCCGTCGCGGCCCTGGGACTCCGCCATGCCGAGATGGAAGGACGACCTGAGCGATGACGAGATCTGGAAGATCATCCGCTTCCTCTACGACGCCATTGGCGTCGCGCCTCGGTCATGGATCGAGTGAGGCGGCGAGCGTGAAACAGATCGCCGCGCTCCTGGCGCTCCTTTCCATCCTGGGCGTGGGGCTCGTAGCCGCCAGAGGCGGCGAGATTCCGCCGCCCCGCAGGACCTCATATCTCGAGCTCGTGGCCTCCCGGACCCTACGCAAGCCGGTGATCGATGGGGAGATGGACAAGGTCTGGGAAAAGGCCGCTCCTCTCAGCGTGAAGGCCTTTCCGATCAAGAAGTTTGGGAACCGGCGGATCATGGAGGTCGAGCTTCGCGCTCTGTACACATTTCGGCAGTTCTTCCTGCTGGCCCGCTGGCGGGACCCAACCCAGAGCCTCGAGTACAAGCCATGGGTCTTCGACGGCGAGGAGTGGCACGAGGAGCGAGAGATCGCCGACGATGCCTTCGCCGTCAACTGGAACGCCGGAAGCCGCCTTTTCCCTCTCATCGGCTGCCGGGCCCTCTGCCATCTCTCCAGCTATCCGGAGATCGATGGCCTCGCCCCGCATGACATGTGGACGGAAAAAGCGGGGATGACGGTGGACCACTGGGAGTGGCGGGCCGCTGAGACGGCACCGTTCAAGTGGGTCAAAGACGGGCGGATCAGCCACATCGACTTCGAGAAATTCGTAGAAGAGCGGCCCGGGGAGAAGCCCATCGGCCGCTCCCCCGACGGCCTGGACCGGAGCCCGGACATCTTCGAGTTCAACCTGGACCCCGTCACTGAGGATCGGCCCATGTATGCCCCCAACCCTCAGGCCGGGGGCGATCTTCACGCCCCCTATATCCGGGTGACGGGGCCTGACTCTCTCGCCCCCGTGGAGGAGATCGCCTTCAAGGCCGGGGACCGGGTGGCGGGGATCCTCCTGCCGCCTGAGGTTCCTCCCGACATGCGCGGCCATGTGGAGGGGGTCGGCCGGTACGCCGGCGGGGTCTGGACGTTGGAGCTGAAGCGGCGGCTTCGCACCGGCGATGCTGACGACGTGCAGTTCCACCCGGGCCGGGGAGCAGAGCAGTTCTTCGGCATTGCCGTCTTCGATGCCTCCGTCTACCACAACTTCTCGGATGTGATTCGTCTGGTCTTTCGCCGGCCCGCAGCGGGAGAGCGAAGGGAGTTGGGGCTGGTCCGCCCACGGGCCGCTCTTTCCCCTCCCCCGGCGCCCGGGGCCGGAGACCCCGCTCGCGGTCGGGCGCTGTTCGGCATCCACTGTGTCGTCTGCCATGGGGAGGAGGGACGGGGAGATGGGCCCACGGCAGCCTCGCTCGATCCCCGCCCCAGAGACTTCCAGGATTCTCGGATCATGGGCAACCGGACCGATCAAGACCTCGAGGCCGTCATCCTCCATGGGGGATTGGCACGGGGCAAATCCCTGCTCATGCCGCCGTGGGAAGGGATCCTCGGGGAGAAGGAGGTCCACGATCTCCTCGCGTACATTCGGAGCCTCGGGCGGGGTAGAGGAGTTCGATGAGAGAGCGGGCGGTGATCCTCGGAGGTGGACCCTGTGGACTTTCCGCGGCCTGGGAATTTGCGCGCCGCGGGGTTCCGGTCACCGTTGTCGAGGCCCAGTCGAAACTCGGTGGTCTCTGCGCGACGACCGAGTACCAGGGCTTCAGGTTCGACCTCGGGGGCCATCGCTTCATCTCCCGGAACCGGGAGCTGGTGCAGCGCATTCAGGGCCTCTTGGGGGACGATCTGCTCATGGGTGAGCGGCGCAGCGTCATCGTCCTCAACGGCAAGACGTTCCACTACCCTCTTTCCGTCCTTGACCTCGTGAGGAAGAACCCCCTCGCGGTGAACCTCCGGGCGCTCGGCGATTACCTCTACCGTCGGGCCCGCTGCCGCCTCTCCCCGCGCCCCGAGACCTCCTTCGAGGAGTGGGTCGTCAATCACTTCGGGCGGCCGCTCTACGACCTGTTTTTTGGTCCCTATACGCAGAAGCTCTGGGGGCTTCCCCCGTCCTCCATCTCCGCGGATTGGGCGGCCGAGCGCATCTCCCTCTTCGACCTGGCGGACGTCCTCCGTCATCTCCTTGGACGCGGAAGGGAGATCCCCCGGACCTACGCGCCGACGTTTCTCTACCCGAAATGGGGGATGGGCCAGATCTTCGACGCCATGGGGCGGGAGGTAGAGCGTCTCGGCGGGACCCTTTACTTGCAAACCAAGGTGAAGGCCGTCGAGCGGGAGGGGTGGGAGATCCGTCGGGTCTGGATCGAGACGGGCGGCGAGCTCTTCGTTGTCGAGGGAAGCTGGTTTGTCTCGACAATTCCCCTCCCTGATCTCTTCGATCTCTTCTTGCCGCCCGTGCCTGGAGATTTCGACCTCGCCCCTCACTCCCTGGTCTACCGGGCGATGCGGTTTCTCAATATCCCCCTCGATCAGGAGGAGGTGAGCCCCTACACCTGGATCTATGTCGCCGACCCCGGGGCTCTCATGACTCGCATTCAGGAGCCCAAGCGGCGGAGCCCGTTCAACGCTCCGGCCGGGAAAAGCTCTCTGATGCTAGAGATCCCCTGCTGGATCGGCGATGAGACCTGGCGGGCGCCCGATGACCGGCTCCTCGCTCGGGGGCTTGAGAGTCTCGAACGGATCGGGTTCCCGCTGAGGGGGAGTGTGATCCACGCCTTCTCGACCCGCGCGACCCACGCCTACCCCGTGTACTCCCTCACATACCGCGAGCTGCGGGAGCGGTTGCTGCGCGCTCTCGATAGGATTCCGAACCTGATGAGCGTGGGGAGGCAGGGAGCCTTCCGCTATCTCTTCATGGACGGCGCCATGGAGATGGGGATCCTCGCCGCCAGGCGCCTCCTGGGGGAGAGCCTGAAGCGAGAAGAGGTCCTGGGCGTAGGGGAGGAGAAGAATCTCCTTGAAATCCAGTCCGTGGCGGCGGAGGAATGGGTTGGCAGTGCGGCCCGTCAGTGACCGGCCGAGCCAAGCCAGGCCCGCTGAAGGACGTGGTCCTGAAGGGGCTTTCCCTGGCGCTTTTGGCCGTTGTGGGGAGGGCCCTGTATGCCGCCCCGTGGCTCGGCGAATGGGATGCTGTGGATTTCGCCTTGGCGATCCACTGGTACTCCCTCGCGGAGTTTCAACCTCACTTTCCCGGCTACCCGGTCTTTGTCTGGATCGTTCGGGGGGCATGGAGGATCTTCGAGGACGATCTCCGGGCCCTGACCTTGACCAGCGCGTGCTTCGGCGGCTTGACCCTGGTTCCCCTCTATGCGCTGGCCTCCCGCATGCTCGGATCGAGAGAGGCCCTGCTCACCGTGCTCCTTCTGGGCGTTCACCCCTTTCACTGGCTCGTCAGCACAAAGCCCCTGTCCGATGCCACCGGCACGTTTTTTGTGACCCTCTTCCTTGCCCTGGCGTGGATGGCGTACGAACGCGATGACCGCCACGGCTGGGCTCTCTTCTCCCTCGCCTCGGTTGCCCTGGGAATGGCCCTCGGCGTTCGCCTCTCCTATTTCCCTTTCGCCCTTACGTGGCTCTTCCTCCTCTGGCGCTTGAAGAGATCGTGGAGCTGGCCAGCCACGATCCGCCCCGTGGTGGCCTTTACCGCGGCTGTGGCGCTGTGGCTTCACTGGCAAGTGGCCCGCGAGGGGTGGTCGCCCTTCGCGCGGGAGAGTCTCCGCTTCATCCGTGGTCACTTCACTGACTGGGGAGGGGCCTTGTTCACAGACCCCGATCCGGTCAGCCGCCCTCTGCGCTTGCTGCACAGCCTCTTCGCCTACGGCCTGGGAGGGTACGCCATGCGCGAGCTGGCGATGGCGCTGCTCCTCTCCCTGCTGCTGGCTCTGACTCTTCTGTCTCAGTTCCGTCCCGCGCTGCGGGGGGCCGCAAGCGGGGGACCGACGTGGGGGAAGTTTCTCCTGGCTGCCGGAGCACCGTACCTCATCTGGGTTCTGCTCGGGCAGAACGTCGACAAGGGCCGGCATCTGCTCCCGCTGATTCCGCTCCTCCTGCTCCCCGTGAGTCGAGGGGTGATCCGGGCGGGGGAAAGGCTCGGGCGGGGGTGGGGCCCTCTCTTGGTGTCAGCCCTCCTCGTCATGCCCCTAGCGGTCGGGGGGTGGCGGTCGGTTGAAGCGGAACGGAGCCACATGCCCGCTCCTCTCCAGCTCGTCGAGTTTGTCCGTACCCACTACCCCCCGGGGGAAACGCTTCTCCTGGGCGGGGAGGAGAAACGGCTCTTCGACTACTATCTCCCCGCCCTGACGGTCCAGCGCGTCCGCTCGGGAGACGAGATCGTTCCGACCCTCGACTCCCTGGCGGTGATCCCGCAGACGGTCCTGGTGACTTCGGCTGTGCTGCAGGGAGCCGCGCCGGCCGGGGTCGGGCTTCGGGCTGTCCGGGAGTTCAGCGGCGTTTCCGCCTTGACCCCGGCCATGGGAGCTATGACCCTCTATGAGCTCGATGTATCCGCCCTCTCCCCTTAGTTCCGCGAGGAGCGCGCCGGGATTCCTCCTGGCCCTCACCGCATGCGTGTGCGGGGCAGCGGTGATGACTATTGAGCTAGCCGGGGCCCGGGCGATCATGCCCTACTTCGGAGTCGGCCTCTTCGTCTGGTCGGCTCTGATCAGCGTTACGCTCCTTTCCCTGGCGGCGGGGTACTGGATCGGTGGAGCGGTCGCGGACCGATTCCCGGGCCTGCCCCGCCTGGCGTTGGTGGTCTTCTCCGCGGGGCTCTGGCTTCTCCTCATCCCGCTGATTCGTGTCCCGATCCTCGAAGGGATGGCCCATCTAGGGCCCCGCGGGGGCGCGCTCGTCAGCGCCCTGCTTCTCTTTGCCGTCCCGCTGGTCCTGCTGGGCATGGTCACCCCGCTCACCCTGCGGCTTTATACGCGAAGCCTGGCAGAGGTGGGTCGGTCGGGTGGATTTCTCTACGCCCTCTCCACGGTGGGGAGCGTGCTCGGGACGCTCGGGACAGGGTTCCTGCTGATCCCCAACGTGGAGATTCCGACGATCTTTGCTCTGGCTTCTTCTGCCCTCGTTCTCCTGGCCATCGTCGCCTTCCTCAGGACCGGGATGCGCCGGTTCGCCTTCTTGCTGCTGCCCTGGAGCCTCCTCGTTCTTGTTCTTTTTCTTCCTCTCACAGCTTCGAGGGATGGGAGGATCCTGTACAGCTCCCAGGGGTACTACGGGGAAGTCCGCATCGTGGACCTCGAGGACCGTCGTTACCTCCTCGTGGACGGGACGATCCAGAGTGGAATGGAAAAGGTCAGCCGCCGCTCGGTTTTTCAGGTCCACCGGGCCATGGCGGAGCTTCTCACCGGCACTTTTCCCCCTGGCACCGGGGCGCGGGGGCTCTTCATCGGACTGGCTGGCGGGGTGCTGCCCGGGATGCTGAGCCGCGCCGGGCTTCGACTTGACGTAGTCGAAATCGACCCCAGGATGCCCGCCCTGGCCGCCCGCTACTTCGAGTATCGACCCGGGCCGGGGAGAGTCATCATTGCCGATGGGCGGGTCTTTCTCAGAGACACTCGAGAGCGGTATGACGCGGTCATCCTGGACGCTTTCCTCGCCGAAACCGTTCCCTTTCACCTCCTGACGCGGGAGAGCTTCGGGCTCATCGCCCGTCGCCTCACCCGGGACGGAGTCTTCATGCTGAACCTCACGGGGTTCAAGGAGGGAGAAGGGTCCCGGGTGTCCCGGTCGATCTACCGGACCCTCAGGCAGGTGTTCTCCACGGTCCAGGTTTTTTCCACACGGCCTGAGGGAAATTTCGGGAACCTCCTCTATCTCGCCAGGCGCCAGGCCGTGTCCGCTCGGTCTCAGTACGCGGTTCAGCTCTCCTTTCGAGACGACGGAGGATTGCCAATCACCGACGACTGGAACCCTCTCGAGGCGTGGTGGGGTCTTCTTGGCGTTGTCACCCGGAAAGCTGTCTGGGAGGCCCTGGAGGGAGAGCTCCTCCTCGAGTGATGGGGAGGGTCTCTATCCGGACTTCGGGCGAGCGGGGAGAAGAGGCTTAAGAGGAGAAGCAGCAATGAGGCGATGCGTGGTGAGTCTGATGGTGGCCTTGGCCGTGACGACCCCCGGCGTGGCCTTGGGGTATGATGTCGTCCAGGTCAAGGACGGGGGCACCCTGACGGGGAGCGTGAAGTTCGTGGGGGCCCCGCCCAAGCTGGCGCCGATCCCGGTGAAGAAGAACCAGGACCTGTGCGGGAAGTCCGTGGCCTCTGAGGCTCTGGTCCTGGGGCCCAACAAGGGGGTCAGGTACGCGGTGATCTGGATCGAGGGGATTGCCAAGGGGAAGAAGATCGAAAAGAAGACCGTGGTCCTGGACAACACCAAGTGTCTCTTCGTCCCGCACGTGCTGGCGGTGACCGCGGCGACGAAGACCAGGGTCAGGAACTCGGACCCCATCCTCCACAACACCCACGGGTTTCTATCGAAGAGGACCGTCTTCAACCTCGCCCTTCCCCTCCAGGACCAGGTGCTCGATGTCAGCCGGCGGATCAAGAGACTCGGGCGGAAGAAGAGATTCGGGGTGATGGACATCCAGTGCGATGCCCACACCCACATGAAGGCCTGGATGGTGGTCCGTCCGGATCCCTACTTCGCGGTCACGGACGAGCGCGGGCGCTTCAAGGTCACCGATATCCCGCCGGGGACGTACAAGGTGGTGGCGTGGCATGAGTCCTGGGAGGTGAAAGGGTCGGACAAGGATGGTCGTCCCATCTACGGAGAGCCCGTTCTGGTCAGCCAGGAAGTCGCCATTCCTCCTAGGGGCGAGGCCAACGTCGCTTTCGAATTCAAGTAATCCTTGAGGGGGGCGCGGGACGCATGACCACTCTGAGGGGGGGAGTGCAAGCGTGGCGGGTGGCGACCCTGGCGGCCTTGGGCCTCTGGGTCCTGGCGATCCTTGCTGCCCCCGTCCTTGCCGCTGACCCGTCCACTGCGGGATCGACAAGCTTAGCTGCTGCTCAACCTCGGCTCTCCCCCGATTATCAAACCTTCTTCGGCGGGAACTCCCGCCTCGTCATCTGGATCATCACCCAGCTCCACTTGATGTTCGGGGCCTTCGTCCTGGGCGTCCCGATCTTCGCCTCGATCGCGGAGATCGTCGGCTGGCGGGGCGGGGATGCCCGCTATGATCGCCTGGCCCATGAGTTCACCGCCCTCCTCTCCGCCGCCTTCTCCACGACGGCGGCCTTCGGGGGCCTGCTCGTCTTCTCTCTGTTCGGCCTCTACCCGACGTTCATGGCCTTCCTCACCTCGATCTTCCACACGACCTACTACCTCTACGGCCTCCTCTTCTTCGCGGAGGGCTTCACCCTCTACCTTTACTACTACGGCTGGGGCCGGATGCAGGGCCGGTGGAAGGGGCTTCACGTCCTCCTGGGGATTCTGCTGAACCTCTGGGGCACGCTGCTCATGCTCCTGGCGAACGCCTGGGTCTCCTACATGATGACCCCCAGCGGGATCGACCAGGAGACGTTCCAGTTTGTGGGGACCACGTGGCAGGCGGTAGCGAACCCCCTCTGGATCCCCCTGGCCATCCACCGGTTCATCGCCAACATTGCCTTTGGCGGCTTCATCGTCGGGGCCTACGCGGCCGTCAGGTTCCTGGGGGCCAGGAGCGAGGGGGAGCGCGCGCACTACGATTGGATGGGGTACGTGGGGAACTTCGTGGGGCTGGCCGCCCTGATTCCGCTGCCGTTTGCCGGCTACTACCTGGGACGGGAGGTGTACTCCGCGAGCCCGGTGATGGGGAACAACATGATGGGCGGGGCGTTTTCCTGGACCTTCATCATCCAGGCCATCCTGATCGGGATGCTGTTCATCGGCGGCAACTACTACCTTTGGTCGGGGATGGGGCGGATCAGCGGGGCCGAGCGCTATCAGCCGTACATCAAGTACATCAACGTGATCCTGCTGCTCTGCTTTGCGATCTGGCTGACCCCCCGGAACATCCCCCTCACGGGCGAGGAGCAGCTGGCCCTGGGTGGCCAGTTCCATCCCTTCCTCAAATACTTCGGCCTCATGTCGGCCAAGAACGCGGCGGTGAACCTCATCATCCTCTCGACCTTCTTTTCCTTCCTGATCTACCGGCGCGGCAACAAGGGGAGCACGCGGCCCTTCGCCGAGCATGGAGCCGGAGGGAAGATCGTCCTGGCTGCGGGGGCGGCCGTTTCGATCGTGGTCCTGGCGTGGTATGCCCGGGGCCTCTTGACCCTGGACCCCGAGGGCCTCGACCTGTCTCCGGACCGCGCCCGCTACTTCGCGCTGCCGGCGTATCTCCTGCTGGGGCAGATCGGCATGGTGCTGCTCACGGGGGTCCTGACCCTCTGGGATCGGGGCAAAGTGGCCCAGGCTCTCTTCTTCGCCTCGACCATCCTGGCGTCGGTGTTCGTCCTCGGGATCTATGGCTTCGTGATCATGGAGAAGGCGAACCCGTTTCTGCGCAACCTCGCCGTGGCGCAGTGGCTCATGGTGATGGTGTGTCTGCTGTGGAACACGACAATCGATCTGCTGCTCTTCCGGGGGGCGGAGGTGGTGGGGGGGATCCGGTGGGGGCGGATGCCGGTGCGCTCGCAGTACGCCTTGATTTTGCTCTGCGTGGCCATCGTGCTGCTGATGGGGCTGATGGGCTTCATTCGCTCCGGGCTCCGGGAGGACTGGCATGTCTACGCCGTCCTCCAGGACACCTCGGCGTGGGCGTTCACCCCCACGATGGCCTACATGGCGCGGGTCGTGGGAGGGATCGTGTTGCTCTTCCTGGGGCTGGTGACCTTTGTCTTCTGGCTGGCCGGGCTGGGGGAGAAGAAAGAGGTCACCGAGGCCCTGGTCCCCGAGTCAGTCCACCCCCTCACCGGAGGGACTCGGCGGTGAGGCGGCCGTTCATGGGGGTGGTCATCTTTACCATCGCCCTTGTTTTGGTCTTCGTCTGGATCGGCGAGGTGCTCACCCGGATCTCCGGTGAACGAGAGCGGCGAGCCCCGGGGGTGATCACCGCGGAGAACGTCACTCCAGAGGCCGGCGAAACCATTTTCTGGGGGAAAGGGAAATGCTATACCTGCCACGCGGTGGGGAGCCGGGGGAACGCCATCCGGGCCCCCAACCAGGGCGATCCGGGCCCCCTCGGGCTGGCGATCGGGGCGCGGGCTGTTGAGCGGGCCAAGGAGCGCACGACGGCCACAGGGAAGCCCTACTCGGCGACGGACTATCTCGTGGAGTCGTTGCTGGAGCCTGGGGCGTACGTGGTTGAGGGATACAAGAACGAGATGCCTAACCCCCTCCGCCCGCCCATCCGCCTCACGCCAGACGCGATTAGGGCCGTCATTGCCTATCTCCAGAGCCTCGGCGGGACCGTGGATGTGGCGGCCATCAAGCTTCCGGCGGGGCTCCTGGCTCGCCTCGCACGTGCGGGAGAGGCCGAAGCGCTGAGGCTGTACATTCCAGGCGATCCCGAGAGCGGGGAGGAGCTCTTCTTCGATCCCGAGTCGAGTGCGGGGTGTGCCAAGTGCCACACCATCAACGGCGAGGGCGGGGACGTGGGCCCTGAGCTGACGCACGTCGCCGGCACCCGGGATCTGACGTTCCTCATCGAGTCGATCCTGGACTCATCCAAGGTGATCGCCTCCGGCTATGAGCCGATCCTCGTCATCACCAAGAACGATCGCTACATCACCGGCATCCTCAAGGGGGAGGACGAGGGGGGAATTCAGGTAGTGGACAGCCAGGGGGAGGTGGTGACGATCCCCAAGGAGGAGATCAAGCAGA
Source organism: Methylomirabilales bacterium (SeqCode) (assembly GCA_046758505.1). Lineage (GTDB taxonomy): Bacteria > Methylomirabilota > Methylomirabilia > Methylomirabilales > CSP1-5 > CSP1-5. Next base: position 23,478 of record JBHIAH010000012.1, on the reverse strand, counting down.
AAGTTCCCCAGACGACCTCGCTGATGCCGGAGAACTTCAAGGAGATCCTCACGGTGGAGGAGCTTCACGACATCGTGGCATTTCTCCAGACTCTGAAATGAGCCGCCGGCGCCGAATCCCCCTCTTCTGGAGCACCCTGATTGCCCTGGCGGTCGTGTGGCTGAGCCTTCAATACGCTCTTCCCTACGCGACCATGTGGTTTACCGGGAGGGAGCGGCCGCTCCCGGTCCCCGGGGCCGTCCTCTTCATGTACGGGCTCCTGGCGGTGGTGGGTGCCCTGGTCTACATCACCATGAGCGATGAGTTCATCCGGGAGTTTGTCAGGCCGGTCGTGGCCTTCCTCCGTGGTCCGGATCCACGCGGCCAGAACGCGCGGTTCCTGGGGAGGGCGCGCCTGATTCTCCTCCTCCTCATCCCGCTGACGGCCGGAGGCTTCGTCTACGCGCGCGCCGTTCCTCGAGTCCAGAGCCCCACAATCCTCAGAATCCAACATCCCACCATCCCCGGCGCGTATGAGCGGTTGAAGAACCCCTTCCGCGAGCCGAGTGAAGAGATGGTGAAGGAGTGGGTGGGCAAGGTCGGCTTCGAGGGACCTCTGGAGGAGGCGCGAGGCGCGTTTCAGGAGGCCGCGCTCGCCGAGGGGCGGGTGATCTTCCAGATCAACTGTCGGCCCTGTCACGGGGACCCCGCCGACGGCTCGGGTCCCATGGGCTGGGGCTTTCGCCTGAAGCCGGCCGACTTCACCGATCCGGGCACGATTGCCACCGTCGTCGAAGCCTACGCCTTCTGGCGCGTCACCGAAGGGGGCCCTGGGCTGCCGCCTGGGGCGACCCCGTGGGACTCGGCGATGCCGATCTGGAAGGAGGATCTCACTGAGGAGCAGAAATGGAAGGCGATCCTGGCGGCCTATGACCTGGCAGGGGTCGAGCCCCGGAAGCCCGAGAAGATCGAGGCAACCGGTCCCGGGACCATCGCGGTAGGGTCGTGGGGCGGGCTTGGGCCGTCCTCCGCCTGGGCCCAGGCCCGACCATCGGAGACGCCGGAGAACATCGAGAGGGGAAGACGAATCTACGTGAAGCGCTGCCAGGTCTGCCACGGTGAGGAAGGAGACGGCCAGGGGCCGGTGGCGCCCTACCTGAACCCGCGCCCGCGCGACTTCACAGCAGGGATCTACAAGCTCCGCACTACCGAGTCGGGCGAGCCGCCTACGGATGAGGATCTCTTCCGGGTGGTGACGCGCGGGGTGCCCGGCACGGCGATGTCTGGCTGGACCACGCTCTCGGAGGCCGACCGGTGGCGGGTGATCTATTACATCAAAACGTTTGCTCCAGATATGTTTGAGGAGCCGGGCATCGTGGTCCAGCCGACCCGGGAGGTCTCCGCGTCACCCGAACTGCTCGCCCGGGGGAAGGAGCTCTACCGGCTGGCCAAGTGCTGGGAGTGCCACGGCGACGAGGGGCGCGCGGACGGCCCCTCGGCGCCCACGCTGAAGGATGACCTGGACCGCTCCATCCGGCCGGCCGACTTCACGAAAGGGTGGCGGATCAAGGGCGGGCGCGAGGTGCAGAAGATCTTCATGCGCTTCTCCACCGGAATGGACGGCACGCCGATGCCCTCCTATGCCGACACCTTCTCGGAGGAGGACCGCTGGGCGCTGGCCCACTACGTGAAGGCCCTGCAGACCCCGGAGGAGCCGTCAGCCGCCCTGGCCCTCAGGGTGCCGAAAGTCGCGGCGGAGCTGCCGAGGGACCCGGATGACCCACAGTGGCGCCAGGCACCCTTCCTCGCGGTGCCGCTGGCGGGCCAGGTGCTGGCCAAGCCGCGCTGGGAGAATCACTCCGTGGACGCCGTGACAGTCCGGGCCCTCTATAACGACCAGGCCATCGCCTTTCTCCTGGAGTGGGATGATCCCGTGAAGGATGTCCAGCATCAGCCGGGCCCGGGTCCGGAGCTGGGCGAGTTCACGTACCCCAAGCTCGATCTGACCGAGAAGCGGAGCGAACGCCTGCGTGACGCCGTGCGGCTTCAGTTTCCGCTGACCATTCCCGAGGGCCCTGTGCGGCCGCATTTCTTCCTCGGCAGCCCCGGGCGGCCCGTGGCGCTGTGGCACTGGAAGGCCGACCTGAACGAGGCCGGGGGCAGCCCCGTGGTCAAGGAGCGCGGAGAGGGATTTCAGCGGCCGGTGGTGGAGGCCTCACGGGAGGCGCAGGATGTTACGGGCAAGGGGGTGTGGCGGCGGGGCCGGTGGCGGGTGGTGGTGACGCGCTCCCTGGTTCCCCACGACCGGACCGGCGACGTGACGTTTGAGCTCGGGAGGCTCATTCCCTTCGCGATCCAGGCCTGGGACGGCTCAAACGGCGAGAAGGGACTGATGATGTCCCTGTCCTCGTGGAACTTCATCGTCCTGGAGGCCGCCATGCCCGTGACTGTTTACCTTTACGCTGTCTTCGGCATCGGGGTGGTGGGGCTGGCGGAGTGGTGGCTGATCCGCGGGGTTCGCCGACGGGCATGAGAGCGGACTAGTGCAATCGGGCCACCAATTTAAGGCAAATGGCCCTGGAGCTATAACGCCCGGCGAGGTACAAGGGGGGAACGCGAAACTCCGGAACGCCGGACGATCGACAGTGCGCCGACACTCAATCAGTTGAGTGGAGGCGACGATGGCTGGGAGAGAGGAGTCTATCTTCGCGTTAGCGAGATCCGGAGGTTCTGCATGGCCACGGTGGACATCGTTCTTCCCGGCTATCCGCTGCGGACGGCGCGGGGTTCGATCGGATACAGTTCCTGCACGTTGGTGAGCACGGATGAGGGTGCCAAGGTCCTCGTAGACTGCGCCTCCTACGCTGACCGGGTGCAGCTCTTCGAGGCGCTACAACGGCGCGGCCTGCGTCCGGATGACATTCACATCCTGATCTTGACGCATCTGCATTTCGACCACTGCATCAACGCGCGATTCTTCACCTCCGCTAGAGTCCTCGTCAGCAAGGCAGAGTACGAGTTTGCCGACTGGGCTGTCCGCCAGACGCCGTATGGGGATCCGTATGTCATTGACGATCCGGATGGCTTGCTCAATCGCCTGAAGGCCGAGACGGTAGACGCGGAAATCTCGCTCGCCCCTGACCTGCGGCTCCTCTTCACTCCCGGCCACACCCCGGGCACGATGTCGGCGATCGCTGAGACACCGACCGGCAGGGTGGCCATCGCATCCGACGCGGCCAAGAGCATCAGCGAGTTGATCACTGGACAGGTGTACCCGAGCGCGGTGTGTGACCAGGAACAGGCCAGCCGGTCGATCGATCGACTGTTGGCATCCGTGGATGCCATCATCCCAGGCCACGATCGCCAGGTGCGGGTGGTTGAGGGGCGACCGCGCCTGGACGATGTGCGGAACAGGCCGGCGCTGACCCTTCATATTTATTGAGTCGCCCCGGCGGCTGGCAGCCAAGTCGCGACGCCTCGGAGTCCGGCGTGGAGGATCACATGGGAACGATGCGAATTCGGTGGTGGATCCCGGGATTATTGACCGTCGTGCTCCTTGGGTCGGGCGCATTATCCGATGTGGCAGCGCAGAGCGCCCCCCCCATCGAGAAGGAGCTGGTGATCCTTGCGACGATCCCAAAGCGGATGGCCGACGCGGCCATCTCCGCCTTCAAAGCCTACGCGCGGCAGCGCTGGGGGATCGCCGTCACCGTCAACACCTTGACCGCGGGAACCCCTATCGCCTACGGCCGGGTCGTCGAGTGGAAAGGTCGCCCGCAGGCTGACATCTTCTGGGGTGGCGAGAGCACCCTTTACGACGACCTGGGAGCGAGGGGGCTTTTGACTCCCTTGACAGTGCCCGCACCCCTCTGGAAGCAGATCCCGGCCAAGATCGGAGCGCCGAAGCCGATACCCCTCAGGGACCCGAAGCGGCTCTGGGTCGGCAGCGCGTTTCAAGTCTACGGCCTCGTGTACAACGAGCGGCTCTACGAGCGGATGGGGCTCCCGCCGCCGGCGGATTGGAACGATCTCTTCGACCCGAAGCTGCGCGGGAGAATCGCCCAGTGCGCCCCAACCCGGTCCAGCTCCAACCATGCCCTGTACGAAGTCTTCTTGCAAGACCTCGGGCTGGAGAAGGGTTGGGAATGGCTAGAACGATTGGCGGCTCGCACGGGGATGTTCACGGCTCGGAGCCGTGACGTGCCCGCTGTAGTCGCAAAGGGGGAGTTCGCCGCAGGGTTCGCAGTGCCGAGTATTGGCGCCTTCGATGAGCGCCTGCAAGGGTTTCCCATCCGTTTCGTGTTCGCCCCGAACTCCTACGTCGCCCCGGAAGTCTGGGGCGTGCTCGCGGGCGCCCGGCACCCGCGTGCCGCCCAGGCATTCATTGAGTTCATGCTTACGGAGGCCGGGCAACGGGCGTTCATGGGAATTGGCTTGTTTTCCATCATTCCCGGCTACCGGATGCAGGGAGCTCCCGGCTCCGTGGAGGAAAAGGCGGTGGAGTTCATGGGCGGCGTCCGCTCGTTCTTCGACCTCGACGTGCGGAATGTGTACGACGATGCGGTCGCCCGATCCCGGTACCAGGAGGTCAACCGGGAGTTCCGGAGGAGGATCGAAAGCCGTCTGGAAGAGCTCAAGAAGAGATAACTGCTGCTGACCCGTCCCCATCCAGCAGCATGCACATCCTGATTGAGGACGTCACCAAGCGGTTCGGCGAACTAGAAGCGGTCAGCCACGTCACATTGGACATTCGGGAGGGTGAGTTATTCACCCTACTGGGACCTTCTGGATGCGGCAAGACTACCTTGCTCCGGCTGGTCGCCGGCTTCTACTATCCGGACGAAGGCCGCATCCGGTTCAGGGACCGACCGATGCACAAGGTCCCGCCATACGAGCGGAACATCGGGATGGTGTTCCAGAACTACGCGCTCTGGCCCCACATGAGCGTCCACCAGAACGTGGTCTATGGGTTAAAGCTGAAGCGGCTATCCTCCAGGGAAATCTCGGAGCAGGTGCGGGACGTTCTGGCCAAGGTCAATCTGACCGGGCTGGAGCAGCGCTACCCGGGTCAGTTGTCCGCGGGCCAGCAGCAACGGGTGGCACTGGCGCGCGCTTTGGTGCTGAACCCCCATGTCCTGCTCCTGGATGAGCCGTTGTCGAACCTGGACGCGAAGATCCGGATTCAGGTGCGGGCTGAGATCCGGAGACTGCAAAAAGAACTCGGGATCACGACGATCTACGTGACCCACGACCAGGAAGAGGCACTGTCCCTGTCCGACCGGATCGCGGTCATCGACCGAGGAAGGGTACTTCAGGTCGGGACGCCCAAGGACCTGTACGAGCAGCCCGCGACGCGCTTCGTAGCGGACTTCATCGGCACCAACAACCTCATCGAGGGGACAGTCCAGACTGTGGATCCAGTGGCGCACCAGCTACGGGTCGAGACGCCACTCGGAGAACTGGTCGGCCTGTATGAGGCTCGCCCGGAGACGGGCCAACCCTGTGTCCTCTGCATCCGTCCGGAGAATGTCACTTTCGACGGCAGTGCCAGCGCCGGGGCCGACAAGCCGAATCGTGTGACCGGCATCATCTCCTTTGCCTCCTACCTGGGGAATATCATCCGTTACGATGTGGAGACGGCGGGGGGTGTAGTGTTGAAGGTCGATATCAACGACCCTCGCCATCACCAGACGCTGGCCCAGGGGAGTCGGGTCACGGTCAGCTTCCCGGTCACCAGCACCCTAGCGATTCCCAAGGAGTAACCCTGCCATGGCAAATGTCGGGGTCCTTGCCGCCGTGTCCGAGGCGGTCAGTTCTCCGAAAGGCCGCGCGGCCGGTGCGCTAGGGATGAGCCTCATCTGGGCTTTCCTCATCCTGTTCCTGATCTATCCGCTCACCCGAATCTTCTACGATGCCTTCACCAACGAAGCCGGGCAACTGACCCTCCAGAACTTGCAGGAATTTTTCACGGACCGGTACTACCTCCGGTCGCTTTGGAATTCCCTGTGGCTGAGTGTCGGGACAGTCATCACCTCATCTATCCTGGGGATCTCCGTGGCCTTTCTCCTGGTTCGATACGAGTTCCCGTTCCGAAACCTGTTCTCCTACCTGACCCTGATCCCTATTATCTCCCCCCCCTTAGTCGGGGTGTTGGGGTTCATCTTCATCCTGGGCCGTGCGGGGACGGTAAACGTGCTGCTTCACGACTGGTTCGGCGTGGTCACACCCATCAATTTCATGTACGGGATCCACGGGGTCATGCTCGTGGAGGCGCTCCATCTGTTTCCGCTGATCACCCTGAATGTCCTGGACGCCCTGAGCAAGGTGGACCCGTCGCTGGAGGAGGCAGCGGAGGGCGTGGGGGCGCGGGGCTGGTACAAGACTCGGACGATCACGTTGCCGCTGACCACGCCTGGCTACATTTCGGGCGCGCTACTCGTCTTCATCTTGACGTTTGCGGACTTTGCAACACCCCTGGTGGTCGGTGTCCACGACCTGCTGGCCTCCCAGGCGTATTTGAACATCGTCCAGTTCGTAGACCGCCACCTGTTCCGAATGGGGATCGTGATCTCGGCCCTGATGGTGATCCTGGCTATTGTCTTTCTGCTGGCTGCCCGCCGTTACGTGGCCATCAAGGACTATTCGTCCCTGGCCTACTCCAGGGTGGAGCGGCGGCGCCTGTCCCCGCTCAAGCGCTGGGGCGCGGTGGCGTTCCTGAGCGCTCTGATGTTCGCCTCCTTCATCCCCTTTATCGGGGTCACGCTAGCCGCCTTCGGCAAGGCCTGGTCGCTGACGCCGTTGCCGCTGCAGTTCACCCTCGCTTCTTTCGCCCGCGTCAGCACGGAAGCGCCGAAATACATCTTCAACACGTTCCTGTACTCGGGGCTGGCGGTAGGCCTTTGCATCCTGATCGGCGTGCCGATGGCCTGGATCCTCGCACGGACCCAGGCGAGGGGGAGGGCCGCCCTGGACTCCCTGAACACACTCATCCTGGCGATCCCCGGGACCGCGATCGGCATCGCGTACATCCGGGCGTTCCATTTCGACATTCCCGGCACGGACACGCCGCTGACCAGCCTCTGGATCATCCTACCGCTCGTCCTGGCGGTGCGCCGCCTACCGTACACCGTGCGTGGGTCCTACTCATCGCTGCTTTTGGTTCACAAGTCGTTGGAGGAGGCTGCGGGCGCCGTCGGCGCCTCGAGGCTCCGGACGTACTGGGACATTACGCTGCCCATGGTCTGGAAAGGAATTTTGGTCGGCGCCCTGTTCTCATTTATGACGTCGCTGCAGGAAGCCTCGGCGACTCTCTTCCTGGCGCTGGGCGGGTGGGAGACGATCCCGTTCGGGATTTTTACGTTCTACCTCACAGGCTCGCAGAGCGAGGCCGCGGCGCTCGGGTTCATCCTGATCATCGTCGCCACCGTCAGCCTGATTGTGATCAATCGGGTTGCCGGAACGCGCATGGGGGGGATGTTCAGCTGAGGGGAAGGGAAACGACCATGGGGATTCAGGGCGAGGCGATGGGGCCCGCGGAAGCGCTGAGACAGTTCAAGAGGGCCCGTCAGGCGTACGAGAAGCGGGTGCGGGCGATCCTCGGCGCCTGTGCGCAGGACGATCGGGAGGCCCGGACGCAGTCGGGTCTTCCGCTGAAACTGCTCTACACTCCCCTGGACGTCCAGGGGAGGGATTACCTCCGGGATCTCGGGTTCCCCGGGGACTACCCCTACACGCGAGGCGTCTTCCCCGCCGGCCACCGGGCGCAGGAGTGGCCCTCGGCGACTTCAAGAACGTGGCGCGCTTCAGTGATGCCGGAATACGGGCGTCTCAAACACGCAGTCCTGACACAGGGGAGATAGCCCCGTGAAGAAAAACTTGAGCCTCCTATCGTTCCTCCTCTTCGTCACCTTCCTTGCCACGGACAGCTCCACCGCCGACGAACCCTTACGGATCGGGATCACGGGGGTCCTGGTGGAGCACAACCGGAGCCTCAACGAGGAGATGATGATCTACATCGGGCGGAAGCTGGGGAGGACAACCGTGATCGTCCATCGGAAGAGCTATCAGGAGATGAGCGACCTGCTGGAGCGAGGGCTGGTGGATGCTGCCTTTGTCTGCGGCCTGCCGTACGTCATCGACAGGGAGAAGTTCGGCGAGGAACTCCTCGTTGCGCCCATTTTCAACGGCAAACCGCTCTACCAGTCCTACGTCATCGTCCCGAAGGACAGCCCCGCTCGATCCCTGGAGGATCTCCGCGGCAAGCTCTATGCGTTCTCCGACCCGCTCTCGAACTCCGGGAAGCTGGCCCCCACCTACCGGCTGGCCACCATGGGGGAAACCCCTGAGACCTACTTTCGCAGGTATATCTTCACGTATAGCCACAGCGCGAACGTCGAGGCGGTGGCGGTGAAGCTGGTGGATGGGGCCAGCGTCGATAGCTACATCTGGGAGTACCTCAACGTTGTGCGTCCCGCTCTGACGGCTCAGACCCGGGTGGTGGCCAGGTCCCCGTATTACGGAATGACGCCGGTCGTTGTGCGGCCGGATCTCGATCCCGCCCAGAAGCGGAAGCTCCGCCAAGCTTTTCTGAATATGCACCAGGATCGCGAGGGGGGCGAGATCCTCAAGAAGCTCATGATCGACCGATTCGAAGAGGTCCCTGATAGCCACTACGATAGCATTCGGCGGATGCGGAGATTCGTTGAGGCTTTTAACGCGAAAAAGAAGCGGACAAGCCCCGTCGCGCAGAGGCCGAGGAAGCCGTGAGGAAGTTCTCCCGTCTTTTCCGGCTACCGTTGACCTGGACGATAGGCACGAAGCTCTCTCTCACGCTCTTCGTCGTCGTCTACGGCGTCACCCTGGCCATTGGCTGGTACGCCATCAGGAAACAGGAGGCGGTGATGGAGGAGCAGCTGCTCCGCCAGGGGAGGATCACCGCCGAGCATCTCGCCCGGGTGAGCCTCGATCCGCTCTTGCGGGAAGACATCTGGGAGCTGTACAAGCTCTCCCGGGACATCGGCCGAGGGGGTCCTCCCATGCTCTACGCCATGGTCTTGAACATGAAAGGCGAGCTCCTGGCGCACTCTCATCCCGACGGCTACTCCATCGCGGCCCGGAACCCCCGGGACCCTCTGCTCGATGACACCCTCAGGGCCGATCGGACCTCGATCTTCCCCCTTCCTGCGGGGGGGATGGGATACGAGGTGGTGGCCCCTGTGGTCCTGGGCGGGAAGAAGATCGGCGTCGTCCGCGCGGGGATCAGCAAGGAATCCCTGGAGAGGGTCCTGCAGAGGGCCAAAAGGGAGCTGCTCCTCATCGCCGGGCTCCTGGCCCTGTCAGGATTCTCTTTGGGCCTCGTAATATCCAGACGAATCGCCCGGCCCCTTCGAGAGCTCACGCGCAGCGTGGAGGAGCTCAGCCGGGGGGGATTCCAGCGGGAGGTCTCCGTGAGGACCGTTGAGAAGGATGAGATCGGGCGCCTGGCCGAATCTTTCGACAAGATGGTCAGGAACCTCGGAGAGAAAGTCGGGGAAATCCAGCAGACGAAACAGTATCTCGAGGACCTACTCGAGAACGCCAACGATTTCATCTGCACCCTCGACGGAGAGGGCGGAATCACCTACGTCAACCGGAAGTTCGAGGAGCTCGGGTACCGCCGGGACGACTTGGTGGGGCGGCCCCTGGACGCCCTGCTCCTGAAGGGTTCGGGGGAAGATGACCACGCCTCGGAGGTCGAGATTCGAGATGCCAGGGGCCGCCGCGCCATTCTCGTCATGAGCACGTCCCCATTGAAGGATAACGGGGGCCGGGTCGTCGGCACGCTCGGGATCGGCAAGGACATCACCGAAAGGAAGGAGCTGGAGCAACGGCTGATCACGAGCGAACGGCTGGCCTCCATCGGGGAGCTGGCGGGGGCGATGGCCCACGAGATCAGAAACCCCCTCGGCTCCATTTACACCGCCGCTAACCTTCTTACCTATGATCAGGGAGTCACGATCAACGCCGATCATCTCGCCCTCCTGAGGGTCGTGAAGCACGAAGCGAGGAGGCTGAACAGGCTCTTGACCGATTTTCTCCGGTTCGCCAGGCCGCGCCCGCCGAACCTCGTGTCCTGTAACGTCAACGCTCTGGCTGAGGAGACCCTGGAAGCCTTGAGGTACGACGAGGCCGCGAAGGGAAAGGAGATCCGGAGGGCCTTGAACCCGCTTGTCCCTTCCCTCTTGGTGGACGCCGACCAGATCAAGCAGGCTCTTTGGAACATCGCCTTGAACGCCCTTCAAGCCATGGACGACGGTGGCACGCTTTCCCTCTCCACTTCCTCGAGCGACGGGAAGGTGCTCATCACCGTCGAGGATACGGGCCGAGGCATCCCCAGGGAGGAACTCGGCAAGGTCTTCGAACCGTTTTACAGCAGGAAGCCGGACGGCCTCGGCCTGGGACTGGCCATCGCCCTTCGGGTCGTCGAAGCCCATGCGGGCCGGATCGCGGCGGAGAGCGAGGAGGGGAAGGGAACGAAAGTGATCATCGCCCTGCCCGTACATGGAGGAGAGGCGTAGATGAAGCCTGCCGGAGCCAGAGAACCTTCCCTCCTCATCGTCGATGACGAGCCCTCGGCGCGGCTCACCCTCTCCATCCTCCTGAAACGGGCAGGCTATCGCGTGGACGAGGCTGCAGAGACCGGGGAGGCCATCAGGAGGCTGGAACATGAGCCCTACGATCTCGTCGTCACCGATCTCAGAATGGCGGGAGACGGGGGGATCGAGGTCTTGAAGGCCGCAAAGAAGGTGAGCCCTCGCCCCGAGGTGATCGTCTTAACTGCCTACGGGAGTATAGGCTCGGCAGTGGAGGCCATGAAGCTCGGGGCCGTCGACTACGTGGCGAAGCCTTTCGAGCCAGAGGAAATGCTTCTGACGATCCAGAAGGCCCTGGAGCGGAGGAGGCTCCTGGAGGAGGTGCGATACCTTCGCGATCAGGTCCGGGAGCGGTACAGCTTCGACACCATCGTCGCGAAGAGCGTGAAGTTGCAGAAGGTCTTGGAGACAGCTTCCCAGGTGGCCAAGACCGACGCGACCGTCCTGATCCAAGGGGAGAGTGGGACGGGGAAAGAGGTCATCGCCCGGGCCATCCATGCCTGGAGCCCCCGGGCCGGGCGCCCCTTCATCGCTATCGACTGCGCCACCCTCCCCGAGAGCCTCTTGGAGAGCGAACTCTTCGGCCACGTGAAGGGGGCCTTCACCGGAGCCCTGGGCGCGAAGAAGGGACTCTTCGAGGAGGGGGATGGCGGGACCATCTTCCTGGACGAGGTTGGGGGGATGCCGCCGTCCACCCAGGCAAAGCTCCTGAGGGTCCTCCAGGAGCAGGTGATCCGGCGGGTGGGCAGCACAACGCCCGTCCGGATCGACATCCGGATCCTCGCCGCAACGAATCAGGATCTGAAGGGCCTTGTCGAGAACGGGACCTTTCGAGAGGACGTCTACTATCGCCTCAACGGTATCGTCCTGCCGATCCCCCCTCTGAGAGAGCGCAGGGAAGACGTCATCGCCTTGGCCACCCACTTCTTGAAGCTCTTTGGCCAGCGGTTGGGGAGGAAGGTGAAAGGGATCTCCTCCGAGGCCATGGAGGGGCTCGTCGGCTACGCCTGGCCTGGGAACGTTCGGGAGCTGGAAAAGGCGATCGAGCGGGCGGTGGTCCTCGGCCGGTCGGAACTCCTCATGCCAGACGACCTTCCCCCCAGCCTCCTCGGCCAGGGCGACCTCAAATCTTCTCCTCCTGGAAGGCGCATGACCCTTGCCGAGCTGGAGGAGGGCCGGATCCTTTCGGCCCTCTACGACCATGGATGGAACCAGACGAAGGCGGCCGAGGAGCTCGGCATCAGCCGGACGACCCTGTGGCGGAAGCTCAAGGAGTACCAGATCACCCCCCCATCTTAACGTTTCACTCTTGAACGGTGCTAGCGCCCGCAGGGCGTTGCATGCTGTAACAGTCCGGCTCTGTCTTCACGCCGTCCACGCCCCCACAAGGTGAGGGGCGGTTCGATCTTGCCCTTTTGCGAACGGCCTTTGGGAGGTTATCCCGAAGGCCGCGTTGCTTCTCACCAGGTCTGGCATCAGGTTTGCCTTATGTAAGTTAGTCCGGCCTTAGAACGGAGGTGGTTCTTTGTGCCGGGACGGTCTGTTTTCTGAGCGAAAGAGGATCGGGGGCGAGCTCTACGAATAATCGGCCAGGGGGTGAGTCATGGGCGATTCCAGGCTGACGCGAAGGGACGTCCTGATAGGGGCGGTCGGGGGGAGCGCGGCTTTCATGCTCTCGCCGGCGAAAGGGGTCATGGCGGCTAAGCCGTCCCCTGACGCGCCGTTCCGCATGGGCGACCCATCCATTGGAGATCCAGGCTATGAGCAGCGGATTGCCGGGCTCTTCGAACAGGCAATGGTGAGAAAGCCGGTCACGCTTAAGCGGAGGTGGGCATGAGTTCCGTCAGGCTGACTCGAAGGAGCTTCTTGAAGGTAGCCGGTCCGGCGATCGCCGGTGCGGGCGCGGGCGTCGGCCAGGCCTTCGGTCGCGAGGCCGCGTTCACCCGACCCTGGAACAAATGGACCGGCCGGGCGGAGTGGGAGCGGGCGCCCTTCACCCTCACCAATGTCCGCCTCCCTGGGGATACGGGGGACTCTTGGCCCGTGGACACGGTGGTCCGCAACGGCTGCTCCTTCTGCCCCGTGGCCTGCTGGCACCTGGTCCACGTCAAGAACGGTCAGGTGGTCAATGTCTACGGCGAGCCGAAGAACCCGGTCCAGGCCGACACGGAGAACGAAGAAGACGGCGCCCTCTGCGCCAAGGGACGCGCGGGGATCCTCCAGCTCCTCTACAACAAGTACCGCATCACCCGTCCCTTGAAGCGAGTCGGCCCGAAGCCCAGCCTGGACTTCCAACCCATCTCCTGGACGCAGGCCTACGAGGAGATCGCCCGGAAGCTCCTGGAGCTGCGGGACACCGAGGGTCCGCACGTCATCGCGGCCAAGACCACCGACCGGGTCTCCCGGGATGGCGGCCCGCCCATGTTCCGCCTCCTGCACATGCTGGGGAGCTCCAACCCCACCCACGAGGGGTACATCTGCAACGACGCCGGCTGGATGGCGATCAACTGGGTCTTCGGCGGCGGGGGAGGCCAGACCAACGGGTGGGGGTGGGATCCTCTCACCGGGAGCTACGACCTCGGCGACACCAAGTTCATGATGACCTTTGGCAGCAACGACGCCGAGCTGCACCCGGTAATGTTCGGCTGGATGCGACGGCGCAAGGAAGCTACCGGTGCGACGTGGGTGGTGGTGGACCCGCGCTACACGTCGACCGCGTTCCAAGCCGACCTGTGGTTGCCCGTCAAGCCTGGGACCGACATGGCCCTGGTCTACGGCATGATCCACTACATCGTGAACAACAACCTTCACGACAGAGAGTTCGTCAACAAGTGGGTCGCGGGCTTCGACGAGCTGGTGAAGTTCGTCAACGGGAAGGGCTACTCCCCCGAGTGGGCAGCGTCCATCACCGGGATTCCGGCTGAGACGATCAAGAATGTGGCCCGCGCCTACGCGACCACGAAGCCAGCCTCCGTTGTCACCAACGCCGGCATCAACCACCACGTGAACGCCGTGGACTGTGAGCGTGTCATCTCCTTCCTGGTGGCCATCACCGGAAACGTCGGCATCCCCGGCGGGGGCCACGTGTCGCAGCACAACTCGGGGGTGGGGCTCTCGCTGCCCGCCGTTGAGGCCAAGACCGAGGCCGACAAGAAGTGGCTCAAGGAGAATGCCTTCAAGAAGCCCGGCATCCCGCCTCAGCCCGACTACTTGCCCCGCGCTGTGCTGGAGGGAAAGCCCTACCCCATCAAGGCGGTGATCTACCACGGCAACCCCCTCACCCAGAACTCCGACGCCAACCGGGCCGAGGAGGCGTACAGGAGGCTTTTTACGGTCTACATGGGCCTCTTCCCCGAGGAGATCGCCCACTATGCCGACTATGTCCTGCCCACAACGACCTTCTACGAGATGGATCACGTCCATCGACGCATGGATCGGGCGGTGATGTTCCGCCACAAGGTCGTGGATCCCATCGGCGAGGCCAAGAACGAGATGCTCATCTACGCCGAGCTGGCCCAGACCATGGCCAAGTTCGACACCAAGATGTCCAAGGAGTACTGGACGGAGAACTTCCCCACCTGGTGGGGGACCGACAAACGCCGGCTGTGGAACACCGTGGCCGCCCCCAACGCCGGCGCCTGGGCCGGTGGCATCACCGCCGACCGCATGGAGGCCATGATTGACCAGCCGGGCGGGACGGGCGCCTTTGCCAGGAAGACCGTGGTGCTGCGCGCCCCATGCCCGCCGGCTGACCACCCGGTGACCAGGGCCCTGAGGACCGGTCAGCGCGCCCGTGACGGCGGCCACCCGGGCACCAGCGTCATGTACGCGGACGCCGACTGGTGGAAGGGGCTCTTCGGCGGCGCCCGCTTCCCGGACAACAAGAAGCGGTTCGGGCTGGACAAGATCGTCATCTACCACCCCAAGCACGACAAGGAACTCCGGAAGCTAGGCCACAGCTCAATCCCCGAGTTCTACATGTCGCCGGAGAACATGGACGGCAACCCGACGCTCCGGTACCTGGACAAGTTCGTACCCATGGCGTGGGGGTGGTGGAACTCCCCGGCCGGCAACGTCGTGCACAAGGTGAAGATCGGCGTCAAGCCGGACCGCAGGCTGCGGGAGAAGTACCCCATCCAGCTCACCACCGGCCGCCCCAGCGTGGCGCACTTCCACACCATCACCCACTGGGCCTGGAGCCTGGTGCAGATCAGCGGGGACCGCTACTGCCAGATGCATCCCAAGCTGGCCAAAAAGTTGGGTGTCAAAACCGGCGACACGATCCGGGTAGAGACGCCCCGCGACGCCATTGAGGCGGTGGCTCTGGTGTGGGACGGGATCCAGGAGAACACGGTGTTCATCCCCCATACCTTCGGGGATAAGCAGAAAGTCCATGGGGATGTAGGACGGAAGGCTTGGCCCACGGTCAACAAGCTGACCGCTCACTACTACGACACCCTTTCGGGCCAGAACGAGTACAAGTGCCAGCTCTGTCGCATCAGCAAGGTGTAGGGGATCATTGGGGGGGGAAAGGGGAGAGGAGATAGCCAATGGCTCAGAAGTATGCCTTTCTCGTGGATCCGGGTAAATGCACGATGTGCCGGGCCTGTGTGGTGGCCTGCAAGGTCGAGAACCACGTAGGCTCCCAGTGGCAGCGCAACGACGTTGTCCTCGTCGGGCCCGATCAGCGCAAGAACCCGGCGGCCTACGCCGTGTTCATGAACTGCCAGCAGTGCGAGTTCCCCCCGTGCGTCGCGTCTTGCCCGGTGGACGGCAAGGCACTGGAGAAACGGGAGGACGGGATCGTGCTCTTCAAGCGGGACAGGTGTGTGGGCGCGCAGATGTGCGTGACGGCCTGCCCCTACGGCGCGGTGAAGCTCACGCCGGTCAAGAGCAGGTTTGGGTACTTCCAGTCGGACAAGTGTACCTTCTGCGCCCATAAGTTAGAGCGTCCGGCCAGTGCCCCGGGCGGGAATCGCGCGGCCTGCGTAATGGTCTGCCCGACCAACGCCATCGAGTTCGGCGGGCGGGACGCGCTGCTAGCCAAGGTGAAGAAGATGGGGCGGGAGGTTCTGGACATCGATCTCTTCGGCGTGGGGCCGAGCAACATCTTCCTGAAGCCGGTGCCGGTCCGCCGGAAACTCTGAAAGGGGGGGTGGATCATGGGGCGGTCGCGGATGCTTTCAGGGGCTCTCTTGGTGGCGCTGCTGCTCGTGATGGTAGCCCCTATCCCCGCAGCCGAGGTCGGTCGTGTGCCGATCGGCAAAGCCCGGCGGGCCCGGGACTGGGACAGGGATACAGCGTACCTGCTCTTCAGCCGACGCGCGACCTCCTCCGACCTGGTCGGCGGCCTGGGCGGCATCGCGTTTAACCCCAAGGACTGCATGCGCTGCCATGAGAACGCCGCTGGCGTCGAAGGGCAGATCTTCTACGGCCCTGCTTTCAAGGAGTTCACCAAGGACCAGTGGCCGGACATGCTCAGCCAACCGGAGAAGCGACACGTCCCCGTAAAGAGTTACGACTTCATTGAGACCCACAAGAAAAAGGTCAAACTCCTCTTCGGTGTGTTTCCGGAGCAAGTCCTTAAGCAGAACCGGTGAGGTGGAACCAGCGGGCTGAGCTCTATTTCGCCCTTTCCGAGTGCTACAAGGAGCCGTCTCAGGACTTCGCCAGGGAGGTCGCGGAGGGTATCTTATATGAGACGGTGACGGAAGGGTTTGTCGCTCTCGGGATCCGGGAAGACCTCCAAGCGCTTCGGATCCCGAGCCCCCCGGATGTGACGCTGAACACGCTCCAATCGGCCTACTATCCCCTCTTTGTCATTTCGTCCACCGTCGTCCTCCCTGTGGAGTCCGTCTTCAAGGATCGGGGTGGGGAGGGCGGTCTCCTCGCGGGGGCCCGGGGCATGATCATGGGACCTCCCGCGGTGGACATGCTCCGGCGGTACCAGGCCCAGGGCGTCCTCACACCGAAAGGCTTCAAGGACTACCCCGATCACCTCGCCTTGCTCCTGGAATATGGTGGCTTGCTCTGCCAGGCGGAGGATCCCGCCCTGGGTCAGTTTGTCGCCGCGCATCTCGACGGATGGCTTGAGGAGTTCAAGGAGAACGTACACGCCTGCACAGAAGACGCTTTTTACCGCGCCGTGGCCTCGGCGACGGTAGCCTTTGCGCTTTACGAGCGGGGAGACCTTCGGCAGGGAGAGCCCCGTGCCTGATCTCGCCTTTCCGATCATCGGCAACCGGACAGCCATCTGGATCGTGGCCCAGTTGCACCTCAACTTCGCCGCCTTCATCCTGGGAGCGCCCATCTTCATCGTCATCAGCGAGTACCTGGGCTGGCGCAAGAACGACCCCCGCTACGAGCGGCTAGCCCGCGAGATGACGAAGATCACAGCCGTGGCATACAGCCTCACCGCCCTGCTGGGAGGCTTCTTCGCCTTGATGCTGAGCGGGCTCTACCCGGAGTTCTCCGGCTTCCTCTTCCCTCGCTTCTTCATGCTCTGGGTTCTGCTCTACCCGGTCTTCTTCATCCTGGAGACCCTGAGCCTGTACACCTACTGGTACAGCTGGGATGCCCTGAAGGATCGCAAGGGGTTGCACATCGCCATCGGTGTGGGCCTGAACATCATCGGCGCCCTCACCATGCTCAACCAGAACGCGATCGCCTCCTTCATGAATACCCCGCCTGAAACCTGGCAGACAGCCTCCCTCTGGCAGCTGATGAACAACCCCACCTGGTGGCCGCTGAACCTCCACCGCTTCATCGCCAACGTCGTCTTCGGAGGCTTCATCACGGGCTTGGTGGCGGCCTACATGTACCTCACCTCGAAGGACCCCGGGGAGCGGGCCTTCTACGACTGGATGGGGTTCAGCGGCAATCTCATCGGCACCGCTACCTTTGTCCTGCTGATGGTTCCAGGCTACATCTACGGCCGGGAGATCTACGCCTACGATGCCTCCCTGGGGATCTACCTGATGTCGGACCGGCTTTCGATGTTCTTCGAGATGCAAGGGATCCTGGTGGGACTGCTCTTCCTGGCGGCCAACTACTATATGTGGCTGAGCGTCAGGCGGATCGAGGGCGGGGACCGCTTCGCCCTGCCCATGAAGATCGGCTTCGCCCTCATCTTCCTGGGCAATGCCATCTGGGCGACCCCCCGGCATTTCTTCGCCACCATGATCCTCGAGTCAGGGATGCTGCCCCCTGGCATGACCGAGGAGGCGCTCATTGCCCAGATGGAGCTCCCGGCCCATCTTGGGTTCCTGGCTCTGATGCCGGCCAAGAATGCCGCGGCCGCCTGGACCGCGCTGGTCACTCTCGCGAACTACGTCTTCTACCGCATCGCCATCCGCCGGGGGCGCATCACGTGGGGGAGGATCGAGACGCCTTCCCAGTATGCCCTGATCGTCCTGGCGTTCGCAGCCATCTGGACCATGGGGCTGATGGGGGCTGTGCGCTCTCTCATGCGCAAGAGCTTCCACGTCTACAACGCCATCCCCGATTTCACCGCCGAACCGTTCACGCCCACCCTGTTCTATTCGACCCTGGTGGTCACCGCTATCTCTCTGATCTTCTTTCTTCTCATCACCTTCATCATCTGGCTCAGCCACAAGTTGGGAAAACCAGAGCAGGAGGTTCTCCCGGGAGAGGTCGGTCGATGAGTTGGTGGCGGAATCTCCGTTGGAAGGTGGTGGCCACCGGAGTCCTTGCCATCGTTGTCTGGTTCGCCAGCGGTCTTATCGGCTTCCCAACCGTCTTTCGCCTCTACTTCGTGGGCTACGTGCTCATTGCGCTTCCCTTCTTTGTGCTGCTGGACGTGCGCTTTGGTGCGCAGCCACGCCACGGTGGCGTGGCCATCCTGGCTGTCTTCCTGATCGCCTCCGCCGCCCTGGTGCTGGCAGGCTGGCTGTTGCCCCAGTACAGCCCGGAGGTGGAGCAGCAGAAGATCGCCCGCCTCCAGCGCTCTTTTCTGGAGCGGCAGAAGCCCCAGCGCATTGAAGCCCTGCGCAAGAGAGCGGAGGAGCTCGGGCTGGCCCTGGTGAAGCGCGATCAGGTAACCCAGGCCTCGGCAGCCTCTGAGGGAGCCCCGGTTGGCCCTTCCCCGGCGCTCATCGAGCGCGGCCGGCTCGCCTACGACGACTGGGAGTGCTACAATTGCCACAAGATCGGCGGGAAGGGTGGCGTCAAACGGCGCGGACCGGAGCTGGACCAGGTCGGAAACCTCCTCTCCCCCGATAGCATCCACGCCGAGCTCCTCAACCCCCGCTCGTCTCTGGCAGAGGGCTTCGAGGAAGAGTACAACAAGGTGACCATGCCCGATGACTACAGCGAGCGGATGAGCGAGGAGGAGATCAGCGCCCTGGTGGCCTACCTCGCTACCCTCCAGGATGCCTCCGTTCAAACTCCCAGGCCTCTCTTCCCGGGCACGGCCAAAGGGGATCGCGGCCCGTTCTACGAGATCCCTCTGGAGTATCAGCGGACCATGCCGGCCGGCTGGTGGACCGACCCCCAGGTCCTTGCGGAGGGAAAGGCGATCTACGAGGGCCAGGTCCATTCTGACGTGGTCTGTGCTGCCTGCCACGGCCGAGATGGTGTCCCCATCGTGACCGGCGCCGCTGACTTCCGCGACCCGGACTTGGTGGAAGGCTGGTCTGATACCTACTGGTACTGGCGCATCGCCAAGGGGGTGCCGGACACGCCCATGACGCCCTGGGAAGGGAAGCTCACCACTCGAGAAATCTTCAAAGTCATGGCCTACGTGAACAGCTTCGCTTACGAAGGTGAGCCGACAGATCACAACGAGACGTTCTACCCGCCCAAGGCGGAGGCGAAGTAAGAATGGCTGCGGCCCTGCGGGGATGCGGAGGCGGACCGTGAGGGGCGTACGCTGCGCCATCGCTATGGCCAGCGGCAAGGGTGGCGTGGGCAAGAGCACTGTGGCCGTCAACTTGGCCGTGGCGCTGGCCCGGGTTGGCGCGCAGGTGGGCTTGCTGGACGCGGACATCTACGGGCCCTGCGTGCCGGTGATGACCGGCTTGGCGGGACAGCATCCCCGCTCCGCCGATGGGCAACGCGTGCTACCTTTGAGCAACTACGGCGTCAAGCTGATGTCTATGGGCTTCCTCGTCGAGGAGCGCGAGGCCCTGGCTTTCCGCGGACCCGTGGTCCACCAGGTGATCCAGGAGTTCCTGCAGGATGTGGAGTGGGGCACCCTGGACTACCTGATCGTGGACCTGCCCCCGGGTACCGGTGATGCGGTCATCACCCTGGTGCAACAGCTACCCTTAACGGGCGTGGTGATCGTGACCACCCCCCAGAACCTGGCCGTGGTCTCGGTGGTACGCTGTGTGGCGCTGTTCCGGGAGCGGGGTGTGCCCCTCTTGGGGATTGTCGAAAACATGAGCAGCTCGCTCTGTCCCCGCTGTGGTGAACCGTTGGAGATCTTCGGCCAAGGGCAGAAGGTGCGCGATATGGGCGCCTACTGGGGAATCCCTTTCCTTGGCCCTATCCCGCTCGATCCTGAGGTCCGAGAAAGCGGCGACGTAGGCGAGCCAGTGGTGCTTCGGGCTTCAACATCACCGGCAGCTCAGGCCCTCACCCGTCTGGCCCGGATCGTTGCCGCCCGGGTTCCGGGCGCTCTGCAATGATCAGGCGATCGCGTTCCTCCTTCTTCACCCGACGCTCGATCTGACAGTGGAACGGGGGTCCGCTGAGGGTCTCGCGGCCTGAACCGGGTCCCCCCGGGCCTCATGCGTGACATGACTCGGGAACTCCCCCTCCGCCTCGTCATGGCCATGAAGCAGGACTGACATGAGGCTGGACTGAGGCAATCGACCTACCAAATTAGGGCAAATGCTCCTGGAGCTGTGACACCCTGCGAGTTCAAAGTACCGCGTAAGATGAGAGACGAGATCGTGACCCGGCGCGTCGAGACTCGCACCCGGGCCGAGCGGCTCCAAGTGGTGGATCTTGCCGTGTATGAGGCGGGGCGTCTGCCTTGAGCCGGGATTCGGGGTGAGGTGGCGATGGGAGCCGCGGAAGCGCTGAGGCAGCTCAAGATGGCCCGCCAGGAGTACGAAAAGCGGGTTCGAGCAATCCTCGGCGCCTGCGGGGGGGACGATCCGGAGGCGCGGACGCAGTCGGGTCTTCCGCTCAAGCTGCTTTACACCCCCCTGGACGTCCAGGGGGCGGATTACCTCCGGGATCTCGGGTTCCCAGGGGACTACCCCTACACGCGAGGCGTCTTTCCCGCCGGACACCGGGCGCGGGAGTGGACCCGGCGGCAGGTGGTGGGGCTCGGGACGGCGGAAGAGACCAACACCCGCCTCAAGCGCCTCTTCGCCGAGGGGCAGACGGGGTTCAGCGTCTGCGGGATGGGGTACCAGAACTACGACTCCGACGACGAGCGCTCCCTGGCCCACCTGGGCCGGGGTGGGGTCTGGATCGACACCCTAGCGGATATGGAGACGCTCTTGGACGGGATCGAGATGGAGGCGATCAGCCTGACGCAGATCGGGGCCTCCGTTCCCGTGTTCGCCATGCTCCTGGCAGTGGCCCAGAATCGGGGGATCCCCTGGGAGCGGCTCCGGGGAACGATCCAGAACTGGGCGACGCCGGGCGGGGAGGGACCGGAGCTCAAGGGAAACGCCTCCCTCGACATCATCGAGTTTTGCACGAAGCACATGCCGCGCTGGAACCACACCAGCATCTCGGTCCGCAACCTCCGGGACTCCGGGGCGACCGCGCCCCAGGAGATCGCCTTCAGCCTCTACCAGGGAGCCTTTACCGTCCGGTCAGCTCTGGCCAGGGGCCTCGACGTGGACGTCATCGCCCCCCGCATCTCGTTCTTCCTGAGCGCCGAGAGCGACTTCCTCGAAGAGGTGGCCAAGTTCCGGGCGATGCGGCGGATGTGGGCCCGCCTGATGCGGGAGAGGTTCCGCGCGCGAAACCCGCGGTCCTGGGTCCTGCGCTTTCATGTCCAGACCTCGGCCCTGGGACTCACGGCCCAGCAACCGCTCAACAACGTGATCCGCTCCACCCTCCACGCGCTGGCCGCGGCCCTCGGAGGCGCCCAGTCGCTGTCGGTCGACTCCTTCGACGAAGCCCTGGCCATTCCGACCGAGTTCTCGGCCATTCTCTCCCTCAGGACCCAGGAGATCATCCTCCACGAGAGCGGCGTGGCGAAGGTCATCGACCCCCTGGGCGGCTCGTACTGCATCGAGGCGCTTACGGACGAGCTGGAGGAGGAAGCCGGCAAGCTCCTCGAGACGCTCGAGGCCATGGAGCCCGCCCGGGCGTTTTCGTGGATGGATGAGCAGACAGAGGCCGAAGCCGCCCGGCGCCAGCGTGCCATCGACGCCGGCCAGCAGGTCGTGGTGGGCGTGAACCAGTTCAAGGCGGATGATGAGGAAGGGGTCCCGGCCCTTCCGCTCTTCGAGTACGACCCGGCCTGGCGGGACAAGCAGATTGCACGGCTTCGGAAGGTCCGGGCTGAGCGGGATCCGGTCGCGGCGGACCGGGCAAAAGAACGCCTGGGCGAGGCCTACCGGGAGAAAGTCAACATCATCCCCCCCATGCTGGAGGCGGTCAGGGCCTGCCTCAGCATCGGCGAGATTGCGAGGGTGAGGGAAGCGGCGGTGGGCGAGCCGCCCTTCCGGGGGGCCATGTACTTCTGGCGCTGAGCATGGGCCCGGTGCGCCTTCTCCTCGTTGCGGACACCCCGGGCCACACCGTGGGGTACTCGGTTGTGGCCAGGGGGCTTCGGGACGCGGGTATCGAGGTGATCTTGGGGGGATGCCTCCTTCCCCGCGAGATCGTCCAGCTAGCGCTCGCCGAAGATGTGCAGTGGATCGGCTACCGGATCATGGATGGCGCTCCCGACATCCTCGTGGCTCGGCTCATGGAGGAAGTCGAAAGACAAGGGGCTGACGGGATCCAGGTCCTCGTGGGAGGGATCGTTCCCCTGCACCTGATCCCGGCGCTCGAGGCCATGGGGGTGGCCGGGGTCTTTACCCCGGGGAGCCGAATGGCGGAGATCGTCGACGTTCTCGCACGGCGGCGCGTCACGTGATGGAGTCGGCGAGGTCACCACAGAAGGGCCCTGAACCGAAATCACCGAGTCTCAGGACGAGGCCCAGCGGGTGGCGCGGTCGGCGGGGGCTGCTCGCCGCGACAGGATCCGCGGGCCCGGCCAGTGGGCTGGTGCAGCAGCCGGCAGTAGGGCAGACGAAGCGAGCGAACAGGAAATGTTAACGGCGAAGAATATCGGGGCAGTGGAGCGGTGGGCCCGTCTGATTGGGGGCGTCCTCCTGATTCTCCTCGGAGTGAGCCTGGCGGGCTGGGCCGGCTGGGTGAGCGGGCTAGCCGGCCTCGCTCTGGTCCTCACGTCGGCCGTCCGCTACTGACCCTGAAAAGCGCTGGCGCTGAGGGTCCTCAGCGGACGGAGGTGACTGGAAGGTGCGGCTAAGCGTCGCCACGAACTTCGAGCCCGAGCTGATCGAGGCGCTCAACGGCTATCCGGTGCACGAGCTGTTCGGCAAGCTCCCAGTCGATCCCCTGGGAGGAGGCCGAGCCTCGTACATGCTCTCTCCGCTGACGAAGCGAGGGCTCGCGGCTCATGTCCGGGAGGCCCACCGGCACGGGATCCGCTTCAACTACCTGCTCAACGCAGCCTGCCTCGACAATCGGGAGTGGACGCGCAGGGGGCAACGCCAGATCCGCACCCTCCTTGACTGGCTAGTAGAGATGGGGGTGGATGCCGTGACGGTCTCGCTCCCCTACCTGCTCGACCTGATCAAGCGCTCCTACCCGCAGCTCCGGGTCACGGTGGGCGTCTTCGCGGGGGTCGACCACGTGGAGAAGGCCA
>JBHIAH010000011.1:0-56776 GCA_046758505.1 Methylomirabilales bacterium (SeqCode) | reverse complement strand
GAGAGATCGTTCTTGAGAAGTGCGGAGCCATTGACGAAAAGCGGGATCTGTTCGAGATCGAGATGTTGCGGGGAGCCCTCGAGCGGGGGATGCCGGTTTTGGGGGTCTGCCGCGGCATGCAGCTCATGGCGGTGGCGTTGGGGGGGAGCCTGTATCAGGACCTCTCCTATTGCCAGGACGCCGCCGACATCCATGCGGGGACGTGGGAAGAGGGTGACACGATGCCCTCGGTAAGCCTCACACCAGGGAGTATCCTGCATCGGATCGTCGGAGAAGAATCATTGCCGGTGAACTGCCGGCATCATCAGTTGGTCAAGGCGCTCGATCAGTCCTGTCGGGTGAGCGCGGTTGCTTCCGACGGCATGATCGAGGCATTTGAAGTCTCTGGTAGTCCATTCGTTCTTGGGGTGCACTGGCACCCCGAGCGGCTGGCGGATCAGGACCGACGCCACTTGAAGTTATTTGAGGCGTTCGTCAGGGCCGCCGCCGACTATTCCCAAAAGGCCTGTTCTGGACCCTCACGCTGATCTCCTCAAAAGCTGAGCCAAGAGCAGACGTGATTCCAGTCCCGAGAGGAGGTGCGCTCGCCGTTCTTGCGATCTTTGTTATCCCGGCCGACCGGGGTGTCTTCCGAATAGGGTTCATCTCGAGGATGATGGGCACCGGGGGGGGTCGGGTGAAAAAGTGCTTGACAGGAAGGGAGAGGCATCGTATAAGGGGTGGCACAGAAGGAGCTGATGGTGACTCGATTCGTGCATATGTCCGCAGTAGTAGTAGCCGTACGTGGCGTCTGCCCTAGGGCGGACGGCCCGTAGTACTACAGACTGCGGGCTGTCGGATTTCGCCACGGGGCAGACATGAGCTGCCCCGTGGCTTTTTTTATTTGGGCCGCGGGGAACCCTGCGGCCCATTTTTTTGGTCGTGTCGGCTCGATCGATTAGTTCTCTGGCTCTTTCCAGTAAGGAGGGTTCGATGGCTCGGATGTGTGGGTGTGGACAAGCGTTACGGTCGGTGATGGAGGAATGGGGGTGTCTCCACTGTGGGGCGGTCTGCTGCCCCGCTTGCGGCTATGCCCCTGAGGGCATCGCCTACTGCCCCGAGTGCGCCCAGAATCTCTTCGATGTGTACACGCGGCAGCCGGTCATGACCCGGCCGCGGCGCATCTCGGCCTGGTGGGAGGCAGCGGCGGTGCAGCCGGTGCAGGGCCGGACAGAGGCTGAAAGCGTGCGGCGACCCCGGTAGTTCTCCTGCCGCGCTCGCGGGCCCAGGGGGCCCTTCGTCACGCCTGCCTCCTCAAATCTTCACATCTCCGCCCGAAAGGGAAGGGGTGAACGGCCGCCAGCGGCTGAGGCCTTCACCGGGGCCTCCTGTTTCTCGGTCCCTTCGCTTCATCCTCCGTTCGGTGTACTTCCCTCCTCGAAAAAAGAATTGCGAAGCAGCGACCCTGGACCTATGCTTGATTGGGTTCGGTGGCGCCGGGTGCTCCCCCGGTTGCCGCAGGCCTCTCGGCGGGCCTCCAACCGGGGAAAGGAGGAGAAGGGGATGAAGTCCGCCCAGCGATATATCACCAGTGCCGTGCTGCTTCTGCTACTGGGGGTGTCGGCTCACGCCGGAAAGCGGCCTTCGCAAACGGATCTCGGGGTCCCCATATATCCCAAGGCTACGTTCCTCGGGAGTTTTACCGAGGGGCCGGCGGCCCGCTATCTCTTTGGCTCGAATGATCTCAGCATTTCGGTGGTCCAGTTTTATCGGGCGAAGACCGGGAGGAAGCCCGAACGCATCAAAAGGCCTGATGGGACGGAGACACACCGGTTCGTACTCCGGGGCAGGAAGGGGGCAGTCGTGCCCGACCTCGAGGTTCGCGTGAATCACTTCCCCGGCGGCTTCACGATCCCCGATGAGCGGGGCCAGACCCGGCAGTACAGAACCACCATCGTGATCAACAAGAAGAGGCGAGGGGTGAGGTGACATTGCCACGACCCGGGCCCCGGCCCGCAGGAGAGCCCCGGGCGGCCGCCACAGGCCGGGACTCGGATGTCCATCCACAAAAGGTTCGGGAAAAGATCCGCACCGGCGCATGGCGAGGTCCCACGGCCGGATGCGCGGACGGCTACGTTCAGGCCAATCTGGTGATCCTGCCACAATCCCTGGCCTACGACTTCCTTCTCTTCTGTCACCGCAATCCCAAGCCGTGTCCACTCCTGGAGGTGACGGATCCGGGTGACGCGGAGCCCCGGACTGCTGCCCCAGGCGCCGACCTTCGGACCGACCTTCCGCGATACCGGGTGTATAGAACCGGCGAGTTGGCGCAGGAGGTGACCGATCTCAAAGCGGTTTGGCGGGAAGACCTGGTGGGCTTTCTCTTGGGCTGCAGCTTCACCTTCGATGTCGCCCTCCAGCGGGCAGACATCCCGGTGCGGCATGTTGAAGAGGGAAAGAACGTCTCGATGTACATCACGAGTCGGCCCTGTCGGCCGGCCGGGGCGTTCACCGGACCCCTGGTGGTCTCCATGCGCCCGATCCCGGCACGCCTCATACCCCGCGCGGTAGAGGTGACCGCCCGGTTCCCGTTCGCTCACGGGACCCCCGTGCATGTGGGGGCGCCTGAGGCAATCGGCATTGCCGATCTAGACCGACCCCACTTCGGGGACGCGGTCTCGATCCGTTCGGGTGAGATTCCGGTCTTCTGGGCCTGCGGCGTCACCCCGCAGGCGGTCGCCATGCACGCGAAGCCGGACCTCATGATCACCCATGCCCCCGGCCACATGTTTCTCACCGATCTTCGCGAGGAAGACTTAGCCCACGCTCTTCTGTGAGTCGCCCGGGACCCCCATCGGAGGGGATCGGTGTTCTGGCGCCGCCCCCGGTTCGGCTTCTTTCCTGAGGCCCGCCTTCGCGGTGATCCTGCGTAAGCTAGCTCTAGACCGCATACGCGTTGCTACGGTATACTTTTCGGTCAGAGCAGGGAGTTTGAGCGGCCTGCGGCGGTTTCCCCCCTACACGAATCGTGAGGTGAAGACATGAGGAAGGTCGGCGTGGACGTGGGGGGCACCTTCACCGACCTGGTGTTTGTGACCGAGGGAAAGCTCCGGACCCGAAAGATCCTTTCGACGCCTCCCGACCCGGCCCGGGGCGTGCTAGACGGACTTGCGGACGAGGCGTCGGGTGGGGAGAGTTGCCAGGTCGTCCATGGCTCCACGGTCGCGACCAATGCGTTGCTCGAGCGGAAGGGGGCGGCGGTTGCGCTGATCACGACCGCCGGATTCGAAGACGTGTTGGAGATCGGCCGCCAGGATCGGCCCCAGCTTTACGATTTCATGGTCGGCCGGCCCCCTGTCCTCGTGCCCCGTACCCTACGCGTGGGTGTCCGGGAGCGGGTGGACTGTCGAGGAAACATCCTCGAGCCGCTCGAGGAGGAGGACCTCAGCCCTATCCTGGGCCACCTGGCCGCTCAGGGGGTGGAGTCGATCGCCGTCTGTCTCCTCTTTTCCTACGCCAACCCGAGTCACGAGGCCCGAATCCTGCGTCGGGCCATGGAGCTCGGCATTCCGGTCTGCGCCTCGCACCGGGTCCACCCGGAATATCGCGAGTACGAGCGGTGCATGGCCACCGTGGTGAACGCCTACGTCTCACCCGTGATGGATCGCTATCTCGGCCGGCTGGAGGCCGCGATCGGCACGGCACGTCTCAGAATCATGCAGTCCAACGGCGGGAGTATCTCTGCAACCACGGCCCGCCAGGAGGCGATCCGGACGATCCTCTCGGGGCCCGCGGGGGGGGTGGTGGGGGCCACCGCCATTGCGCGGGAGGCCGGATTTGACAAGGTGATCACGTTTGACATGGGGGGGACCTCCACGGATGTCTCCCTCGTTGACGGCAATCTCGGTATCACCACAGAGGCTGCGGTGGCTGGCCTGCCGCTTCGGATTCCCCTCCTCGACATCCATACCGTCGGCGCGGGCGGTGGCTCCTTGGTCTGGATTGATGAAGGGGGTGCCCTGCGCGTGGGTCCCCAGAGTGCCGGGGCCGATCCCGGACCGGTCTGTTACGGGCGAGGAGAGGGGATCACCGTCACGGATGCGCACCTGACACTGGGGCGACTGGACCCGGACCGCTTCCTCGGCGGAATGATGCGGCTCGACGTCGCGCGCACCGAGGCGGCGATCGAGGCGTTCGCCCGGCGGGTGAGCCTGGACCGCCTGCGGGTGGCGGAAGGGGTCATCACGGTGGCCAACGCGGCCATGGAAAAGGCGATCCGGGTCATTTCGGTGGAGCGGGGGCGTGATCCCCGGGAGTTTTGCCTGGTCTCATTTGGCGGGGCGGGGGGGCTGCATGCCTGCGCCCTGGCCCAGTCGCTCGCAATCCCCGGGGTGCTGGTTCCGCCCCACGCGGGGCTGCTATCGGCCTACGGAATGCTCGTGGCTGATGTCGTCAAGGATTACGCCAAGACGCTCTTGCGGGGGACGTCCTCTGCCTCCTTCGATGAGCTCGAGGCCGTGGTGGGTCTCCTGAAGGACCACGGGCTGCGCGAGATGAAGGACGAGGGGGTGGCCGAGGAATCGATCACGACGGAGGCCTCCCTGGATATGCGCTACCTCGGGCAGTCTTACGAGCTTCGGGTCCCCTTTGGCAGGGACTTCCTCTCTCAGTTTCACGAGCTGCACCGGCGGAGTTACGGGTTTGCCAATCCGGTCCGGGAGACTGAGATCGTGACGGTGCGGCTTCGGGTGAGGGGGGGGACGGAGAAGCCGGCGCTCACGAGGGTGGAGGAGGGGACGGCGGATCCCACAGCGGCCTGCGTCGGGGAGAGGAAAATCTATCTCGAGGGCGGATGGATCTCGGCCCCGGTCTTCACGCGGGAGGCCTTGCGGGCGGCGAACCGAATCGGCGGACCGGCCCTGGTGGTGGAGATGAGCGCCACCACGCTTATTCCGGCGGGCTGGGCAGCAACGGTGGACGGGCGGGGCAACCTCCTCCTGCAAAGCGAGGCGCGCTCCGTGAGAGGGTCCCGGTGAAGCCGCGATACGATCCCATCAAGCTGGAAGTCTTTAAAAATCTTTTCGCCTCGGTGGCCGAAGAGATGGGGGTTGCCCTCTGTCGGACCGGCCACTCTCCCAATATCAAGGAGCGCCGGGACTACTCGTGCGCCGTCTTTGACGGGGGGTGCGCCATGGTCGCCCAGGCGGCCCATATCCCCGTCCATCTGGGCTCTATGCCCTTGGCGGTCAAGGGTGCCATGGAGGGGAGGCGCGTCAGGCGGGGAGATACCGTGGTCCTGAACGATCCGTACCGGGGAGGGACCCATCTCCCCGACCTGACCCTCGTTTCCCCTGTCTTCGCAGACGAGAGTCCCGCGCCGCTCTTCTTTGTGGCGAACCGGGCTCATCATGCCGATGTGGGGGGGATGGCCCCCGGCTCGATGGCCGTGACCACGGAGATCTTTCAGGAGGGGATTCGGATCCCGCCGGTGACCCTGGTGGACGGGGGGAACCTGAACCGGGACGTGTTCGATCTTCTGCTGGCGAACGTCCGGACCCCCGAGGAGCGGGAGGGGGATCTGGAGGCTCAGCTGGCGGCGAACGAAACCGGGCGGAGGCGGCTCCTGGAGGTCGTCGCCCGCGCCGGGGCGGAAGAGGCGCGCCAGTATATGGATGCACTCAAGGCGTATGCCGAGCGGATGACGCGAGAAGCCATCCGGCGGATCCCGGATGGTCGGTACACATGTGAGGATTACCTGGACGATGATGGGATCGGCGCCGAGCCCATTCGGATCGCCGTGGCCGTGACCGTCACGGGGGATCAGGCCGTCATCGATTTCACCGGGACGTCCCCGCAAGTCGCCGGCAGCGTCAACGCCGTGTATGCGGTGACGCTGTCGGCGGTCTTCTACGTCTTCCGCTGTCTGGTCGACTTTGATATCCCTTCCAATGCGGGCTGCATGGTGCCTCTGACCGTCATTGCCCCGGCGGGCACGGTAGTCAACGCCGTGCCCCCCGCGGCCGTCGCCGGTGGGAACGTGGAGACGTCTCAGCGGATCGTGGATGTGCTGCTGCGGGCGTTGGCCAAGGCGTTGCCCGATCGCATCCCCGCGGCGAGTGCCGGGACCATGAGCAATCTGATCATCGGGGGCCCTGATCCTGAGCGCGGTCGAAATTTTGCCTACTACGAAACCATCGCCGGGGGGATGGGAGCCCGGCCGACCCGAGACGGCATGGATGCGGTGCAGACCCATATGACGAATACGCGGAACACGCCCATCGAGGCCTTGGAGCACGCCTATCCGCTCCGGGTTCTCCGTTACGAGATCCGCCGTGGCTCGGGCGGCAAGGGCAGATATCGAGGGGGGGACGGGATCCGACGTGATATTGGGTTGCTCACGGACGCTGCGGTCGGTCTGCTGTCGGACCGCAGGCGGTTTCGGCCTTACGGGCTCCGAGGCGGAGAGGCGGGTCAGGCGGGAGAGAGTATCCTCGTCACTCCGAACGGGGAGAGACCCCTGGGTTCCAAGTTTCATATCCAGGCCCGTGCCGGCGACGTCATCAGTATTCGCACCCCCGGGGGGGGTGGGTACGGGAGGACGACGGAGGGCAATCGATGAGGAGACGCGGAGCATGAAGAGGCTCAGCGAAGGGAAACTGTTCATCGTGGGCTCGATCGCAGCGGCGGTACTGTGCAGCGGTTGCGCTGCGAGCGAGTTTGAGCCCTCTACGCCTGGCCCGGGGGTCCCTCGAATTAGCAACTTCCGGATCGAGCCACGGGTGGTGGAAAAGGGGGGGGAGGTAACCTTACGCTTCGATTTTCGTGATCTGGACGGGGATATTATGAACGTCTATCTTGGACTGAAAAGAGAAGTCGCAGACTTTCGCCTCGCCACCGGCCTTCGGCCGACCGTGGTCAGCCACGGGCGTTACCTCGGGCAAACGGAGGGGACGGCCGAGGAGAGGATCACTGTCAGCTTCAAACGCCGCTTTGCGCCCCTCACCTCCGAGACGCGGAGGTACGAAGGAGGCATCGTGGAGCCCGAGAGGACCGAGGAAGAGATCGGCGGGGTCCGTGTCTACGAGGTCTTTGTGGTGGATCGCAAGGGGCGGGTGAGCAATCGCCTCCGGGCGCGGGTGACCGTGCGGTGACGGGGCGTGGCTCGGCAGGCGCTGGGAAGCTCGGTGAGGCGGCGGACCAAATCTGTCTCCTGGCGCGGGGGAGCCGCGGGGGGGATGTCCGCCGGTTGTATCGGGCGGCGCGACGCCTCCAGAAGGCTCCGCTCACCCTGCTGGCAGCCTCTCGCGTCGCGGAGGTGGTGGGGTCGGGGGATGTCATCCTGCTCCTCACCGGGGCGGGGGGGCCACCTGAGTTCCCCGCTGGCGAGACCGATGGTCCCCTAGGAGTTGCGGTGCTGGCGCAGGCCCTGCGTCTGGGCCTCGGGGCTCGACCCGTTGTGATCTCGGAAGAGAGGAATCTGGTGCCACTTCGGGCGGTGCTCGGGGTGATAGGAGCGGATACCTCCCTCCTCCCCCTGCCCCAAGGCGAGGAGGGGACAGGATATCGCTTGTTCGAGGAACTGAAACCGACGGCCCTCATCAGCGTGGAGAAGCTGGGTCCCAATCCGAAGGGGGTCGTTCACGACATGTGGGGCCGGGATGTCTCGGCAAGCCATGCCGGCGTCCGGGGGCTATTTGACGCTGCCAGGGGCCGGGGTGTCC
This sequence comes from Methylomirabilales bacterium (SeqCode), assembly GCA_046758505.1. Lineage (GTDB taxonomy): Bacteria > Methylomirabilota > Methylomirabilia > Methylomirabilales > CSP1-5 > CSP1-5. The sequence goes on along the minus strand of JBHIAH010000011.1, from coordinate 49,076 downwards.
TCGCCGTGGCGGTCGGCGACCGGGGCAACGAGGTGGGTTTTGGGCTCCTCCTCGATCCGCGTGCGAGACCCCGGCTTCGCACCGGGCAGTGTCGGTGTCCGTGCCGGGGGAGTCTCGGCTGTGATGTTCGGGCAGACGTGCTCGTGGTGAGTTCCATCTCCAACTGGGGAGCTTACGGGGTGGTCACCTGCCTCCAAGCGCTGGTCGGTCGTCGGCTCCTGCACACCGCGAAGGATGAAGGGGCGATGCTTGAAGCGGTCGTCGGGGCGGGGGCGCGGGACGGCGTGACCCGTGGGGCGACCCTCACGGTGGATGGGGCTGATCTGGCAGTCCAGCAGGCGGTGGTGACGCTGCTCGGCGCGGTGTAGTCAGGGGGGAGGCGAGGTCCTCGATGCCAGAGCTCCGGAAAGATCCGGTCACCAGTCGGTGGGTGATCATCTCGACAGAGCGCGCGAGGCGGCCATCCGACTTCGTTTCGGAGCTTCTTCCTCAGGAATCGGGGTTCTGTCCCTTTTGCCCGGGGCACGAAGAGAAGACCCCGCCAGAGATCATGGCCTATCGCAACGATGGGGGACCGCCCAACACCCCGGGATGGCACGTCCGGGTCATCGCCAACAAGTTCCCCGCCCTCATGATCGAGGGGAATCTCAACCGGCAGGGGGAGGGGATCTATGACAAGATGAACGGTGTCGGTGCCCACGAGGTGATCGTCGAGACCCCCCACCACGACCAGACGCTGGCCACCATGCCAGTGCATCAGGTCAAGGATGTCCTATGGGCCTATCGAGACCGAATCCTCGACCTCAAGAAGGATCCGCGATTGCAGTATGTCTTGATCTTCAAGAACCAGGGGGAGGCTGCGGGGGCCTCCCTCGAGCACCCGCATTCCCAGCTCATTGCGACGCCGATCATCCCCAAACGGGTGCGGGAAGAGGTGGACGGAGCGAAGGCGTACTACGACTACAAGGAACGGTGTGTGTACTGCGACATGGTTCGACAGGAACTCGCGCAAACGAGGCGCGTGGTCTCGGCAGACGATCACTTCGTAGCCATGGCGCCGTTCGCTTCGCGATTCCCCTTCGAGACCTGGATCGTCCCCCGGAATCACGATGCCTCCTTTGAGGATGCCCCCAGGGAGGCGTACGTGAGCCTCGCTCGCATCCTCCAAGAGACCTTGCAGCGGATGGACCGCGTCCTGTCCACTCCCCCCTATAACTTCGTGATTCACAGTTCCCCATTTCAGGAGGATGATCACCTCCATTACCACTGGCACCTCGAGATTACCCCGAGGCTGATTCGGGTGGCCGGCTTCGAGTGGGGGACCGGCTTCTACATTAACCCGACTCCCCCGGAAGAAGCGGCACGATACCTTCAGAATGCCGCGCTAACTACTGACCGTTGACCGATGACCGAGGATCGAAAGCAGCTGTTAGCAAAGGGCAGTCGGCAATCAGCTGTCAGCAGTCAGCTTTATGGGATGAGTGAAAAGGCAGTTGTCGGTAGCCTTTCCCTGTGCTGATAGCGGACCGCTGACGGCTGACTGCTATACTGGAATCCTGCTGATGAAGCGGGCAGGATCTGTGGAGCTGCCTAATTCGTGGGCATGAAAGGGGGGTGAGGGGGAGAAGGGACAAGCCCTTGGGTCCGTATTCTCATGCAGTTTCCGCTGATTGACAGGCGCAGGGTTTGGTGAAAGGATTGGCATGGGGCTTGCTCCCTCCGGCGCGGTGGTACGACAAGGAGGGGATGTGTTCTCTGGTGGGGGGCAAATAGATTTCAGACGAGTGGGGAGCTGACGATGAAGAAAATCGAGGCGATTATCAAGCCGTTCAAGCTGGATGAAGTGAAAAACGCACTGGCGGAGATCGGGATCCAAGGCCTCACGATCAGTGAAGTGAAAGGGTTCGGTCGGCAAAAAGGGCATACGGAGCTGTACCGGGGGGCGGAATATACGATCGATTTTCTTCCCAAGGTGAAGGTCGAGGTGGTTGTGACGGAGGGGAAGTGTGATCAGGTCGTGGAAACCATTCAGGCGGCAGCCAAGACGGGACGGATCGGTGACGGGAAGATCTTCATCATTGCGTGCGAAGAGGCGGTGCGGATTCGGACGGGCGAGCGTGGGGAGGGAGCCATCTAGTTGATGGTTCAGAGTTCATGGTTGAGAGTTGAGGGTTGGGAGACCAAGACCTCAAGGTTGCTGTGGCCCTGAACCATGAACCCTAAACCGTGAACCAGACTAACGGTCGTCGGTGGTCGGTCATCGGTTAACCACTGGGGGGGGGAAGGGATGACGCCGAAAGAGGTAGTTAAATTTGGTCGGGACCATGGGGCCAGGATGGTGGATCTGAAGTTCATGGATTTTCCGGGGATGTGGCAACACTTTACCATCCCTATCGGCAGCCTGGACGAGGCCACCTTTGAGGAGGGGGTCGGCTTTGATGGATCGAGCATCCGGGGCTGGCAAGCGATCCACGCGAGCGACATGGTCGTCCTCCCGGATCCCGTGACGGCCGTCATGGACCCCTTCACCGCGGTCCCCACCCTCAGCCTGGTGTGCAACATCCTGGACCCGATCACCCGGGAGCAGTATACCCGGGATCCCCGTAGCGTCGCCCAGAAGGCCGAGGCGTACCTGAGGGCCACTGGCATCGCCGACACGGCCTACTTCGGACCGGAACCCGAGTTCTTCATCTTTGACGACGTCCGGTTCGACTTTCAGTCGCAGTGTGGTTACCACTTTGTCGACTCCATCGAGGGGCAGTGGAACACCGGACGGGCGGAGGGCCCGAACCTTGGCTACAAGTCCCGGTACAAGGAGGGGTACTTTCCTGTCCCCCCCACCGACCACTTCATGGACCTTCGGACCGAGATGGTGCTCATCTTGGAGCAGATGGGGATCAAGGTGGAGGCGCAACACCACGAAGTCGCCACGGGCGGGCAGGCGGAGATCGATATGCGCTTTGCCCCCCTCACCCAGATGGCCGACCATCTCATGATGTACAAGTACGTGATCAGGAACGTGGCGCGGAAGCAGGGCAAGACCGTGACGTTCATGCCCAAGCCACTCTTTGGTGACAATGGCTCAGGCATGCACACCCACCAGAGCCTCTGGAAGGGAGGTCAGCCTCTCTTCGCCGGCCACGGATACGCCGGGCTGTCCGACGTGGCGCTCTACTATATCGGGGGAATTCTTCACCATGCAGCGGCCCTGTGTGCGTTCGTCGCTCCCACGACCAACTCTTACAAGCGGCTGGTGCCGGGCTACGAGGCGCCCGTGAACCTGGCATACTCCAGCCGGAATCGGTCGGCGGGCGTGCGGATCCCGATGTATAGCCCAAGCCCCAAGGCAAAGCGGATCGAAGTCCGCTTCCCCGATAACACCTGTAACGGCTACTTCGCCTTCGCCGCGATGCTCATGGCGGGACTGGACGGGATCCTGAATAAGATCGATCCCGGATCTCCTCTCGACAAGGACATCTACGAGTTGCCGCCGGAGGAGCTGGCAGAGGTCCCGGCGGTCCCGGGCTCCTTGGGTGATGCGCTCGACGCCCTCGAGCGGGATCACGAGTTTCTCCTGATGGGGGATGTCTTTACCGAGGATGTCATCGAGACCTGGCTCTGGTACAAGCGGACGAAAGAAGTGGATCCGGTCCGACTCCGCCCCCACCCGTACGAATTTGTCCTCTACTTCGATCTGTAGGGCGTTGTCGTTTCCCCGGAGGGCCCCGCAATCCCGCGGGGCCTTTTTGTGTGCACCCCGGCCCCGGCTTACGGATGCCTCAGGCGGACCGTGTGAGCTGTTACCTGTGAGCACATCCGGGGATCCAAGGATGGCTCAGCAATCGCGGACAATTTTCGCTACGCGAGCTGGAGGCGGACAATATTTGAAAAAGAAGCCTTTCGGGCATTGGTGAGAACATATCACGATGCGGACTGGATCGTGGGGAGATTTTCTACTTTGGGCGGCAGAGTGACACCACGTCAGGTGATTCCCTCTTTCGGCGGGGACGGGGGTGCCGGTCGTCCGTGGAACCGCGGTTGACCTTACCTGATGCCGCGGTTACTTCAGGGCGTATGGGGACGCGGATCCTCGATTTTCGGTTCGGGCTGGTGGACTTGGAAGGGGTCATCTTCAACCCGGGGATCTTGTACCGGCGGGAATTTGGCCGGTTCCTGCAACAACGATATCAGATCGCAGCGAAGGACGCCCTCCGCTTTTACCAGGCCCATGAGACACTCCCCTTGGAGGCCAAGTTCGCACGCCTCCTTGCCCAGCACGGGCACTCCCCGGAGGGGGCGGCCGAGGTGGCCACCGCGTTTCGGATGGGTGTGGCGGCCACACGGCCGGTGGTCTCGGAAGGGGCACGGGAGCTCGGGGAGACCCTCGTTGCTCGCGGGGCACGCCTGTTTGCGCTGTGCGAGACAGAGTCGGGTGTCGCCGCGCGGAAACTAGATGAGGCGGAGCTTCACGGTCTGTTCGAGCAGGTCATTGGAAGTGAGCGGGCCCTGGGGTGGGGCGCGCAGATCGCGCTCTGTGCGGACGCGGTCGGGGTGCCGCTCGAGGCCTTTGCCGCACAGAGTTTTGTTCTCGCCAGCAGGCCCGAAGATGTCACCACGGCCGCGGAGTTCGGCTGTTACGCGGTCGGTATCGCCCATCTGTTTCCCGAGACTGCATTGAAGGCGCACGGGGCTCGAGAGGTGTACCGGCACATTACCCACCTGGCGCTCCACCTTCGCCACGGTTAGGAGGGCTGTCGGCAATGGGCGATCAACAGTCAGCTCGGTCACAGTCCATTGTTGGTGGTTGGTGGCCCGTTGCCGGTGGATTGGCGATGCACGATTCTCGGTTCGTGGAGATGCGAAATTCGCAATCCGAAGTTCGAAATTGTAAATTGCGCACCGGTCGTCGGTTCGCCCGGCGCCGGTGGCGACGGGCTGGACGTGCATGAGGGAAATCAGGCGGTCCGGAGGCACGGGCATGGGTCGGAGGTGAGGCCGACGAGAACGTGGATCGATGAGGGAAAGGGCTCGGTCTTGGTGAGCAGGCACCGGATGTACAGGGCGGTGGCCCTTTTATTCCCTTCGAGGATCGTCCAGGTCTTCCCTCTGGGATCCCCCAGCAGGATGAGTCCGGACTGGAGCTCGGCGCGCTGTCCCTGTTCACGCATCTCGAGCACGTGGATGATGACCGCCTGGGCCTCGTGAGCCCACCGGCCCTTCGCCTGGGGGGGGACCGTTTCCCGGGCAACGGCGGCCGCCGCCACTGACAGGCGCCCCGTGTCACCGGCGAGAAGGGTCCAGGTCGGATAGTTGATGACCCGGAGCTGTCGAAATTCACGAGCGGTGATCGCGGCCCGCCACCACTGCGTCTGGGGGGGAAGGATTCCCCAGGTGTCTTCGCGGTGAAGGTGGAGGGCTTCGCGACGCAAGCGATTCTCCCGGCGGCTGTTCAGGTTGGGCCTCTCGATCGCACGCCGGGGAAGGTGGAGGTGCCGCAGGGCGTTGACGACCCCGGGGCGAAACCGCGGAGAGAAAAGCTCCGCCCGGAGCCAACAGGCGACCACGAGGTCGGAAGGCACCTGTTCCAGAAAAATCATGCCGTGGTCGAGGCCTCGTCTCTTCGGGTGCTTCGCCGCGTTCATCCGGCTCAGCCCCGCCGGGGCTTTGCCGGTCGCATCTCGATCCGCGTGATCATCGTTCGCGGCGGGGATTTCAGAAGGCTGATCACCATGTCGGCGATATGCTCGGGGAGGATAGCCCACCCCGATCTCTCCCCTCGCCCGGCGGAGAACCCCGTGTCCACACTTCCGGGCATGATGTGGCTCACCCGAATCCCATCGTAGCGGACCTCCTGGAACAGCGCTTCGCTGAAGCCGAGGAGGCCGAACTTCGAGGCATTGTACGCGGCCATCCTCGGGTGGGCGTTCGCTCCGGCCAGGGAGCCGATATTGATGATGTCGCCGCCCCCCCGCGTCTGCATTTTGGGAATCGCCTCGCGACAACAGTAAAAAACCCCGGTCAGGTTGGTTTCGATGATCTCTTGCCACGCCTCGGGCGTGAGATCAGCGACCAAGGCCGTGCGGGAAATCCCGGCGTTATTCACCAGGACGTCGAGACCGCCGAACTCTCGCACGACGAAAGCCATCAGCCGCTTTACCTGCCGGTACTCCCGAACATCGCAGGCGATCCCTGCCACCTTCCCCTTGGCCCGCTGGCGGCACGCCCTGACCGTGCGATCTACGTCCCGCTGGCGGCGGGAGGAGATCACGACCGAGAGCCCCTCATCGACCAAGGCCTCGGCAATGGCGCGGCCGATTCCCCGCGTGCTTCCGGTGACCACAGCAACCTTTCCTTGGAGCGACATGCTAGGCATCTCTCGTCAAACGACTCCGATGACAGGAAACGCTAAGGATTTGTAATTTCGAATTTCCACGAACCACGAACCATGAACTATGAACCGTCTGACCGATGACCGACAACAAGAAGGTGACTGGTGGTCAGTGACTAGTGGCTGGTCGTTTTCACCATTCACCAATCACCAACCATCGTTCACCAGCCACGAGCCGCGAGTGCTGGTGTCACTATACCGGTTTTCCTCAGGCTTGCCAATGGGGGGGTCCTTTGGTTCTTGCGGTGCCGGAGTTGGACATTTTGACTCATTGTGGTCTTCGATATGACATTTTGTCCTGGTTGGGGTCGGCGGAGGAGATGACGAAGGGAACGGAGTTCAGCAGGTCTTGGAGAGGGGCCAGGAGGAAACGAGGTGCGCTACCTTGGAGGGGGGCGGATTGGGGGAGAGCCTGGCGGGGGGAATGCTGCGCCGCAAAGGCGGTTGACGATACTCCCGATCAGGGCACCCTCGGATGGCTTCGGATCGAGGAACCGCACCCCCATTCCCGTCGTACCATTTGGTTCTCTCTCCTCTTGACGCATCCACACCACGTTGGCGAGGACCGAAAAAGTGTGGGAGAGGGTCGGCAGGTTGAAGGTGAGCGAGACCTGCGATCCCGGCGGGGCGGGGGAAGGAGTCGCGATGAACATCCCTCCGCGGCTTAAATTGAGGCACGTCCCATGACCCGCCGTTCCAGCCTGGACATATTCGACGGCAAAGCGGACGGGCGCCCGGGCGTGGGACTGCCGTCCGGAGCGGTACATCCATTGCACGACGACGGCTTGATCAACCGGTTGCTCGAAGGCCACACGATGCGGCACTATCGTCCCCACGATGGTCGGCGTACTCTGGTGGACCGAGACGACGTAAGCGCACAGCGCCGCTCCGTCGCCGACCCGGACGATGAGCGGCGTCCTGAGGGGGAGGCTTTCGGGCAGCAGGATTTCGAGTCCGCCGGCACTGATGGACCGGGTTTTGCCGACAAGCTCTCGCGGACGGGTCTGCCCGGGGGTCGGGGTCATGCACTGGACTGGCAGGTAGGCCTCAAAACACGGGTACCCGCCGATAGTCGAATGGGGATCCATGCGGTCCCTCCGGCATGATTTGCCCCCCGTATAGGGCAAGGATCGTGCCAATCCAACCGATTCCTTTACATTGGGCCTCAAGTGTGTTACGCATAGCTCATGAGAAAGGTGGACGCCATTATCAAGCCCTTGAAGTTGGATGAAGTGAGAGATGCCTTGACCGCCATCGGCGTCGAGGGGATGACGGTGAGCGAGGTGCGCGGCCACGGCCGACAGAAGGGGCATTCCGAGCTCTACCGGGGCGCGGAGTACGTGGTTGGCTATATCCCCAAGATCCGCATCGAAATCGTGGTGGACGACGCCGATGTGCCCGAAGTCCTCAAGACGCTCGAGGGGGTTGCACGGACCGGGCAGATCGGGGACGGGAAGATCTTTGTCTACCCGGTCGAGGACGCGGTCCGGATCCGGACGGCGGAACGAGGGGTGCGGGCGATCAAGGAGTCTCCCACCGATCGGGGGTAAGGGCATGGCCGCCTCGCCTCCGAACTCCCTCCTCGCTGATTTTCCCGACCTTCCTGAACGCCTGAGCCAGATCGGCTGTACCGATCTGACCAGGGCTGCGAAAAACCTCGAGGCCCTGGGCCAACCTCCCCTGCACCGCCGGGAAGTCGTCCAGTTCCTTCCTCCCCTCCTGGAGACCCTGGCGAATATCCCAGACCCCGACATGGCGCTGAACAACCTCGAGCGCTTCTCCAGGGTTGTGATCGACCGGGGTTTTCTCCTCGCCCTCCTCCGGGAGCGTCGCAAAAGTCTCGACCTGCTGTTGACCGTCTTTGGGAATTCCCAGTACCTCTCCGACGTGCTGATCCGATACCCCCAGCTGTTCGAGTGGCTCCTCGAGCCGGGGGTGCTCCGGTTGCCCATGCAGAGGGCCGATCTCGCCCGCGAGCTCGCGGTGACGACCGATCGGCTGGCGAGCGTGGAGCGAAAGTGGGAGGCCCTCCGCCGGTTCAAGGTGCGGGAGATCCTCCGGATCGGCCTCCAGGACCTGCTGGGAAACCAAGATCTCCCCGGGATCACCCAGGAACTGTCCTGGCTGGCAGAGGTGACGCTTCAGAAGGCGTACGAGATCTCGCATGCCGAACTCAAGCGACGGTTCGGGACGCCCCAGGTTCTGGGGCCCGCCGGGGAAGCGCGGGAGTGCGGCTTCTCCATCGTCGGGATGGGGAAGCTCGGGGGGGAGGAGCTCAACTACAGCTCGGACATCGACATCCTTTTCGTGTACGAGGCCGAGGGAGAGGCGACGGGAGTGCCGGGCCCGACGACACTTCGGGAGGCGCGGACCTCCAACCATCAGTACTTCGCCAAGCTGGCCGAGATGATCGTGAAAGCCATCGGGAGCGTCACGGGTGACGGCTCCGTCTTTCGCGTGGACACTCGGCTCCGGCCCGGCGGGCGCCAGGGGGATCTGTGTCTCTCCCTGCGCAGCTACGAGATCTATTACGAATCGTGGGGGCAGACCTGGGAGCGGCAGGCGCTGATCAAGGCCCGTCCTGTGGCGGGAGACGAGGCCCTCGGCCGGAGGTTTCTCCAGATGATTCGCCCCTTCATCTATCGGAAGTACATGGACCAGACAGCAGTCCAGGAAGTCCGAGCCATGAAGGAGCGGATTGAACAGAGCCTCCGGCAGGACCGGAAGCTCTACCGGGATGTGAAGCGGGGCTTCGGCGGTATCCGGGAGATCGAATTCATCGTGCAGGCCTTTCAACTCCTCCACGGAGGGCGAGACCCCTGGATCCGGGAGGCCAACACCCTCAAGGCGCTGTACCGGCTGGCGGAGCGACACTATCTCGCCGATGAGGATTGCGCGGCCCTGGTGCGGGCGTATATCTTTCTCCGAACGGTCGAACACCGGCTTCAGATTCTCCACAACCTCCAGACCCACACCCTGCCCGAGGCCCGGCGCCAGCTCTTGCACCTGGCCCGGCGGTCGGGGTATCAGAGCCGGATCTCCACCGACCCGGTAGAGGACTTTCTGAGCGACTATCGAACGCACACCCACGCGGTTCGACGGGTCTACGATGCCTTTTTCAGCGAAGGCGAGGCGGCGGCGGCAGCCGAACAGGATGAGATCGTCCTCTTCTTCGAGGGGGCTGCACCGGCGCGTGAAATTCGCAAGCGCCTGGAGGAGATCGGCTTTGAGGATGTCGAACGGGCCTATCGGAATTTCCAGCTCCTGCGGGACGGCCCCCCATTTGCCCATTACAGCAAGGCGGGACGGTGGGCGCTGGCCCACGTGGCGCCCCATCTCATGAAGGCCCTCCGGGAGGCTCCGGATCCCGATATGGCCCTCAACCATTTCGAACGGCAGGTGGCAGCGGTGGGAGCCCAGGGGGTGTTTCTTTCCATCCTGGCAGAGAAGCCCGAGGCGTTAGGCCTCCTCTTCCGGCTCTTCGGCGTGAGTGACTTCCTGGCCCGTACGTTGACCCAGCATCCAGAGCTTATCGAAATCCTTCTGGACCCGGCCGGACTGAGTGACCGCAAATCCCGTGAAGGGATGCTCCGGGAGCTTCGGGAGGTCTTGCGGGCGTCGCCGGCGGGGAGCGGAAAATTGGATGTCTTGCGCCGGTTCAAGAAAATCGAGGAACTCCGCATCGGGACCCGGGACGTCCTGGGCGAGACGGATCTCACCGACACGCAGGCGGAGCTCACGCGGTTGGCGGAGGTGTGTTTGACGGGGGCCCTTGAGCTGGCGTGGGAAGAGCTGGGGCCGCGGTACAGTGTGGCGGAGGAAAAAGGGTTTACCGTTCTCGGGTTGGGAAAGCTGGGGGGGGCTGAGATGAATTACAGCTCCGACCTGGACGTGGCCTTTGTTACAGAGGCCCAGGTCGGCGGGGGGGCCGCGCAGCCGGTGACCCCCGTAGAGTTCTTCAGCAAGCTGGCGGATCGCATCACCAAGAATCTGACCGTGATTACCCGAGAGGGTTCGGCGTACCGGGTGGACAGCCGGCTCCGGCCCGGGGGGAGCAAGGGACCTCTCGCGCAACCGGTTGCGGCGTTCCAGGACCATTTCGAGCGGTGGGCCGAGGTCTGGGAACGACAGGCGTACATTAAGGCCAGGGTGGTGGCGGGAGACGAGGAGGTGGGGCGCCGGGTCTCCGGCCTGGTACAAACCTTTGTCTATGAGACGCCCCTTCCCGACGATTTGGCACAGCGGATCGATGCCATGCGCCACCGGATGGAGGACGAGCGGGTGAAGCGAGGGGCGGATCTGCACCTGAAGCTCGGCTCGGGCGGCATCGTCGAGGTGGAGTTCATCGCGCAGTATCTGCAGCTCCTGCACGGCAAGGATCGACCGGCCCTCCGAGAGCCGAACACCGTGCGGGCCTTGGATGCCCTCCACCAGGAGCAGGTGCTGGCGGCCCGGGAGTATCAGGTCTTGCGCGAGTCATACCAGTTTCTGCGCATGGTTGAAAACCGGCTCCGGATCGTGGCCGATCTCTCGGTCAATACCGTCCCGAGGGTCCCCGCTAAGCTAGAGAAGCTGGCGCGGCGTTTGGGATATGCCCGGGAGGGGGATGTCCCGCCCGGCGATCGCTTTCTGCAAGATTTCACGGCCCACACCTCTAGGGTCCACGCGATTTACGAGAAGGTGTTCGGGCGGGCAGAGAGCTAAGGGCTGAGGGTTGAGAGTTGAGAGTTGAGAGTCCAGAGAGGAGGACCGAGGATGTTGAATTATGAGGGGATCGAAATTAGCTGGTTAGGGCACGATAGCTTTCGAATCACCAAGGGGACCGTGATTTATATTGATCCCTACCAGCTGTCCGGTTCGCCGCCCAAGGCGGACCTGGTCCTGATCACGCACGACCATTTTGATCACTTGAGCGAGACGGATCTGAAGAAAGTCATCGGCCCGGAAAGTATCGTCGTGGCCCCACCGCCGTGCCAGGAAAAGCTGAAGGGGCTCCCCGTGAAAGAAGTGCGGAGTGTGCAGGCCGGACAGAAGACGCGGGCGGGCGACATCGAGGTCGAGGCGGTCCCCGCGTATAATGTCAACAAGTTCCGCTCCCCTGGCAATCCCTTTCATCCCAAGGGGACGGGGGTGGGGTATGTCGTGACCATCGGGGGGAAGCGGATCTACCATGTGGGGGACTCTGACCCGATCCCGGAGATGGCCACGGCGAAAGGGGTGGATCTAGCCCTGCTGCCCGTGAGCGGGACCTACGTTATGACCGCCCAGGAAGCGGTGGAGGCGGCCAAGGTGATTCAGCCCATGATCGCCATCCCGATGCACTTTGGGGCCATCGTCGGGTCGCGGGGGGACGCCGAGGCCTTCCAGCAGGCCGCGCCGTGCCATGTGGAGATCCTGGACAAAGAGAGCTGAGAGTCGAGGGTCGAGCGATAACAGTGTAGCTATTGACTTTGCGGGACTATTTGACCATAATGTGTACCAAGATAGTCTAAATGTCTATTACAAGGGGGCTCTTCGTGAAGAAGGTGTCGGTAGCTGAGGCGAAAGCGGGGTTGTCCGTCCTCCTGAATGAGGTCGCATACACGGGGGAACGGGTGCTGATCTTGTCTCGTGGTAAGCCTAAGGCGGTCTTGATTAGTGTGAAGGACCTGGAAGAGCTCGAGGAAGCTTCGAAAGCGTCAAGGATCCGCGCGCTGGGTCTGGCCGATGAGCTTGCTGGACTGATCGAGAAGCGCCGCACCCAGCCTGAGGAGTCGGCGGCCGATGTCCTTGGGCAGATTCGCGAAGAGCGGATACGAGACCTGACCGAATGATTTGCCTCGATGCCTCCCTGGTACTGAAACTGGTCCTCCCTGAGCCTGACCGACCCCATGTCCGCGAGTTATGGGATCAATGGGTAGATCAACGAGAAACCATTTGTGCCCCGTGGTTGTTCCCCTTTGAAGTCCATTCGGTTCTCCGACAGAAGGTGGCTCGCGGCGTCCTGGGCCCAGGAGAGGATAGGGCCGCATGGGCCGTGGTGCATGGTCTTGGCATCCAGATTCAACATGAAGAAGGGCTGTGGGATCTGGCCTGGGTCCTGGCACAGAAGTATCAGCGGCCGACGACGTACGACGTGGTGTATCTCGCCCTGGCAGAGATCCTGGACTGTGATTTTTGGACCGCGGATCGGCGACTCCTGGCCGCTCTGGGCGGCCGGGAGCCGCGCGTCCGAAGCGTGTCCACGACTGAATGAGACTCGCGCCGAGGCCTTCCAGCAGGCCGCGCCGTGCCATGTGGAGATCCTGGACAAAGAGAGCTGAGAGCGGAGAGGGCGAGCAGACGGATGGGGCGGTCACCGCGCGCTCAGGCGGCGGGCCACCATGAAGAAGCCGGTGTGGGCGACCATCCGGAGTGCGGGGCGGACGCTCAGCCCCTGGACCCGCCAGGGGCGGTGGACCGTCTCGAAGACCTCCTGAAGCACGAGGCGGGGCTCATCGTCGATGGCGGCGGCCATGGCTTGGAGCTGCGGGACCGTCGGGAAGAAGGCGAGGAGAAGCCCCCCGGGCTTGAGTGCCTGGGCCGCGTGCGTGACCGCCCGCCAGCCTTCCGGCAGGTCTAGCACGACGCGATCCACCGACGCCTCCTCGATCCCGTCGTAGATATCCTTCAGCTTCGATTCCCAATGGGGGACCTTTCCCAGGAACGCCTCGACGTTGGTCCTGGCCTGCCGCAGGAAATCTTCTCGAACCTCATACGTGACGACCTGTCCCTTCTCGCCGACCGCCTGAAGCAAGGCGATGGTCAGGGCCCCCGAGCCCCCGCCCCCCTCAATCACGGTGGCGCCGGGAGAGATATCTCCCCAGATCAGGACCGTGGCAATGTCTTTGGGGTAGAGGACCTGGGCCCCCCGCTTCATCTTGAGGACATACTCGGCAAAGGTCGGGCGAAAGGCGACAAAGGCGGCGCCTCCGGACGCGCGCACAACAGCCCCCTCCTCGCGGCCGATGATTTCGCTGTGGGGGATGGTCCCCAGATGAGTCGAGAACTTATCGTGACTCCGAAGTGTGCGCAGGTACTTGCGTCCCTTCGGGTCGATCAAGAGGACCTTCTCACCTGCCTCAAAGGGTCCACTCCGCATCATGTCGCTCCTCCGGGCGCCACTGTATCACAGTCGGAGATGGTCGGGAAGGGCGCTGGGGGATGCTGGCGGCGCCCTGAGGGGTTCCCGAGGTGCCGTCATTTCAAACGCGCCACCCGTCTGCCCCGGCTTCGCCCGGCGTTCGTTCCGAGGGTGAGGCAAGATACGGCCCGAGCCGGCGCCACGCGTGTGGGCGACGTACTGAGCGGCGGCCGGCCCCCTGCCGGCGGGTTCTCTTCTCCTTCCGGGGCTGCTGGGTATCTGCCCCGGCGGAGTTGCGCTCCGGTGCTCCGCGATGAGATCAAGAGCAGCCCGCCTGAGCGGCTCGAATCACCTCCCCCCGCATCCTCACGGTCCTTACGCCAGCAGGACGGCCAGGATCCCCGTCAGGAAGATCCCGTCAAAGGTGCCGGCGCCCCCGATGGAGGCGATGGGGGCGCCGAGGCCCTGGAGCTTGCCGAGGTTCAAAAGATCTGCTCCGATCAACGTTCCGAGGCTCCCGGCGACGTAGGCCAGTGCCGGGGCGGAGGAACGGGTCAGCGCCAGGGCGACCCCGGCCGCCACCACGGGGGGGATAAAGGTCGGCACGGCGATCCCGACTCCCTTGACGGGATAGGCCATCCAGTGGACGACAGCGGCCACGATGGCCACCGCGAGGAGGCTGCGGCCGTACAGCCCGTTCTTCCCGACGAGGTAGAGCGAGAGGACGGTGGGGATCACCGCCCCTCCAAGGTTGACGGCGATGACCGTCCGCGGCCACTCCTGGACCAGGGGGATTACGTACTGCATCCCGAAGAAAGAGATGACCTGGTTTGAGAGTACCCGCTCGGCAGGGAGGTCGGCAACCGGGATGTTGATGTAGCTCCCCACGAGGGAGAGGAGGAGCAGTGTGAACACGTACCGGGGGTGGATACCGATCTTCTCGTAAGCGTACTGGAGGATGCCTATCTCGATCAGGGCGATCACGAGACCGGCGAGGAAGACGAAGGCGACGATGAAGGGGAGGGCGAGGGGCAAAAAGTTGAAGCTCGAAGGTCGCATGGTCTTCTCCATTTTCAGATGGTTTCAGCCTTCCCGGGGCAAGGGAGGGGGGTCCGCCGGGGGAGGGGTGTCTGAGGCATTACTGCACGATTTCCCGGGCAGCAGCGAGCTTTTTCTCGCGGACCCGCTCGCCCAAGTAGTAGAGGATAGGGACCGTCATCCGGGTCAGCAAGGTCGAGGCCACCTCACCCGCCATCAACGAGATAGCGAGGCCCTGGAAGATGGGGTCGAGAAGGATGACAGCTGACCCCACCACGACGGCTGAGGAGGTAAGAAGCATCGGGCGGAAGCGCACCGCTCCGGCATCGACCACCGCCTCCGCCAAGGGCATCCCCTGTCGCCGTCGCAGCTCCACGAAATCCACCAGAATGATAGAGTTGCGGACGACGATTCCCGCCCCCGCGATGAAGCCAATCATCGAGGTCGCCGTGAAGAAAGCCCCCATCAGCCAGTGGGCCGGCAGGATGCCGACCAGACTTAACGGGATGGGGGCGAGGATGACCAGAGGGGTCCTGAAGGAGTGGAACCAACCGACCACCAGCACATAGATCAAGACCATTACTGCCGCGAAGGCCAACCCCAGGTCCCGGAAGACCTCGTAGGTAATCTGCCACTCACCATCCCACTTCATGCTGAGCTGCTCCGTCAAGAACGGCTGCCTGGTCGTATAGACCGGGACGCGATCACCCTCCGGGGTGCCAAGTCCTTCAATCGCTCGGTCGAGTTTGAGGATCGCGTAAACGGGACTCTCCTCCTCCCCAGCCACGTCGCCGGTGACGTAGACCACGCGCTTCAAATTCTTCCGATAGATGAAAGGAGACTCGGATGTGGCCTGCACCTGGACCAGCTCGGAAAGCGGTACGAGGTCCCCGCGAGGCGAGACCACCTTGAGGGTTTTGAGGTCCTCCACGCTTGAGCGTTTCGCCCTGGGGAGCTGCACGAAGAGCGGGACGTCCTCTTTCTCTCTGGGGAGATGGAGGAGCCCCGCGGCGGTTCCGCCCAAGGCGATTTTCACCGTCTGGGCGATTCGCTCTGTCGGGATCCCGTTGAGCGCGGCCTTCTCGCGATCGACGATGAAGCGATACTTTGACTGGGGCGCTTCCACGTACCAGTCGACGTCGACCACGCCAGGCGTCGATTCGAAGAGGCGTCGGATCTGCCTGGCGAGCTCGATCTGGCGATCCTGTGAGGGCCCGTAGACCTCTGCAACCAAGGTCTGGAGGACCGGCGGTCCAGGCGGGACCTCGGCGATTTTCACGCGGGCGCCGTACGTCCCGGCGATCTTCTGGACCTTTGGTCTCACCCGCTTGGCAATATCGTGGCTCTGGGCCCGCCTTTCCCCCTTCGACAGCAAGTTCACTTGGATATCGGCGACGTTGGGACCCTTGCGGAGGAAGTAATGGCGGACGAGACCATTGAAGTTGTACGGGGAGGCGGTGCCCACATAGAACTCGTAGTCGGTCACCTCGGGGACCGTGCCCAGATAGTCGCCGATCTCCCTCGTGACCCGGGCCGTCTCCTCCAGCGTTGTCCCCTCCGGCATGTCGATGATCACTTGGAACTCCGATTTGTTGTCGAAGGGGAGCATCTTGACCCTGACGGCCTTTGTGGGGAGCAGGAACACAGCTCCCACCAGGAGGAGGCCGACGCCGCCCAAGAAAAGCATCCGTTTCCCACCGTTCAGGATCAACGGGGTCATGATGCGGCGGTACGTGCGCGTCGTCCAACCCTCTTCCCCCTCCCCGTCAGCCTGTCGCCCGCACCAGGGACAGATCCGAAGGAGCCACCGGGCCACGCGGTCCCTACTTTGATGATGCGGCTCGGCTCTCCCTCGGAGCAACCGGTACGCGGCCCAGGGGGTTACCACGAAGGCCACCGCCATGGAGAAGAGCATTGCCGTTGAGGCTCCGACGGGAATAGGGCGCATGTAGGGACCCATCAGTCCCCTCACGAGGGCCATGGGAAGGATGGCGAAGACGACGGCAAGGGTGGCCAGGATCAACGGGCTGCGTACCTCGTTGACCGCCTCGACGGTGATCTCCAGGATTGACCGACCCCGGTTCTCCGGTAGGTGGTAGTGCCGGACGATGTTCTCGACGTCGACGATGGGGTCGTCCACCAGTATTCCAATGGAGAAGATCAAGGCGAAGAGGGTTACCCGGTTTAACGTGTAGCCGTAAAGATAATAGATGAAGAGGGTCAGGGCCAAGGTACTGGGAACGGCGATGAGAACCACGACTGCGGCCCGCAGGCCCAAAAAGAAGGCAATGAGGATTGTCACCGAAACAATGGCGATCAAGAGATGCTCCAGCAGCTCGTTCGATTTTTCCTGAGCCGTCTCGCCGTAGTTTCTGGTCACCGTCATGTGTGCGTCAGCAGGGATGAGCGTTCCTTTCAGTTCATTGACCTTCTCGAGGACCCGCTCGGCCACCACGACGGCGTTGGTCCCCTTGCGTTTGGCCACAGAGATGGTGACGGCCGGATAGGGATGCTTCGGCGCCTCAATGCTCTTCCTCGAAGCAGCGGGGCCGGGGGCGAAAAGGACGTAGTCCTTCGCTTCCGCGGGGCCGTCCTCGATCGTGGCCACGTCCCTGAGGTAGACCGGCCTGTCACTCCAGGATCCCACAACCAAGCGCCCGACCTCGTCAGGGGTTTCCAGGAACTCTCCGACCTTCACCAGGTACTCGGTGTTCCCCCTGGAAAAGCTCCCGGCCGGAAGCTCCCGGTTCGCCCGCTCGACGGAGGCGATCAAGCCGACGGGATCAACGTGAGAGGCGGCCATCCGGGTCGGGTCCAAGGTGATTTTGAGCTGGCGGCGCTGCCCACCGATGAGCGTCGTTTCCGAGACGTCCCGGATGTCCTTGATCTGATCATCGAGCTGGGCCACGATCCGCCGAAGCTGATAGTGGTCGTAGCGGTCGCTCCAGAAGGTCAAGGCGAGGATCGGCACATCATCGATGGAGCGCGGCTTTATGAGTGGCTGGGAAGCCCCCGCAGGGATCAGGTCGAAGTTGGAGTAGAGCTTGTTGTAGAGCTTGACGATGGAGTCCTCCTCGTCCTGGCCCACGTAAAAGCGAACAATGGCCATGCTGAGGCCGGGCATCGAGGTGGAGTAGACGTATCGGACGCCGGGGATCTCAGTGAGTTTCTTTTCCATGGGGATGGTAACCCGTTCCTCCACCTCTTTGATCGAGGTTCCGGGCATATCGACGAAGACATCCATCATGGGGGCGATGATCTGGGGCTCCTCCTCCCGAGGCGTTGCCACGATGGCAAGGATTCCGAGCAAGAGGGTGGCCAGGATGATCAGGGGCGTGAGCTTCGAATCGATGAAAGCGCGGACGATTGCTTCCATGAAGTGGTGATTGCTCTTCATCCCCCCCGCTCCACGCGACTCCCATCCGAGACCTTCCCGATCCCCTCGACCACAACCCGCTCCCCTTCGCTGAGGCCTGAAAGAATTTCGATCCGGTCCCCGTAAGCCTTGCCTGTCTTTACCAGCCTGAGGTGAGCGATGTTTCCCTGATCAAGGACGAAGACTCCCTGAAGCTGTCCCCGCTTTACGATGGCTTCCCGCGGGACCACCATTGCCTTGTGTTGGCCGACGATAAATCGGGCCTTTCCGTACAGCCCCGACCGGAGACCTTGCGCGGAGGAGAGGTCGATCTTGACGGTGAAGGTCCGACTGAGCGGATCCGCTGTCGGGACGATCTCGACGACCGATCCGGAGAGCTCCTTCCCCAACGCATCGATCGCCACGGTCGCCTTCTGTCCGACCGCGATCCGTCGGATTGCGGACTCTCCGACGGCGGCCTCCAGCCGGTACCGTTCTTCTTCGACGGTGAGCAGGGAAACACCGGGCGCGGCGAGGTTTCCCACCTCGACAGCTTTGGCCACGATGATGCCATCAACGGGTGCTCTGATCTTGGCGTAGCCGACAAAGACCTTGGCATTGGCCACCTCCGCCTCCGCCTGCTCGATCCTCGCGAACACCTGCCGCTTCTTTGCCAGAAGGGAGGCCTTGACGGCCTGCGCTCGTTCCACCTCGGCTGCGGTGGCTTTATATCTCGCGGCGACTTCGTCGTACTCCTGAGGAGCCACCGAGCGTCGCTCCAGAAGGGCCTTGTACCGGTTGAACGTAGCGAGGGCCAGTTCCTGCTGGGCTTTCGCTGCTTCAACGGCCTTCTCGGCTGCTTGAATCCTCTGCTCGCTTTCTTCTAGGGCATCCCAAGCCTCGCGAAGCGCGGCGTCAGCCCTGTGAAGCTGTGCGGCGACATCTCTGTCGTCAAGCGCGACAAGTACCTGGCCGACTTTCACTCGATCTCCTTCCTCCACGGAGACAGCGACAACTGAAGCCACGATCTTTGAGGACAGGACACTCCGCATGGTAGACCGCACCGTCCCAACCGCCTCGATCACCTCGGCAATCGGCTGCACCCCGATGGTTGCGATTGTGACGCCCCTGACGACAGCCCGGTCACCCTGAACCGTCGAGGTCTCCTCGTGGTTGGAGCACCCGCCGAGGAGAAGCATAGCCATGCAGAAGACAAGACTTTGCTTCCTCATTCGACCACTCCCATCATCCCATCCCGTCGTGGCTAGTAGAATGCTGGCAAGCTCAAATGGTAGAACGCGAAAGAGTTCGAGTCGTCAGAGGCTAGAAGCATTCGAGTCTGCCAGCCTTCCCGCTGAGAGCGGATCGCTGACAGCCGATTGTCGATCTTATCGGTCATCGGGCATCGGTCGTTGCTGACAGCTGACACCTGGCTGCTGACTGCTTATTGGAATGAATCCTTACTGATGGTCCCCAGAGCCAGCTCCAGGTTGGCCAGGCCCACGTTGTAGTCGTAAAGGGCCAGCGCGAGATTCCCCCTTGCCTGGGTGAGGGCTGCCTCGCTCGCCAACAGATTAACGATGGTGCTGAGGCCTGCACCGTAGCGATCCTTCACGATCCTGAGGGACTCCTCCGCCTGGACCACAGCCCCTTGTGCCACGCCGATGCGTTCTTTGGCTGTCTTGTGCTTCAAGAAAGCATCCTTCACTTCCAGCTTGATCGCGCTGGCCCTCCTGGCCCGGAGGGCGCGGGTCTGTGCGAGTCGGGCCCCAGCCTCTGCGACCTTCGCCCGGTCGCTCAGTCCGTTGAACAGGTTCCACTCGAAGACGACGCCAACAAACCAGCTATCCTGCCCATCGGAGGTGAAGTTCAGCTGGTTCAGTTCGTAGCGGGCCGTGGCGCTCAATGTGGGGAGAAATTCGGCGCGGGCCAATGCGATCCCCCGCTGTGCCGCTCGCTCCTCAAGGCTGAGTCTCTCGTAGTCGGGGCGCCTTTCCAGAGCCAGGGCTGGCAGGGCCTCTGGTTCCTGGTGGCGAGCGGGCCGCTGGCCCAGCCGATCGGCAATGATCCATTCCTCCTCCAGAGGAAGTCCCATGGCATCGTTCAAGGCGGCCTTGGCCAACGTTACCTGATTTGCTGCGGCGATTTCCTGTTGGCGGAGACTCGCCAAGCGGACCTTCGCGGACAGGAGGTCAGATTCGACCACAAGCCCGGTCTCGAAACGAGCCTGGCCAGCTCGACATTGGCCTGGGCCGCTCTGAGTGCGCTTTGGATCACCTCCAGATTTTCCTGGGCCAACAGGACACCGTAATAGGCCTTCGCCACCTGGAAGAGCACCCTCTGCCGCTCGCGGATGAAGCCCCGGGCGCTGGCGTCCCGGCTCAACCGGGCCCGTTGCAAGCCAATGGAGGCCCTCCCCGCCGTGTAGATCGGCTGGGCGAGGGAGAGGTTCGTTCGAAAATTGTTCTCTGGACCTGGGCGGTTCAGACGATCAACCTCGAAGTCGGCCTGGGTGAAGCGGCCCTCGTCCAACTTGGAACTGAAGGCGAAAACCGGGTTGTCGGCGCGGGTAAAGGATTCACTTATATCAAGCTTAGGAAGGAAACCGGCTCGGGCCTGGCCCACACCCGCTTCGACCGCTTCGACCTCGTGTCGAGCTGCCTGAAGGAGCGGACTCTTGTCAAGGGCGACCTCGATGGCCCGCTTGAGGGACAGGCGTTCGGAACCGGCTCGAGCCAGGGCGGGACCGAGGAACATCAGGCTTGCCATGCCGATGGGTATGAGTTTTCGTGCCATCATCTTCCCTTCTCCTTGCAGGCTTCCCTGCTGATGGGTATCCCCGTGATGACACACGTGGTCGCCCGGATGCTGCGTGGGGCAGGGTGAAAGTTTTTCTTCCATTACGCCCCGGGTGCAAACCGCTCGCGGAGTCAGATATAGCCGGTTCGCATTGTCCAAGGAGACGTCCCCCGTCATCAGACCCTCATTCGAGAGGCCCAGACCCGGAGGTTCCTCACTTGGCCAGGATGCGTAACAGGTCCAGCATGCGGAGATCGAGAGCTTTTCTCTTTCCTACGACTTCGGAGAGAGGCGTGGTGGTTACCTCCCCCCAGCGGAAACCGACCAGCACGCCGTGTTCCCCGCGGGCGAGCGCCTCCGTCGCCCCGGCCCCCAGGCGGGTGGCCAGGATTCGGTCGAAAGCCCCCGGGGCCCCCCCCCGCTGCACGTGCCCCAGCGTGGTCACCCGGAGCTCGAACGCGAACCTCTCTTGATGTTTGCGGAAGTGGGCCGCCATTGCCGCGGCGTTATGCGTGGCCCCCTCGGCTACGACGACCAGGGCGTGGCGCTTCCCCCGCTCGTAGGCTGCGCGGAGTTGGGCAGCCACGGCCTCAGGATTCGTCTCGACCTCGGGGAGGACGACTGCCTCGGCACCCCCGGCCAGGCCGGCCATCAACGCCAGGTAGCCGCAGTCCCGGCCCATCACCTCGACGAGGAACGCCCGCTGATGCGAGGAGGCCGTGGTCTTGAGCCGGTCGATTGCCTCCAGGGCGATGTTCAGGGCGGTATCGACCCCGATGGTAACATCAGTGCCGCAGAGGTCGTTGTCAATGGTGGAGGCGACGCCGACGACCCGGACCCCCATCTGCGCGAGGGCGTGGGCGCCGGTCTGGGACCCGCCCCCTCCGATGACGACGAGGGCATCGATGTTCCGTTCCCGGAGGTGGGCGAGGGCCGCCTCGCGGCCGGTGGCCGTCTCGAACTCGGGGCTTCGGGCACTACCCAGGACCGTTCCCCCGTACTGGAGGATGCCCCCCACGTCACGGACGCTGAGCGACGCCATCTCGCCGGCGAGCAGGCCGGCGTAACCATGGCGAACGCCACAAACCTCCCAGCCGCGATCGAGGCCGGTGCGGACCACCGCGCGGATCGCCGCGTTCATGCCGGGGGCATCCCCCCCGCTCGTCAGGACCGCAATCCGTTCCATGCTGTGTTTCCTTTCACACCGTATCTCGCTGGGCCGCGGCACCGTCCGCCAGGAGGCTTCGGACCAGGGCGAGCTCGTCTCGGATGAGCCGGGGGAGGAGGAACTCTTGCCGGACCCGCTCCCGTCCGGCGCGGCCAAACTCCGCCCGGACGCCGGGATGGTCGACCAGCTTCAGCACCTTCTCGGCACATTCCTCCACGCTTTCGACCAGGTAACTGCGGAACTCGGGGGGAAACTGCATCGGAATCCCCCCCGCCTTGCCGGCCACGACCGGCTTCCCCTTCCAGAACGCCTCCGAGACCACCAGGCCAAAGCCCTCCTTGAGGGATTTCTGGATCACCAGGTCGACCCCCCGCTGGAAGGCATTAACCTCCATGTTCCCCACGCCGGTCAGGTTCGTGAAAACGTATAGGTCCGGATCCTTGGCCGCTTCTTCGTTCACGATCTCGAGCAGTGCCCACCCCTCCGGGTCATCGCCGGCCATCGATCCGACCAGGGCCAACTGGACCTCCGGCCTGGCCTCCTTGACCAGACGATAGACGTGGATCACCCCCAGGGGGTCCTTCCAGGGGTCGAACCGGGAGACCTGGAGCAGAATGGGGCGGTGCAGGTCGAGGCCGGAATCGGCTAGCGCACGGCGACAGATCTCCTCGGGCAGGGCCATGTTCTTCGTGCTCAGGGGGTCAATGGCCGGGGGGATAAAGGCCACCCGGCCAACCGTCAGGTCGGGTGGGCAGAACTCCGGCATGGTGAAAACCACCGCGTCGTACTCTTGGACGAACTCGCGCAGGAAGGCCCAGACCTCCGGTTCGGGTTCTGAGCTGTCGATGTGACACCGCCAGATCCATATGGCTTTCCGACCTCGTGCAAAATGTCGGATCGCGGCGGGCTGGGGGTCGTGGACGATGTAGACATCATAGTCCACTTCGAGGAGCCTGGCACTTTCCCGATTGTGCTCCAGGTACGTTTCCCGAACGTCCTGGGAGAGTGGAAACGCTCCCCCCTGCAATGCATTATGGAAGCCCTTGGTCACCTGAAAGAAACGGGGGTCGCCGTGGATCAAGCGCCAGTCGGCCGAAATGCCGAGGGCCTGCAGGATCGGGATGTGGCGTCCCAACAGTTCAGCCACGCCTCCGCCAGCCACGGTACTGTTGATGTGGCAGAGACGGACTCCCGAGAGCGCGGCGGCCAGTTCCTTCACCTCTTCGATCAATCCGTTCCCCACGAGGGGCTGGTAGTTCTCCAGGTTGGTGGACTGCGCACAACAGTGTCGACCGATGGCGACCTTCGGTAGCATTCCGTTTCCTCCTTTACCCACCCGGTTTTTCTGAGCCCGGACACCGTCTTGCCCGGTAATGATGCCCCGAATGGGCGTCGGTGTCAAAGAAACTCTACCCTTATCGCCAGACCTCAGGGGGTCTGGCCGTCGCGCCAGCTTATCGCAGCAATTCTTGGGGGCCGTCAGCACCGGATCGTCGGTCTTTGGCCTGTCGCATCTCGATCTGCATACATCCCTGCCTTCTTACAGTTATGTCCCCGCCTGCCTGGCGTCCACCTGTGGTCCCTCGTATGCTCTACATGACTCGTAAGAGGTATGATATGCTTCAAATGTGTCAAGTCTCTCTCGGGCATGTTTTTGTGCTGCAACCACCCAACAGGAGGGGAGATATGTTTTCCTGGCGGCCTTGGGCCATCATGGGCTTTCTTGTGTACTTCGCCTTGAGCCTTCCCCTGCGCGTGGCCGCGGGACCCCCACTGGCCATCGGCGCTGCTCGGCGAGGCGTTCCAACCCTCGCGCCGCTGTTGAAGCGGGTGACGCCCGCCGTGGTCAACATTGCGGTCCGGGGGCACGTCGTCACGCAGGCAAACCCGCTTCTGCAAGATCCTTTTTTCCGGCGGTTTTTCGGCATTCCCGAACAACCGGCCCAACGCGAATTCGTTGCAGCCGGGTCCGGGGTCATCGTGGACCCCGAAAGGGGGTACATCCTCACAAATAACCATGTGGTCCGACACGCGGACGAGATCAACGTGAAGCTCCGTGACGGGCGAGAGTTCAAGGCCAAGCTGGTCGGATCGGACCCCGAAGCGGACGTTGCGGTGCTCAGGATTCCGGCCGAAAACCTGACTGCCTTACCGCTGGGCGATTCCGATAAGCTCGCGGTGGGGGATTTCGTCGTCGCTGTGGGCAACCCGTTCGGCCTGGGTCAGACGGTGACCTCGGGCATGGTCAGCGCGTTGGGGCGTACCGGGCTTGGTATCGAGGGTTATGAGAACTTCATCCAGACGGATGCGTCGATCAACCCGGGCAATTCGGGCGGCGCGCTGGTGAACTTGTACGGCGAACTGATCGGTATCAACACCGCTATCGTTGGGCCTTCGGGCGGAAGTGTCGGCATCGGTTTCGCCATTCCGATCAACATGGCGCGTGTAGTCATGGGGCAGCTGATCAAGTACGGCGAGGTTCGCCGGGGCCAGCTCGGCGTTACCGTTCAGGACCTGACCCCCGAGATCGCAAAGGCACTGGGCATACAGGCCAACCAGGGGGCCGTCGTGGTACGAGTCGCGGCGGGATCGGCGGCGGAGAAGGCCGGCCTGAAGCCGGGGGACGTGGTGGTCGCGGCCAACGGAAAGGTCGTGGCCGGCGGTGCGGACCTCCGGAACAAGATCGGCCTGGCCAAGGTGGGCGAGAGCGTTACGTTGAACGTTATCCGAGACGGCAAGAAACGTACCGTCACAGCTGTGCTAGCACCGCGGCGCCACGCCAAGCTTGCCGCCGAGGACATAGATCCCCGTTTGGCCGGCGCGGTCTTTGGCACCATCGAGGAAAGATCGCCCCTCTCTGGGCGTGTGGAGGGTGTGGAAGTCCTCAGGGTCCAGCGTGGAAGCCCCGCCTGGGTTGCGGGGTTGCGGAAGGGTGACGTGATTGTCGGGGTGAACAGGCATCCCACGCGCACACTCGATGAATTGAGGCAAGTGGTGAAGGCAGCCCAAAAGACATTGCTGCTCAATGTTCGGCGGGGCGATGGTGCACTGTTCATCATAATTCAATGAGTCTCCGGCCCACGGTCCCGCCTTTGCGACGTATTGCTTTGAGTGGGGGGCGGTGAAGCCTTGCAACCCTTGATCCCAACGCGTGGTGTCCAGCACGGAATAAACAGGGGTACGACTCCGGAGGAGACCTGATCCCCCTTCACTTGCTGTGGGGGCAAGGGGGGACCCGCCTCTTGACGAACCCTATGATGTAATGGAAGGTATCGCTTGCATGGGTACCTCAGACAATATTATTATTGGTCGCTGAAAGGTGTCCCGGTGCCATGGACGCTGGATCCCCGAAGCTGATCATAAATCTGGACACACTCGATGCTGCGATCTTCGACCTCGACGGCGTGGTGACCAAAACTGCGCGGGTCCATGCGGCCGCGTGGAAGAAACTTTTCGATGAGTATTTAGAGCACCGCGCGGCGGACGAGGGGAAGCCGTTTCAACCGTTCGACGTTGACACCGACTACCGCCGCTACGTGGACGGCAAGCCGCGCTACGACGGGGTGCGGAGCTTTCTTCAATCCCGCGGGATCACCCTCCCGTATGGTGATTCGGCCGATGGGCCGGATCGGGAGACAATTTGTGGGCTGGGAAACCGCAAGGACTCGTTATTCCACCGGGCCCTGCGGGAACAGGGTGTCGCAACGTATCCGTCAACGATTACGTTCATCCATGCCTTGCGATCGCGAGGACTCAAGACGGCAATCGTCTCCTCCAGCAAGAACTGTGGGCCCGTGCTCGATGCGGCTGGTCTCTCCGCCCTGTTTGACGCGAAGGTTGATGGTCTCGATATTGCTCGACAGCATCTTCAGGGCAAGCCCGCGCCCGATATGTTTCTGAAGGCAGCGACGCTGCTCGGCGTCCCTCCCGCGCGTGCAGTGGTCTTTGAGGATGCGCTTGCCGGCGTGCAAGCGGGCCGGGCTGGCCACTTCGGCTTGGTGGTGGGCGTCGACAGGGCCGGCCAGGCCGCGGCCCTCCAGAAACATGGGGCGGACATCGTCGTTCCGGATATCGGGGAACTCGCGATCGGTCAAGGGGAAGATGTCTTTACCAGGCCCATCCAGGAGCTTCCGTCTGCGCTGGACTCGATCCAAGAGATCATCCGAGGTGCACGGGGGAGGCACCTCGCCCTGTTCCTCGATTATGATGGGACGCTGACGCCTATTGTCGACCGCCCCGAGCTTGCCACGATGTCTCAGGAAATGCGAGATACGGTGAAGGCATTGGCGGATCGGTGCACGGTAGCAATTGTGAGCGGCCGCGACCGCGGCGACGTTGAACAACTGGTACAGTTAGACGCGCTCTATTACGCCGGCAGTCACGGGTTTGATATTGCTGGCCCTCGTGGCTGGCAGGAACGACATGAGCCAGCCGCCCGGTATATCCCCGCAATAGACCGAGCCGAAAAGACCCTCCGGCAGGCGTTGAACCGAGTGAAGGGGACAATTATCGAACGCAAGAAGTACTCCGTCGCCGTGCATCACCGTCTCGTTGCGGCCGCCGACATGAAAGCGGTGCAGGAGGCCGTCAAGGCTGTCCTGTCACAGGAACCGGAACTCCGCAGGATGGACGGCAAGAAGGTCTATGAACTGCAACCCAGGATTGACTGGGATAAGGGAAAGGCGGTCCTGTGGCTCCTGCAGGCCCTCGGTCTTGACACAACTGCTGTGCTGCCCCTCTATGTAGGGGACGACCTGACGGATGAAGATGCGTTCAGGGCGCTGAAAGACATTGGTATCGGTGTTGTGGTCGGAGAGGACTCTCGACGCACGATTGCCCGTTACGCCTTAAGAAATCCTGATGAGGTAGCAGAATGTCTTCGGCGGCTCACGTCGCTCGCGCAGAGCGATGTACCATGAAGGCCTGGTCGCTCGCGTAGGAAGGATTCGACGCGAACACGAAGAGGCACAGCGGGCGCTGAGTACCCCCGGCAGTCGCGGGAGGTGCTCGGCAGGAAGCGTTCAGAGATTCCGTGACGCCGCCTTACGGCGGGCCTGCTCCATCATCCGGCAAAAGGCGCAGGCCTCGGTCGTCGTCGCCTGGCCGCAGACTGCGCACTCCGTGAGATGGACGCCATCAGGTTGCGTGGCGAGGAAGGCTGCGCGGCCCTTCTTCAGAAAGCCATAGTAGAAGCTCTGCTTTGCCCCGGGCGAGGTGTGCTCGAGCTGGTTCAGCAGGTCCTTGTACACGAGTGAGGTTGCCCCCACCGCGTTGGGGCACTCATCCTCGTGGTAGTCGATCCCCCGCAGCATGGTATATGCCAAGGTTTCCCGTTCGGTGAGGCGGATCAGCGGCTTCACCGTCTTGACCAGCTTCGGGTGGGTGGCCTCCATGGCCGGTCGCATTCGGCCGAGCTGCTCGGTCTGCCAGTGAAGCAGGTTTCCCAGGAGGGTGGCGGCGGCGTCGTCCAGATTGTGGCCGGTGGCCAGGACCGTGAAGCCTCCCTCGAGGGCGCTCCGGTTCATCAGGTAGCGCTTGCTCAGACCGCAGGCCGAGCACGGCACGCGGGGAGTGTAGAGGGCCAGTTCCGGGATGGTGAAGTCGTACTCCTCCTTGACGTCACTGACGATCAGGGGGAGCCCCTGTCCCTTGGCGTAGGCCTCCACCTTCTCCCGGGCGAGTGGCGAATAATCCCCGATCCCGAGGGCGAGGTGAAAACCGGTGGTGGAGTAGCCCAGGCGGTGCAGGACTTCCCACAGGGTGAGGCTGTCCTTCCCCCCCGAGATCGCCACCAGGACCCGATCGTCCCGGGAAAGCATTTTCTCGGTCTCGATGGTTTTCTGGACCTGACGCTCAACGTGCGCGATGAAGCATCCCTTGCAGAACGCGGCATTATGGCGCCTGACTTCGATCACCGCCTTGGCTGGACAGGTTCTACACTTCATCGTTTGACCCTCCGGAGATAGCCGGCACCACCTCGACGGTCTCTTCATCCTTGACGAGTTCATCGGGGGTGAGCAACTCCGTTCCCCGGACGACGAGGACCGTCTCGGGGTTGATCTGAAGTTCCCGGAGTAGATCCCGAACGCGGCGGCTCCCGGACATTTCGACGTCGCGCCGGGGGCGGCGGATGATGACCTTCATGTCCAAGCTCCCCTCTGCGCAAGGTAGTGGTACGTTAGCAGGAATCGCGGGCTCATGCAACCTGCCCCGAACCGGCTTTCCAGGATGGCACCCCTCGCCCTGTGATATGTTGCGCGGATCTCGCTCGCGGGAGCGGTGGCCGTAATTGCTCCCTGCGTCTATGCCTGAAGAACGTTCCGATGCCGGTCAGAAGCCCGCGCCGTGCAGGGCGCGAAGCATGTCCTCGACCCCAACCCGTCCTTTCCTGTACGTAATCCGGGCGACGTGTTTTTCCAGGTCCATCCGGACCTCCACGACGCCCTGGAGCCCCCGTAAGGCCGTGGCGACCTCCGTAGCCGCTGCCTCGGAGTTCATGTGGGCGATATGGATCGTGGCTTCCCCGAACCTGAGGCGACGCAACAGGCGGACGCCGAGCAGCAGGAAAAACAATATGATGACCGTTACGCCGACCCACTTCATCTAGGTCCTCCCGTTTCGGGCTCCCGGCTACCTTAGCGAAGATCCGCATCCAAGTCTAGGCTCTAGCCGGCTGCGGGCTCTCGCCGGAAGCATTTCGCGTTGACATTCCTCTTTTGCCTAGGTACAAAGGGGAGCACTCGCCGGTTGATCTCGCCCGATTTGGCGATTCCGATCGCAGAGGCGGAGGCCTGGTAGAATTTGTCAACAAAAGATTTGACCCCAAAACGTGACCCCAAAACGAAGAAAAGGGGATAAGAGAAAAGGGGATAAGTACATTATTCATCCAATGCCGTAGGTAATCGGACGAGCCTGACGGATCTGGACGGCACCCACAGTTTTGTCTATGACCTCTTGAACCGCCTGGACCAGGCGACGCATCCCCAGCCGGCCAATCCGGCCGAGAGCTTCTCACAGGACCCGGTCGGCAAGGGGGCCAGTTGCCCTGCGGCCTCGCTCGGTACCTTTTGTGGGTGATTCTTGCCTTGTCCTGCGGGCATGAACGGGCTATACTATGTACGGCCGGAGTGGGCCGGGTGGTCGCTCCGATCCTCGATCGGGGAGGAAAGTCCGGGCTCCGCAGGGCAGGGTGGTGGGTAACGCCCACCGGGGGTAACCCCAGGGAAAGTGCCACAGAAAATATACCGCCCCGCCGGCAGCCTTTGCTCTCTTTCTTCAAAAGGGCTGTCCGCGGGGTAAGGGTGAAAAGGTGCGGTAAGAGCGCACCAGCAGTCCGGTGACGGGCTGGCTTGGCAAACCCCACCCGGAGCAAGGCCAAATAGGTTCCGCTTCCTCGCTGGCGTTCATCGAGCGTGAGCGGGGAGGAGAGTGGCCCGCTCTCGTGCCCGCAAGGCAGGCGGAACGGGTAGGCCGCTAGAGTCCCGCAGCAATGCGGGACCCAGAGGAATGACCACCGTTCGCCTTCGGGCGAACACAGAACCCGGCTTATAGGCCCACTCCGGCCTCTTCTTTTGTTCACGCCTACTTAGCCCTAATAAGCCCCCCACCCTATAAAAGGCCCTTAAGCCGCGCCACACAATTGGAGTACAATAAGTCAGGCCAAGGGCTGCCAGCCGCTACTTTATTTGGCAATCTGCCCTTCAGCCGACGCGGGCGGTCGAATCATCCCGAACAGCCCCGGGATCGAGTTGCTGTCGGTCCCCCCCCTCGAAGTGTCCTCTTCTTGCCAACTGGCAAGGCCTGTTGTATACTAAGTACAACGGAAGGGGGTGTAGACCGATGCGGAGAAACGCGTTTGGGGCGTTCTTCAAGAAACTGAGGATAGATCGCAAAATGACCCTGCGCCAGTTTTGCGAGATCCACCGGTACGATCCGGGAAATATCAGCAAGCTGGAACGGGGGATCCTTCCTCCCCCGGAGTCAGAGGCCAAGCTCACTGAATACGCGAAAGCTCTCAAGATCCGGCGGGGAAGCGACGCCTGGTACCAGTTCTTCGACCTTGCAAGGGCATCGCGGGGGAAGCTACCGCCAGAGGTTTTACGCAAGCGGGATGTTGTTGCACGTCTCCCTCTCCTTTTCCGGACGCTTCGGGGCCAGAAGGTGTCTAAGGAGAAGCTGGACGAGTTGGTCGAGATGATTCGGCGGGCGTAGGCGTGCCTAGCAGCCTACGCCCCCCCATCCTCTCGTACGAGGACCTGCGCCGCAGGGCCAATGACTTTCTCCGGACTCATCATCCATCAGGGGATGTTCCGGTTCCCATCGAGGAGATCGTCGAGTTCCGCTACCGGATCGACATCATTCCCGTCCCGGGACTTCACGACGCGTTTGAGGTAGACGGATTCATCTCCAGTAACCTGAAAGCTATCACGGTAGATGAATTCGTCTACGGGCATCGCCCAAGGCGCTACCGGTTCACCCTGGCCCATGAGCTGGCCCACGCGGTCCTGCACCGGCGTATCTACCAGGCACACCGATTCCGCCGGGTCGAAGACTGGAAGCGGGTCCAGCTTGAGATGGACGAGGAGGATAGACGCTGGCTGGAATGGCAGGCGTACGCCTTTGCCGGTCTGATCCTGGTGCCTGCTGAACCTCTTCGCGATGCGTATGGAAGGGCGATCAGGGCAGCGCGGAACGTGGGTCTCTCGATCCAGAAAGTTGGTGAGGTGGCACGTCCGTATATCGCTGATTGGCTGGCGGATCGCTTTGATGTATCTCCCCAGGTGATCGACAAGCGCCTCGACAAGGACAAACTTTGGCCCGTATCCAGTTAGTAGCTCGGACCGTCTTCCAGTCTAGGAGAGGTGCAAGAGTGACGGGCTAGATGACGATAGAGCGGTTGTGGGACTTGCGTGAAACACTTGGGGCCAGGCCATGACGGTGCCGCCTAATGTGAAGTATCAGGAACTCTTTTTGAGACTCCAGCGGGAGGCGAGGGAGACTGGACGGGGGCTGTGGAGTTGAGGGTTCCGGGGCTACTTCGCGGAAAACATCCACAGAACCCATTGGGCAGGGAGAAGACGTAATGCCCGAACTTGACGAACTCATACAGGTCGACGCTGATAATATCCAAAATTCCCGTCGGATACTACTAACTGGCTTAGACCCCGAGTTTTCAAGGGCCCTGGATACGGCCGCTGGGATGTTCACCGCCTTCCGCCGCTGTATGGAAGGTGCACTGGACGATTCAGCTGACATGGCAACTCTTGCCGCGTGTGCTAGAGAGTTGAAAATCGACCAAGATACGTTACTCGTACGGATTGATTCCGAGGCTCAAGATCCGGTACTCAATCAGGGGCGCCTCGCAATTCAGAGCGGCTTAGCGCGTAGGGCACGGGGTATCCTTTTCTTGCTCTTGCAGCGCCAGTTTATGTTCGGTGCTACCGATCTGCTGCGTATGCGCATTGTTTCAGCCACGGGGTATTGTCGGCAGGAGGCGGAGTCGTTGGCGCTCCTCTTTCTCATGCGTGACGATCCACCTTTTGCTAACCGTTGGTTCGGACTGACGACCGACATTGAAGGCATTCGATTCCACAGGGAAGTTCAGCCGAGGATCCGTGAGGTGCTCGAGCAATTAGATTTAACCGGGGCATACGAACGAGGTTCGGCAGCCTCTATGCATGTGCGTTTTGAATCGGCCATCCTGGGCCTGGTATTGGACCGCCAGCCCAATGAGGTCTTGCTGAGATACCAAGACGTGCGGGAGGACGATCCGTTCAGCTACTTTGTCGAGGTTTTCTTTTTTCTCGCAACCCAAGTACGAGTGTTTCGCGCCCTCGGGGATGCGTTTCCCGAGGTAACAGATCCGATTTGGCCTGGGCGTGTCCGGGCCTTCATGCGAGCTTACGAGTATTTGAGGGATCGCCTGGAGAGGGCTTTTCCGGAGCGGTGTGAACAATATCGACAAATGATAGGTGAGGCTCGATAACAGTTAACGCAATGAGCGGGATTCTGTTGGTCTTTCCCGTTGTGTAGAGAAGCGAGGAGGAAGGCCAGTTAGGCGCGTGCTCGTGTAGAAGGGGCTGGTGACCAATGAAGAGGTCCTGCAGGAGATTAGGCCGGTAAGACGGGAGTTGGAGGGGAGGCGGGGAAGGTAGAGATACAGATAGTGGGGACGGCGGTGGCGAAGGAGAAAATAAGTTGCCAAACTTGTGGTTATGTCTCGGAGTCCGACTCCCAAGGATGGTGCTGTCCGAAATGCGGTGGCACAGCTCATACCGTCCACCTGCTTTTTGGGGCTCGCGCGGAGGGTCTCCCGGGAATGCGCCTCCGGCAGCGTCGGCCTGGTTTTCCGGGATGGTTGATAACCATAGTAAATCGCATCAAGCGGTCATGGCACGGTATCCTCGCACGCGAAACACTGATCGTTGATAGGTCTGACCCTCATAGCACGCTAAAGACTCACCATGTCGAGGAGCAGCAGCCTGACGGCACTTGGAAGATCGTTCACAACGAGAAAGAAGAGTTTGAAGCGAAGAGACGTCCAAGTGGGCCCGAGACGGGAGCCAGCGATGAATGAGCCAACGAGGGAAACCCTGGCACGACAGCTAAACCGGGTGGAGCGGGAGAACCGCCACTCGACGAGGACGGGGCAGCAGCAGGGGGTGATGTAGAATGAAGACCTACTACAGGGACTATGAGCCAGACGCGATACGCAAATGTCCCGATATGGTTGACACATTCGTGGTGGCTGAAGCATCAATCTATTCTCCGGATGACACCCCTAAGATCGGGCTCTATTTCACAGTAACAAAGCAAGACCTTGTGTCGTCTGGTATCACGATGGAAGCCGCCATTGCGGGGGCTCGGGAGGTTAGACCGAGCATCGTGGAGGAATGGCAGGAACGTTTAGGAGAGCAAGAGCAAACCATGCAGGTCGTGTACACTTGGAGGGGCGATTACGTTGCGGAGCGTCCAGCCAAGCCATGAGGCGGGTTCGCCCGACTTTACTGTTCTGTAACCGGATCAACCTTTTTACCTCCGCCGCTGCCCCATCGCGGGGCAGGGCATGAGGCGGGATTAGTGAACGGTGGGCGGGGCAACCAGTTATGGGTAGGGCCTCGATGGTCAGGTCCTCAAGTACGAGAGCCACGATGGGTGTCCAGTCAGGCTCGTGGCCGTGCTGAGGTTCGAAGGCAGCGAAAATTTCCTCTGTTGTGTGGCCCTCATCTATAGCCATTCGAAGGACCGCCCTCAGTCCTCGATACAATACTTGCCCTTGTGAAACCAAACCGCTCGACCGAATCCTTTGGGCGAGATCGTGAGACATTTGTCGCTCCTTTCACGGTTACAGGTTGAGGATATCCGACTTCACATCTGGACCGCCGTCACCTCCCTTCCTCTCGCTCCTCCTCAACTTGGAGGGGATGAGTGATAGGCTGTTCACACTCGAAGCAGACAAGATCATAGAACTTTCCCGTATCCTTTTCCAATACGGGGGGAATCCATACGATGCGCCCCCCGCAAAGATGTCCGTCTGCACCGGGCATCGCGTGGACATATCGCTTTCTGTTTGTTCTTATCTGGATGTGTATTTCACGGAGCAAATCAAAATTCTCGCTCACGATTAGCCCCGCTTGGTTGAGGGTAATACCTTCCCCCCTTGATGTCGTCAAGTCGCTTTCGCGGCGGAATCGTGCTGCCAGAAGATGCGGGTGCGCATTGCCCCCTGTTTCTCGGTCACGCGGATCACGTGAACTGCAGAACTACGGGCAGGAGGATATACGCGAGGAAAGCGGCAATGACCGGTGTGATTACCCAACATGCGACGATATTCAAGAGGACACGTCCCTTGATGTTCTGGATACCGCGGGCGAGACCGATCCCCACGACCGCGCCGACGAGCGCCTGGGTGGCAGAAACCGGGATGGCCGGGAGGGCGAATGGGCCTACCGTCCATGCGTGGGCGAAAAAATCGACGACCAGCGCCTCGGCGAGGACCGCGATCAATGCGGTGATGGCATCGAGTTTTACCAGGTCCCGGCCGACCGTCAGCATGACGCGGTAGGAATAGGTGGCAACGCCGAGCGCCATGGCCGCGCCGCCGAGAAGGGCCAGTATCCTGGCCTCCGAGAGCAACCACGACCCGAGCCGCACGGGCTCGAAAAGGTCGAGGCGCGTGTAGACGCCGACGACGTTTGCCATGTTGTTGCCGCCGAGGGCCCAGGCCCCGTAGGAGCCCACCGCGAGCAGCCCGAATCGCAACCACCGATCCAGCGCGAAAAGCGGCATGGGCAATCGACGAAACCCCCATGCCGTCCCTTTGTAGATGAGGAATGCGGCGGCCGCAGAAAGGACGGGGCAGGCCGCCCAGGTGACGATGATCGTCCAGAGGAGGCGCCCGCTCGCCGCATCGAGGCTGCCGTGCTGAAACAGACGGTAGCCGATTAACGCGCCGACAATGGCCTGCGAGGTGGAAACCGGCATACCGATCCGCACCATGCCGGCAACGGCGACCGCCGCCGCCAGGGCGGTCGCAAACGCGCCGGCGAGCGTGTTGATCTGCCCGAACCTGCCGAGCGTCTCCATCGCAGCCGGCCCGTTCACCAGGCCACCGAGGACGATGAAGGTGGCGCATAGCCCGGCCGCGGTGGCGAAGCGGACCATGTGCGCGGCGACCGCCGTGCCAAAGACATTGGCCCCGTCGTTGGCGCCCAGGCTCCAGCCCATCAGTAGGCCGCTGGAGAGTCCGAGCCACATTGTTACAACAGGCGCTTGATGGCCGAGATCATGATGTGGTCTCCCAGGTCTTCGGCCAAGTCGCAGATCGAGCCCACACGCTCGACGAAGCGGTAGAGCTGCATCTTTTCGGCTAACCCCAGGCCCGCATCATCGAAGATAAGCTTCAACACGTCCTGTTCGATCGCATCCCCCTCATGTTCGTGCCGCGACAGCTCCCGCACCACTTGTCTGACATCGTGCGGCTGGTGGAGGAACGCGTGGATCACCCGGATCAGCACCTGTACAATCTGCACGCCCAGGCCCGCCAGTTCGGTCAGGCCGGCGTGCAGGTGCTCCGGGATCCGCATTTTCTGCAACGTAATCTCTCGTGTGGTCGATTGCATGCGGTTTGGGATCTTATCCAGATTTTCAAGCAATCCCAGGATGTCGTCGCGGGTATCTGGCAGCAACCGCTGCCCGTAAATCTGCTCCTCGATGTCGCGGCGGAGCGTGTCCAGGCGGTTCTCCAACTCGTTGATCCGCCCGAAAAGGCGGAGAAACTCCTCCCTGTCCTGACTGAGATAGGCCCGCAGCGCCTCCCGCATATCCACGGCGATGAGATTCAGCTTCTCGAGGTATTCGTCTAGCTCTATCTGAATCTGGCGTTGGGGGGCGCCGAAGAGGCCTCTCAGATAGTTCGTGATGCTGCGTTTACACGTGGCCATGCGAAAGCTTTATCTCCCTGTCGCGATCAGGATTCACCGTGGGTGAGTCGGGCCTGCACCTGCTTCGCCCTTGCACGGCTTCTCATTGAGAGGTACGATACCTGCCGTGCCGCAAGGATTCACGTGGGCAGACCACGACAGATACTATGCAAAACGTCAGACCCAGACAAGAAAGAAAAGCATCCATGGCGGCAAAGATCCCGAGAGAGAACTCTGGTGGTGATCTTGTGCCGGAGACGGCATTCCGGGAGACCGTCGGCGCACGAGCGGTTCAATTGTATCCAACGGAGGCAGCAGATACATGATCAAGGCGATCGCGTTTGATCTGGGCGGGGTCCTTTTCGCCGAAGGGAATTCCGTCGCGGCGGAGAAGTTATCCAGGGAGCGCGGCTATCAGAAGGATCGGATTCTCGGGTTGTTCATGTCGCCAAAGAGTATCGCATTGAGAAAGGGACGGATTGCTGATGCCGAGTTTTGGGCCTGGGCGAAGCAACAACTCCCCGACCATTACGACGTTCACCTCATACAAAGGGAATGGTATGACGCATACGTGAAAGACGAAGACATCTTTCGGCTGATCGCGAGGCTGCAAGGCAAATACACAATCGTTGCCTTTTCGGGCAACATCAAGAGCCGAGTGGACTTTCTCGAGGAAAAGTACAGGTTTCGACGGCTGTTCGATGTCGAGGTCTATTCATTTATGCACGGCCTGAGCAAGATGGACAAAGACTTTGCGAAGGTGATGGTACGCAAATCGGGAGTTAAGGCTGGTGAAATCGTGTACGTGGATGACAACGAGAAGCATGCGTCGCATGCGAAAGAATTGGGGGTCACAGTCGTGATATACGCGGGCGGGGGGATACAGCAATTGCAAAAGGAACTCGAGAATGCAGGGGTGGAACCCTGAAAGCCCGCCGTGCGGCTCCGGTGCGCGTTGTCTCTTTCTGGTGGGGTTCGCGCGATGCGGATTCCAGGGTCGAGCCTTCCCCCCTGGTAACGACGGTGGAGGCTGAACGAGATCTGGCGGCCGCGATCACTCACCCGGGTAGCGAAGGGAGGGGGTAGGAGTCTCGACAGTGGTCATTGCTCTGAGGGGGAAGTTCGGGAGCGACGCGCGAGAGGCGTCCAGCCGATTTGTTCAGGTTCGAGCATGAGGCCGTAGCGGTAGCAGTCCTCGTGGTAGACTTTCGCGGCCGCCTTGTCGTCCTCCACGGAAAGGACGTTGAAGCGGATCGGAAGGCCACACCAGGCACAGCGCGGAGCATCGGACGCCTTCGGAAGCTCTCGAGGCAGCTCGTTCCCTCCGGCAGAGTGCGCAGGCTAGGCGGCGGGAGCTTTGTGATGGAGAAGAACCCGGGCGTCCACCACGCTGAGCCCCTTTTCGTAGACGAGGACCGGATTCAGATCCATCTCGGCGATTTCCAGGTTCTCTTCTGCGATTTGTGAGACCTTCAGGAGCAAATCGGTGAGGGCCCTGAGGTCTCGAGGTCTCCCCCCCCGGACCCCCTGCAGGATCGGCAAGGCCTTGACCTCCTGGATCATCGCCGCCGCATCCCGTTTGGTGAGGGGGACGAGGCGGAAGCTGACGTCCTGGTAGACCTCGACGAAGGCTCCTCCCAGGCCGAACATCACCACCGGTCCGAACTGGGAATCCTGGGTGAGGCCGACGATCACCTCGGTACCCGGGGGGGCCATCCGGCTGATCAGGACACCGTGAACGGCCGCGCTGCCCTGGCGGGCACGGGTGGTGATCTCTTGGTAGGCCTCCCGAATTTGTGCTCCGTCGTTGAGGTTGAGGAGAACGCCCCCCGCCTCGGTCTTGTGCACGATATCCGGAGAGACAATCTTGGCCACCACCGGGTAGCCGATGTCGGCCGCCGCCGCCTCGGCCTCCTCGGCCGAGGTGACATACCGGTGGGGGGGGACCGAGACGTCGTAATACGCGAGCAGCTCGTACGCTTCCGGTTCGAGGAGATTCCGACCTTCCTGAATCGCCTTGCCGATCGCGATCGTCATGATGACTCCCTATCGCAGGAGTTCACCCAGCGCCCGAATGCCGCGTTCGGGGGTCGGAAAGACAGGGATGCCCTTTCGGTGGAAAAGGAGTCGCTCTTGGCGTTCCACGTCTGCCCCGCCCAGATAAATCACGAGCTGGAGCGGGTCCGTGCCGACCACCGCCGAGGCGCCAGGAATCGGATCGCCAAAGATCAGGGCGATCACATCGAAATGAGCCGCCGCCGCCTCCACCACCTGCCGGTACATCTCAGCGGTGGCATCGCCCGTCAGGTCCAGGGGATTCGCCACGATGCAGTGCTTGGGCAGGACTTTGCGGAGCGTTCGGCCCATCGCGTCGGGAAGGGGGGCGACATCCAGCCCGGTCGTCTCCGCCATGTCGGTGGCCAGGATGCCGGAGCCGCCCGAACTGGTCACGATGAGGAGTCGGCGTCCCTTCGGGCGGGAGAGATACGAGAGCGCCTTGCTGAAGTCGTAGAGCTGCTCGAGGTCTCTCGCCCGGTGGATACCGAACTGGCGGAAGATGCCCTCGTACACCTCGTCGCGGCCGGCGAGGGACCGGGTGTGGGATTCAGCCGCCTTGCGCCCCTTGGGGGTCCACCCCGCCTTCAAGATCACCAGGGGCTTGTGACAGTGTCGGACGGCTTCGAGGAACTTGGGAGCGACCTTGACCCCCTCCATGTAGATGGTGATGGTTGTGGTTTTGGGGTCCTGGGCAAAGAAGTGAATCAGATCAGCCTCGTCCACGTCTGCCCGGTTGCCGAGGCTCACGAAAGTCGAGACCCCGAGCTCTTCCTGCGAGGCCCAGTCCATCAGGGCGGCACCGACGGTTCCGCTCTGCGAGATGATGGCCACTCCCCCGCGCCGGGTGAGGAGGGGCCACGACGCACAGAGGGGGTGGTGCGGGTTGTTGACGCCCTGGCAGTTTGGTCCGATGACGGCCACCTCGACCTCCTGGGCTGCCTCGACAAGTTGGCCTTGCAGGACCTCGCCCTCCGGTCCGGTCTCGCTGAAGCCGCCGCTGATGACGATGGCCCCCTTGATCCCGCGCTTGCCACACTGCCGAATCGTGTCGGCCACGAGCGGCGCGGGGATAATGATGACGGCGAGATCGACCTGACCGGGGATGGCGTCGATGGACGGGAAGCACGGGTGGCCGAGGATCTCGGTCGCCTTGGGATTGAGGGGATACACCGGGCCGGGAAAGCCCGCATCAAGGATGTTCTTGAAGATCTGATAGCCGAGTTTCTCTGGCGCGGTCGAGGCGCCGATGACGGCCACGCTCTGCGGACGGAAGAGGGCCCGAAGAGCTTCTTTCGACTTGAAGGAAGGAGAAGCGGCGGGCATATCACCTCGTCTTGCGAGGATGCAGGCCTCTTCGCCGCGCCCTGTCGCCAGCAGGACGCCCCTCACCCTGACGGTGGGTCTCAGTCCTGTGTTTGTACCATGGGCCCAAACAACTGTCAAGGTATGAGCCAGGGCTCGGCCGGTGAGCCATGCTGAGCATTTACAATCATTCCAGGGGGCGCAAGACCCGGCAGAAGGCTGCTCGCTTGTGTGATCGTCACAGATTGGGTTATGATTGCGATGCGGCGTCTCGGAGAGGATGAAAGGAGCGGCGAGACAGGTGCGAGAGCGACGGGAGATCGAAAAGCTCCAACAGGCCCTTACCAATATGCAGGCCTATTACGAGGATCTTGTGGGGAGCCTGCAGGATGGGTTGGTGGTGGTCGACCGCGAGCTCAAGGTGACTTTCCTCAATCCGGCCGCCGAAGAGCTGCTGGGGATCTCGGCCGCCACCGCGCACGGCAGGCCCCTGGCAAGCCTCTTGGGGGACGTCTCTCCCCTCATCGCCCTGGTGGATCGCGCCTTCGAAACCGGGCGGGCCCATGCCGAACATGAGGCGAGCGTGCTGAATCCCCGGGGAACAATCTCGGTCAGCGCGGTCGCCTCGCTCTTGGCGGACCACAGCGGAGAGGCCCGGGGGGGCGTCCTCCTCCTCCGGGACCTCACCCGGATTCGAGAACTCGAGGAGCAGGTCCGCCGGGCGGAGCGCCTCACGGCGGTGGGAACGTTGGTGGCCGGCATCGCCCATGAGATCCGCAACCCGCTGATGGGGGTCCGGGGAGCGGCGCAGCTTCTCCAGGCGGAGTCCAATTTCCCCCCTGCCCTGAAGGAATACACGGACGTCATTATCCGAGAGGTGGACCGCCTGAATTCGCTCGTCGAGGGGATGCTCGCCTTCGCCCAGCCCAGCCCTCCTCGTTTAGTGGAGTGTAACGTCAACCAAATCCTGGAGGAAATCCTGGCCCTGGAGGAGCCGGTGCTGGTGCGCCGGGGCGTTGCGGTTCGGCGGATCTACGATCCGCAGGTTCCCCTGGTGATTGCCGATCCCGATCAGACCCGTCAGGTCTTCCTCAATCTGATTCGGAACGGGGCCGAGGCGATGGAAGGAGGCGGAGAGCTCACCCTGGAGACCGCGTATGAACGTCGCTCGCCGCGGTGTCTCGGGCTCTCGGTGGCGGTGGTACGGGTGATCGATCAGGGCCCCGGACTCTCCCCCGAGGCCCGGGAGCACCTGTTCGATCCTTTTTTTACCACCAAGCGCACGGGGACCGGCCTCGGATTGGCCATCTGTCATCGGATCGTGGGGGACCACCGGGGACACATCGAGATCGGCGATGCGGAGGAGGAGGGATGTGCGGTGACCGTCCTCCTCCCGGTGGCGCACCAGTAAAACGCTGGCAGGCGAGAACGCCAGAACGCTAAAAAGCCGTAGGACTAAGATTATGACAAGCCTTAGAGCATCCCAGCTTCCTAGCGTTCTAGCGGTTGAGGAATGATGGTGCCAGAGCCTGGAAAAGCGAAAATTGTGGTGGCCGACGATGAGGAGAGTGTCCGCTGGACGCTGAGGAAAGCCCTCGAGCGATCGGGGTATGCGGTCACCACGGTGGCGGATGGCCAGGCGGCGGTGGAGACGGCGAACCGGGTCGGTGCCGATCTGGTTCTCATGGACATCAAGATGCCCACCGTGGATGGGCTCCAGGCTCTCTCCCTCCTCCGGCAGCGCCATCCCGGGACCATGGTGATCATCATGACCGCCTTCGGCAGCCTCCAGGCGGCGGTGGAGGCCATGAAGCGGGGGGCGTACGACTATATCACCAAGCCCTTTGATTTTGAGGAGCTCACCCTGCTCGTCCGCAGGGCCTTGGAGGTCAAGACCCTCACGGAGGAACTGAACCGGCTGAAGGCACGGCTGAAGGATCGCCAAGAGCTGGATGAAATCGTGGGGACGAGCCAGGGCATGCAGGTGGTGTTCAAGTTGGTGGGCCAGGTGGCGGACAGCGCTGCCACCGTCCTCATCGAGGGAGAAAGCGGAACCGGCAAGGAGCTCATCGCCCGGGCGATTCACAAGAACAGCCCGCGGCACCCCGGACCCTTTGTCACCGTCAACTGTGCTGCCATTCCCAGGGACCTGCTCGAGAGCGAACTCTTCGGCCATGAGAAGGGGGCCTTTACCGGTGCCGTCGCCACCCGCCGCGGGAAATTCGAGCTGGCCGACGGGGGGACCATCTTTCTGGACGAGATCGGGGAGATGGATCCGGCGCTGCAGACGAAGATTCTTCGAGTCTTCGAAGAGCGGCGTTTCGAGCGGCTGGGGGGTGAGATCCCCATCGCCGTGGATGTCCGGATCCTGGCTGCCACCAATCGGAATCTTCAGGCCCTGATGGCGCAAGGGATCTTTCGGGAGGATCTCTTCTACCGGTTGAATGTGGTGACCATTACGCTCCCCCCCCTCAGGGAGCGCCAGGAAGATATCCCGCTCCTGGTGGAGCATTTCTTGCGCCTCTATGCCGGAGACGATCGCAAAGAGGTCTCGCCGGAAGCCCTGAACTGCCTGCTCCGTCATCAGTGGCCCGGCAACGTCCGGGAGCTCGAGAACGTGATCAAGCGGGCCTGCCTCCTGGCCCGTACGCGCCTCATCCTTCCGGAGCATTTTCCCGAGGCCCTGCAGGCAGCTGCCCGCACCCCCGGAGCCGAAGGGGCGGTCAGCACCCCGGGAGGACTGGGGCGTGAAGTCCGAGGAGAGCTCCGGCGCGTGGGCGGGGACAAGGATGGGGGACTCTACGAGCACATCCTCTCCCTGGCAGAGCGCCCGCTCCTGCAGGCCGTGTTGGATCGAGTAGGGGGAAATCAGCTCAAGGCGGCCGAGCTGTTGGGGATCAACCGGAACACCCTGCGGAAGCGGATGAAACAGCTCGGGATCTCCGGCAAGCGCGAATCCTAAAAAAGGAAAAAAGGGGCCTGACCCACTGCTGTCCAAGACAAGTTTCAGCCAGCGCCCTTTCTGGTCTAACTCATGGAAGTATAAGTGGCCCGCCGGCCGCTCAAATTTGAGGTTCCTCGGCTGGCCAGATACTGTCCAGGACGCCACCGCGACTGCCAGATGAGACAGCGGAGCCTCGCAGGGTGTAGCATCAAGGCTGTCCGAGCTTTTCTGAGCCTATAAGGGCCCGGCACGTGCCAAACAGACGCGGTAAATGCTGTCCAAGACCGCTTTGGCCGAAAAGCTATCTTGGACAAGAGTGACCCTGTCCCCTTTTTCTTATTTTGAGGAGGGATCATGGCGCTGTATCGACGAGGGGCGAAGGGCCAGGAGGTGTCCCGGATCCAGGCGCGGCTGAGGGAGCTCGGGTATTACGCCGGCCCGATTGATGGAGACTTCGGTGGCGGAACGGAGGCGGGCGTCAGGGCCTTCCAACGGGTCCAGGGGTTGGAGGTGGACGGCACGGTAGGCGCAAAGACCTGGGCCGCCCTCTTTCGCGGGGGCAAGATCGCGGAACCTGCGATCGTCCGGAGGCCCCTCACCTATCGCTGTCTGGCCCTGACCGGGGCCTTTGAGACAGGTGCCCCCATCCCGGAGTGCTTTGCCGGCCTCTCCGGAGACTTCGACGGACAGGGCATCAGTTTTGGGGCGCTACAGTGGAACTTGGGGCAGGGGACCCTCCAGCGACTGCTTCAGGACATGGACCGGACGCATCCCCAGATCCTCAAAGGAATTTTTCACCAGCACTACCCGGTTCTGCGGGCTATGCTTGCGGCCCAGCGGGAGGAGCAGCTCGCCTGGGCCCGGTCCATCCAGGACCCCAGGCGGTCTGTGCTCCATGAGCCGTGGCGGGGGCTGTTTAAGACCCTGGGGCGTCGGGATGAGTGTCAAGGGATCCAGGTAAAATTTGCCGGCCGGCTCTACCGCGCAGCACTTGCCCTGTGCAAGACGTACCGAGTTCAGTCCGAGCGGGCCGTGGCGTTGATGTTTGATATCAAGGTTCAGAACGGCAGTATCAGCGAGCTGGTGAAGGCACAGATCATGGAAGACTTCACGGGGATCGATCGAACCGGGGATCGCGATGCCGCAGAGGTCGCTCGTCTCCGGATCATCGCCAACCGCCGGGCCGAAGCAGCCCATCCCCGTTGGGTTGAGGACGTTCGGACCCGCAAACTGACCATCGCCAACGGGGAGGGGACCGTCCATGGGAACTCCTTCAACCTGGAGGAGCAGTACGGGATTCGGCTGAAGGCGGTCAAGGCGGGGTGAGCGGGGTCGATCACGGATCCGGACCGGCCGGTTGGCCCATCGTGTCGAAACTCGCTGTCGTCCCGCCTCGATGCCTCAGAGCAAGGCGCGGAGACCCTCCGGGGACTTGAGGGTGAGGCGCCGCCCCTGCACCTCGAGGAGCCCTTCCCGCTGAAACTGACTCAAGAGACGCATCCCCGTCTCCGGGCTGAGGCCGACCAGCGCGGCCAGTTCCCCCCGCCGCAAGCTCAGCTGAAGGGTGATTCCCTTCGCGTCTGGCTTTCCGTAGTGCTCGGCGAGCTCCAAGAGCTGGGCCGCCATCCGCGTCCGCGCGTCACTCAGGGCCACGTGCGTGAAGCGGACCTGGGTCTCGATCAACACCTTGCAGATGTGGCGGAGGAGAGGGAGCAGGACTCGATCTCGATTCTGGAGAAGCTCGAGAAAGGCCTCGCGCCTCACGAAGGAACTCTGGCAGGTGTCGAGCGCCTCAGCGGTATTGGTATACGGCGCCCCCTCCAGGAGGGCTTCTTCGCCGCAGATCTCTCCCGGACCCACAATCCGCAGGATCTGCTGCCGCCCGTTGTTGTCCCCCCGCGAGAGTTTCACGCGGCCTGAGCAGAGGATGTGGATGCCGAGGGCGGGCATCCCCTCGTGGTACAGGATCTGTCGGGGCTGGTAGACGCGGGTGTGGCGGATCCCCTTTGTGGCCTCGACCTCCTCGGGAGAGAGCTGGCTGACCAGGAGACAGGTCTGTCTTGCTCCACACTCGGAACACCCGTTGATGTGCACCGTCACCTCCTCGGACCCCGGTTGGCCCTATGGTGTGAGGGCCGTTGGGGTCACCGTTGGTCGCTCGGGGATTTCTCCCCGCCCGGGTTGGTAAACGCAGAAGGGCTCCTCTCCCAGGTAATCGCCCGTGGCGGCATAGGCCCGCGCCCGGGAGCCCCCGCAGATCCACCGAAACTCACACCATCCGCATTTTCCTTTGAGCTGGTCCATATTCCGCAGTTCGCTCAGCCAGGGCGAGTTCCGGTAAATGTCGGACAGCGCGTTCTCCCGCACGTTCCCCAGGAGGGGATAGGGGAGAAAGCCCGCGGGGTACACGTCCCCGTGGTGGGACACGAAGATCACGCCGTTCCCGTCCCGGACACCAAAGCCCATTCGCCTTCCCAGTCGCTGGATGTCCTCGAGGGACATTCCCTCGTCGAGCTTGCGCTGAATCCAGTATCGCCGATAATGAGGCGCCTCCACCGTGCTCACATGGAAGGGGGCATCCCTGGAGATGGCGTAGACCCAGGCAAAGAGTTCCTCCACGTCCTCCGCCGAGGGGATTCCCAGCGTGGCTCCCCGACCCACAGGGACGAGAAGGAAGAGACTCCATCGGCGCACGGGAGGAGAGGCCTTTTCCCGCAACAGGCGGTACAGGGCGGGCAGATGGGGGAGGGTTTCCCGGGTGACGGTGGTGTTCACCTGCACCGGGAGGTGCGACTCACGCGCCCACTGCAAGGCTTTCATGGAGTGTTCAAAGGTTCCGAGGACGCCCCGAAACGTGTCGTGCACCACCTGGGTGGGACCATCCAGGCTGACCCCCACCGCGGCGATCCCCAGCTTCCGGAATCGCCCGATGGCATCCCGGGTCAGCGTGGGAGTCGTGCTCGGCGTGATGCCGAGGGGCAGTCGGATCTCGCGGGCGTAAGCGATGAGGTCAAAGAGATCGGGCCGCTTCATGGGGTCCCCCCCCGTGAGGATCATCATGCTCCCCATCGCCTTGACGTCCCGCATCAGGGCTTCCCCCTCCTCCGTCGTGAGCTCCAGGGGATCGCGGTGGGGAATGGCCTCGGCCCGGCAGTGCTTACAGGCGAGATCACAGGCGATGGTCATCTCCCAGTAGACGTTGCGC
Organism: Methylomirabilales bacterium (SeqCode); assembly: GCA_046758505.1. Taxonomy (GTDB): domain Bacteria; phylum Methylomirabilota; class Methylomirabilia; order Methylomirabilales; family CSP1-5; genus CSP1-5. Next base: position 4,296 of record JBHIAH010000011.1, on the reverse strand, counting down.
GGGGCATCCCGGTACACGGTCCGGGGATAGGTGATGGTCTCGATCAGCCCCCCCTGAATCACGCGGACCTCCTGAGCGATGACTGCGCTGTTGGTTGCCCTGTCTCCCCATGCCAGCGGTAGCGTCTATGACGGCGGCAGCGAATGTGCCTTGGACTCCGGCACCGGTTCCAGTACTCCCAAAAGGTCGGGACCTGGCTCAGCCCCGAGACGGGATCCCGGCAGGTCCCCGGAATCACCTGTTCTTTCAGATCAGCCTGCTGCCAAAGGAAGGGGCACATCCGTTCGGGTCCTGCTTTGCGGATCGGAGCTGCCATCCTCAAACTTCCTCTCACCCGCCCGGTGCTTCAGGGATGCGCCGGAGGATTTAAGAGGAGTGAGAGCAAAGGAAGTGCCAGCAACAGGTCGGGGTGTTGGGCAGGATACGTGCCACGTAAGGCATTGATTGTGAAGAGGATCACGAAAATCGAAGCCGACAGGGCAGTAAGAGGGGAAAGGGGCAGATGGGGCAGATGTGTCCCGGAGCAGCCTGTTACATGACGGCGAGCAGGTCTGCACCTATTCTTTCCGGCGAGATATCTCCTGGGGCATCTGTGCCACACGGGACAACATGTTGTCCCACCTGATTCCCTTTGTTGCTGCGTAACTCAGGGGGCTTCTCCACTGCGAGACTGCCATTTCTTAACTCGGTCCCTGTTTCAGATCTTGTCCACCTTGCCGTTAATTCGAGGGGCGTCTACACCTCCCGGACGCGCCGAGCTCCTTCTCCGTGGGGTTTCACCTGGCGCGCTGGGCCGCCGGCGCGGGGGGCTGCCTGCCATCTCTCGAAACCGAGGTCAAATACGCGATGAGATCCTCCATCTCGCCTCGCCGGAAAAACGGCCAGGCCACGCTGGCTTCCATCATCTTCGCCTCCATCTTTCCGGCATGGTTCCACATCTTGGTGATGATCTCCAGGGGCGTCCGCCGTTTCTTCACGACTTGGGTGAGGGGCGGGGCAACGCGCTTGCCGGTGCCGGTGAATCCATGGCAGATTCCACACCCCTTTTCCCGGTAGACCGCCTCCCCGCGTTTGGCATCGCCGGGCACGTCGATGAACTGGGCAAAGTAGAGGTAGCTGATGAGGTCCGACAGCTCCTCCGGGCTGAGGGAAGGGATCGTGATCCCCCGTTCCTCCATCGTGGTCCACATCTTGGGGCCGTGGTTCCACATGGCACCCACGATCCGCATGAGGCTCCCTTTCAGCGCGAGCCCGAGGTCAGGCCCCACCTTCCCCCCGTGGCCGCGGATCGCATGGCACCTCACGCAGCTTTTCTTGGTGAACAGCGCCTCCCCGCGTTTGGGACTCCCCGGTCGCGCATACACCCGTTCCGTCCCGCCACCGACGCTCCGGATGTAGGCCAGCAGGTTCGGGATATCGTTGCCGTGGAACGTGGGACGGGGCACACCCTTTGCTCGCATTGTCTTGGCCATGGCCTTGCCCCGCTTCCAGAGGGCCGCCGTGAGATAAATGGGCGAGGCGTATCGGCTGTACTTATCCAGCGCGGGGCCCACCGCTCCCCCGTGCCCTCCTAGGGAGTGGCAGATCTGGCATCCTTTCTCGCGGAAGAGACGGGCCCCGACCGCCGCGTCTCCGGGGGGATCCAGCGAGCCGAGGTAGTAGAGAAACGCCAGAATGCTCGCCATTTCCCGGACCTCGAAGGCGGGGTGAAGGACCCGCTCCTTCCGAAATGCACGCTCCATCCCCGGGAGGTGGTTCCACATGACGCCCGCAATCTCGAGGAGGGGGCGGGTCAGGATCCTCCGGCCCAGGTCGGGGCCAGTCGTCCCTCCCACCCCGTAGACCGCGTGACAGCGGATGCAGCCCTTTTCGAGGAAGAGCCGACTCCCTTCGAGTGGATTCCCGGGAAGGAGGGACGGAAACGCCTCATGGCCCGCAAACGCGGGGGGAGTTCCCCCTCCTACCCCCCACGTCAGCACCAGCGCAGCAATCACAAATCGCAATTTCATCTTTCGCTCCGATCCCCCAGAAGCCCCCAGGCCACATAGAGAATGACACCCATGAGGGTGAGAAAGAGCGGAATCGCCACCAGGGAGATTCCGATGGAGGCCGAGGGGGTGTCGTGGAGCCACCATGCGGTGCGGATCAGGTGCCCGATCCAGGTGATGATGCCCAAGACGAAGAGGGCAGCCGCCCCCACGATCGCCCACTGCAGGATTTTGACGGTTCGATCGGGTGGCTCGTGCGATGCCTTCATGTCGTCACCCCCGCTCTCTCTCTATCTTCAGTTTCGGGCAGCGTCGAACCCGGAAGGTAGGTCATCAGTCGCTCCCCCACCTCCGTGACGCCCACCTTCCGTCCCTCGTGGATCTCCCAGATGGAGATGATCGGAAAGAACTTGGTAAAGAGGAGGAAAAAGAGCGCAAAGAGGGCGAAGCTCGCCAGGGTCTCTGCCCCCTCGACCCAGGTGGGCCAGTAGTGTCCTCCCGGGAACGGGAGCCTGGGGACGGACAAGGTCGGGATGACAATGATGTACCGCTCGAGCCACATCCCCACAATCACCGAGAGCGACGCCGTAAAGACCTTTGCGACGGTGTGGCGGGCTAGCCTCACGAGACACAGAACCGGAATGATGAAGTTCGCGAGAACCATCCCCCAGAAGAACGGCCAGAACGGTCCGATGAACTTGGCCCAGAAGACCTTCATCTCCTCCGGTTCTGCCCCGTAGTACCCGGTGAGATACTCGGCAAAGGTAAAATAGAACCAGAGGAGCGACATCACCAGGAGGAGTTGCCCCAGGTAGCGGAAGTGGATCGGCTTGAGATAGTCCTGAAGCCTATAAGCTTTCCGAAAGGCCACCATGGCTACGATCAGGGCCGCGATGCCCGAGAAGATGGCCCCCACCACGAAGTACGGGCCAAATATGGTTGAATGCCACATGGGCTGGAGCGTCATCGAGAACACGAAGGAGATCACCGTGTGAACCGAGACCGCGACGGGAATCACCAGAACCGCCATGATGGCAATCGCGCGATTCAAGACCTTCTGCTGGCGTGCGGTCCCCCGCCACCCGAGGGCCAGCACGGTATAGAAGAGTTTTCGTTTCCCCAGTCGGTCCCGGAGGATGGCAATGTCGGGGATCATGGGGATGTAGAGGTAGACCAGGCAGGCGGTCAGGTAGGCGCTGATGCTGGTCGCATCCCAGAGGAGCGGCGACTGGTAGCGACCGGACCGGATTACGTTCCATACCCGGTCAGGGCGCCCGAGGTCCACCAGGATCTGCCCGGCGCCGATGAAGAGGACCATCACGGTGATCGTCTCGGCCATCCGGGTGACGGGGCGGCGCCACTCGGCCTTGCAGAGTCGCAGGATGGCCGAGATCAGGGTCCCCGCGTGGCTGATCCCGATGAAGAAGACGAAGTTCGTGACGTAGAAGCCCCAGGAGACCGGCTGATGCATTCCCGTCACGCCCAGGCCCTGGTACAGCTGAATGCCGTATGCCACGGCCCCCCAGAGGATGAAGAGCAGGAGCACCCCGACGGTCCAGCGGAACCAGGGGTCGGTTCGCTCGAGGGGGGCGAGCAACGTCGCGTCGGGGTGGTCGGAGTGATCAGCCACGCTTTTCTCCCTCGCTGAGGTAGATCACCTTGGGCTTTGTCCCCAGCTCCTCCTGGAGCCTGAACGCCCGGGGGCTGTGGGCGAGCCTGGCCACCTCGCTGCCCGGATCCGACAAGTCGCCAAAGATGATGGCCTTGGTCGGGCACGCCTCCGCGCAGGCCGGAACATATTCCCCCGGGGCCAGCTCCCGATGCTCGGCCAGGGCCCGCTCCCGGGCCCTCTGGAGCCGGTGGTGGCAGAAGGTGCACTTCTCCACGACGCCTTTCGGGCGGACCGAGACATCCGGATTTTGCCCGGGGCCCTCTCGCTGGTAGCGGTGCCAGTTGAAATACTTGGCGTTGTACGGGCAGGCTGCCATGCAGAAGCGACAGCCGATGCACCGCGCGTAAATCTGGCCTACAATCCCCTCGGGGTTGCGGAACGTGGCATAGACGGGGCACACCTTCGTGCACGGGGGATCGTCACAGTGAAGGCACGGCCGGGGCAGAAACCGGATGTTCCCCCCAGGGTGTCCCTCGTCCTCCTCGGTGAGGACATGCATCCAACTGATGGTCCGCCCCGCCTTGGCCTCCGTGCTCCCCACAGCCGGAACGTTATTCTCGGCCTTACAGGCCATCACACACGCCTGGCAGCCCGTGCAGCGGTCCAGATCAATCACCATCCCCCAGAGCGCCACCT
>JBHIAH010000010.1:0-58964 GCA_046758505.1 Methylomirabilales bacterium (SeqCode) | reverse complement strand
GGAGCCCTCTTCCCGCGAGGAAGGCGGAATCTGGTTTGCGTCAAGCCGGGGCCCCTCAGCCCCCCCGTCTCACCTTCTGCTTTTTGCCGCCCCTGCCCCCGCGAGGCGAGGGGAAGCCTGTTCCCGGAAGCCGACGGCATCTGACTTGCGTCAAGCCGGGGCCCCCTATGGGGTGACGTCCACAACTGCATACCGATGGCCCGTTCACGCGTAACGAAAAATCGCCGCAATACGCACCCCCAGAATATGCCGTCGGCGACGCGAAAGGCTTTCCCGAGTCTCAGCCTAATTCTTTTTCGATGGCCTCCGCGATCAATCTCGCCAGGCGCCCGACCTGCTCTGCGTCTCGCCCCTCCACCATCACCCTGGCGACCGACTCCGTCCCGGAATACCGCACGAGAACGCGCCCGCTCCCGTCGAGCTGAGCCTCAGCCTCCGTGATCGTCGTGTGCACGGCAGGGACCGATTCCAGATCCCGCTTCTCTGCGACGCGAACATTGACCAAGACTTGGGGACACACAGTCATACACCGCCGAAGCTGAGAGAGAGGCTCCTGCCGTTTCACCATCACGGAAAGTACCTGGAGAGCCGTCACAATCCCGTCGCCCGTTGTATTGTGATCGAGAAAGACACTGTGCCCAGACTGCTCGCCGCCTAAATTGTACCCGTGCTGGAGCATTTCCTCCAACACGTAGCGATCTCCAACGGCGGCCCGCACGACCTTAATCCCCGCCTCTTTCAGGCACAGTTCGAGCCCGATGTTGCTCATCACCGTCGCCACCACGGTATCAGACCGGAGGAGTCCCCGGCTTTTGAGGTCCAGGGCGCAGACAGCCAAGGTATGGTCCCCATCGAAGACCGCGCCCGTCTCGTCCACCAGAATCGCCCGATCCCCGTCGCCATCGTGAGAGATGCCAACGTCGGCCTTGTGTTTCAGCACCGCTTTCTGCACAACCTCTGGATAGAGAGAGCCGCACCGACTGTTGATGTTGACGCCGGTGGGCTGGATGTTCAAAGGGATAACCGCGGCCCCCAGCTCCCTGAGAATCGCGGGGGCCACTTTGTAGGTGGCCCCATGGGCACAATCGACCACCACCTTGAGCCCGTGAAAGGAGACCCCCTTCGGGACCGTTCCCTTGGCAAACTCGATGTACCGGCCGGTCGCATCGTTGATCCGATACGCCTTGCCGATTTCAGCAGCCACCGGGCGGAGTCGCTCGATCTCCCGGCTACTGATGAGCACCTCCATGCGGGCTTCCATCTCATCCGGCAGCTTGAACCCGTCCCCGGAAAAGAACTTGATTCCATTATCCTCAAAGGGATTGTGGGACGCGGAGATGACAATCCCCGCATCCGCCCGCAAGCTCCGCGTGATAAAGGCGATCCCCGGCGTCGGCAGGGGACCGATCAACAAGACATCCACGCCCATCGAGCAGATTCCAGATGTCAGGGCACACTCCAACATGTACCCGTGAAGCCGGGTATCTTTCCCAATGACGATCTTGTGCCGACCTGCCCTCGTCTTGAAGAGATAGGCCGCCGCCCGACCGAGCTTGACCACGGTCTCGGGGGTCATGGGTTCTTCATTGGCGATACCGCGCACCCCGTCGGTCCCAAATATTTTCCCCACGAACCTCGCCCCTCCTTCCTCTGTGACGCCGGCTGGTGACGCCGCCTGCACGCCAATCGGGAATCCAGACGTCTTTCCCGCGCGGCTCCGGCAGCCCCTCGACCGGAACAGCCTCCTGGCGCCCGGCGATGTCAATGGTCCCGCGACGCCAGGATCAGCCTAAGATTCCAGACCCGGTTTCGATTCCTTCCGAATGGCATCCGTCATCCGGGCCACCCGGGCCATGGCCCGCACGTCGTGCACCCGAACGATATGGGCCCCCTGCCAAATGGCGATGGCGACCGCCGCTGCCGTCCCCTCCAACCGTTCCTCCAGGGGAAGATCCAGGACGCTGCCGATGAAGGACTTTCGAGACGGCCCGACCAGGAGGGGTTTACCCAGGGATTGAAGCTCCGGCAGGCGGTTCAGGAGGTCGAGATTATGTTCGACGCGTTTCCCGAAGCCGATCCCCGGATCCACCACGATGGCCTCAGGACGGACTCCGCGCGCCTCGGCCACGAGGATCCGCTCCCGGAGATACTCTCGCACCTCAGGGACCACGTCGGCGTACCTCGGATCCTCCTGCATCGTCCGGGGCGTTCCCCGAATGTGCATCAACACGAGACCGGCCCCGGCTTCCGCCACGACCGACGCCATCCGGGGATCGAAGCTGAGACCGCTCATGTCATTGATGAGGTCGACCCCCCCATCCAAGACCACGGCCGCCACGTCCGCCTTGTACGTATCCACCGAGATGGGCACGGGAAGCGTTTCGACGAGGCGTCTCACAGGGACGAGGATCCGACGCAGCTCCTCCTCGGCCGAGACCGGCTCCGCACCCGGCCGCGTTGACTCCCCCCCCACATCGATCAGATCAGCTCCCGCCGCGACCATCTCCTGCGCATACGCGACCGCCCGACCCGGGTCGAGGTACAATCCCCCGTCAGAAAAAGAATCGGGGGTCACATTGAGGACCCCCATGATCTGTGTCCGAGCCGTCACGTCAAGGCAGAACCGCCGACACCGGAGTGGGGGCAGCCGATTGCCGGGACGGACCAAGGCCTCAGGCGAATGCCCCGCTGACAATGCCATCGATCTCCGGACCCTCCAACACCTCCCGTTCCAACAAAGCAGCGGCCAAGGCGTGCAGCGCCTCGATCCGGGATTTGACCAGCTCCTTGGCTCGCTCGTACGCGTCCACGACAAAGCGGCGGACTTCCCCATCGATCTCCTGGGCGGTCTGTTCGCTATAGTCCTGATGCTGAGCGATTTCTCGTCCCAGAAAGACCATTTCTTCCTTCTTCCCAAACGTGAGGGGACCCAGCTTCTCGCTCATCCCCCACTCACACACCATTTTCCGGGCCAGATCAGTGGCCCGCTCCAGGTCATTCCCCGCCCCGGTGCTGAGGTGGCCCAGCACCAGCTCTTCCGCCACCCGACCCCCCATGAGGATAGCGATATTGTTCAGCAGATACTCCCGATGGTAGTTGTGCTTTTCATCCATGGGCAGTTGCTGGGTAATCCCCAAGGCCCGGCCCCGGGGGATGATCGTCACCTTATGGATCGGATCGGCCCCCGGAATGAGCTTGGCGACCAGGGCATGGCCCGCCTCGTGATAGGCAGTGGCCCGCCGCTCTTCTTCGCTCAAGATGAGGCTCTTGCGCTCGACCCCCATGAGCACCTTATCCTTGGCGCTCTCAAAATCCTTCATCTCGACAGACTTCTTCCCCTCGCGGGCCGCCAAGAGGGCCGCCTCGTTCACGAGATTGGCCAAGTCGGCTCCCGAGAATCCCGGCGTCCCTCGCGCCAAGACCGCGAGGTCCACATCGGTGTCCTGGGGGATCTTCTTGGCGTGCACCTTCAAAATTTCCTCCCGGCCGCGCACGTCGGGCCGCGACACGATCACCTGTCGATCGAATCGCCCGGGCCGAAGCAGCGCCGGGTCCAACACGTCGGGCCGATTGGTGGCGGCGATCAAAATCACGCCGTCGTTCGACTCAAAGCCATCCATCTCGACCAGAAGCTGATTCAAGGTTTGCTCCCGTTCGTCATGCCCCCCCCCAAGCCCCGCCCCCCGATGCCGACCGACGGCATCGATTTCATCCATGAAGATGATGCAGGGGGCATGCTTCTTCCCCTGCTCGAAAAGGTCGCGGACCCGTGAGGCCCCCACCCCCACAAACATCTCCACGAAGTCCGAGCCCGAGATGGAAAAGAAGGGAACGTTGGCTTCGCCGGCAATGGCGCGCGCCAAAAGGGTTTTCCCCGTCCCCGGAGGCCCCATCAGCAGAACCCCCTTGGGGATACGGCCACCCAGCTTCTGAAACTTATGAGGGTCTTTCAGGAAGTCAATGATCTCTTCCAGTTCCTCCTTGGCCTCCTCCACACCCGCGACGTCGGCAAAGGTCACCCGGTTCTGTTTCTCCGTGAGCAGCCGGGCCCGCGCCTTTCCAAAGGAGAGGGCCTTCGCCCCTCCGCCCTGCATCTGCCGCATAAAGAAGATCCAGACGCCGATAAAGAGGAGCATGGGCAGCCAGGAGAGGAGCACGTTGTACCAGGGATTCTGTTCCACGGGCCTGGCGGCGATTCTGACTCCCTGCTTCCGCAGGGCCGGGACCAGCTCGGGGTCCTCCGCAGCATAGCTCCGGAAGAGAGTGCCATCCGTCAGCCGGCCGCGGATATCCGACCCCTTGAGGGTTACCTCGGCCACCTCCCCTTTCTCGACCTGCGCGATAAAGTCGCTGAAGATCAGCTCCTTCTCGACCGGTTGTGTCTGATTGAAGATGTTGAAGAGGAGGATCATGCTCAGACCGATCACCAGCCAGAGCGCCATATTTTTCATGAGAGGACTCAATCTTCAACCCTCCTTGGGGGTCAAAAAGTGCCGCCACCGTGGCAGCGGCCACCTGGTCAAAAAATAGCATAATGCAATAGAGAAGCCAATACCAAATGGTGCGCCTTAGGGGGAGGGATGTCCCTCCCCTCGGTGGATGGTGAGAACCAGGACCTCCACTGTCGTCCCCCCAACCCGGCCCCGCTCATCAATCCGAAACCCGGGAACCCACAGGATTCCCTTCTGGTCCGTCACCACGGGGACCCGGACCCGTTCCTCCCGGGGGACCTTCGCATCGACAAAGAGATCTTGCAGCTTCTTGTTGCCCCCGAGCCCCAACGGGCGAAAGCGATCGCCCGGTCTCCAACTCCGAACGACGAGCGGGGGCAGGACCTCCTTCCAGTCGATACAGACCCGATCCGACCCATTTCCCGGGACATCGGCCATCGAGCGGGGGACGATCGCCGCCTCCATCCTCACCCCCCATTCCCGAATGGCGATCTCGCCGGGCACGCAGAGTTCTTCACGGACCGGGGACCACCGTTCCCGTCGGCGCCTCCCCACATAGAGGAAGCCCCCGGACCGCCACGCCCGCTGGGCCTGGGGGAGCGTGACCGCCGAAGGGCCGGCGGCGGCCGTCAGTCTGTCTACCGCCTCGAGGTGCGCAGCCGTGAGATACACCCCGGGGGCCACGCTCCAGATGGCCCGCTCGAGAATGCGGCGCCGAATCGCCGGGGCCAAGCCCCGAAGAGCGCTGAGACTCATGCACAGCGTGCTCCCCTGAAAGTCCACCAGGGCATTGAAGGTCTCACCCGCATCCTCTTCGAGATAGCCCTCGTCCTCCGCCACCAGGGCCGCCATGCGCGCTAACGTCCTGGCGATCGAGGGATTATACTCCCGCTGGAGCAACGGGAGGAGCTGCCAGCGGATCCGGTTCCGGAGGTAGCGGAGGTCCCGGTTCGAGGGGTCATCGAGGAAGGAGAGCTGATGCGCCTTGACATAGGCCTCGATATCCTCGCGCCCCACTTCGAGCAGCGGCCGGATCAGGCGGCCCTCTCGCAGGGCCAGCATCCCCCGCAGGCCCCGAAGTCCCGAGCCCCGGAGGAGGTGCAGGAGAACCGTCTCTGCTTGATCGTCTCGGTGGTGTCCCAGGGCAATCCTTGTCGCGCCAACCTGAGACGCCACCTCTTCGAGAAAGCGATACCGCGCCCGCCGGGCCTCCGCCTGGAGCGACCGGTCCCGCCGGGCCCCGGCTCCCCAGGATCCCGTCGTGGCAGACAGGCCCCACGAGGCCGCGAGCTCCTCGACAAAGCGGGCATCCTGTCGGGAGGTCTCCCGGAGGCCATGATCAAAATGGGCCACGTGCAGACTGAGGGACCAGGTGGCGCGGACTCGGAGCAGGCAGTGGAGTAACACGACGGAGTCGGCCCCACCCGAAACGGCCACCACGACCCCGTCTCCCGGCCGGATAAGCCGGTACGTCGTGATCGCCCGCCGCACAGCCGCGAACACCCGGTCTCGCACGTTCGCGCCCCTCCCTCAGGCCGATCATAGGGGCCCGCCGGACCGCTGTCAACGTTCATCCCCGCCGGGGGAAGGGCACATTTCTATTGAAAAAGCGCGGGCCCCCTGATAGCGTTACGCAGGTACGAGAGGGGAGAAGGATGATGACGACCGCCTCTCCAGAGACGCCGAAGCCAACCATCCTCGTCGTGGACGACGAACGCTTGATGCGGGAGCTCTGTACAGACATCCTCTCCCAGGCCGGCTTCCACGTCCAGGCGGCTCCCGACGCCCACGCGGCCCTCGACCTGGCCCAGGCAAATCCCCCGGCGGTGATCCTGCTGGATGTGATGCTCCCCGGGATGAGCGGGATCGAGGCCCTGTCGCACTTTGCCAGCGTGGCCCCCGCCACGCCGGTCGTAATGATCACCGCCTTCGCCTCCGTCCAGAGCGCCATCGGGGCCGTCAAACACGGCGCGTACGACTATATTCCGAAACCCCTTGACCCGGATACGCTCGTCCCCGCCGTCAGGCGCGCCGAGGAGCGGCACCGGCTCTTGATAGAGAACAGCCGGCTGGTCCAGAGCCTGCAGGAAAAAGTCGCGGAACTCAGCCGTCTCCACCAGGTGGCGAATGCATTGGCGGGCGAGCTGCGGGAGCGCATGGAGGCGCGGACGGTCGAACTGCACCGGAGTCAGCGGCTCACCCAGAGCATCATCACCCACCTGGCCAGCGGCCTGATGGCTGCCGATCCAGGCGGAGCAATTACGCTGATCAACCCGCACGGGGCCCTCACCCTCCGCTGCCACCCCGAGGAGCTCCTGGGCCGCAAGCTGACCGACCTCTTCCCCAACGCGGGCGACTTGCTGGAGGTCCGTGGCGAGACGAGTCACCGGGAGCTCGAGCTCAGCCTCCGGGATGGCAGCACGATCCCCCTCGGCTTCAATAATTCCTACCTCACGGACACCCAGGGCAATCGCGAGGGGGTGATCGTGGTCTTCCGGGATCTGGGCGAGATCAAAGAGCTTCAGGCCGAGCTGCGGCGCAAAGACCGTCTCGCCGCCATCGGACAGGTGGTCGCCGGCGTAGCGCATGAGATCCGGAATCCCCTGTTCGGCATCACCTCCGTGGCCCAGATCCTGAAGCGAGAAGTGGATCTCACCCCCGCACACCAGGAGCTGCTGGAGGGATTGCTCTCGGAAGCCCACCGCCTCAATGCCCTGGTGAGCGACCTCCTCCTCTTCGGGCGACCCTCCCGCCTCGAACGGAGTCCCACGGATCTCCACCAGCTCCTGGACGCGTGCTGCACCCTGTGCCTCGGAGAAATTCGCGAGCGTTCCCTCGAGCTCCGGAAGGCCTACGACCCCAACGTGCCGGCTCTCTTGGTGGACCAAGACAAGCTGAAACAGGTCATCCTGAATCTGGTGAGGAACGCCGCAGAGGCGACCGCCCCAGGGGGAACGGTGACCGTGGGAACCGCGAGCCACCGAACGGAGGGAGCGGCGCCAGCAGACCAGGTGGACGTGTCGATCACGGATACCGGGTGCGGCATCCCGTCCGAGGATCGGGACCGCATCTTTGAGCTCTTTTTCACCACCAAGCCCCGGGGGGCTGGGCTAGGACTTTCGATTTCCCGACGGATCGTCGAAGACCACGGGGGGTGGATCATCGTAGAGAGTCGCACGGGAGAGGGGACAACCTTCACGGTACAGCTTCCCCTCCGCACCCGTGACGGCTCAATAACAACCGCGGGAACATAACGCTTGGCTTGGCCACGCATTCTTGTGTACCATCATAACGAACAGTCGGTCCTCGGTCTTCGTCCAGACGTGAGGGAGAAATAGTTATCAGTTAATGATCAATAGTGAACAGTCAGCGGCAAGGGGTGAGCGGTGAGCCGCCAGGCCTTCTAGCATTCTCGCGACTCCAGCAGACTGCCGACTGCTCTTTTTAACTGTTCATGGAAAGCGAGCCATGGAGTCGACACTGATCATTATCGATGACGAGCCCCTGATCCGGAAGACCCTCCGGCACCATTTCGAGCGCAAGGGGTATCGGGTCCTCGAGACCGGCACGGCGTCCGAGGGGATCAACCTGGTTCGAGAGGATGCCCCGGATGTGATCCTCTTGGACCTCAAGTTGCCAGATCTGGATGGCCTGACCGCCCTGGAACAAATCAAGGGGAGCCAGCCCGAGAGCGCGGTGATCGTGCTCACCGCCCATGGGACCTACGAAAAGGCGGTCGAGGCGGTGAAGCGTGGGGCGGATGATTTTTTGCTCAAGGAGCCCGCCGAGGGAAACCTGGCGGCGATGGAACTCCGCGTGTCGAAGGCGGTGGAGCGCCTCCGGAAGGATCGGATCCGCTCGTATTACAGCCAGCATTTCCGGCGACGGGCGACGGACCGCGGGCCTGCCATTCCCGGGGAGCATCCCTCCATCCGCGCGCTCGACGGGCTCATAGAGCTCGTGGCCCAGAATCCCTCGACCACGGTCCTCCTCCTCGGCGAAAGCGGGACGGGAAAGGAACTGATGGCCAAGGCGATCCACCAGAAATCGAGCCGCCGAGACAAGCCCTTTGTGGAGATCAATTGTGCGGGGCTCTCGGAGAATCTTTTGGATTCAGAGCTCTTCGGCCACGAACGGGGGGCGTTTACCGATGCCAAAACGATGAAGCGGGGACTCTTGGAGGTGGCCGACGGCGGCACCGTCCTCCTGGACGAGATCGGAGACATGCCAGCAGCCGTCCAACCCAAGCTCCTCCGGGTCCTGGAGATGCAAACCTTCAGACGGGTCGGGGGACTGCGGGACATCTCGGTCGATGTGCGCATGATCACGGCCACCAATAGGGACCTGAAGAAATTGGTGGAGGCCGGGAGCTTCCGGGAGGACTTGTACTACCGCCTGAAGGTGATGCCCGTGGAGATCCCCCCCTTGCGAGACCGCGGTCATGATGTGCTTTTTCTCGGTCAATTGTTTGTCCAGGAGTTCAACACCCTGCTCAAAAAGCGCATTCGGGGATTTTCCGAACAGGCTCAGGAGATCCTCCTCGCCTATCCCTGGCCAGGCAACGTTCGCGAACTCAAGAACGTGACGGAGCGTGCGATGATCCTCTGCCGGGGGGACACGATCCTTCCCGAGTATCTCCCGGCGGATCTACAGGGGCTCGCCGGCACGGCCGTCCCCTCCCTCCCGGAACAGACGGCAAGCCACCGACCGCGCCGCCGAGACTCGGACCGGTTTACTTCCCTCGCCGACCTCGAGAAAAACTACATCCGCGACGCACTGGAAGCGACGGGAGGGAATCGCACCCAGACGGCGAAGCTGCTGGGGATCTCCCGCTCAACGCTCCTGGACAAGATCAAGCGGTACCGCCTGAAAGGGTGAGGCAAGACGCGTCACCCGGATCCCTCTCGGCTGCCGCCTTTTCAGACAGGGCCTATCCCCTCGACCCGCTTGACCCGTAACTCTCTATCAGATAAGACCCGGAACGACGGGGGCTTCCCTCTCACCTTGGTATGCCCCTTGCAACCCGCACTGAAAAAATCTCGCTGTGTGGCAAGAGAGACCTGCTGATGGGTTTGTCCCTGCACGTCCTTATCATGGAGGATGACCCGACTATCCGCCTGGCGTTGGCCCACGCCCTGAAGAGCCGCGGGGTGACGGTCGAGATCTGCACCAGTCTCGAGAGTGCCCTCGAAGCCATCGGGGGGCAACACTTTGATGTCATCCTGGCTGACCTCCGGATGCGCGGGCAGGAGAGCACGGATGGCCTAGATCTCCTGAAGGCCGTGCGAAGGGCATGCCCCGACACCCGCGTCATCATCATGACCGCGTACGGGACCACCGAAGTCGAGGCGGAAGTCCACCATCACGGGGGAGCGTACTGGGCCAAGTCGCAGGACCTCGATGAGCTCCTGGTTTCCGTAACGTCCGTCTCACCCAAGCCCCCGCGGACGTAGGCTAGGAGCCGCGTCACAGGATCACTGCAATTTTCACCGAGAGTCCTCGTAGCTAACTCTTCGTCAGACTTGAACTGCAGAAAAAACTTTTTTTCTCTTCAAAAAGGACTTGACTCGAACGTGAAGGTCGGCTAGAAGGAGGAGCATTCACATTCGATCCGTCTTCCTGTTCTAGCGGATTTGAAAGCGACTCACCGACAGACAAAGCCGAGCGCCTCTGGGGATAACTCGCAGACCTCTCGCCTAGACGCAAGTTACGATGCCACGCGCGCTGTGGAAAATATGTGGATAGCTTTCCTCCCCTTGCGGCAAGCTGAACCTAGCGGTACGTACTTTCTTCTAAAACAATAGTCGAGCAGGGTTGCAGGAGGCTGATGGGATGACCGGACAATCTTCTTCCGTGTCCCACGACGTATGGCAGGCAGCCCTTTCCAACATCCAGCGCCAACTGATTCACCATAGTTTCACAACCTGGTTCCGCCCCCTCACCCTGGGAACCATACACGGCAATCATCTCCAGGTCGTGCTGCCCAATCGCTTCTTCAAGGAGTGGTTTGAAGAACACTACCTTGAACTCCTCCGGTCCGCCCTGGAGGATCTCCTGTTCACCCGGGTGGAGATCGAGCTCGTCATCCCCGATGCCGACCCGTGCCCCCCGCCCCCGCCCCCGAAGGCCCCGCCGAAGCGGGCCGCCCGCCGCACCACCCCTGCACCCTCCCTTAACCCCAAATACACGTTCGACAGCTTTGTCGTGGGGGCGGGAAACCAGCTTGCCCATGCGGCATCGCTGGCGGTCGCCGAGCAAATCTCCAAGGTGTACAATCCCCTGTTTATCTACGGCGGCGTCGGCCTCGGAAAAACCCATCTCCTCCACGCGGTCGGCCATCTCGTTCTGGGGCGAGACAGTCTGGTCCGGATTTCCTACATCTCGTCGGAAAAGTTCACCAACGATCTGATCAACGCGATCCGCTTCGATGCGACTATCGAATTCCGAAATCGCTATCGGAGCGTGGATGTCCTCCTCATCGACGACATCCAGTTCATCGCCGGAAAGGAACGGACCCAGGAAGAGTTTTTTCACACCTTTAACGACCTGTACAATGCCTCGAAACAGATCGTCCTGACGAGCGACAGCATACCCAAGGAGATCCCGGGCCTGGAAGAACGGCTCCGCTCTCGGTTCGAGTGGGGCCTGATCGCCGACATCCAGCCTCCCGATCTGGAGACCAAAGCGGCCATCCTCCGGAAAAAGGCACAGGCGGAGGGTGTGCAGATCCCGGATGAGGTATCCCTTTTCATCGCCACGAACGTGAAATCCAACGTCCGGGAGCTCGAAGGCCACCTCGTCCGGATCGTCGCGTACGCCTCCCTGACGAATCAGCCGATCACGCTCGATTTGGCCCGCGAGGTCCTGAGGGAGTTAGTGGACGGGGACCGGGCGATTACCATGCCCCACATCCTGGAAGTGGTTGCAGACTTTTACCGCCTCAACGAAAAGGAAATCCTGTCGAAAAGCCGGCACAAGTCTATCGTCTTACCCCGCCAGGTGGCGATGTACCTGTGCCGAACCAACACGAACGCCTCCCTCCCGGACATCGGGGCAGAGTTCGGCGGAAAGGATCACTCGACGGTGATCCACGCCTGTTCCAAGATCCGGGAACTGATGGCGAGAGACGACAAATTCCGGAAACAGCTGCACGACCTGACCAATCTCCTCACCACGTGACGTATTCCTAGGTTGTCGGTGTTGGGTGTTAGGTTTTGGGTCGTGGGTGTCGGGCTATCGCTCTTCGTTCCTCACTCCCCTTTTTTCACCCGTTAGTTGTCACTCTTCCGTGCACGAAACATCGCCCCGACTGTGAACCGTGAGGTCGCGAACCCTGTCGGTCCCACGGATTCCACGCCAACAAACCCCACCTTTGCCATCAACTGGGTAAGATCCCGAACCGGGATCGCACCGCCGACTCACTCCGACCAGGCCTCTAGACTCGTGGCCACCTCGGCGGGTAGATCTGCTTTCACGACGATATCGGCGAACTGCAGACGGCCGTGGGGCTTCAGGACCCGGTAGATCTCTTCAAAGCTCGTTTCCTTTAACGGCGAGAGATTGAGGACACCATTGGAGATCACCACGTCGAAGGTGCCGTCGGCGTACGGAATCGCCTCCGAGCCCGCACGATGAACCTGCCCGTTCGACACCCCGGCTCGTTTCAAGTTCATCCGAGCCCGTTCCACCATTTCGGGGGTCAGATCAATCCCGCATACCTGTCCCGACGGACCCACCAGATAACTCGCGACGATGAGGTCAAATCCCGCCCCACAGCCCACATCAAGGATTGTCTCTCCAGGTCTGAATGCCCCCAGGGAAAACGGATTGCCCACACCGCAAAAGGATTCGACGACCTCATCCGGAAGCTGACCGACGAGCGACAGGTCGTAACCGAGCGCTTCCACGCCCGCCCTTCCCGTCGGGTATTGAAACCTGCCCTCCGCCGACTGGGAGACCGCTGCGTACTTCTTCTGCACCGCCTCCTGTATCTGTGTGACATTGAGATCTTTGGCCATCGGGGTCTCCTTCTCTACGAACGAAGATAGCTCCCTATTCCGACTCCTCTTTGTGTCTATATTATCAAAGGTGGAGAAAGAAATCTTCTGATTACGGCAACGAGAAGCAAGACCCTCGGCTTGACAGGGTGCGTCTCGCCCCCTAGGATGGAGGCCTGATGGGGCAACCTTTATTTATCGGCAAGGTGGCGAAGCAACTCGGGCTCAGTCCGCGGACGATCCGCTATTACGAGAGCCTGGGGTGGCTCCGCCCCAAACCGCCCTGGCGTACACCAGTCCTGCCCTAGAGCACTTCGCCCCCCCGCCTACAGCTTGAGACCCTTCACCCATTGGGGAGATACTGAAGCCTTCTCCTAAAGAAGTGCCGGCCATGGAACTGAGGTGCGGACAAAACAGGAGGGAATAAATGAAAACACTCATTTGCCCGACATGTGGTTGTTCCCTGGTCAGGCTAGGCGTCAGCAAAGATAAGGCGGCTACTTACCGCTATAACAGTGAAGAATACCATTTCTGTTGCCAGGGGTGCGTTGACCTGTTCACCACCGATCCTGAGAAATACCTCAAGAAAATAGATGATCTGATTGTATGCCCAAGCTGCTTGGGTGAAAAGCCACTCGAGCGGGCCGTCAGGTTGATTGCCGGGCAGGAAGTGCACTTTTGCGGTTGTCCATATTGCGCAGAAGTGTTCCAGAAGAACCCTGATTTTTACATTAAACGTTTAGAAGGTACCATACCTCATGAGGGCATGCTTGACCATGAAGGACGTTGTGTGAGGCCAGAGTAAAGACGCGGATAAAAACCAAATGGCGGGTCAATATGTTCTAATAACCGTGTATGGTACTTATAGATTCAAATTGTAGGGGGTGACCATGAGGAAAGCAAGCCTGGTTCCACGACGGCGGTTCGATCATCCCTCCTGTGTGCTTCCAAACAAAAATGGCTGACCTTGACAGGATGCACCTAACGCCCTAGGATGGAGGCCTGATGAGGCAACCATTATTTATCGGCAAGGTTGCGAAGCAACTCGGGCTCAATCCGCGGACGATCCGCTATTACGAGAGCCTGGGGTTACTGCCGCCGCCTCTGCGCAGCGAGAGTCGATACCGTCTCTATACTCCGCAGACCCTTGAACTCCTCCGATTTATCCAGAAGGCGAAGACTCTCGGCTTCACCCTGACCGAGATCCGTGAGATCATCGCCCTGCGCCAACGCGGGGATCTGCCCTGTCCCCACGTGCACGCCCTGCTCACCGAACGGGTGCACACCCTCTCCCGCCAGATTAGAGACCTCACGCTCCTCCGCGACGAGCTGAGCGGTTTGGCACGAAAATCGGCCAGCCGACCCCGGACGCGGGGCCGCGCCGGCTCGGTCTGCCCCCACATCGAACGCGCAGAAATCCAGCCCCTTTCTCTCCCCTCCCGCTACCGCCAAAAAAGTTCTTGAGTCCCTCCTCAACTGGAAGGTTTAGCCTCAAGCTAGGACCGACTGCAGCGCTACAGTAGGCAGAACGCGGCCGCCCCAAGGCCCAAGGTCCCCTGCCCTTTCGGCTGGACTGGCAGGCGAAAAAAGTTCTTGACTCTCCTCTTAGCTGGAAGGTTTAGCCTGGGGGCACCAAGGAGGTCGTGTCATGGAGAAGCTGCAAATAAAGATCGGCGGGATGCAGTGCTCCTTCTGCGTAGAGAGCATCCGCAAGGCCTTGACGCAAATGGACGGCGTGGGGGAGGTCGGCGTGAGCCTCTCCCATGAGGAAGCGCTGGTCCACTACGACCCGGAGCAGGTAACCCCCACAGAGCTCTGGGATACCCTGCGAAGCCTGGGATACACGGTGCGCGACCCCAAGAAGGTCCGGACCTTTGAAGAGGAAGAGGCCGATCTGCGTCGGCATCGGAACCAGCTCCTGGTGGCGGCCGGCTTCATGCTCGTCTCCCTCGGCTTCATGAGCGCGATGTGGCTGGGCGTCCAGCAGCCCTTGTTCAAGTGGGTGATGCTGGGCCTCGCGCTCGGGATGGTCTTCGGCGTAGGCTGGCCCATCCTCAAGATGGCGTGGGCCTCGCTCAAACGGGGGATCCTGAACCAGCACGTGCTGATGGAGTTCGGCGCCTTCGGTGGCCTGGCCGGCGGCGCAGTCGGGTTCTTCACGCAGCCCTGGCCCATGGCCGACTTCATGGGGGCCGCTGTCTTCATTACCGCGTATCACATTCTCTCGGCATACGTCTCTCTGCTGGTCCGCACGAAGAGCTCGCAGGCCATCAAGAAACTGATGGACCTCCAGCCTCCGACGGCCCGCGTCGTCCGGGACGGGAGAGAAGAGGAACTCCCCGCGGAGGAGGTGCGACCGGGGGACCTCGTGCGGATTCGCCCCGGCGAGAGCTTTCCGGTGGACGGCGTGGTGGTGGAGGGACTGTCGGGGGTGGATCAGAGCCTGGTGACGGGCGAGTCCATTCCCGTCGAGAAGGCCGTCGGAGATGAGGTCATCGGCGGCTCCATGAACCAGACGGGCAGCTTGCTCGTGCGCGTCACCAAGGTGGGAGAGGAAAGCTTCCTCGAGCAGGTGGCCCGCTCCATCCAGGAAGCCCGGGCGCTCAAGCCGGGCATCATGCAGCTGGTGGAACGCGTGCTGCTGTGGTTTGTCCCCGGGGTACTCGTCGCAGCGGGGACAGCATTCGTGATCTGGACTCTGGGCGCCTGGCTACTCATCGGAGAACCGAACTTCACCCGGGCCATCTTTGCCACCTTGGCGGTGCTGGTGATGGGCTACCCCTGCGCCCTCGGGATGGCTACCCCACTCGCCATGATCCGGGGCGGCGGCATGGCTGCCCAGCAGGGCATCCTGATGCGCTCGGGCGAGGCCTTCCAGGTCTTCAAAGATGTGAGGAAGGTCGTGCTGGATAAGACGGGGACCATCACCAGGGGCAAGCCCCAGGTGATCGAGGTGGTGCCGACGGGCCATTACATGGAGGAGGAGGTGCTGGCGCTTGCCGCGGCCGCCGAGAGCCCCTCGGAGCACCCCCTAGCCAGGGCCATCGCGGAGGCAGCGGATGGGCGTGTGCCTCTTGATGCCCTGGACTTCCAGGCTATCCCGGGGCGGGGGATCAGGGCCACGATTGATAACAGAGCCGTGCTGGTCGGAAGCCCTCGCTTCCTCTCGGACGAAGGCATAGACCTCACCCAGGTCCAGGAGCGCGTAGAGGTGATGGAACAACAGGGGCGAACCGTCGTGGCCGCGGCCGAGACGGGCCAGCTCGCGGGGTTGATCGCCATCGCTGACACCCTCAAGGACGACGCCGCCCACGCCGTGGCCCGGATGAAGGGCGCCGGCCTGGAACCGGCGATGCTCACCGGCGATAACCGGCGAACCGCAAAGGCCGTGGCCGGCCAGGTCGGCATCACGGATGTCATTGCGGAAGTCCTCCCTGGCCAGAAGGCCGAACAGGTGCGAAAGCTTCAGCAGCAAGGCTACCGTGTGGCCATGGTCGGAGATGGCATCAATGACGCCCCCGCGCTCATGCAGGCCGACGTCGGGATCGCGGTCGGGGCCGGAACCGACATTGCGATCGAGTCCGCCGACGTCATCCTGGTGGGGGACCGGCTGGGGGGAGTGGTGGATGCCTACTACATCGGCAAGAGCAGTTTCCGCAAGACGGTGCAGAACGTCTCCCTCGCCTTTGCCTTCAACGGCATCGGCGTCCCGGCGGCCGTCACGGGTCTCGTCCACCCGGTCATGGCCATGGTTGCCATGGCGGCGAGTGTCACGACCGTCCTCCTGAACTCCTTCGGCGGCCGCCTGCTGCCACGGCGCGAGACCAAAGAGGAGGTGACCATGGAGAAGCTCACACTCAAGGTTCCCACGATACACTGCGAGGGGTGCCTCACCGGCATCCGCCAAAAGCTCGAGAAGCTGCCAGACATCCAGGCGGTAGACGGGGACGTCAAGGATAAACGCATCACCGTCACCCTTCGGGATGGCCAGATGGAGCGGGCCGAGATCTGCAAGTCCCTTGGAGAGATCGGCCACGTCTGTGGAGAGCAATAGATTTCGTGAGCCAACTATGGCAAATGCAAGAATTGACAAGGGCAGAGGTCGAATGGCCGAGTCCGCATTGAGATTCGTCGTGATGTTGTTATTGCTCATTTTGGTATCGGCCTGCGCTAGGACAAGTACGCGTCGAAGGGCGATCCAGGCGGGGCCCATCTTTGGGGATACCGGGACCATCGCGGCGGGCGGCCACTGAGAGGGAATGTTCTAAATGCTATCCACCACGTCCGTGATGAGCTTACGGAGGGAATCTATGCAGCAGCGGAGAGCGATCCGAACGGGCTGGAAAATGGGTCTATTGATTATCGGGGTTGGCCTTCTGCCGGCCCGCGTGCTGGCAGCCCCCATCTTCGGCGCAAGCCCCCGGACTCAGTTCTTTCTGGGGACGGCGGTGCGGTCCTTCGGGCAATTCCAGAGGCTCGAAGGCGGAGGCAAGGAACTCAAGGTCTGGACGGCCCCGGCCATCTTTTCCTACGCCCTGGCGACCAACGCGACGCTGAATCTGACTGTCCCATATGTCAACAAGCACTTGGAAACCCCCACAGGGACCTTCGACGCCAGCGGCATCGGGGATATCACTCTCTTCGGCAAGTACACCTTCTATCGGCGAGATCTCCCCTTCGGCCGCGACCAACTGGCCGTCATCGGCGGCCTCGAACTCCCTTCGGGCTCCACCAGTAAGGGACCCGGGCTCACGGCAGCCCCCGCACTCCAGCTCGGCTCGGGCGGCGTGGACGGCATCGTGGGGATCGCTGCCGGTACCACCCGAAGCTGGTACAGCATCGAGGCGGCGCTTCGGGGCAAGATCAACTCCGAGGCGAAGGACTTTCAGTTCGGGAACGTCTTGCTGTACGACCTCTACCTGGCCTATCAGACGTACCCCGAATGGCCGACGCCCCCCGCCCAGCTCAATCTGGGCATCGAGTTCAACGGCCGGACCTCCGGCGACAACGCGATCGACGGAAAAGACATCAACACCGGCGGGACCGTGCTCTTTATTTCCCCCGGAATCCAGTACATCGTCACCGGGAACCTGCTCTTCGAGACAGGGGTCCAGATCCCGATCGTCAACGACTTCCCGAGCGGCCGACTGGAACCCGACTATACCGTGCTGTTTGGATTCCGATACCTCTTTTAGGAGAAAGGAGACACCATGCGAAAGCTCGCCGTATTTCTCAGCCTGCTCGTTGCAATGAGCCTCTTCGCCACGCTGGCCGATCCCCCACTGGCCCAGGCACAGATCTCCTCGGTCCAGATGGGTATCGACGGGATGATATGACCCATCTGAGCGTATGGGGCCCAAAAGGGCCTCTCACGCCTGGATGGCGTGGACAAAGTGAAGGCAAGTCTCAAGAAAGCACGGGCGGACATCCAACTCAAGGAGGGACAGCCTCTGAAGGTCGAGGAGCTCCGGAAGGCCGTCGTTGATTCGGGGTTTACCCCGACCTGGATCCGGTTCGAGGCGGTGGGACAGCTTACCACCCGAGACGGGAGCCCGGCCTTCAAGGTGAAGGGGACGGACCAGGTCATCCCCCTTGTCAGTGATGAGAAGCTGGAGGCGCTGAAGAAGGCCGCCGGCCAGGAGGGCGAGTCCATCTTTATTGTAGGGCAGATCCCGGAAGGGGAGGAGGCGGCCCGGATCGAGCAGTTTCAGATCCGTTAAGGAATTAAGGAGAAAGGAGGGTTGCCATGGGTCGGCGAGGGATCGTCTTGCTGACGGCCATGATCGTCGCCGGGCTGCTCGCCCTCGGATGTGCCGAGGCAGGCGGCAGGCGGGAAGGGAGGATCACTTTCCACGAAGGAAGTGGAGTCCGATACAGAATCGCCGTCATCGCCGCCGAGGAGGGGACCAAACGGCCCCTCACCCCCGGCCTCTCCAGAGATGGAAACCCCTCCTTCTCCCCCCGGGGGGACCGGATCGCCTTTCAACGCGACGGTGATATCTGGGCCATGAATCCGGACGGCTCGAACGAGGTCAACCTGACCAAAACAGAAACCTACGAGGGCTGTCCGTGGTTCTCCGGTGATGGGACCCGGATCGTCTTCGACGGCCTCCGGAACGAGAAATCCGATCTCTTCGTCATTGACGCGGATGGCTCGAACCTGCGGCGTTTGACCAGGGGGCCGGGGAACAACGCCTGACCCGCATTCAGCCCGGACGGGTTCCGGGCCGCGTTCATCTCGGATCGGGACGGCCAGGTGGAGATCTATCTTCTCGACCTGAAGACCGGCGAGGAACGGCGCTTGACGGCCGATCCCGCCACCGATATGGATCCGGCCATCTCGCCCGATGGCCGGAGGATCGCCTTCGTCTCGGACCGGCGGGGGAAGTTCGAGGTCTACCTTATGGACCTGGACGGCACGAACCTGAACAGGCTGACCGAGACCGACACCTTCGACATCCAACCCTCCTTCTCCCCCGACGGCAGATGGCTCGCCTTCGAGCGGGGCGGCGACATCTACGCCGTCGACCTGAAGACGAAGGCCTTTGTAAACCTAACCCGAAGCCCAAGCTACGAAGGGGGCCCCTCCTGGGGACCCTAGGGGTGTCGGGACAGGCGATGGGCCCAGAAGGTACGCGGTGATCTGACCGGCTTCAATTGCGAGAGGCAATCAGAAGTCAAGTCGGCTAGGGCCTCCAAAAGGAAGGACAATGGCGCTTTTTTGGCAACAGGCCTGGTTTTTCACGATCGAGTTGTTTAAGTTCATGACCCTCTTCTACACGGTGTGGGTTCCGGGCTTTCTCGTAGCCGCCCTCCTGACCCTGCGGTACCGCCGCTCCACATGGGACAGACTTCTCGAAAGTCCATCAACGGCAGGGCCAAGCATCTGGCGGGCTATGAAGGCGGGCATCGTGGGGAGTGCGGACCGCGAGATCAGCCGGCAGGCCGCATGGGAGCTGCTCAAGCGTGGCCGCTCCCCGGCCACGGCCTTCGCCTACCTGATTGCCAGCCGGAACATGACGATCCACTTCTGGGCGATCTTTGCCCTGTCGCTGGGCGCAGAATTTGCCACGGGGCAGGTGCTCGGGGCACTGGTGATGATCGGCGTTGTTGCCCTGGGTCTCAACTGGCTTCGACCACCAGTGCTTGCCACCCCGGCCATGGGAAAGGCGGAGAGCAATACATTCGTCCTCGATCTGGCCAGCTTCCCTTGCTGGCGCGCCCTCCTCCTCTCCCTTGAGGGATGGTGGGCTATGCTGAAATTCATCGGGCACGAGGTACGGCGATTCACACCGACGCTTGTCGTAGGGATCATCCTGGGAGGGCTCATCTTTGCGGCCGGGCTAGAGTCCTGGTGGATCATCTTCGCGGACATCATGGGCCGTAAAACTCCTGCCTCTGACCTGCTCAATGCCCTGGCCAGTCCTGCCTTCTCTGCGATCATGTTCCTCTCCCCCGTGGGAAACCTCCCGGTGATCCATGCTCTGTTCAAGACCGATGGCCTTGCCTATCCCGGGATCATCAGTTTCTGCCTGGCCAGCGCGATCCACCCCCGGGACGTGCGAATCTATTTCAGGACCTTTGGGGGGAAGCAGGGGCTGATCCTGGTCGGCCTCCTGTACGCTGCCGCTATCCTCGGCGGCCTCGGCTCCACCTGGATCTACGCGCTGTTCGGTTTTCGCCCCGACCTCCCCCCGCTTAAGCTGATCAGCAAAATCTTGCCCGCCTTGGGCTTCTAAATTTCTGGAACGGGGCAAGCACAGGAGAAACGAAGATCTATCAACACCAATTTCCTCTCAACTTTCCTCGCAAATATGTCTTGACCTTACCCCTAAGGGGAAGGCTTAAACTTTTTTATATAGAAAGGAGGTGGATTCGGATGTGCGAATTTTGCGGATGTGGTCTCCCTCTCATGCCGGTGGGGATTCGGGAAGAGCGGCCCCCTCAAGACAAAGAGGAGCAGGGCGTTGAAGTCCTGTCTCAGTCAGGTGAACAGGCTAAGGCACCGGAGAAATAAGGACCTGGGAATCCAGAGGCCTTGGAGGGAGGGATGGCAAGGCGAGAAGCGGTTTGGGCGCTCTTGGTCGCTACTGCGGGAGCAACCCTCTCCGTACCCGTCAACGGTTGGGCCCAGGGAGTCGATGCCCGAACCGGCGTGACCATCTTTGAGGTGGGCAAGATCGTGAGCAACGCCACCATCTTCTCCAGCCGGAGCGGAGCGGGCCAAGAGACGGATGGGTTGAGAAACGTCACCTCCTTTAGTTACTCCCCCCTCCACGATCTGGTGATCGGAGGGACCATCCCGGTAGTCTACAAGCGCCGGGAGCGCTCAGGGCGGGTCGAGGAAGCCTTCGGACCGGGGGACCTGATCCTCCTGGGGAAATACCGTTTCTTCAAGCACGATGCCTTTCGGACCAGCGTGCAGTTCTCGGTCTTTGGGGGGGTGGAACTCCCTACCGGGGCCACGGATCAGAAAGATGGAGGAAAACGTTTGCCGCCGGCGCTCCAGCCCGGCCTGGGAGCAGTGAATGGGATCTTCGGTTTGGCCAACACCACCATCCTGGGCCGCTCGGCCCTGAACGGCAGCCTCTTTTACAAGCTCAACACCGAGGGGGCACAGGATTTCGAAGCCGGGGATCTCTTGGTCCTCGACGTGAGCTTTAGCCACCGGATTTACCAGGCCCCCTTTCCCGGGCCGGAGCTGGGAATCGGTCTCGGGCTGACCGCAGAATTCGCCGGGCGTAGTGAGCTGAACGGGGTGGGGCAACGAAACTCGGGAGGCACTGTCCTCTTTGCCGACCCTTTTCTCTTCTACCGGCCAATCCCCCAGTTGAACCTCTCCCTGGCGGGACAGATCCCTGTGGCCCAAGACCTCAACGGCGAGCAGGCGGAGTTCGACTTACGCGTTATCTTCAGCGTGAGCTACCAGTTCTTTTAAATGAAAGGCAGCAAAGGAGGGAGAATATGAGGGGCAAAAGGATCTTTCAAAGAAGCCTGGGGGCGCTGTTGCTGGGATTCGGCCTGCTCACTTCCCCGGTCAGGGCGGAGATCCAGGAGGTCACGCTGCGCGTCCATGGCATGACCTGAAATTTCTGAGCGTACGGGGTCCAACAGACCCTACTGCGCCTGGATGGCGTAGCCAACGTAAAAGTCGATCTGAACCGAGGCTGGATCCAGATCATCCCGCGCTCGACCTTCACCCTCGATCCCCAGCTGATCGAGCGCAAGGTGAGGGACAGCGGAATCACCCTCGATGCCTTAGAGATCAAGGCCGTGGGGACCGCGAGCATCACCGGAGAGGGACAGCTGCGCTTTGTGGTTGCAGGGACCGAGCAGCCCTTCCTCCTCCGATCTGGATCTGCCCTGGCGGAATTAAAGAAGGACGCGGCGGCAACAGATGCCAAGGTCACCCTGGTGGGAGAGGTCCAGTACCGAGACCTGGCGGCAGGCGAGCTCGCGAGCCTTCTGGTAAGTCGGCATAGGATGGGGCAACCGTAGGAGACTCCCCGCTGGAATTTGGTGGAACGGGTTGGAGTGTAACTAGCCATCGGAGAAAAAGCAGTGGCCCTTTTGGGGGAAAGTCTGAAGTGGGCCTGGGTGACCTTTTACTACCTGGTGGTGGTCTTTGCCCGGGGAATCCTTATTTGGGTCTTCCTCGGAGCAGTGGCGGTCCACAGCCTCGCTTTTCGTCCGGCCAGGCTCCGGGCTCTCCAAGGCGGCTCATCGGGTGGGCTCCGAGGCATTCTGACCCCCCTTGTGGTTGGGGCGGGGTGCACCTCCCACGCCGCCTTCACCCGCATTGCCCGGACCTTCCTCGCCGCTGACCGGTGGCGGGATCTCCTGGCATTTATCGGGGGCGCCCACTATTTGTTGTTCTATGTTTTCCTGCTCCCGCCCTTGCTTGGAAAGGAATTCCTGCTCGCCTACGCGATAGGGGTAATCGTCTTCCTCGGCCTATTTATCCCCTTGGGAAGTCAGCTTAGGCGAAGCGAGGTCTCCGCAATCCCCTCGCCAGAGGCGGATCTGACCGACCTAGCCATCCCGCCGAGTCAAACCAGGGGATCATTGCCTCTTCGATGGGGAGAACTGGCTCTTCGGCTCATCGGGCGAGAAGTGGCGGCGAGCGGGTGGCGGCTGCTTTACGGCTTTGTCGCCGCAGGCTTTTTGGCGGCGGTGGCGATCAAGCCCTCCTGGATCTTTCCCGTCACGCTCACCGGAGGTGGGTGGCAGGGGCAGTTCCTGAATGCCCTGATGGGTGTCGGGATCGGCCTCCTCTCCTTTGCTCCCCCCATTGCAAACCTCCTGATCGGGACGTATCTCTGGAGGGGCGGAATGGCCCTGGCCGGGCTGGTGGCCTTTTGGTTTACCGCTGCGGCCGCACCGCAACGCATCTGGTATTATCGCACCATGGTGGGATGGCGCGTCGCGCTGCTGCTCAGTGGCATCGTCCTGCTGGCCGCCATCTTTTCCGGGTTGACGGTCGCCGGAATCTTCGGACTGTTGCAGATCAAGATAAAATACCAATACGCGGCCACGCAGACATTAATATATAATTAATCCTCACGAGAAAGGGCATATGTTCATGCCAAAGGACGGTTTCCTTCGTATCGGAGAGTTGGCCAAGCGGGGTCGGGTCACCCGCAAGGCAGTTCGGTACTATGAGCGCCTGGGCCTCCTGCCCCAACCCCGGCGGAGTGCGTCCGGGTACCGGCTTTATGAGGAAGCCGATATCGGCCGATTACTTTTCGTTAAACGGGCGAAAGACGTGGGCCTCCCCTTGGCCCGCATCCGGGATCTTCTCCCTCTGGCCGAATGGGAGGACTGCGGGAACCTGCGTCCGCGGGTCCAAGAGGCCATCTCTGACTATCTTCGATTCGTCAACGAGAAGGTCCGGGAACTATTACTTCTAAGGGAAGAACTGGAGGTAGCGCGTAACCAGCTCGACACCTCATGCCGTCCCCTTCGGGGTGAAGCCTGCAATTGCGAGGCTCCCCCCGTAGAGGGCTTTATCTCTGCCCAGGAGATTCGATTTGCCATCCGACGAACGGGGCCCAAGGCCGCGCAACGGCAGCGCCAAAGATAACCACTCTCTTTTCAGCTTTGCTTGGCCTCCTTTCGTCGGTCCCCCGTAAGCCAAGCTGGCCCTCCGGCTCGGTCCGAGGCTCCAGCGTTCAGGAGGAACGTGGAAGGCATTAGAGGAAATTGCCAATCGGTACGGACTTACCACTGGATGTGACGACCTGGTCCACCTCAAGCATGGGCTCTTCAAGCGGAAAGATTGTGTCCATCCACAACCGAGGCGGCGAAACGGAACTCGGGGGCAGCTCCGCCCATGAGCGGGGCAGATCATGCCACGGCGGCGGAAGGGGAGAAGCGTCATGACCAGA
This sequence comes from Methylomirabilales bacterium (SeqCode), assembly GCA_046758505.1. Classification (GTDB taxonomy): domain Bacteria; phylum Methylomirabilota; class Methylomirabilia; order Methylomirabilales; family CSP1-5; genus CSP1-5. The sequence goes on along the minus strand of JBHIAH010000010.1, from coordinate 35,129 downwards.
GAATTGAAAGGTCCGCTTGCAGGCATCGGGTCGGTCATCCTCGCCTTGCTGCCCAACACGTGATGAGTCCTGGCCTTGGTCTTCGCGGGCGCCGGAGTGTTCAGCGGAGGCTTGGCCGCCGGTCTGGCGGCATATCGAGTCTACTTCTTACCCCTGTCCTTCTTTTTCCTGGGGCTGGGCTACTACTTCCATTTTGTCAAGAGACGAGGGCCCCAGTGGCACCGGTGGCTTTTATGGGGCTCGACGCTCTTGGTGCTCCTCTTCTGGCTCGCCCCGGTGCTCCGCTTCTGGGTGATTTGAAAGCATGATGGGGGAGGAGAAGAACCGTAAGGAGTTACCCTCCCCCACGGCGCTGGCCGGGTCCTTCAGGGAGATCCCCTCGCCCAAACATTGGCTTGACAAACTTGAGGTAGGCACGCTACAAGGGAAAAAACGGCTGGAGGATTCCGCGCCTCTTCAATCCGCGAAAGCCTGTCGGACCCAGGGTGCTGAAGGAGCGGAGTTGATACGTAAGTGGACGGTGTACATTGTGGTGTGTGGTTTCTTGGCAGGCCTCGGGCTGTGTCTCACTGCCGATCTCAACGGCAGCCATCACGGGTCCAGCGCGCCATCGACGGTGACTCTCACGGCTCAAACCTGCGGGACCTCCGTGGTCCCGTGCGAAGGCCAATCGGATCCGCACAGGCTACTCCTCGCTTCTTCGCTCGGCACAGAGGAGGACGCCTTCCACAAAGGCGTAACGCTTACACCTCCTTTCCCACCTCCCCGCGGCTAAGCACCCCGTCGCTTTTTCTTTTACCGCTCCCCAACACTATTGAGAACCTGAATACGAAGACACTCAGACCCCCTCGCGCCCGGGGGGGGAGTGAATGTCACCTTGTTGTCCACCGGAGCGGTGGCCCACCTGGTTCGCTGGTCGGCCATTGCGGGAGGACCGGTAATGCGAAGAAAGACGATATCCCAACGAATCACGTATGGCGTGCTGGCAGCGCTTATCCTCTTCGCAGCCCCTGTCAGTGGCCAGCCAAAATCGAGAGGAAGCCTCACCCTAGAAGCGGCGCTGAATGAGGCCCTCCAGAACAACCCGGAACTGCAGGTCGTCCGCCGGGATCTGGGGGTCGCCCGGGGTGAACTCATGCAGGCTCAGATCTACCCCTTCAACCCCGCCCTAGAGCTGGAAGGGAATGGCGGACGGTCCCGGAGCAAGGAGAGCCCGGTGGAGCGGCGGACGGTTGGGGGTTTCGCCGTCGGCCTTTCTCAGACCGTGGAAATTCGGGGGCAACGCGGCCTCCGGACCAACATCGCCACGGCAAAGTTGCAAGAGACCGAGTGGGAGGTCCGGGACGCGGAGCGGCGCGTCCTGGCCGACGTGATGGGCGCCTTTGGCGAGCTCCTTCAGGCCCAGGAGCGGCTCAAGCTGGCACAGCAGACAGTGGCCCTCGCCGAAGAGACGCGAGAGACTGCCCGCAAACAGTTTGAGGCAGGGGAGGTGCCGCGTCTCGACCTGCTCCGGGCGGATGTGGAGCTCCGGCGTGCCCTCACCCGACGGGTTGCCGAGGAGCGGCGGGCCGCAGCCACCCGCAAGCATCTCAATCTCCGCCTCGGCCGAGCCCCCGATGCTCCCCTCCGGGCCGACGGCCCCCTGCTCCTGCCCGAGCTGCCGGGGACCCGGGCTGCGCTGCTCCAGCAGGCCCTCGAGCTGCGCCCCGACCTCAACGCGGCCACGGCCGGATTGCAAACCGTTCGCCACAGCGTGAGTCTGGTTCGGGCCGAACGGTTGTTTCCGGAGGTAGAGCTAGCCCTCCGCTACGAGGAGGACCACGCCCTGGACGAGCGAGAGCGGCGCGGCATCCTGGAGGTAGCGATCCCCCTCCCCCTCTTCAATCGCCGGCAGGGAGAACTCGAGGCGGCGCTCGCCGAGGGCCTGAAACAGGAAGCCCAGGTTGCCCTTATCCGATCGCAGATCAAGACGGAGGTAGCAACTGCGTTCGGACAGTTCCAGAGTTCGCAGCAGATTGTCGAGGAGTACGTGCAGCATATTCTCCCGCAGCAGGAGCAGAACTTCCGTCTCCTCAGGGAAGGATACACCCTGGGCCAGTTCGGCCTTTCCGACGTGCTCCTCGCCCAGCGGGAGCTCACCGACGTTCGATTCGATTATCTGGAGGCCATTGGCGAGTTCAACACCGCTGTGGCGGAACTGCGGCGAGCAACGGGATTAACGATGCTCAAGCCGGCTGGCCGGAAACCAGGGTCTGGTCTGAAGCCTGTCGGATATTTTACACAGACCAGCAGACAGAAAGGATACCGACGGTGAAAGGGAGCGAATGGATTTCTCGGGTCACGGTCTCTCTTGTGATTCCCCTGCTGTTCTTCGTGCCAGGGCTCACCGCCTGCTCTCGGGAACCGGGAAAGCCACAGGCCAAGGTCGTCCCGCACGCAATGGCCAGCGAAAAAGGACACGACCGGGGAGAGGAAACAGCCGTCACGGAACACCAGGAGAAAGAACCCCCTGGCCATGAAGAACCGCATCCCGAGGCGCAGGAATCTGCATTGGGAAAGGTGGCGCTCTCCCAAGCGGAGCAAGTCAATATCGGACTGAAAACCGTTCCGGTCGAGCTGCGCCAGGTGGAGGATGTCCGGCTCCTCAACGGGGTGGTGAAGCCCCATCCCGACCGGGTCGCACTGGTCACCAGCCGGGTGGCCGGCCGGGCCGTAGCGATCCACGTCAAGCTCGGCACGCGGGTCAAGAAGGGACAGGACTTGGCGGATGTACAAAGCCTCGAGTTGGAGAAAAGTGAGCTGGATCTGATCCAGGCCGAGAACAAACTCGCGCTGGCCCAGGCGGACCTGGAGCGGATGCGAGCCCTGGTCGAGAAAGGCATCGCTGCCAAAAAAGACCTGCTGGCGGCTGAGAACCAACATCGGGCTGTGCTGAACGAGATCGAAAGCCTCACCCGACAGCTCAGCCTGCTGGGTATCACCGAGGCAGGAATCCGGAAGGTTCGCCAGGAAAAGACGGTCTCGACACTCCACCTCGATGCGCCGATCGCAGGCACCGTGGTGGAGCGTAGCGTCATCCTGGGACAAGCCATCGAGCCCGGTCAGCCCCTTTTCAAACTCCTGGACGACTCGGTCGTGATCGTAGAAGGGGATGCCTTCGAGGATACCCTTCCCCTCCTCAGGCTGGGGCAGCTGGTGCGGGTGCGGGCTCCCGCCTTGCCTAAGCAGATCTTTGAGGGCCGGATCACCTTTATTAGCACGACGGTAGACCCCGAGAAGCGAACAGTCCATGTCTGGGCCGAGATAAGTAACCACCACGGGATGCTCAAGCAGGATTTGTTCGTTGATCTGGGGGTTGTTGTGGGAGGAAGCCACCAGACCGTGGCCATTCCGCTCGAGGCCCTGATCAGTGCCGAGGGGGAGGACTTTGCGTTCGTGGAGCAGGAAGGGGTTTTCGTCCGGCGTGATCTCGTCTTGGGGGCCCGAGATGATCGCTACGTGGGGGTGAAAGAGGGGCTCCGCTCGGGGGAACAGGTAGTGACCGACGGCAAAAGGCAGCTGTACACCAAGTATCTCACGTCCCAGCGGGGTGGACCCGCATTGGGGGGCCACGGGCACTGACCACTGACCGATGTCCGACGACCGATGACCCATGAGCTGGTTCAGGGACCAGGGTTCATGGTTTTAGGAAAAGAAAACGGAAAAGGGAAATTGGAAATTTCTACTTTCCATTTTCCAGTTTCGTCATAGGTCGTCGGTCGTCGAAGGGAGGAGACGGCATGTTTGACTGGATCACGAAATGGTCCCTCCGGAACCGGATGCTCACGGTGGTGGCCTATGTCATCCTCCTGTTCGTCGGCGTCTTTGTCGTCCGGCAGATGACCCTGGATGTCCTGCCCGAATTTGCACCACCACAGGTCGTCATCCAGACTCAGGCCCCCGGGCTGAGCCCGGAAGATGTGGAAACCCTTATCACGTTCCCCATCGAGGCAGCAGTGAACGGCACCCCCGGTGTGGATGTGGTTCGATCCAAGACGTCGGCTGGACTCTCTACCGTCATTATCGTCTTTGAGTTGGGGACCGACATTTACACGGCCCGGCAGCTCGTGAATGAACGGCTTCAGGAGGTGCGAGAGCAATTCCCCCCGGGAACGGAGGCCCCGGTCATGCTCCCCATCACCTCGGCGGTGAGCTGGCTGGTCAAGTTCGCCCTGCAGAGTGAGACTGTTTCTCCGCTCGACGTTCGGACGTTATGCGATTGGGACATCCGGAATCGGATCCTGGCCATCCGAGGGGTCGCGTCGGTGGTCTGCATGGGCCCTGGCCCGAAGCAGTATCAGGTCCTCCTCTCCTCTGAGGAGCTTCTGCGGTACAACGTCACCGTCCATGATGTCGTGGAGGCGGTGAAGCAAGCCAATGTAAATGTTCCCGGGGGCTTCCTCGTGGTCCCGGGAGAGGAGTATGTGGTCACCGGCGCCGGACGGATCGCCTCCCTCGAGGAACTGAAAAAGACGGTCGTGGCCGAGCACGGCGGTATTCCGATCACCCTGGACCGCGTGGCGAACGTGAAGTCCGGCCCGGAGTTCCCCCGGGGTGATGCGGCCTATATGGGTAAACCGGCGGTCATCGGCACCATCTCCAAGCTGTTTGGGGCCGACACCCTGACCGTCACCCAAGAGGTGGAGCGCGCCCTCGAGGACATCCGGCAGACCCTCCCCCAGGGAATCGCGATGCACGCCCAGGTCTTCCGCCAGGCCAACTTCATCGAGTCATCGATCCAGAACCTCCGTCGGGCCCTCATCGAAGGCGCGGTCGTCGTCACCATCGTGGTGGTTTTCTTCCTCTTCAACGTCCGGGCCTCCGTCATCACGCTGACCGCTATGCCCCTGTCTCTCCTACTAGGCATCCTGATCCTCAAGGCTTTCGGTGTGGGGATCAATGCCATGACATTAGGGGGGCTTGCGATCGCCATCGGTGTGGTGGTGGATAATGCTATCATTTACGTCGAGGTCATCTTTCGCCGCCTCATGGAAAACCGGGCGAAGGCAAGACCGGACCATCCCCTCAAGGTGATCTTCCTGGCCTCCCACGAGATCAAGGACTCGGTGGTTTACGCCACCTGGATCATCCTGGTGGTCTTTGGTCCTATCTTTCTGCTGAGCGGGGTGGAGGGGCGAATTCTCACCCCCCTTGGGCTGGCCTTTGCTGCTTCCCTCCTCACCTCCCTTGCTGTTGCGGTGACCTTGACCCCCGTCCTGTGTGCTTTCCTTCTCACGAAGTCCAGAGGCGCAAGCCACCCCGAGCCGGAGCGGGAGAGTGCCACCATCCGCCTCCTCAAGGCTGGATACGAGCGTCTCCTGCGGCCGGCGCTCCAGCATCCGCGCGTCGTGGTCGTCATTTCGATCGTCTTACTGGGGATCAGCGTGGCCCTGATCCCCTTTCTCGGCCGCTCTTTTCTCCCGGAGTTTCACGAGGGGAACTTCATCCTGGCGGTGACGAGCCTTCCCGGGACGTCGCTCCGGGAGTCGATGCGTCTGGGCGATCGGATCACCACCATGCTTCGGAAATACCCGGAGGTGGCCTCGATCTCCCAGCGGGCCGGGCGGGCCGAGATGGACGAGGATGCGATGCCCCCCAACTTCATCGAGTTTGACATTCTCCTCCACTATGGCGAGCGAGACCCGGAGGAGCTGATTCACCTCATTCGAGAAGATCTAGAGAAGATTCCCGGGGTGGCGGTGAACCTCGGTCAGTTCATCGCTCACCGCCTTGATGAGGTCCTCTCTGGAGTCCGAGCGCAGATCGCGATCAAGATCTATGGCCCTGACTTGGACCGCCTGCTGGAGAAAGGGCAGCAAGTGGAGGCTGTCCTCGCCGGGATCAAAGGAACCACCGACTTGCAGCTCGAGCAGCAGATCCGGGTCCCGGAAGTCCGAATCAAGGTGAAGCGCGACCGGGCCGCTCGTTTAGGACTCAATGCTGGAGATGTTCTCGAGACGGCACAGATCGCGTTCAACGGCGAAATCATCTCCCGGGTGATTGAGGGACAGAAGAGCTTTGACCTCTTCCTCTGGTTCGACGAGCCGTCGCGGCGCGATGTCCGGGCCATGCGGAACGTCCTGGTTGACGCGCCAGGGGGACGAAGGGTCCCGCTCAGCCAGGTCGCCGAGGTGGCCATCGAGAACCGGCCGTATTTCATCAACCGGGAACGGGTCCAGCGACGGATCGTCGTCCAGTCCAACGTGGCCGGGCGGGATCTGGGAAGCGTCATTGCCGAGGCGCAGCAGAAGATCCAAGAGGGGGTCGATCTGCCGCCTGGTTACTTTATCGAGTACGGCGGGCAGTTCAAGAGCCAGCAGCAGGCCACCCGGATCTTGCTGAACTACGGCGCGGTGGCCCTTGTGGCCATCTTTTTGCTCCTCTACAAGACCTTCAATTCTTCCAGGGCGGCGTTGCTGGTCATGGCCAACCTCCCCCTTGCCCTCATCGGGGGGGTAGTAGCCATCTTCCTCACGGACAGAATCATGAGCATTCCCTCGATCATCGGTCTCATCGGGGTCTTCGGCATCGCTGCCCGGAACGGGATCCTCCTGGTGAGCCGCTACCGCCAGCTCCGGGCCGAGGGACTTGACCGAGAGGCAACAGTCGTCGAGGGCTCGATGGAGCGGTTGGCCCCCATCCTGATGACGGCTGCCGCGGCCGGGCTCGGCCTTCTCCCCCTCCTCTTCGGCGACATCGCCGGCAAGGAGCTGGAGCGACCCATGGCGTACGTCATCCTCGGCGGCCTGGCCACCTCGACATTCCTCAACATGCTCGTGGTTCCCACCCTCTACCTGAAGTGGGGCTGGGACCCCGAAGAGGCCTGGCAACACCAGCTGATCGTGGAACGGGGGGAATTCCTGGAGCTGGCACCCACGCCGGTTCGCGGCGGGGCCCACGGGGGTTCGACAGAGTCGGCCACGGATGCCCCGGCCACCGGACCACGGTAAGGAGGACGAGTGCCGATGATATCATCGGGAAGAAGGAGACTACCGATTCTCGTGGGCGCGGTCATCCTGCTCAGCCTGTACCCCTTCTCCCTCAGCGCCAAGGTTCGTGAGCCGGCCATCACGTCGGAGTCTCTCAGGCTTGCCCCTTTCCGGCTCGAAGGGCGATTCTCGGGGGACCTCTTTCTCCGGGGTCGAAACGAACGGGGATCGGTGGAGCCGGTCCGCGCGGACGCCTTGGAGTGGCGAAACCGCATCCGGGGCGAGGCGCGCCTGCGGGGCGTTGATGGCTCCTCCCTGGCAGACCAGGGGGTCCTCACCTTGGTGCTGGAGGGGGAGACGAGCGACGGGTCTCCGGTCCTGTCCTGGAGTGAGCTGTCCGGCAAAGGGGCCCCGCGCGGCTACGCCCTGAAGACCGCCGGTGTGGTGGTGTCGGATCTTTTCAAGGCCAGCCTGGGCGGCCCCTCGCTCGGCCTTCGATACGGGTTCCTCCCCCCCGCGTTTCACGTCAGTAACGGCGAATTCCTGGAATACGACGAGGATGTCCGCCTCTACCAGGCCGGGGGCACCGTCCGCCTGCCTTTTGACGGGCCCGTGCTACGGGATGTCTCCCTCGGGGCTTCGGCCAACTCTGCCGCCTTGGACCCGGACATCACCGAGCGCGGCACCCTCGACCTCACGGACCTGTACCGCCTGGAGTGGGTGGCGCGATCGGCCCCTGTGGGCCCTCTCACCATCCGTTACTCGGGTAGCTACGAGGCCTGGCAGGCGCCGGAGCGGATCTCCCGGGACGTGGCCCGCGGCCGCTACGCCCTCCCCTTCGCCTTCACCGCGGCGCAGGAAGACTTTCAGGTCCTCCGGAACAACCTCGCCGGAAGCGTAAAGCTTGGAGCAGGTGTGCGACTGAAGCTCACCCTCGAGACCGCTGCGAACCTCGCCACTTCGCAGGACAATTTCGCGGTCTCGGGCTTCGGCAGCCTCATGGTTCCCAGCCCGGCCGGGCCGCTGCAGGACCTCCTGGGAATCGACCGGGTCCTGATCGGAGGCGGTTTCTATCACATCGACCGCTTTGCCTTTATCAACCTCAACATCAACCGGTCGCCGATCGGGCACGAAGGAGGCATCGTCCGTCTGATGGCTGTAAATAAGATCCAGAGCAAATTCTTTCGCCGAGCAGTGTACGGGGTCGAACTGAACTTCCCTGGAAACAGCGAGTTCGCCCTTTCCTTCGGCAACAGCGTGCGTTATTTCGTGCGGCTCGACTTTGACACCGGCTGGCTATAATAGGGCAGGGAGGTACCCGCGAAAATACGAGGACAGGAGAGCTGTGGTTTGCAACAAAGAGAGCAAGTATGCCCGGGTCTGGTCTTTCTCCTCATGTTGACTCTCTGGCAGGGACCGGCAAGAGCTGGAGGAGAACAAGGCCGACGCGCGAAAAGCGAGATGCATTATCCCAGAGGGTGGCGTTTTACCCTCCCTCAGGGAGATCCCTCGAAAGGCAGGGGGGGTTCGCCAAGTTTGAGTGCTATTCCTGTCACGAGGTGATTGGAGAGGACTTCTTGGACCCCGGCGGGGAAGCCGTGGGCCCCGAGCTGAGACAGATGGGGCCCATGCATCCGTCGGAATACTTCGCCGAGTCGATCATGAACCCAGAGGCCCGCATGACCACCCCTCTTAATCTCGTGGAGGCTTTGGAGTCACTAAGCCCGGGACATAAGACATAACGGGGAGGGCAAGATCGTACGCAAGGAGGCCAGCCCCCTGCCCCGGAAATGAGGGCTTACCCACACCGTCAGGAGGAGGAAACATTATGGTAAAACGACTCGTGTTCTTAGCCCTTGCCGTCACGGTGCTCGGGAGTCTTCGAGCCGAGGCGGGCCAGGATTACCGGGGCAAGGTCAAACTCACGATCCAGTCCCCTTTCATGTGCGCCCAGCAACACTTCCACATCCCGGGAACGGCAGAAAACCAGTCAACCGTCATCCTTGCCCGCGTCCGGATCAAAGGAGCGGCCTTCGAGAGGGATAATCGGCTCCTCTCCACCGCCTTTGGCAGGGTCTTCAGCCGCGAACTCAAGCCGGGCGACGTGGCCGCCTTTGACGTCGAGTTTCTGGACATCGTCGGCCCGGACATTCAAAAGGTGAAAGACTACAAGGTGGAGGTCGTTGAGGCGGTGGCGAAACCGTAAGGCACCTGACGGGGAACCTATTTCCAAAATCGGGTTCAAGGGGCCACCCTCTTCTTCATAAAACTATCGGCAAGAAGCTCCCCCATTTGTCCCTGCGAGGCGTAAAGGAGACGTACGCATGTCGACCATGGTAAAGGATCCGGTGAAAGAGAGGATTTCCACCCAACCGGATGCGGAGATCTCTGAGGCCACCACCTGGTCCCGGCGGGACTTTTTATCCCTGACGGCCTGGGGCGGGGTGTTGGCCTTCCTATCCACAGTTTCGATCGCCTTTATTCGCTTCATGTTTCCCCGGGTCCTGTTCGAGCCGAGCCCCCGATTCAATGCCGGTCGGCCAGATACGTATCAACCAGGGACGGTCGACACCCGCCACAAGAAATCCCATCGAGTCTGGATTGTCCGGTACGAGGATGGGAGCTTTTTTACCATGCTGGCGATCTGTACCCACCTGGGGTGCACCCCGAACTGGATCCCGGCAGACCGCAAGTACAAGTGCCCCTGCCATGGCAGCGGCTATTACATGGATGGATTCAACTTTGAAGGGCCGGCGCCCCGGCCCATGGACCGCGTGCAGATGATCCTGAGCCCGGAGGGTGACCTGCTAGTGGATAAGTCAATCGTGTATGTCATGCAGCCGGGGGTGGACCCGGATGAGCAGTACCCGGAGAGTATCCTGAAGGCATAGAGGGATCGGGAGGGGGAAAGAATGCAGAATCGATATTCGCGGTGGTATTTACTCGGGGCCGTCCTGGTCGGCAGTTCCTTATTCTTGGCTGCCGCAGGACCAGAGGCCGGGGCTCAAGACCCAAGGCCGGCGGTGGGACACCGAGCACCGGATTTCACGCTGCCAAATCTGCGGGGCACACCAGTTCGGCTTTCAAACTTCCGCGGCAAGAAGGCGGTCTTCATCAACTTCTGGGCCACCTGGTGCCCTCCGTGCCGACTGGAGATGTCCACGATGGAACGGGCCTACCAGGCCTATAATCGCGATGGGTTCGAGATCCTGGCTGTCAGCATTGATGCCGGCCCCAAAAGCATAGTGAAAAACTTCATGGAGCAGTTCAAACTTACCTTCCCCGCCCTTCTGGATCCGGACATGAAAACCCTCGGCCAGTTCCGGATCTTCGCCATCCCCGCAAGTTTTCTCGTGGACAAAGATGGCGTGATCCGCTTTCGAGAACTCGGCTATCGTGACTGGACCGACGGCGAGTCAACCAAAATGCTCGAGGACCTGTTACGATGAGGTCGGGACGCGCACAGTGACCCACGGACTCGACGCACCCATCGTGGCCGGAAGCAGCCTCAGCCAGCGAGCCGTGGGGGGACGCGGCCCGAAATGCAGAGGGGCGGTTCTTCCTGTGGGCTTCTACCGAAACAGGGTAAAATGCGGGTATTGAGCACAGACCAAGGAGAGGCAGGATGGCGCAAGCCGTGGATGTGACCTCGGTGGTGGCCTTGACAGCGGGGCTCTTTTCGTTTCTCTCTCCGTGCGTGCTGCCTCTCGTCCCGTCCTACCTTTCTTTCGTGGCCGGCATGTCCCTTGGGGACATGAAAGCGGGCCGGACAGCCGTGGTCCGAAGCGCCATCCTCCTCAACGCCGCGCTTTTCATCCTGGGCTTTTCCGTGGTCTTCATCGCCCTGGGCGCCTCCTTCACCCTGCTGGGACAGCTCCTCCTCGGCTCGATCGCCCTCGTCCGGAAGATCGGGGGAATCGTCATCATCGTTTTCGGATTGCATATCACCGGAATCTTGAAGCTGCCGTTTCTGATGCGCGAGCATCGGCTACAATTTGAAAATCGCCCCGCGGGATATCTGGGGTCGGTCCTGGTCGGGGTGGCCTTCGGGGCCGGGTGGACTCCCTGTATCGGGCCGATCCTGGGGTCCATCCTGACGCTGGCGGGATCCTCCGCGACAGGAGGGAAGGGGGTGACCCTCTTGGCCGTGTATTCGCTCGGCCTGGGAGTCCCCTTCTTCTTGAGCGCTCTGGCCGTGGACCGCTTCAGCCGGTTTTTTCAGCGGTTCCACCCGTATATGCGGCTGGTGGAGATCTCCAGCGGCCTCTTCCTCGTCCTGATCGGGATCCTCCTTTTCACCGGATATTTGACAATCCTGAATAGCTACTTCATCACCCTTACGCCCGCCTGGCTGTGGAAACGGCTGTGAGCTTCAACCGAGGCCAATCGGACATGAAGGGCGGCTCCGGCGACGCGTCCTGAATTCGGAAGCCATTGAGCTCCGCGAACGTTTTCCTCGGGGGAACAGATATGGGCAACCAAGGAGATCCCCGGCCCAGGCACGGGAGTCGGAAATCCCGACGCCTTGTGTTGTTTGGGATTCTGGGGGTGGTGCTGGCCTCAAGCTCTACCGGCTTCACCCAGGCGCCGCGCGCCGCGGAGATCCTGGCTGTGATGGCCAGGGGACCCGCCAGGGGGTCCGAGAAGGCCCCCGTCACCATCATCGAATTCTCCGACTTCCAGTGCACCTTCTGCTGGCGGTTCTGGAAACAGACCCTCCCCCGCCTTGACGAAGAGTACATCATGCCAGGCAAGGTGCGGTTCGTCTACCGCCACCTGGCGATCCTCGGCCCACAATCGGTACAAGCGGCCCAGGCGTCGGAGTGCGCCCGGGAGCAGGGGAACTTCTGGACGTACCACGATACGCTCTTTGCGTCGAAAGGCTTCCTCTCCCTGGCAGATGATCGACTCAAACAGTACGCCCGCGATCTCGGCCTCGACGGCGCAATTTTCGATCAGTGTCTCGACACGGGGAAGTATGCGGAAAAGGTGGAAGGGGAAACGGGAATTGGTATACTCTTAGGTGTCAATGGGACTCCCACCTTCTTCATCAATGGGCGGAAAGTCGTGGGGGCCCATCCAATCGCGACATTCCGGACCGTCATCGAGGACGAGCTTCAAAGCATCCCGTGACCAAAAACCTCCCAGGGTCTTGCAGATGACGATGCCCTCTGGCACAGTTTAGCGAGGAGGTAAACAGCATGGCGAAGGATCCAGTGTGCGGCATGGAGGTCGAGGCGACGAAGGCGGCTGCCACGTCAACTTACCAGGGGACAACCTATTACTTTTGTGCGCAAGCCTGTAAGAACGCCTTCGAGAAGGCCCCAGACAAGTACGTAGAGGAAGAAGCGTAGAATCCTGAGGCCTCCGTAAAAAAGACTTGACAGCAGCAGAGGGTGTCGCTATATTTAGTTCGGATACGAAATATTCCTAGGTGAAGCATATGGTGCAACGAACTGCTCCTGGCAAGCTGATGCTGCTCGATACTTACATCCGGGCCCTAGCCAAGCGGCTCTACCTGAGGCCGGCGGCGAAGGGGGTCGCCGCCGAGTTGGCGAACAATGAGATTTTCACCTGTGAGGCCCTGGGTCGAAGAGGACGATGCATGATGACCGAGCTCGCCAAGGAGTGCGGGTTCCCCTTGAGCAGCATGACCGGGATCGTAGACCGTCTCGTCACAAAGGGCTACGTCAAGCGATTCCGGAATAATGAGGACCGCCGATCCGTTTTCGTCGCCCTCACGAAAAGGGGAGAGCACGTGTACCAGGATTGCCTGGAGGCCGAGATGGGACTGATCATCGCCATGATGGACTCGCTGGAGCCGAACGAGCAGGACACCCTGCTCGACCTCCTCGGGAAGACGGTTGCAGGGTTGGGTGAATGATTTTTTTGGCTCATTACTTCGGAAATGAATAATTCTGTTTCGTATATCATGCCGAGGCGCGGCGCAGGTAAAAAAGGGAGCATGTCGTGACATACGACGTCATCATTGCAGGACACAGTTTTGCGGGGCTCGCAGTCGCCAGCCAGCTCAGGGGGAAGGTTCTGCTGATCGACCCAAAGCCCATTGGTGTCGGACAGACCTCGGCCTGCGGGACGCTCTTCGGGGTCCCAGAGCGCCTCGGCCTGATGGACAGCGTACTTCAAGTCCACCCCTTTTTGGCGTTTCATACCCCGGCGCGCACGGAACGGTACGATGTGCAGGAACACCATTTCTGTACCTTCGACTATCGGTCCTTCTGCGAAGGGATGGCCGGTGGAACCGACGCCCAGATTGTGCGTGCCGCCGTGAAGGGAGTTGAGGGGAGTGAGGTGATTACGGATCAGGGGCGATTTCGAGGAGCAATCCTCGTGGATGCCTCCGGCTGGCGGGCAGTGCTCGCGAATTCGATCTGCCCGGGATACGCCCCACGCGACAGGATGAGTTACGGCATCGAGACCGTTGCCCCACGCAAGGGGGAGAGCCTCTCCTTCTGGTACGACCCGAACCTTGTCCCCGAAGGAGTCGCCTGGTTCTTTCCCATCGGGCAGGCATCGAGGATCGGCGTGGCGAGCTATGCGGGGAACGGCCACCTTCGGCCGCACCTCGATATCTTCCTGGATTCTTTAGGGCTCGCCAAAGCAAAAATTCATGGAGGCTACTTTCCCTGGTCATTCCGAGAGCCCACGCTCGGGAACCTCTTCGTGGTCGGGGACGCGGCGGGGCAGTGCCTGCCTCTGACCGGAGAGGGGATTCGTCCGGCCATCTACTTTGGCCAGGCCTGTGGGCGGATCCTCCAGCGGGTCCTGGAGGGGCGGGTCCCCCTGCGGCAGGGGCTCAATGAGTATCGAGCGTTCGTCCTCCATCATCGGGGGCTCTACCGATTCCTTGGCCTCCTCCAAGGGCTTCTGATGCGGGGTCCGGTCGGGCTAATCAACAGGCTTGTCGCTCTGGCATGCCGAGAGCCGTTGCGATCGTACATCCTGAAAGGGTACGTCGCCTTCGCCGATCCAGCGCGGCTGACGCCCGTACAACCAAAGATGACGGCAGAAGCTCAGCACCGTTTGTCTGTGCCAGTGATGGCGTGAGGATCACGGGATGGGAAGATTGCGCGTCATGACCGTCGGTTTCTCGGTGGGAATTTTTCTCGGGGTCTCATTTCTGCTGGATGTAGGCCTGTGGCTGCTCTGGCCTTCGCTCGGGACCCAGAGGATCTGGGAGGTCCTTCTCCCAGGTTTTCGATGGATCGATCCGGCCCAGTTCGTCTTGGGCCTGGCGGAAAGCTTCGTGATGGGCTTCTATGTCGCCCTCATTTTCGTGCCGGTCTATAACCGGGTGAGAGCAAAGGCATGAACCCCGGGTGCTTAGCGATGGAAACGCAAACAATCACGCTTCAGCCCAGGGGAATGACGTACGCCGCGCACAGGCCCAAGATCGAATGGATGCTGAAGGAGGCCTCGGACGTGCAGGACGGGTGGGTAGAACTTCACCCCCTTTCACGCGCCCGGTGTGTCGCTGGCACGCATGGGTCCGACAAGACGACGTCCTCGTCTGCGTGCGCTCTGGATGGAGCCGACGTGCCAGGGCTGACGACGATTCGGAGGGGCCGATGTTCTGGGCACTCTACCTTGCCTCTCGCCGGACAGAGTTGCGGGCTCGCGCACTGCGCGACCCAAATGGGGGGCACTCCCCGGTTTCTGTCGGAAATCGTGGGTGACAAGCCGGCTGGAACCGGAGTCGGCAGCAATGCCCCTGCCGAGGCGGGCAGACCGCCCGCGTAGGCGAAAGGAGGTGACGACCGATGAAGTGGATCAGTTGGACAAACTGCGTACTGGGGCTCTGGCTCGCAGTGGCCCCGTTTACGTTGGATTATGCCGGGAACCGGACTGCCCTGTGGGAGGATGTGATCGTCGGCCTCCTCATCGCAGCCTTCGCCTTCTGGCGGGCCGTAGGGCCAGAGACTGCAGGAATGGCAGGTGTAAGCTGGACCGTCGCCATCCTCGGGCTCTGGGCGCTTTTTGCCCCATTCCTATTGGCGTACAGCGGGATCGCCGCCGCAACCCTGAATGACGTTATCGTCGGCGTGGTGGTTGCCGCCCTGGCGGCTTATAGAGGCCTCGAGAAGCCGCACGAGGCGCCGATGCACACGGGCGAGCGACATCACAGCGCCCACTGAGGATGCCCGGTTGATGATACCCGCGGAGGAGCGGGAGCTGCTGCCGCCTCCCGCTCCTCCGCTCCATGTATAAGGACCCCAGGCTGCGCGGCTGGCTTTGTATTCCGTGCAGCCACGAGGCGGATCCGAAAGGCCCGAGCAGGAGATCCCGGTCACGTCGACTGGATGAGACACGCAACGGAGGGAGACGATGAAGCTGATCGAGCTGCCAATTGAAGGGATGACCTGCGCGTCGTGCGCGGCGCATATCGAGGAAACGCTCCGGGGACTCCCCGGGGTGCAGGAGACGGGTGTCAATTTTGCGACCGAGCGGGCCACGGTGAAGTACGAGCCAAACGGCGCAGATCCAATGACCCTCGTGAAAGCGGTGCGCGATGCGGGATACGAGGTCTCGCTGGAACAGGTCTCCCTACCCATTTCGGGCATGACCTGCGCCAGTTGCGTCTCCCACGTCGAGCGAGCCCTCCTGGGCGTGGACGGGGTGATCGCCGCGAACGTAAACCTGGCCACCGAGAAGGCGACCGTTACTCGCATTCCAGCAACCGCCACCCTGGCCCATTTCAAACAGGCGGTCGCTGACGCCGGATACGAAGTGCTCGAGGTGCCTGAGGCGGCCGCGGCGGCCGAGGAAGCGGGCGACCACGAACAGCGGAAGATGCAGGCTGCTCGCTTCCGCATGCAGGTGGCGTGGGGCTTCACCACGCCGATCATCCTGTGGATGTTCGCCGAGATGTTCTTTGGTATCGTCTGGCCCAACCAGACGACGTACGATCTCGGATTGATCGTCCTGGCAGTTCCCGTCCTCTTCTGGGTGGGTCGCACGACGTACAGCGGCGCCTGGGCCGCGGTGCGGCACGGTTACGCCAACATGGACACCCTCATCGCGCTGGGCACCGGCGTTTCCTTCCTGACCGGACCGCCCACCTTCTTCTTCCCCGTAGCGAACTACGCGGGTGTGGCGGCCATGATCATGGCCTTCCACCTGACCGGACGCTATGTGGAAGAGACGGCCAAAGGGCGGGCCTCCCAGGCGATCCGCAAGCTGCTGCAGCTGGGCGCAAAAACGGCGCGGGTCCTCATCGACGGTCGAGAAGTCGAGGTTCCGATCGAGAAGGTGGCGGTCGGTGATGTGATGATCGTCCGCCCCGGGGAAAAGATCCCCACCGACGGCGTAATTCTGGAAGGAGAAAGTGCGGTGGACGAGTCCATGGCCACGGGCGAGTCCATGCCCGTCAACAAGGGACCAGGCGAGGAAGTCATCGGGGCCACCGTCAATCAAGAGGGGCTATTGCAGGTCGAGGCTACCAAGGTGGGCAAAGACACCTTCCTTGCTCAGGTCGTCAAGATGGTGGAAGAATGCCAGGGCTCCAAGGTCCCTATCCAGGCGTTCGCCGATCGGGTGACGGCTGTCTTCGTGCCAGTGGTTATCGGGATCGCGGTGTTGACCCTCCTCGCCTGGCTCTTCTTCCCGGGCGTAATGGACCCACTGGTACAACTCGGCGCCTTTCTGCCCTGGGTCAGCCCCAACCTTGGAGTGCTGACCCTGGCAATCGTGTCCACCGTGGCCGTGCTGGTCATTGCCTGCCCCTGCGCCCTGGGTCTGGCAACGCCGACAGCGCTCATGGTAGGGAGCGGCATGGGCGCGGAGAACGGCATTCTCATCCGGTCGGGCGAAGGGATCCAGACCCTGAAAGACATCAATGTGATCGTCTTTGACAAGACAGGGACAATCACAAAGGGCAAGCCGGAAGTCACGGACATTCTGGCGGTAAACGGCTTTGCCGAGGAACGCATACTCCACCTGGCGGGCTCGGCCGAACGGGGAAGCGAACATCCACTCGGGCGGGCCATTGTGGAGCGCGCCGAGAATGCGAAAGTGAGTCTCGCGATCCCGGAGAACTTCCAGGCCGTGCGAGGGAAGGGGGTCGTGGCTGCCATCAATGGCGACCGCGTGCTCGTTGGCTCCCGCAGGCTGATGAGAGAGCGCGGTCTCGACCCAGCTCCATTAGAAAAGGAGCTCGTGCGTCTGGAGAATGAAGCCAAGACCGCCATGCTGGTAGCTGCCAACGGCACCCTGGCCGGAGTCGTCGCTGTCGCCGATACGTTGAAGGAGGATTCGGTGGCAGCCATCCGCGAATTGCACGAGATGGGGGTCCAGACGGCGATGATCACCGGTGATAATCAGCGCACGGCCGACGCGATCGCCCGGCGGGTCGGGATTGACCAGGTCCTGGCCGAGGTATTGCCGGACGGAAAGGTCACCGAAATCCAGAAGCTGCAGGACCGTTTCGGGCTGGTGTCCATGGTGGGTGATGGCATCAACGATGCCCCGGCCCTGACCCAGGCCAACGTGGGCATCGCTATCGGGACCGGAACGGACATCGCCATCGAGGCCTCGGACGTCACCCTGGTGAGCGGCCAACTCTCGGGTGTCGTGAGCGCGATCAAGCTGAGCCGCGCGACCTTCCGCAAGATCAAGCAGAACCTGTTCTGGGCGTTCTTTTACAACGTGGTGATGATCCCGCTGGCCATCATCGGGTGGATGCACCCGGTGCTCGCGGAGATCGCCATGGCCACCTCGTCCACCACGGTGGTGACCAATGCCAACCGGCTCCGCCGGGTAGACATCCGACCCAGCGACCGGTGAGAGGTCGTCCGTGACGTGGGCAACCCCGCGCAGCCAAAGGCGCCAAGATAGTGAGGAAGGGAGAAAGGTACGGGAATGGGGTTGAACACCGAAGAGATGTCGCCGAGACAGAAATAGAGAGGCTTGTGAGGATGCAACCCAACTACACCGTGATGATCATTGAGGATAATCGCCTGCTTCGAGAACAGTATCGAGATCTCCTGGACGCAGAGGGATTTTCCGTGGCCGAGGCCAGCAATGGGGCTGAGGGGCTGATCTGCCTTCTGGGGGAGACTGCAGACGTGATCGTCCTCGACGTCGAGATGCCCGTTATGGATGGCCGGAGTTTCCTCGAGTACCGGTACCGGCACGCGAAGATTCGGGACATTCCAGTGGTGGTGGTCAGTAGCCGACTGGACGATGTCGGGCTCCGCCACACCCTCCTCCGCCTCGGCGCGGATCGGCTGTTTCACCAACCCTTCAATCATGAGGAATTCCTCGGTACGGTCCGGGGGTTGCTCGCGAAACCCCGTTTCCCGGTCGGCCCACCTCCGGAGGCCCGGTATGTCGGTGTACGGGAAGACGCCCGGCTTAGTTTCACCGTCCCCATGCGCATTCGCACCGGCTCCTCTGGAGAAACACCAGGGATGCTCCGGGATCTCAGCGCCGGTGGTCTCGGCGCGCACCTCCACCACCGCCTCCATGAGTGGGAACCGATCACGATTGGCCTCACCGTCGCGGGGCACTCGTTGGCTTTGAGAGGGTACGTACAGTGGTTTGCGAAAAACCGTGCGAGCATGAGTTACCGCTACGGCATCCAGTTCACCGAAAGGCAGCATGATTCGTTTCCCTTGCATGCCTATGCATTCTTTCGCGAACACTTGCCAGCCTCTCGGTTCAATGCGTGGTCCCTCTTAAGTGAGCGGAGGAGAAGACGCGCAGGGAGGCGGCCAGCATGAAGATGAGAACGCCAGATCGAGAGTCGGTGCCAGCTTGGCGAGGAAGTGAGGGCGGCATGAGGATGGCCACAGTGGTACTGGTAGAGCGAGACAGAGAGATGCGTCGGCTCTACGGGACATGGCTCACATACCGACAACACGCGGTGCTCGACTGTCCCGGCATCGGGGACCGAAAAGATGGGCGCCTCAGGTGTCTGCTTCTCGCAGGGCTCCCCTGCCCCTCTTGCCGACAGGCGGACGTGATCGTGTACGACCCCAGGCCAAGAGAGGAGCCGGATGAGCAGGAGGATGTGAAGGTTATCCGGGCTATTCGCCAGCGTTATCCCGGTACCTTGGTCCTCATAGCTGGGGGAGACGAGTGGATGCCTGAGCCGCTGCGAAGATTAAAGGTCGAAGATACCGGCATCCGGTCGGCTTCATCCAATCCACCCGACCTCTCTGCGCAGGTATCAGGACTGGAAGGACGGGAGGATACAGACTGCCCGGCCTTTGAGTGATGAACAGGGATCGTAGGAGATTGCAGATGAAGGAGAGGACACAGAGCTTTTGGGATACGCTCGCCTGTCTCACATTGGCGCTGTGGCTCTTCACCCTGCCGGTGACGGTATTGCTCGTAGGCTCGCTGTCGGGACTCTGGCCAGCAGGGATGGTGTTCCTAACCACCGTGGTAGTCGTGCTTCCGCTGCCTCTGGCCTTGTGCCGGGCGGAAGGAGCGAACGGGTTGCAGACGTGAGGGGGCGCGAAATGGGCAGACAGGAAACCTTGACTCAACAGATAGCGGAGGAACGACAGGCCGTCCAGGCACGATTGAAACGAATCGCTCACCGCACTATGAATGGGGTTTCTGGGGTCCAGGAATCGCCGAGCGATGGTTTCGGCGACATCCTCGACACGGCACAACTGAGGGTCCTGAAACAGCAGGAGGTGAGGGCGTATGAGCTGTTGGTATCCCGGGCCAGGGGCCTGGATCGAGCCTGGGAGACCCTTCGGCGAGGGAGCTACGGTATCTGCCAGATGTGCCGAGCGCAGATCCCTCGGAGGCGCCTGGAGGCCGTCCCCGATGCGGCCTTCTGTCTTTCATGTCAGGAGAAGGTTGAGCAGGCGGCACAAGACATCTCGACCCGGTGAGGTCGGGGGGTTGCACGCAACGAAAGGAGAGAGATCATGGAATGGGTAGCGAGTAACTGGGTGTGGATTCTACTGGGAATCGGGCTTGTCTGGTTCATGTTCCGAGGGCACGGCGGGATGGGGTGCTGTGGCGGCGGTGGTCATTCCCACGGCGGCCACGGAGAAACGCCGGAGCACAAAGGGGAGCAGAAGCCGATGCCGACCAAGGGTTCCTGCCACTGAGGTTGAGGGAAGAGGGAAAAGAGATGTGTCACCTCATACTCCTGCTACCTGTTATCGGCCTCGGGCTCTTCGCGGTCTTCCCGCTCGAAGTAGCCCTTCCCCTATACGGCATTGTGCTGGTCCTGTCCGCCTTCCTGTACTTCGTCATTGGGCGAACCATGCACCTGCCGGTCCAGACGGGCCCAGAGGGGATGATCGGCAAGGAGGCGCAAGTGATTCAGGATCTCAATCCCCGAGGCGTCATCCGGCACCACAACGAGCTCTGGTCTGCCCAAAGCGGTGAGCGCATCGAGAAAGGGGAAAAAGTAATTATCGTGGCCGTAGACCGGCTCGTGGCCACGGTGAAACGACACTGATCCCCAAGAAACGGAGGGAGTTACGATGAGACCGTTGAACGTCAAGGTGGTGGCCTCGGCCCTGAGCTTGTTCGGGGTTGTGACCTTCACCCTATGTATCCTGTGGGATCTGGCCGTTCCGTCGCTCACCATGGTCGCGATGTGGAAGGTCTTGCTCCCTGGGTTTCAGGGGATCACGTGGGGGTCATATTTCCTGGGCCTGGTAGAGGTCATCCTCTACGCCCTGTACACGGCCCTGATCTTCGTGCCGAGCTACAACTACTTTCGGGCACGCTGGGTGTAGAAGTGGCCAGTGTAATGTGGAGGAAACAGGGGGAGCAGTTCTGAAAGGAAGGAGAAAGGCAATGAAGAGGTGGATTATTCCAGCCATCGTTTTCGTCGTGGCGGTCCTCATGGCCGCTCCCGCCAAGGCTGCGGGGATCATGCTCACCAAGGACGGGCTCAGCGACCGCGCCCTGACCGTCTCAGCGGGAGAGATAGTCTCCTGGATCGATGTGACCGGCAAGGCAGTGCGGATTGTCTTTCCCGATGTCCAAGGGGCCGGGGTCTCGAAGGACTTCGCGCAACGGGAGGTTCATGTCTTTTTCGATCGCCCGGGCAAGTATCGATATGCGCTGACGCTCGCAACACAGGGCGGGACGCGAGAGGTCACGGGAGAGATCACCGTTCGCTAAGGCGATAGAGCCAAGGAGGGAGGTGAAGGAGATGCCACGCTTCATGATGCCGCGGGTGGCCCACTGTCGCGAGGGGCACTGCTGAGGTCCCGGGCACGATCGAAAACGGCCCCAGATCGACAACCACGAATTCAGTCATCGATGCGAGATGTCGATCTGAGTAAGTACCGCGAAAACCCACTTCAAATCTGAAAGGAGGAAGAGCCATGACAAAGGATCCGGTGTGTGGCATGGAGGTTGAGGAGGCGAAGGCGGCCGCCACGTCAGACTACCAGGGACTCACGTACTACTTCTGCGCCAAAGGCTGCAAGGCGACCTTTGACAAAAATCCGGAGAAGTACGTCGGAAAAACGGAAGAGGGCCATGGAGCATCGTGCCACTGAAACCCACGGAGATCGACTGCGCTCAGTCCCAGGCAACCGCGCCTGGCTCATGATCATCGGCTGCGGCCTGCCCTTGGCGGCTGTCCTTCTGTTGCCCCTGTTGGGGGTCAGCTGGGGAACGGCTCTGCTCTTTCTCGTCCTCCTGGCGTGCCCTCTGATGCATCTTTTCGGGATGCACGGTGGCCATCACCAACCAAAGGTCGAAGAAGAGTCAATGTCTTGAAAAAAAAGAAGGGTAAGGCCATGAGCCAGACTGTTATTGACAATAGACGCAACCGCGAACCGTCCCGCAGGAAATTCATCAACTGGTTCCTCAATACAACTGTGGGGGCGTTCCTGCTTGCGGTGCTCTATCCCGTGGGTCGGTACCTGATCCCACCGCCGGCCGGCGAATCCACGGCGGGGACGGTAAGACTGCCGATTAAGCCGGCTGACGTGAAGCAGAATTCGGGGCAGATCTTCAGGTTCGGCAACCGCCCGGGGATCCTGATCCGGACGCCGGCGGGGGAACTTCGGGCTTTCTCTGCGGTCTGCACGCACCTCGGCTGCACAGTGCAGTACCGGCCCGACCTGAGCCACATCTGGTGCGCGTGTCATAACGGGCACTACGACCTCAACGGCATCAACATCGCCGGTCCACCCCCCCGGCCGCTCGAGCAATACGCCGTCAAGGCGCGGCGAGACCAGATCGTGGTGAGCAAGAGAGCCTGAGACTCCAGGTGGGTGATCCATTGAGAGCGATGAGGTGGGCCAGAGGAAGGGGGGTGGTACGGCATTCCGATGGGTGATCAATGATCCTTGCGTGGCAAGAGAGACGAATGAAAGGTTCACGTCCGTCCACGCGAAAAGGTGTCAACCCGGGTTTGACCGGAAGGACGGACCCGCGGAAGGAGGGAGGGTTATGTACAGGCGTATCTTAGTCCCACTTGACGGCTCGCAGCTGGCCGAGCGGATCCTGCCCCACGTGGAAACGATCGCCAAGTCCACCGGGGCCGAGGTGGTCCTGCTGCGTACCACTGATCCCAGGCACGGCGAGATTGCTGCGGAGGCCGCTACGGAGGGTCGAAAGTGGCTGGAGAGCGATCAGGCGCAGGCGGCCAAGTACCTCGAGGGGGTAGCCAAGCGCCTGAAGGACGCCGGCGTAACGACAAGGGTGGAAGTGCTGGTGGGCGAGCCGGCGGTGGAGATCCTCACGGCGGCCGAGCACGAAAACGTGGACCTCATCGCCATGATGAGCCACGGCGCCACCGGCTTCAACCACTTTGACCGGGGCAGCGTGGCTGAAAAGGTCCTCCAGTGCACCACGCGGCCGGTGCTGATGGTCCGGGCGTTCCGCACCCTGCTGAAGCACCTTGACGAACAGGAGGTCTGGGCCATCAAGGGCTGAACGGGCACCTGGTGCGTCAGCACGCTGGAGTCACGAAGGGAGACAGATTGGGTCCCGTGCCCTGGTTCACGCCGTGAGAAACGCGTCCCAGGCTAGCGAAGTTGCCCCGCGGGGAATCTGCTCGCTGCGAGTCTCCCCGGGGGGCTAAGAAGGATGACTCGCCAGCATCAGGGGAGGAGATACATCATGAAAGGTCGGTTGATGGTGGGGGGGGTGCTCATCGCAAGCATCACCGTGTTGGGCATCGCAGGGTCTGCCCTGGCTCGGAACCAGGGTAGCGGCGAACAGTCGTCCATGTCCATGATGGGGATGATGGATGGCAGGACGGGTCCCGGCACGATGGGGTATTCGCCCGGGCCTGGACACGAGATGCGCGAGCACATGGGGCTCTTGCACCGCCCCATCACCCGCATGCTGGAGCGAAAGGCTGAGCTGAAGCTGACCCCCGAGCAGGTGGCGAAGCTCGAGAATCTTCGGGCCGGGTTCCAGAAAATGGCTGAGGAGGGATTCCAGACCCTGCGGGAGCGGTATGGTGAACTCGCGAAGATCGTTGGCACGGACAAGGTGGATCTTGCCAAGGCCGAAGCGACGTTGAAAAGCATCGCAGCGCTGCGGAGCGACCTCGCCCTGGAACGGATTCGGGTTGTCGAGCAGGGGAAATCAGTCCTGACGGCGGAGCAGTGGATGGCCCTCAAGCAGCTGCGCGACAAAGGACATTGCCCTGGGATGAAAACATAAAAACCGGTGAGGCGAGAGGGAGTCTACCAGGCGAACCAGCCGGGATCCTCTCCTCCCGCATTTTCCAAACTGTGATCGTCTGGGGGGTCTACGCGTGATGAAGATATCCCTTGGCACACCATCCTCCCTCTCCTGACCTCGCCCGCCTTCATCTCCATGCATGTGCGGTGTGCAAAAGGTTCCGGCTCGCGGAGGGAGGGTCGCCGGCGGTGCGGTGTTGAGCAAGAGGGGTCGTGAACCCAAAGCAGAAGGATCCAGGGCGTGAGGAAGAGGATGCAACACGAAGGGAATTGCCACGTTGATCCTGTACAGAAGACCGTTGATCCAGAGGCGCTTGCCCGGGCGGAGACGGCAGTCCTCGGGGTGACCGGGATGGGCTGCCAGACGTGCGTCACGCGCGTGCGAAACAGCCTCCTCTCCCACCAGGGGGTCATGCAGGTGCAGATCGATCTGTTTAGTGCCCTGGCCCTGGTGCATTACGATCCGGAGCAGATCGAGCCCCAAGGCCTGATGGAAGCGGTCGCGGCGGCTGGCAGCGATGGCCGCCACGTCTACCGAGCTTCAGTGGTCGGCTGAGGCGACGGTCCGTGCTGGAGCGGATCCCCGGTCTTTGAACCACGAGGTGTTCCTCAACCGCGCCGACGGACCCGCAGTGCCCGATGGGAGGCAGCGATGAAAGAAAGATACCCGGAGAAGTTGAGAATGGGGCACTTCACCATCGTCACGACCCAGGACGCGGCCCGACCGGTCTTTCGCCTGGGCGGCGTGCTCGATGGGTCTTCCGCGTCGCAGCTCCTCCGCTCCCTCAAGCACCGGTCGGGGGAGAAGCTGGTTCTGGACTTCTCGGGCGTGACCGAGATTGGCGAGTTCGGCGCCCGGGTGCTCGGCACCGGGTTAAAGGAAATCTGCAGGACCGGGATCGTCATCGACGTGGATGGCCTGCGACCGGGGCTCTCCGAACTGCTCTGCCTCGGTGGCGTATTCGAGGCGATTGCCAGCGAGGCCTGATCGGCGAAGGCCGAGCGTTCTCGTGTGCACTGGCCCAGCGCCGCCTCGCCGCGGACTGTGAACCGAAGCAGCGGAGTCAAAACCCGGTGGACAAGCCACGGTATCCGATGAACTCACGAGTGAAGGCAGGTGAAGCCCGATGCCCACGGTGATCCAGAGAGACACCGCCACCCAGGCCCAAACGCCGAAGGATGAGGGAGTACGCGACGCAACCACCTGGTCCCGCCGGGATTTCTTCTCCCTGGCCGCGTGGGGCGGGGTGCTTGCGTTCCTCGGCACCGTGACCGTGGCGTTTCTGCGCTTCATGTTCCCCCGCGTCCTCTTCGAGCCGAGCCCCCGC
This sequence comes from Methylomirabilales bacterium (SeqCode), assembly GCA_046758505.1. Classification (GTDB taxonomy): domain Bacteria; phylum Methylomirabilota; class Methylomirabilia; order Methylomirabilales; family CSP1-5; genus CSP1-5. Next base: position 10,184 of record JBHIAH010000010.1, on the reverse strand, counting down.
TTCAACGCCGGCCGGCCGGATACGTACCAACCGGGGACGGTGGACACGCGGTTCAAGGCCTCCAACCGCACCTGGATCGTCCGGTACGAAGACGAGAGCTTTTTCGCGATGCTGGCCATCTGCACCCACCTGGGGTGCACCCCCAACTGGATCCCGGCCGATCGCAAATACAAGTGCCCGTGCCATGGGAGTGGTTACTACCTGGACGGGTTCAACTTCGAGGGGCCGGCCCCGCGGCCCATGGACCGGGTGCAAATCACGCTCAGTCCGGCGGGGGATCTGTTGGTGGACAAATCCATCGTCTACGTCATGCGGCCCGGGGAGGACCCGGACGAGCAGTACCCCGAGAGTATCCTGCGGGTATAGACAACGATCGACGCCTCGTGAGAAGGGGGTACAACAACACCCATGCGGAGAGCGAGAATCCTCATCCTATTATCAGTCATTGCTCTGCTTCTCCTGCTTGCCTACGGCTTCGGGAAAGATCCCACGCTGATCCCGTCGCCGCTGGTGAGCAAGCTCGCCCCCGACTTCAGCCTGAGCCTCCTGGACGGGGGCACACTGCGGCTGCAGGACCTGAGGGGGCGGCCGGTCGTCGTCAACTTCTGGGCCTCCTGGTGCTACCCGGCCTGCTGGAACGAGGCTCCCAGGCTGGAAGCAGCCTGGCGGCGCTACAAAGACCGAGACCTCATGGTGGTGGGCATCGTGTACCAGGACACCGAGAACAATGCGAAAGACTTCATCCAGGAGCACGGCAAGACGTTTCCGAATGGCATGGACCGCAAGAGTCGCATCGCCATCGAGTATGGCGTTTACGGCGTCCCCGAGACCTTCTTTATTAACCGGGAGGGGAAGATCGCGCACAAACACATCGGCGAGATCAGTATGGATACCCTCTTGGCCCAGATCGAGCAACTCCTGTCCCCACCGCAGGCCCGTACAGACGTCTCATAGTCAGCGCGGGAGGCCTCGGTATTTGGAGCTGGATATGGGCCCTGTTCGTCACAGTCGCTTCCTTTCTCGTGTCCAACGAACGGAGCAGCTTATTATTGAGCTATGTCAGTGCGGGGGCGCGGGATCAAAGAGAGAAGGACCAGCCTGGACGGCCCCTGATGGCCGGGGGGGGGCCGGGACGGCAAGTCTCGGCCGATTTATTCCCGACTCCTCCCCTGTCCCTCGCGACCGTCGAGGTTGAGCACCCCCACGAGGGGCAGTCTTATATCTCGTATCTTTTGATCCGACCGTCAATGATCTTTCCCGACCACCGAGTTTTTCGCCACCCGTGTGGAATGGCATTGCGGAGTTGAAAGATGGGATCAGACAGACTCAGGAAGATCGGGCCGACGGCCCTCATCCTCTTTTACCTGGCCATCGCGTTCGAGGTGGTGATCATGATCACCCCTTTCACCGTTTACTTCTACTCGCTGTACGCCCCTATCCTGAATCGCCTGGAGGCGAACGTCTGGACGAGCTGGCTTACTGCCTTCTTCCTCCCCCACATCACCTACACCGAGGATCCGCTCCTGTTGGCTCTCGTCTACTCCGGCCCCATCCTCTTGGGGATAGGGCTCGCCATCTTTTTCGTCTGTGCCTTTCAGGTCTACTCGGCCAAGCTGTTCCGGCGGGGGGTTGTCACCGGAGGACTCTACCGGTATATCCGGCATCCCCAGTACCTCGGCCTCGCCATCGCCGGACTGGGCCTCCTGCTCTACTGGCCCCGCTTCATCATCCTCGTGCTCTACGTCAGCATGCTCTTCGTTTACTACTTCCTCGCCCGCAACGAAGAGGGCCGGATGCTCGGGAGGTACGGGGAGGGCTATCGCCGGTATGTGGATCGGATCCCGATGTTCCTCCCGGGCAACCCGGGTGGGCGGCTTTTCCGGAAGCTCACCGGCGGAATCGAAACCAGGGGACTCGCCCTCACCCTCCTCTACGTGATCACTCTGGTGGCCGGGGTGGGTGCTGGCTTCCTCCTCCGGGAGTACACCGAAAGACGGGTGCCCATCCTTTATAACGACACCGAGGGCTTAGCGGTCGTTTCCCTAACGCCGATCGGCACGGAGCAGATGGGACGGCTCATCACGATCGCAAGGAACAGCCAGGAGGTGGCCTCCCGCCTCGCCGATCTCCACCGGGAGGGCCGCACCCTGGTCGCCTATATCCTGCCGCAAGAGTACATGATGCAGCATCTCCTCGCCGACCTGGGAGAACATGAAGCCCACCACGGAAAGGGCGGGCAGGGAGGGTTTTGGGCGGCCCTCAAACACCTGGGACAAATGTACCTGCTGACGCCCCTCGCTCAGCTTCGGGATGGGGCTGCCTCGGCGGAAAAGAGGATCATATTCACCGAGGCCCTCACGGCGACGGGCAATAACGTCTCCCCCCGACGCGCCCTCTCAGTCGGCGTCCTGCGGTACCCCCGCTTCTTCGCCGACATCGATGCAGCCCTCGGGGAGGTGATCCTGACCATGGAGACGCCCAGGCGGCACTCGTGGGGGACAATCCCGGTCCCGGCCTTCTAACGAGGTGTCCATGTATCCAATCCTTTTGAAGATAGGAAGCTTCGAACTCCGGTCCTACGGTGTCGTCATCGCCCTGGCTATCCTAGCGGCTTACCTACTCGGCCGCCGAGAAGCGGCTCGGCGGAGGATGGATCCCCGCCTGGTGGAGGACTTTGCATTCTTTGCCATTCTCTTTGGCATCCTGGGGGCGCGTCTCTACTATATTGCCTTTTTCGACCCGGGGATGTTCCTTCGACAACCCCACATGGTTCTAGCCGTCTGGAAAGGGGGACTCGCCATCCACGGTGCTCTCCTGGGCGGACTTTTGACCGGGATCTGGTTCTGTCGCAAGCACGGGATCTCTTTCTGGATCTTCGCCGACACTCTCACCCCGGCTCTCATCCTGGGCCAGGCCATTGGCCGGCTTGCCTGTTTTCTGAACGGCGATGCGTACGGCATCCCGACCACCGTCCCGTGGGCCGTTACCTTCACCGATCCGAACGCCCTGGCCCCCCTGGGGGTGCCACGCCACCCCACCCAGCTCTACGAGATGGGCCTGGACCTGGTTCTTTTCGGGCTGCTATGGGCCCTCCGGAGGCGACGCCTGCTCCCCGGTCAGCTCTTTCTTCTCTATGCCGGAGGCTACGGGGTGATCCGCTTCATCGTCGAAACCTTTCGGGCAGATCAGCTTCAGTTTGCAGGGGGCGTCTCCGCTGCTCAGACCTTGAGCGTCCTGGTCCTCGTCGGGAGCCTACTGGCCTTCACCGTTCTGCGTCGACGGCTGGGGCACAAGGAGGTGGGATCTCGGCACAAGAGATCAGTCCCTTGACGCGAGGGGATCGTGGACGGAACCGGAGTGGATCGATGGAAAAGGAGGACCAGATGCAACACGAAGGGAATTGCCACGTTGATCCTGTACAGAAGACCGTTGATCCAGAGGCGCTTGCCCGGGCGGAGACGGCAGTCCTCGGGGTGACCGGGATGGGCTGCCAGACGTGCGTCACGCGCGTGCGAAACAGCCTCCTCTCCCACCAGGGGGTCATGCAGGTGCAGATCGATCTGTTTAGTGCCCTGGCCCTGGTGCATTACGATCCGGAGCAGATCGAGCCCCAAGGCCTGATGGAAGCGGTCGCGGCGGCTGGCAGCGATGGCCGCCACGTCTACCGAGCTTCAGTGGTCGGCTGAGGCGACGGTCCGTGCTGGAGCGGATCCCCGGTCTTTGAACCACGAGGTGTTCCTCAACCGCGCCGACGGACCCGCAGTGCCCGATGGGAGGCAGCGATGAAAGAAAGATACCCGGAGAAGTTGAGAATGGGGCACTTCACCATCGTCACGACCCAGGACGCGGCCCGACCGGTCTTTCGCCTGGGCGGCGTGCTCGATGGGTCTTCCGCGTCGCAGCTCCTCCGCTCCCTCAAGCACCGGTCGGGGGAGAAGCTGGTTCTGGACTTCTCGGGCGTGACCGAGATTGGCGAGTTCGGCGCCCGGGTGCTCGGCACCGGGTTAAAGGAAATCTGCAGGACCGGGATCGTCATCGACGTGGATGGCCTGCGACCGGGGCTCTCCGAACTGCTCTGCCTCGGTGGCGTATTCGAGGCGATTGCCAGCGAGGCCTGATCGGCGAAGGCGGTCGGTAAAAGTACTCACTGACCGGGCATCGGGTCCCGCGGGTCGTGGACCGAGGCAACAGGGCCGAAACGCGGTGCACAAGCCATTAGAGTGTGCGAGCGGCGGTGGACCCCGCGGACGAGCAGTACCCCGAGAGTATCCTAAAGGTATAAGCCGGCATGCTGGCAAAACAGGGTCGAGTTCTGTTCGTGGCGACAAGCCTGCTCCTCGCGGGCCTCTTCCCGCTCGTTGTCCAGGTAAGACAAGGCAACGCGGCGCCGGAGGTTCGCCCAGCAGTGGGATATCTCGCACCGGACTTTGCTCTCCCGGGTCTTGACGGTAAGATGGTTCGCCTTTCCGACTTTCGAGGGAAAAAGGGAGTATTCATCAACTTCTGGGCGACCTGGTGTCCTCCCTGCCGCCTGGAGATGCCCACGATGGAAAAAGCGTACCGGCGGTACAAAGCTCTGGGCCTGGAGATCTTGGCCGTGAGTATTGATGCTGGGCCAAAAAGTGTCGTGAGGAACTTCTTGCGAGAATTTGAACTGACTTTCCCGGTTCTCTTGGATCCAGAGGCGGAGGTGCTGCACCTGTACCGGATTTTCAGCATTCCGGCTAGCTTCCTCATAGACAAGAAGGGGATTATCCGGTACAAGGAGCTGGGCTACCGGGACTGGACAGACCCCGAGTCTCGGGAACGCTTGGAAGAGATCCTGAGATAGGCAAACTGAGGTCTACCGCGCGCTGAGGGAAGAACACATCCACTCGATCCTGATCATGGGGGGGATTTTTGCTTTTCACTGACAGGTCCATTCTGCGAGGGGTTAAAATGGAAAGCAATGACCACAAACTGAACACGGCGGTCCGGTGGACGTCAGAACAGCTCCCTGGCGTCAAGAAGGCAGAAGAGTCGAGGGGGATGACAGGGACGTCCCCAAAATGCGGCACGCTTCGGAACGTTGAGACCAGGAGCCCGGCCGGGAGCCGCCCAACCAAGCGGAGCTTTCTCACATTGCTGCTGGGTGCGGCCGGGGCCCTCGCGGTGGCGGTGGTCTCGGCCCTTCGCCCCCGCGCCGCCCACGGTCGGGGGTATCAGCGGGTGGTACGCTGGAAACACCCAGAGAGCGAGGGGCTTTTCATCGCCGTCGAGCCGGAGCCGAGCGCGGACACCCTCCGCGCAGTGGGGAGGAGACTTCGTCAAGATTTTCTCGACTGGGAAAACGTCGTAGTCATGATTTTTGACGACGCCCGGGCGGCCCGGGAGGTGTCTCGGGGATCGCGGATCATGGGCGAGAAACGCTTTCTGGCGGCCCTCGCGCACCAGCGGGCGATGTATCTGAAGAATGCCGGGAGGAAGGAACATAAGTTCACCATTTATGCCTCGTACCCTGTGTCGCGTGAAGTCATCCGGTATTGACCTCTAGCAGGGCGGTGCGCGTCACGAGCCGATTCACTTCGGGCTGTGCGGCCTTCACATTATCCGTACTGCAGCTCGATCATCATCCTCCTCGACGAGAAGGACCGACCGAACGATGCGCGGAAAGGGAGTGATTCGGACCGTCAGCGCCAACTGGTCATACGGCACAAGACGTCATCGCCCCTGAGGTCCCCGGACACTGATCTGGGAACTTCCACCGACCAGGGCTCCTAGAAAGGGATCGGTTCAAGGTATGATCTCACAGCTCAAGCCTTACGATGTCATCGTCATCGGCCTGGGCCCAGCAGGGGCTGCGGCGGCCCGTGACCTGGGTCAGGCCGGCCTCCGGGTCCTGGCCCTCGACAAGGCACGGCACCCACGCCCCAAGCCCTGCGGCGGCTGCCTTTCGCTCAGAGTGGAGCAGTTACTGGGTGCGAGCATCCTGGAGCTGGTGGAGCGAGTGATCCACGGTGTCCTGTTCACCCTCAGGGGAGAGGAGCCCGTTTCGGTCCGGTCCAGGGACCCCGTGGCTTACTTGGTCATACGGCATCAGTTCGACGCCTTTTTGGCGGAGCGGGCCCGGAAGGTAGGGGCCGAGATCCGCGAGGGCGAGCATGTGATCCGGGTGAATGAGCATAGGGATCGCGCCCTGGTCGTTACCGATCGGGAGGTCTACCAGGGGAGGGTCGTCATCGGGGCCGATGGGGCGAGGAGCGTAGTGGCCCGATCCCTTGGGCTCCAACCGAAGAGGCAGATGGCTGCGGCCGTAGATGGAGAGATCTGGACCCGGTCTTCCTGGCCGATCGGGTGTGGGGATCAGGTCCGGATGGACTTCGGCTCGATCCCGGGCGGCTATGCCTGGGCCTTCCCCAAGGCCGACCATCTGTCAGTTGGGGTTGGGGGATTTGGGAAAAAGGTCCGGAGCCCGAAACCATACTATCACCAGTTTCTGTGCCGCGAAGGGATTCAGGAGAGCATCGAAGAGGAACGGCGTTCTGGCTGGGTCCTCCCCCTCCACCGCCAAGGCCTTAGCCGCTTGACAGGGCGCCGGACGATGCTGGTCGGGGACGCCGCTGCCCTCGTCGAGTCGTTTGTGGGGGAAGGCATCTACTATGCCATCAGGAGCGGCCAGCTCGCCGCCCAGGCCATCCTGGAAGGGCTGGCGGCCGGTGAGGACCCTCCCGGCCCCCAGCGCTATGAAGCGGCGGTGCAGCACGAGATCTGCCGGGAGCTGGACGCGGCGGCAAAGATCGGAGCTGTCGTTTACGCCTTGCCTGGGTTCGCGTATCGGATGATGCAGCGCCGTCCTGCCCTCATCGGCAACTACTTCCGGATCTTGAGGGGCGAAGGCAGGTTCGTGGAACTGTGGCGGCGCTGGAGGATGGCAGCCGGCATCGAACTCTTTCGCTCCCTTCTCCCACGCCTGCCGGGATCGAAGGATCGGCTCGTGATCATTGAGGATGATAATCTGAGGATGGAGCCGCGCCGCCCAGGAAACGGGGAGGAACTCTGACGAACGCCACCATGAATGGGAACTACAGCTTCGCTCCGGCCTGAGCACACGAGGTAAAGGAGAAGCCGACAAGGAGTCATTGTGCTGGAGCGTAGCGGGTCTTTTGGGCTGTGGATGATGGAGGTGTACATGTCACGGCTGGCAAGACACCCTTTCGTATGGGCAAGTGCTGCGGTTATCCTGCTGCTCTCCTCAACGACGGCTCACGCCGAGTACAGCGGGAATCAGGCCACAACTCAAGGATACGCCAACGCCTCACTCCTCGAGTCAGCGCAGGAAGTGGCCGACCACCTGCGCGACCCTCAGGTCCGTATCCTGGACGCCCGCTCGCCGGACCGCTATGCCGCCGGGCACATCCTCGGAGCCGTTAACTTGCCCGTGGCCGAGATAACCCGGACGATCGACGGAGTCCCCGGAATGCTGCCCCCGATCAAGGAGGTCGAACGGGCACTGGGGCGCCGGGGAATTACTCGGGACACTCGAGTCGTGGTCTACGACGATTTCGGCGGCGACCGGGCCACCCGGCTGTTCTGGATCCTCGACTCCCTTGGCCATCCGCGCGTGAGCGTCCTACAGGGAGGATTCGCGTTGTGGCAGCAAGAAGGCCGGCCGACATCCCGGGAGATCTCAAACCCGAAGACCACGCGCTATCAAGGCGACCCTCGTCCCAACCGGGCGGCGGATCGCAATTGGATCCGGAATCGCCTGAAGGACCCCTTGATCGTCCTGGTGGACGCCCGCTCCCCCGCAGAGTTCGACGGAAAGGTTCCCGGACCGGATGTAAGGCGGCCGGGACACATCCCGGGGGCTGTGAACGTGGACTGGGTTCGTAACCTGACGACGACGGAGCCGCGCCGGTTCAAGACCGCCGCGGACTTGGCGCAGCTCTACCGGAGGGCCGGGGCGACATCTGACAAGGAAATCGTGCTGTATTGCCGGACCGGGATGCGAGCGTCGCATGACTACTTTGTCTTGCGGCTTCTGGGGTATCCCCGGGTCCGGTTGTATGACGGCTCCTACGTCGACTGGGCCGCTACTGCAACATCCCCCGTCGCAAAATAGCCAAGCAGGAAGGGAGGCAACATGTCCAAAAAGTCTCTAGGAAGAAAAGGGTGGCTCTTGCTTATGGGCCTGGGATCGCTTGCGTTGTTCGTGGCGGGGTGCGCAGCCGGAGCAGGAACGGGAAGGCAAACGCAGCCCTGGAACGGCATTGCCTATGTCGGCATGGGACCAAGCAAGGCGGTATCCGCGGTGGACCTCGATGCCGGTCGGGTGCTGCACAGGTTCGCACTCTCGGTGGAGCCCCACGGGGTCGCGGTCACCCCGGATGGCCGCCTTATCTTCGCCGCCGACCTCACAAAGGGGGACGCCCTTGAAGTCGTGGATGCCGCCAGCGGTACCGTGACAGGGGGGGTGGCCGTCGGAAAGGGATCTCATCATCTCAGCCTCAGCCCCAACGGGCGGTGGCTTTATGTGACCCGCTCGGCAGCAGGCCGCGTCGCGGTGGTGGACACTCAGGCTATGCGGTCCGTGGCGGACATTGAGACCGGAGCAGGCGCCAACTACATCGTCTTTTCGCCGGATGGGAAGACAGCTTACGTCTCCAACATGGGGTCCAACACTGTTGCGGTTATCGATGTTGCGGCGTCCCGGGTGACGAAAGAGATCCCATTAAAGCAGGCCCCGGGACATATGGCCCTCTCCCCCGACGGGCGACGCCTGTACGTGGCAAATGTGGGCAGCGGAACCCTGGCCGTGATCGACGCGGCGCGCGATGAAGTGGTCGCTGCCGTTCGCGTGGGAGATAAGCCGCACGGGGTCGCCGTAAGCCCAGATGGGATGCGGGTGTACGTATCAAGTCGCGAAAAGGGGACGCTTCTGGTGGTAGACACCGGTACGATGGCAGTCATCCAGACGGTCAAGGTGGGACCCAAACCAGCGCACGTGGAGGTTACGCCAGATGGCCGGTGGGTCGTGGTGGCCCGTCCTAAGGCCGGAGAGGTCGTGGTCCTGGATGCGGAGAGCCTAACAACGGTGCGGAAAGTTGCCGTTGGTAAAGAGCCGCACCAAATTGTGTTCGCTCCCTAGCGCTGAACCTTGGCGGAACCAGTAAGGGGGGAGACCGATGAGCTTGACACCGATCGGGTTGGGGATTTTGACGACGGCGATGCTCCTGGCGGCGTCCGGATTGGTAGATACGGGAGACGCCCAGTCTGAGACAGAGCAATCCATCCAAGGAGGCGGGGTTACGGTGACGGCTAAGCTTCTCAAGCATCCGGGCGACACCCTGACGTTCCTGATAAGCCTGAACACCCATTCGGTGAATCTCGATCTCTATCGATTCGAGGAGATCGTACGGTTGCGGGATGGACAAGGCGGTGAGCTGGCGCCTACCGCCCTCGAGGATGTCACAGGGGGCGGGCATCACCGGAGGGCAACCCTAAGGTTTGCGTGGCCGCAGCCAAGGCCGAAAGCCCTTGAAATCGTCGTGAAAGGTGTTGCCGGCGTGCCTGAACGGGTGTTTCGATGGATGGTCGAGTAAGACAGATCGATGCGGCTTTTGAGACTCGGGGACATTCGTTTTCCGCTCTGCGACAAAGCAATAGGGAACAGTGTGCCCCACTGAGGCATTGATGCCTCACGGCAACGAAGTTAGATTTCGGCTAGTTACAACTAATATCCTCCTCCCTTTGGGGATGGGGCGTCCTGCGGACCGGGGTCTCGTCGCCTCAACGTGAGACCTATAAACGCATGGATCTTAGGAAAATCAATAGGTTAGGCTGGATTCCTCCCAGGCGAACACGGCTGGCACAGACATTGCGCTGAAAACCCAGGATCCCAGGGACCATCGTCCCCAGGTCAGGATTGCGCGATCGCGGCCGTTTAACTGGTTCTGGGTCGAGAGGCGAAGGACACGACCTCCCCAGCTATGAGAGGAGTCAACAACAATGAAGCTATTACGCTTGAAGGGGGTGGCCTCTGTCCTCAGTCTGTTCGGGGTGGCCCTCCCAATGACGGCATGGGTGCAGCAGCGTCCGTATGAGTACTGGGGGATGCATGAGTGCCCCTCCAACTCATTCTTCCTAAACGCCGCGAGCTTCCGCCAGGGGCACTGAGGGGTTGTAGGGGAGAGGCTCCCCTACGC
>JBHIAH010000009.1:0-61461 GCA_046758505.1 Methylomirabilales bacterium (SeqCode) | reverse complement strand
CATCTTGTTATCTTGGGGTCATTATCTTGCAATCTTGCAAATCTTGGGGTCATTGCTTGATCTTGCACGAAGTATCTTGGTATCTTGTATCTTGGGGTCATTGCTTGACCTTGTATAAGCGAATAGCTCGCCTCTGTTGAGGAGTCAGCGACCCGCTCTCCATCGCGCGTTGAATGTGCGAGATCCGCGACGGCGAGACCCCGAACCGCTGCGCCACCACCGCCAGCGGCTCATTGGCTGCTCGCCGCAGCAACCACGCCGCACACCGATATGCCTCCGAATGGGAACGCGCCAGCACCCCTTGCACCCCAATCCCGTACACTGCCCCCACGCGAGCCAACACCTCCTCGGGGGTCGCGCGGGTCGGGCGGGTCTGGGCCGCGGGCACGTTGGCCAGGTGCTGCCGCCGCACCCGTCGCGCCATGCGCTCTAAGAACGGGCCCCCGCCCAGGAAGATCTGGCCCCGCACCTGCGGCCAGGGTGCGGGGTGCCCCAGGCCCTCCTCGACAAACTGCTCGTAGGCGCTCTGCGCCCCCGGCCGATGCCGATGAAACAGGGTGAGGACCCCGGCCACATCCAACCAGTCCGCTGCCGGTTCGTAGCCCGCCGTTGCCCGATAGCTACTCCACGGCCAGTCCTCGGCCTTCTGCACGAGCCCGGCCCGCACCGGATTGAGCACTATATACCGGCAGAGTTCCAACAGATAGCTCTCCTTCTCCACGAGGATACTCTTAAAGCGCCCCTGCAGTACATGGCCCACGCGAGCATGGCGCCGATTAAACGCTTGGGTATAGGCCCCGTTCAGCCGCCGCATGCCGCGGCTGAGATTGGGCTCGGGCGTTTCCAGAAGCACATGGTAGTGGTTGTCCATCAAGCAGTAGGCGTAGCAGCGCCAGTGTTGCTGACCAGTCTCGCGCCCGAGCAACTCGAGGAACCGGCGGCGGTCAGCCTCATCCTCATAGATGGGTTGCCGCGCGTTGCCCCGGGCCGTCACGTGATACAGCGCACCCGCATACTCCAGCCGCAACTGCCTCGCCATGGGAGCCGAGCCTAGCCAATCCTGAGTATAAAGTCAAGCAATGACCCCTTTTGTTTTGTTTACAGCTAACGCACGCTGCACGAGCGAGTAGTCATCAAAGACGTACAGCGTCTTCAATCTGGAAGGGCGGTGAGGATACCTCGTGCGGCGAATGTGCTCGAAGGAGAAAAAGGGGATAAGTACAATATTCTCCCCGCGTGCCGCCTCGACCGGCCCTCTCGGGCGGGAGGGCCGAGGTCCCCCAGAAATAGAGCGGCCCCTTGGGGCTCCTCTTGCCCCTCAGGGCCGTGCACACATGTTCCTCCAGATGGACGCTGGTCTGGTTCGATTGGGGATCCCCGCCGGCCGCCACGGCCATACCCTCCCCTGCCGCGGAACACTGGGTGAGCCAATCCTACGCCCCCATTACGGACATATCAACCGGATAGTCGAGTGTTAAAGAAAGGCGACGGTCCCCCCACCGCTGAGGAGCCCTGTGCCCGAAAATCAGAATTCCTTGACTCCCGTTACGGTCTCACGTTATAAGTCAAACCATTAGGGGAAATCGTGGCGCCACTCGAGGACAAACGGATCGCCTTCATCGGCGTCGGAAACATGGGCGAGGCCCTGATCAAGGGCCTCCTCGCGGCAGGGCAGGTTCGCCCCGAGCAGCTGATTGCGACGGACGTCCGCACGGATCGCCTGGAGGCCGTCCGCAAGGCGTACCACATCGAAACCCTGCCCGACAATCGGGAGGCGGCCACCAAGGCACAGATCCTGGTCCTCGCCGTCAAGCCCCAGGTGATGGAGGAGGTCTTGACGGGGCTCCGGGGAGCGGTGGCAGCGGATCATCTTCTCCTCTCCATCGCCGCCGGCATCCGGACCGCCTTCATCGAGACCAGATGTGCCCAGGCGACCCGGGTGGTCCGGGTCATGCCCAACACCCCTGCCCTCGTCCTGGCCGGGGCCAGCGCCATCGCGCCGGGACATCACGCCACACCGGAGGACCTCGAAACCGCCCGGCAGATCTTCGAGGCGGTCGGCCGGGTCGTTCAGGTCGAGGAGAAGCTCATGGACGCCGTGACCGGCCTGAGCGGGAGCGGCCCAGCGTATATCTTTGTCGTGATTGAGGCCCTCGCGGACGCCGGGGTCCGGATGGGGCTCTCCCGGGAGGTCGCCGTGCTGCTCGCGGCCCAGACGGTGCTCGGAGCCGCCCGGATGGTCCTTGAGACCGGGGAACACCCCGCCCGGCTCAGAGATACCGTCACCTCGCCCGGGGGGACCACCATCGCAGGGTTGCACGTCCTGGAACAGGAAGGGTTCCGCGGGACCCTGATGAGCGCGGTCGAGGCGGCGACCCGGCGCTCGCAGGAGCTTGGGAAGGGATAGGGGATGTTCATCCTCGCGAACTTGCTGAGTGCGATCGCCCAGCTCCTGGGGATTGCCCTCAACATCTATATGTGGATCATCATCATCCGGGCCATCGTCTCCTGGGTCAATCCCGACCCGTACAACCCCATCGTCCAGTTTCTCTACCGCAGCACCGAGCCGGTCCTGCGGCCGGTACGCCGGGCCCTGCCGGTCGCGTGGGGGATCGATTTCTCCCCTGTCGTGGTGATCCTCGCCATCATCTTCTTGGATCAATTTCTTGTGGCCTCCCTGCGAGAGCTGGCCTTGAGGCTCCGATGACCGATTTGACCCCGATCGAAATCACCCAGCGCCAATTTAAGCGGCGCTTCCGCGGCCTCGATCCGATCGAGGTCAAGACGTTTCTCGACGCGGTCGCGGAGGAAGTGCAGCGGCTGCTCAAGGAGAATGCCCTCCAGGAGGAACGGATCTACCAGCTGCAGACCCGGCTCCGCGGCTATGAGCAGCGGGAGGATGAACTCAAAGAGGCCTTTCTCTCCCTCCAGCGGATGACGGACGAGATGAAGGAAAAAGTCCGGCAGGAGGCCGACCTCATCCTCAAGGAGGCCGAGGTGAAGGCGGAAAAGCTCCTGGACCGCTCCCACGTCACGCTTGGCCAACTTCAGGGGAAGATCGCGGATCTGAAGCGGCAGCGGGCCCTCTTTGAGGGCCGGATCCGTGCGGCCATCAAACTCCACCAGGATCTCCTCGCTGCGGAGGCCGCAGAGGATGCGAGTGAGCCTTTCGACCCTAAGGGTCCGCGCGCAGGGGGGTGATCTCCTCTTCCCCGTTATGGTCCACCCGGGGGCCAGGCGCGATGCAATCGTCGGGGTCCGAGAGGGAGTGCTGAAAGTTTCCGTCAGTGCCCGGCCGGTGGAAGGCAAGGCAAACGCCGCCTGCTGCCGCCTGCTGGCCGATGTCCTGCGAGTCCCGACCAGCCGCGTGGAGATCATCGCCGGGGCGACCGCCCGTCACAAGCGCATCCGGATTCGAAACACGAACCTCGCCACGTTCACGGCCCGCCTAACCCCATTGCTGAAGTAAGCTTCACAGCTGTCAGCAGTCCGCTACCACCAGCTAGAAAGCCGGGAGGCTGGAATGATCGGAACGGTGGAAGCTTCGGGGCCTTCTGCATTCAAGCCTTCTGGCCTGCTAGCCTTCCAGCGGCTCGCTGCTCGCCCCTGATTGCAAGCGCGAATTGCTAAGGGCTAAGAGCTGCGAGCCGTGAGGGGGGGCTGCCACGGATGCCACGGACTGGCCTGCTGGTAGGCATAGGCCACGCGAAGGAGCGTCGCCTCATCGAAGGGTCGGCTGATCATCTGGAGACCCACCGGAAGCCCGCCGGCATCCGACCCGCAGGGAACCGAGATCGCGGGCAGGCCGGTCAGATTCAACGGGCTGGTGAATCGGGTGAGGGTCGGCTGGAGTCTTTTCTGGACCCCGTGAATCGTGACTGTGTGGGCACCGAGGGGCGGGGCCACCACAGGCAGGGTCGGTGTCACCAGCAGGTCCACCTGTCGGAAGACTGCGGCAAACTCCTGCACCAGGCGCCGACGGGCCTGTTGGGCCCGGACATACTGGGTGCCCGTGACGAATTCGCCCAGCTCGATCCGCCGTCGGACATCCGCCCCCAGTTCCCTTCCCCGCGTCCGGAGGAGCCGACGGTGGTTGGCGCTGGCCTCGGTCGCCAGGGTAAAGAACTGTATGGCGAGCGCGTGCCGGAGGAAGGGAACCGACACCTCCTCCACGCGCCCCCCCCCGTCCTCTATCACCCGCACGGCCTGCTCCACCGCTCCCGTCACCCCGGGATCGACCTCCGCCTGGTCCGGGGGGGAGAAACCCCTGGGCAGGCCGATCCGGACTCCCGTCAGGTTACCCCCGAGCGTGCGATGGTACTTGGGAACCGGGAGCGCAGATGTGGAGAGATCTCGCGGGTCGGGCCCCGCCAAGACCTCAAGCAGCAGGGCAGCATCCTCCACTCCCCTTGTGATGGGGCCGACATGATCTAAGGACCAGGCCAGGGGGAGAATGCCGCTGCGGCTCACCCGACCGTAGGTCGGCTTCAACCCCACGACGCCACAGCAGGCGGCCGGGATCCGGATCGATCCCCCCGTGTCGGTCCCCAGCGAAGCAGGGCAGAGAGAGGCCGCCACCGCCGCGGCAGAGCCCCCACTGCTTCCTCCCGCGATCCGCGTAAGGTCCCAAGGATTCCGCACCGGCCCGAAATGGGGATTGTCACTGGTCACCCCGTACGCAAGCTCGTGGAGGTTGAGCCTTCCCAGGAGAATCGCACCTGCTTCCCTGAGCCGGCGAATGACCGTCGCATCCTCCCGGGGGACACAATCCGTGAGGATCCGGGTCCCGGCAGTGGTCGGACGACCCGCGGTGAAAAAGAGATCCTTCAGTGCGACAGGGATGCCGTGGAGAGGGCCGAGCGGGCGGCCCCGGGCGACGGCATCCTCCGCACTCCGGGCGGCCTCAAGCGCCTCCTCGGGATACCACGCAATATAGGCATTCAGGCTCTTCCCGTACGCGTCGATCCGGTCGAGCACCGCCTGGACGAGTTCCACGGGCGAGAGCTCGCGCCGGCGGATGAGGCGCACAGCCGAGGCGACAGACAGGGCCAAGATTTCCCCTCCCTCCGGGAGGGGCACACTTCCCCGCGCCGGCTCTGTCGACGGTGGGGCCACGCCTCCGGGTCGGAAAACGAGGGCCGACTCCTCCCCGTCCATCGCCTCTTCTTCAAGCGCAGCGATGGCGCCCTCCATGGTTTCGTATGTCTTCTGCCAGGCCTCCCAGTCCTCCGCGCCGCTCGGCAGACGCCCCGCCTCTGCCAGCTCTCGAAACAGTTCCAGGCGGTAGGACATAGGATCCTCGCGTCACGCAGAGGGATTTAGTTCTTCGGCACCTGGGGAACCACGATGAACTCGAAGATGAGGGGAAAGGGCATGGAGCCCGCGTACAGGGAGGTAAATTGAAGAAAGACAGCCTTGGCATCTTTGCGAAAGGCCGGAAAAACCACGAGCCCTTCGCGGCTCTGCTCGGCCCGAATCACGAGATACCGGGCAAAGACCGCTCCCTGGGCAGCCCGTAGCAGGGCGGGCGTATCGGCAAACATCTGGTAGAGGTCGGCCGCATCCCAGGCAGCGGTGCTCCGGTTCTCCTGATCCTTCAGGACCGTCAGGGCCGGATCAAACGTCACGTGGTCCTTGGATCGGTTCTCGATCCGAACAAAGAAAGGGGTCACGCTCTCCCCGAGCTCTCGCAAGGGATTCACCCTGGTGGGTCGCCTGCGGAAATACCGGTGCACATCTTCGGGGCCCACAGGCCGCACCGCAACGCTGATCGGCCCGGGGGTCGCAATGATGGTGTGACCGCTGACCGTGTACGTCGGGAGACGGGAGGGCGCCGGACGGAGGCTCACGTGCTCCGGCGGGGCAGAGGCGAACAACGCACACCCGCTCAGGAGAACTCCTGACAGGATGGGCAGGAGCCACGACACGCGAGACGACCTCCTCGCGTTGCCCGCCCGTTCGCTCTGCCTTGAGGGGTCCACCGGCAACGCCTCCTAGACCCGCATGGCGCGGAGGCGCTTCACGCGCTCCTCGATGGGAGGATGCGTGGAGAAGAACCGAAAGAGGGACCTCCCCGAGAGCGGATTGACGATAAAGAGATGGGACGTGGCCGGATTGGCGTTCAACGGGACCCGTTCGGCGGCCGCCTGGAGCCGCTCGAGGGCCGAGGCCAACCCGTGGGGATTCTTGGTGACTCGTGCAGCCGTCGCATCGGCCTGAAACTCCCGGGTACGGGAGATGGCCATCTGAATGACGAGGGCGGCAATGGGGGCCAAGAGAGACATGGCCAGGAGACCCAGGATACCACCCCCCTCGTCCTCTGAGTCCCGACCACCCAGTCCCCCGAAAATGGCGGCCCACCGGGCCATATACGCCAGCATCATGATCACCCCGGCCAGTGTGGCAGCCACAGCGCTGATCAGCGTGTCCCGGTTCTTGACATGGCCCAGCTCGTGGGCCAGGACCCCCTCCAGTTGATCGCGGTTCATGACCCGCAGGATCCCTTCGGTCACCGCTACGGCGGCACGCTGCGGGTTCCGACCCGTGGCGAAAGCATTCGGGGCCTGGGCAGGAACGATGTAGACGCTCGGCATGGGAAGGTGCGCCCGCTGACTGAGGGATCGGACGATGCTCACCAGTTCCGGGGCCTCCGCCTCGGTCACCTTCTGCGCCCGGTACATCTTCAGGACAATCGTGTCGGAAAACCAGTAGGACCCGAAATTCATGAGGAGGGCGAACAGGAACGCAATCACCATCCCCTGCGTCCCCCCAAAGTAATCCCCGAAGAGGACCAGCAGACCCGTCATCGCCCCCAAAAGGAGTGTCGTCTTAATGGCATTTCCCATGGCCTTTATATCTCCTTCGATTTCTCTCGTGCATTTTTCCAACACTCAGCACCGTAGAGCACCATGCCGAGCGTGTCAAGGGGATTCCCCTCGCTGAGGCGGGGTCCGCCGGCTCAAACCCCGCCGCCCCACCGGGACCAGGCCCGGGCCCTGCCGGCGATGGACCAACTCCTCCCCCACGGCCCGAAGCATTGCCTCGAAGGCTTCTGCCATCTCCCGGCGGACCTGGTCCATGCGCTCCCGCATGTTGAGGATCACCTCGACCCCTGCCAGATTGACCCCGAGGTCATTGGTCAGGCGCAGGATAAGCTCGATCCGCTCCACATCTTCCTGGGAGTAGAGGCGGGTGTTTCCCTGCGACCTCGCAGGCCGGATCAGCCCCTCCCGCTCGTACGTCCTGAGGGTCTGGGGGTGGATATGAAACATCTCCGCCACCACGCTGATCATGTAGAGCGGCTTCGTTCTTTTTTTCGGCATATCCGCCACTCCCTCCGGACCGTCCCGGGCCCCGCCCCGTACGCTCCCTCGGGCCCTTCCGTGGCCCCGCCGACTGCTGACCGCTTCCCTAAGTCTTCAGGTCTCCCCTGGGGTCCATCGGATTCAACCGGGCGAACTCCCGCAGGAGCTGCTGAGACCGGTCATCCAGATTCTGGGGAACGATGACCTTCACGGTCACGTACTGATCCCCCCGTCCACCACCCTTGAGACGCGGCACGCCTTTTTCTCTCAACCGGAAGACCCGGCCACTCGAGGTTCCGGGAGGAATCGCCATGGTGGCCATTCCGTCCACCGTGGGCACCTCGACCCGCGCCCCGAGCGCCGCCTCCGTAATGGTGACGGGAATGGCACAGTAGATGTTATCTCCCTTCCGCTCAAAGAACGGATGGGGGTGAACCCGGGTGATCACGTACAGATCCCCGGGCGGTCCCCCGTGCAGCCCCGGCTCCCCCTTGCCGGCGAGGCGAATGCGCGCGCCGGTGTCCACGCCGGGCGGGACCTTGACCTTGAGCCGTTCGGTGCGATAGACCGTCCCCCTGCCGCCACACGTTCCACAGGGTTTCACGACTACCTTCCCGCTTCCCCGACACCGGGGGCAGGGAGATATCGTACTCAGGATCCCCCGAGAGATCTGTTGGTGTCCGCTCCCCCCGCAGTCGGGACAGGACTGGGGGGCGGACCCGGGCGCCGCGCCGCTTCCCCGACAGACCTCACAGGTCGAACGCTTTTGCAGGGTGATCTCCGTCGAGAGTCCCCGAATCGCGTCCTCAAAGTCCAGGTCGATGGAGTAGTGCAGGTCCTCGCCTTTCTGAGGATCCGTAGCTGCCCCTGGCCGGCCGCCAAAGAGATCCGAAAAGATATCCCCCATCCCGCCGAAGCCGTGCCGGGTAAACCCGGTGAAGGGGCCAAAGTCGAACCCGAATCCCGGACCGGCCCCCTCCGAGGCTGCCGAGGCAAACGGCTGATGGCCGAACTGATCGTACTGTCGGCGCTTGGCTGGATGACTCAGGACCTCGTACGCCTCGGTAATCTCCTTGAACCTTGCCTCCGCTTTTGCATCTCCCGGGTTGACATCGGGATGATACTTTCGAGCGAGCTTTCGATACGTTCGCTTGATCTCCCGCTCCGAGGCGCTGCGAGGAACCCCGAGAACCTCATAGTAGTCCCGTTTGGCCATCGCCACCTACCCGTGAAAGGAGACACGGACCCATTCCCTCTCTGTCGAGGTCATGGGCCCTGCGATCTCGCCATCGCTTCGGCAGCCTCCACCGCGACGGCTCCCGGCTGCGCCGCCGCTCTGGCAACACGGACCGCGCACCCCCCATCCGTGTTCGCCATCGCACCACCCGCACCACAGACGCCCCGTCGGTGCCCGACGTCGGACGGTGGACGGTGAATCACTTCACCTCGATCTTGATCTGCTTCGGCTTGGCCTCCTCCGCCTTGGGGATGTTCACTTCCAAGATCCCATCTTTGAATACGGCCCGGATCTTGTCGGCCTGCACGGCAGCCGGTATGGTGAAGGCCCGCTGGAAATTCCCGTAGGCGCGCTCCACCCGAAGGTAGTTCTCCTCCTTGACCTCCTTCTCCAAACGCCGCTCTCCCTTGAGGGTCAAGATGTTGTCCCGAACCTGCATGTCAATATCATCCTTGGTCAGACCGGGGAGTTCCGCCTTCAGCACGACACTATCGGCCGTCTCGTAGATGTCCACGGCAGGGGCCCAGGTGCCGGCCACGACCCCCTCCCGATCTCCCCGGGAGCGGGCCATCGTCTGCTCGAAGAACCGGTTCATCCGGTCCTGGAGCGAGACCAAGTCCTGAAACGGATCCCACCGCACAATTGCCATTGCCGATTCCCTCCTTCCTCCGTACCTCCCGCTCAGTGCTCCCTGCTACTTCTTCTTCTCACCATCGAGGTCCTCAAACTCGGCGTCCACGACCTCACCCTCGGATGGGCGATCCCCACCGGCGGCCTGCTCGCCGGCGGCCTGCTCGCCGGCGGCCTGCCCTTCAGGGGTCTGCTGTTGACTCTGGGCCCGCTGGTACATGGCCTCGGCCATCTTGTGCGAGGCCTTGGTGATCCGATCGATGGCCTGACGGATCTGATCCGTGTTGCCCGATTCGAGGGCCTTCTTCCCCTCTTGCAGTGCCTCGTCGATGCTGGAGACCTCGGCCACCGGGATCTTTTCCCGGTTCTCGTTGACCATCTTTTCCGTGGTATAGACCAGCGTATCGAGCTGGTTCCGTGCCTCGATCTCCTGCCGACGTTCCTTATCCTCCGCAGCGTGCGACTCGGCCTCCTTCACCATCCGATCGATCTCGTCCTTATTCAAGCCGCTCGAATGCGTGATCGTGATCTTCTGCTCCCTGCCGGTCGCCGTATCCTTCGCACCGACATTCAAAATGCCATTGGCATCGATGTCGAAGGTCACCTCGATCTGGGGAATCCCCCGGGGCGCCGGCGGAATCCCCACCAGGTGAAACTGGCCTAACGTGCGGTTGTCACGGGCCATCTCCCGCTCCCCTTGGAGCACATGGATCTCGACCGAGGTCTGATTATCTGCCGCCGTGGTGAAGATCTCACTCTTTTGGGTGGGGATCGTGGTATTCCGCTCGATGAGTCGCGTCATCACGCTCCCCAGGGTCTCGATCCCCAGCGAGAGGGGTGTTACATCGAGAAGAACCACATCCCGGACGTCACCGGCCAGCACCCCGGCTTGGATCGCGGCCCCGATCGCCACCACCTCGTCGGGATTGACCCCCTTGTGGGGGTCCTTGCCAAAGAGCTCCTTCACCGCCTGCTGGACCCGGGGCATCCGAATCTGTCCCCCGACCAGGATGACTTCATCGATCTGTCCCGACTGGAGCTTGGCATCCGCCAGGCATTGGCGTACGGGACCCATGGTCCGGTCAATGAGATCCTCCACCAGCTGCTCCAACTTCGCCCGGGTGAGCTTCATGCTCAGATGCTTCGGTCCCGAGGCATCGGCCGTGATGAAGGGGAGATTGATCTCGGTCTCCATAATGGTCGACAGTTCACACTTGGCCTTCTCCGCCGCCTCTTTCAAGCGCTGGAGCGCCATCCGATCCTTGCTGAGGTCGATCCCCTGATCCTTCTTGAACTCCGCGACGATCCAGTCGATAATCCGCTGGTCGAAGTCATCGCCGCCTAGGTGGGTATCCCCGTTGGTCGCCTTGACCTCGAAGACCCCCTCCCCGATCTCCAAAATCGAGATGTCAAACGTTCCGCCTCCTAAATCGAAGACGGCAATCTTCTCGTCCTTCTTCTTCTCGAGGCCGTAGGCCAATGAGGCCGCCGTCGGTTCGTTGATTATCCGGAGCACCTCCAGCCCGGCGATCACCCCCGCATCCTTGGTGGCCTGCCGCTGGCTATCATTGAAGTAGGCGGGCACGGTGATGACCGCTTTGGTGACCTTGTCCCCCAGGTACGCCTCGGCATCCGTCTTGAGCTTCTGCAGGACCATGGCCGAGATCTCGGGAGGTGAATACTGCTTCTCCCGGGCCTCCACCCGGGCATCCCCGCCGGAGCCCTTCACCACCTTGTAGGGAACGAGCTTGATCTCGTGGAGCACCTCCTCGTACCGGCGCCCCATGAACCGCTTGATGGAAGAGACCGTATTTTCCGGGTTCGTGATGGCCTGACGCTTGGCCACCTGCCCCACCAGTCGCTCCCCGTCCTTGGTGAACGCCACGACCGACGGAGTCAGTCTCGCCCCCTCCGCATTTGGGATAACAGTCGGCTCCCCCCCTTCCATGACCGATACAACCGAATTCGTCGTCCCCAGATCAATCCCAATAACCCTTGCCACCTCAGAACCTCCTTTGATAGAGAGTACCCGGAACGTAGCTCCACAGACTCTTACTCATGGTAGAGTATAAAACTTGAGTCTATTATTGTCAAGTCTGCACATACACTGTAACTATTTGTTTAAATTGTGTTTTCAAATTTTCTAGCCGGACCGCCACGGCCACATCTGCCACTCTTCGCCTTTGGAGTGAACTCGCCAGGGGGACCTGACCCGGCTTCCTCCTCCTCCTTCCAGGCGGAACGAGATCAGCATCGGCGTCCAGGCCGAGACGAACTTGACAGCTTTTGCCCGTTTCTCTACAGTAGGAGGACCCTGTGAGGTGGGCATGTGGCTCCTGAGACAGAAGAAGGAGGCAGCGGGCCTCCTCGTGATCGTTGGCGTCTCTTTCTTGGCGGGAGCCTATAGTGCAGGGTATCTCTTCCGCTCTCCCCCGCAACCCCCTCGTGTCGTCTCGAAAACAAAGAACGTCTCGCCCTTCACGGACGCCGCCGTCCTGGCCACCCCGGCGGTCGTGAATATCAGAAGCGAAGGGGGCTCGGGGGAAAGGCGTGGCCCACTCCCGCGGCCACTCCAGCCGGACCCCTTCTTTCGCGAATTCTTCAAGTCCCTGCCGGCCCGGCCCAAGACGAGCGACCCCCGGATCAGCCTGGGCTCCGGGGTGATCATCAGCCGAGGGGGCTACATCCTCACCAACGATCATGTGGTCAAGGAACCGGCCCGAATTACCGTGCGTCTCAACACCAAGGAAGAGCTCAACGCCACGGTGGTGGGGCGGGACCCCAAGACCGACCTGGCAGTCATCCGAGTCGACAGCAATCGAGACCTCCCGGCAGCGATCCTGGGAAACTCTGACCGGCTCCGGGTTGGAGAATGGGTATTGGCCATCGGCAACCCCTTCGGGCTCGATCACACAGTCACGGTCGGGGTCATCAGCGCCACGGGCCGATCCGAACTCGGGGTCGTCGGCTACGAAAACTTCATCCAGACCGACGCCTCGATCAATCCCGGCAACTCCGGTGGGCCGCTGCTCAATGTCAGGGGAGAGGTGGTCGGGATCAACACCGCCATCGTTGCGTCGGCACAGGGGATCGGCTTTGCCATTCCGATCAACCTGGCCAAGCGGATCGCCCGGGACCTCATTGCGAACGGACGGGTGGTCCGGGGATGGCTGGGGATCGGCCTCCATTCGCTCACCGCGGACGTCGCCCGCGCCCTCAAGGTCGTACCGGACACCGGAATCCTCGTCACCCACGTGGCCCCGAATGGGCCCGGAGCCGGATCCGGGCTGAAACCGGGAGACGTGATCACCGGCGTCGGGGAGCAGAAGGTCCGGACACCCGAGGAGGTCCGCCGACTCGTGGCCGAGGCGGTCGTCGGAAGCACGCTCTCGCTGGTGATCCGGCGGGAACAGGAGACTCTCACCCTTTCGATCCCTGTGGTCGAGAAACCCGAGTAAGCGGTGCACGCCGTTATGGGCGAAGGCGAAGGGCCAGTGACGCACATCGTCTTTTTCATTACCACTGCCTCAGCGGAGGAGGGAGAGCGGATCGCGCGGTCCCTGCTGGAGGAGCGGCTTGCCGCCTGCGTCAATGTGGTCCCGGCCGTTCGATCCTTCTTCTGGTGGGAGGGAAAGGTCCAGGAAGAGACGGAGGTGTTACTGATCGGGAAGGGGCGGGCCGATCTCTTCCCCAAGCTCCAGGCCCTGGTGAGAGCCCTTCACTCCTATACGGTCCCTGAGATCATCTCCTTCCCTATCACCGCTGGCCTTCCCGAGTACCTCTCCTGGATCGATGACTCCACCGCCCCCCCCGGGTCCCGGTGAACCCCCCCCGCCTTCCACCTTCACGACCATCCCCCCCCACCCGGTTCAGCCTCATCTTGGCTGGCGGCTTGGCCCGGGGGGCTGCCCACTTGGGGGTCTGGCGGGCCCTGTCGGAGGCCCAGCTGGTCCCAGAGCGGGTCGTAGGCGTCAGCATCGGTGCGATCATCGGCGGCTGGTTTTGCAAGGAAGGGGGGACCGCGGCCGCCCTGGCACACCTCTCTAACTTGGCACGGACAATGCACGGTGATCTCTCCGCCAAGGGGAAGCATCTGTTGGATGCGTGGCGTCTCATCTCGTACGACGAGCGACGTCGCTTCATCGAAGATATGCTTGAACTGAAGGGCGTGACCTTTAACCAACTCCGTCTTCCCCTCTATGTCGCGGCGACCCGCCTCGTTCCACCGGGGCGGGTGGTTTTTGGGGACCACCCGACCGAGTCGGTGGCGGAGGCGATCCTGGCCAGCACGGCCGTCCCGACCCACCCGCCGGTGCGCGTGGGCAACGCATACTACCTGGACGGCGGTCTGAGCGGCAACCTCCCGGTCTCAGAAGCGGTGAAAAGGGGGGGGCGAGTAATTGTGGCGGTGAACCTCGGCCCCCCCCTCCGGCGCGGGCAGGGAAAGGTGGGAGAGGTCGTGTGGCGTGTGTGTCGAGACATGTATCGGCTGTCGAGCCTTCGGGAGATTGAGTGCTCCGAGGCGCAGGGGGCGACCGTCGTTCATGTGACCTCGGCGGAGATTGAGTCGCACGGGGTGTTTGCCTTTGAAGCGCTTGACATGATCGAGGAAGAAGGGTATAAAGCCACGCAATGCGCCCTTCCCGCCCTCCAGCAAGCCCTTGGGCGCCGGGGCGATGAGGTGCCGTCTAGCTCGGAACTCGGGGGAGGAACGGGTGCAGCGTAATCGCTTGTTGACGGGGTTCATTGCGATCGCCACCATTCTTTCCCTCTCAGGCTGTACGCTTCTCCCTCTGCATTCGCCGCCGACTGCATCACCACAACAGCAATCTCACCCGACCGCCCCGGCCTCCGATACCGATCCTGATGCGCCACCCCATCCGCCACAACCACCCAGAATCACCGTGGCCACCTCCTCCCCTCTCCTCCCCTCTCCTCCCCTCGAGGCACAGGAGAGCCCGTCAGACGATCCCCCACTGACCGAGGCACGGGAGCTGCTCCAACAGGCCAGACACGAGGAGGAAAGAGGCCGCGACGCTGCGGCGACGACCCTGCTTACGCGGGCGCGGGCTCTTCTGCTCAGCGACGGGGCCGCCCTGACGCCGGAAGCCAGGCGCCGCCGCGAAGACGTGCTCAACGAGATGGAGGCGCTGTCGGATGAGTTGGCCGCGATTCGCGCGATGAGTGCGATCCCCTCGGAAGGGGAAGCCCTGTTGGTGAGCCCCGAGGATGTCAGCGGTATCGAACTGGCGATCCCCGCCGTGCCGCCGCCGTGGAAACCGGAGACAACGTACGACATCCCCATGGAAATCAACGCCGAGGTGCACGCCTATGTCGAGCTCCTGACCACCACGAAGCGGGATCAGATCGCCGCGGCCCTCGAGCGCTCCGGGCGATACCTTCCGTTGATGCGCCAGATCTTTGCGGAGAAGGGGCTCCCCCAAGACCTGATCAACCTCGCCTATATCGAGAGTAGCTTCAAGCTCTACGCCTACTCCCGGGCGAGGGCGGTCGGGATCTGGCAGTTCATCAGGGGGACCGCCCGGAAATACGGCCTGACGAGAAACTGGTGGGTGGACGAACGCCGGGACCCGGCGAAAGCCACAAGGGCGGCAGCGGAGTACCTCTCGGACCTCTATTCCATCTTTGGATCCTGGCCGCTCGCCATCGCCGCATACAACGCGGGGGAAGGAAAAGTCCTCCGAGCCATGAAGCGCCAGAAGACCACCGATTTCTGGCGGCTCAAGCTCCCGCGAGAGACCAAGTTCTACGTTCCCGCCTTCATGGCAATGACCATTATCGCCAAGGATCCCGAAGGGTATGGCTTCATCCCACCCGTGGAGCGGCCGTGGCAGGTGGATCAGGTCACCCTGCCCCAGCCCACGGATCTTCGGCTGCTCGCCAAGGCGGCAAGGGTGAGCACCGAGGAACTGAGGAACCTGAACCCCGAACTCAGGCGTCTCGTGACTCCTCCCCAAAAGGGCTACCTCCTGAACCTTCCCCCCGGAAGCAAAGCCACCTTCCTCGAGGCCCTCGCGCGGCTTCCGAAGGCGCGTCGGGTCGCATGGCGCCGGCACCGGATTCGGCGGGGGGAGACCCTTTCCACCATCGCCCAGCGATACCGAACCACCGTGCCGGTCCTGATGGAGATGAACCGGCTGAGGAGCCCTCACCGGATCCGGGCCGGCACCCGCATCAGCGTCCCGGTGCCAACCATCACCCTGGCCAGACGCCGCAAAACCAAACGCCCCACGACGGCGGGATCCGCCGTGGAGTATGTCACGTACATCGTCAAGCCGGGCGATAACCTCTGGGAGATTGCCCGCGCCCATCAGGTAAACCCCCATGACCTCGAGCGCTGGAACAACCTGCACGGCTCCCTCATCCATCCCGGTCGTACCCTCCGGATTTATCTCGATTAACCGTCCACACGCGACGCCGTTTCCCGCACCGGCAAGCCCACACCCGGGGGGGGAACGTCCCGTACGGCTTGGGCGAACACGTTGACTACCCACTCCCCTTATGATATGGGGAGAGCCGGCGGCTGACGGCGGGCCGGATGGCCCGGCGAACCGAGGATCTGAACCTCCGACGGTGGGAAGATCCGCTCCGGAGTCTCTTCACGGGCTGTAGCCCCCTCACGGGGACGGTGGCCC
This sequence comes from Methylomirabilales bacterium (SeqCode), assembly GCA_046758505.1. GTDB lineage: Bacteria > Methylomirabilota > Methylomirabilia > Methylomirabilales > CSP1-5 > CSP1-5. The sequence goes on along the minus strand of JBHIAH010000009.1, from coordinate 45,634 downwards.
TCGAATCCGTACTCGTCCGGCGGACCCGTGCGGAGAAGGCGCCCCCCAAGGGATGGAGCAGCCCCCGGGTCCTGTGGAGACGCCGGCCCTCCGGCACGTGATCGAGGACTATCGGAGGATCATAGAGGTCGTGGAGACAATCCGCTACGGGCAGTCCCTGTAATACCAGGGTTGCGGCGATTCCGAATACGGAGGGGACGAGTGCGGCTTCCATCCGTCGAGTCGGCTCGCAAGGTCGTTCACCTCGTCGGCGGTCTCATTCCTCTCCTCTACCTGTTGCTCGACCCGACCAAACCGCACGCCCTCCTCATCCTGGGCGGCCTCGGCCTTCCCTTTCTCGCGGCAGATGTCCTGCGCCTGTGGGTTCCCGCCGTGAATCACTGGTTTCTCCGCTGGTTTCGCGGAGCGATGCGACCTGGAGAGGAGAGCCGTCCCACCGGGGCCACGTATTACCTGCTGTCCTGCTGGGTGACGATTCTGGTGTTCGACCGGACCGTCGCTGTGGCAGCCCTCCTGGTCCTCGCCTGCGGCGACACCGCCGCATCGGTCGTCGGCCAGGCCCTCGGTGGCTACCGGTTGCGCCAGAGGAAGACCCTGTCGGGGACGGGGGCCTTCCTGATGACGGCCTTCCTGGTGACGCTCCCCTTCTTCCACCCCGCCGTGGCCCTGGGAGGGGCCGTGATCGGTGCGGTCACCGAATGCCTCCCCCTGCCACTGGATGACAACATCACCGTTCCCCTGTCGGTCGGGATCTGCTTCACGCTCTTGCGCCCCCTCGCTCTCTGAGGTTATCCCCCCTCTCCCCCCTCGCCGTAAGAGCGGATCAGCGTCGCCAGGATTTCCTTGGCCTCTCGAGAAAGCTCGAGAAACTCCAGGCCCGTGCGGTAAAAAAGCAGACCCTCCCCCGCAGGTCCGGTCGCCCGGTGGTCGACGGTACTGTGGGCCACGTGGCACCTGATATTCACCGGGGCGCCAGCCAGGGGAACGTTCAGGGTACACTCGGATCCGACACGCAACGTACCCTGGTGCTCGACCAGTGCCCCACCCATGCTCAGGTTCAGGACGTCCGCCTCTACCGGTGTTGTGATGGAGCCCCCGACGCTGATAATCCGGAATCGGGGCAACTTCCGCCGATCGTCTCCCTCTTTCCTCACCCATCCGCCTCCGCCGTCATCAGGAGCGACCGCTCCAGGAACCCACCCCCAGTCCGGCGCCGAGGGACGGCTCGCCTACCGGGCCCGGCCAGAACCGCCAGGGCCCGGCCACAGATCTCCCACGCCCTTCTCGCCAGCCAGTCGGACAAACTCCAAAACCTCACCGGCCTGCAGGAGGTAGCTCTCCACGACCTCCCGGCCCCCGACCACCGCGACCGCCTGGGGGCCGATGTTCAAAGCCTGCCGCAACGCGGCACGGACGTCTCCCACGCTTCGCCCCGCGATGTTCACCTCGAGCGAGTGGACCCCATAGATGACCCGCACCGGCTCCTGCGCCTGCGTGGGGGACCCCGCACGAACCCGCGTCGCCTGCTTGAGTGGTTCGGTCATTGCGTTCCCTCTCCCTGGCGCTTGACTGGGTTACTCTTGCCCTCGACAATATCGAGGTAGACCTCGCCGTACCGCAGCTTCCCTTCGCGGACGCCATAGAAGGCATTGAGCATGGCGGACGCAACAGCGAGATTCGTAAACAAGAGCTGGGGCGCTCCGCGCTCCATCAGCTCCTCACACGACATCTCCGCAGGCGAGCGATCGCGGGGGTTCCGGATCTCGGGATGAAACTGCGTGATCGGCGCGGTCCGGTCCTTACCTCCCTCTCGAATATGGACCTGAACATTTCCGTCGGTGAAATCATTCCCCCCGGAAATCAACGTCACCGTTGCCAGTTTTTCGCAGTAATCACTCACCAGCTTCCGCGTCTTGTGATTATCCACCGCCAGAAAAATCATGTCCCCCCCCTGGATGAACTGGCCAATGTTCGCCTCGGTGATATATTCGGGGATGGCCCGGAAGGAGAGGCGCTGAAACTGTCTGGCCATTTCGGCAGCCGTGACCTTCGCCTTATTCCCCAGCGTCCCAAAGGCCTGCCGGTCCGCATTGGCCCGCTCGAACTCATCCCCGTCAATGAGGGTGACGCGGGCCCGCTCCCCCCGATAATTCAGATACCGGGCCAGGAACGGGAGCAGGGCACAGCCAATCCCGCCAATGCCAATCACCTTGATTTCACGCATAGCTGTCAGCTCCCAGCCGTCAGCGGTCAGCTTTTTCAGCATCTGAGTGCGGATAGCTGATTGCTGACTGCCGACTGCTTGGTTAGATGGCGGAGGGCCGGCCGCTCGGATCCGAATCCCCGGGCGGCGGCTCGGCGGTCACCCGTTCCGAATCCTCGAGCCGGATCGTCGGTTCCAGCTGCCAGGGCATCACCTCGAGCACCGCCTCGGGCCGGAGGTCGAAGCGCCGGCCGTCCACGACGAGGGAACAGGAGACGGTGGGTTTGGCGTGGATAGACCCGATGGTCACATGGAGCCCGTCATCGTACTGCTCGTCGACATCATCGAGTTCCGAATGAAAGGCTTCGGCTGCCCCGTGGCTGTGCATGGTCCCCACCCGGAGACAGCCGGGGGGATTGGGACCGACCTCATACCGGCAATGACCTCCCGCCACCTGCTGGGGGGGAATGCGAATTTCGTACTCCCCCGCCGCCTCCCTGCGATAGAGGAGGACGGCAGCCTCGGCGCGGTACTTGCGAAAGACCTCGCGGAAGAAGGCCATGCTTTCCCCCAGGATTTTCGCCGGGATGACCGGAAGCAGGAACTCCACCCCTTCTACCTCTTCCTCGAGCCACAGGAGCCCCGGAACTCGAATCGTGGAGCAAAAAACCGGGGTCCGCTTGACCTGGAAGAGCCCACTGCGGCTCACCAGATAGTAGATCGGCTCCTCAGGCTCGCGGAATCCCGCCTCCTTCACATAGATCGGGAACACCCCTTACCCCTCCATAACCCGATAGATCAGGTCGGCCAGATCCGCCGCATCCTCGATCGCAGCCGGTTTCCCCCGCCAGGCCATGAGCTCCTCCGCCGTCTCCTTGAGACCCTTCCCCACCGGCTCCCAATCCACGTCGAGGGGAAAGAGGGGGTCGCACCGACTCGCCCGCTCCCACGCCTCCAGGGTGGCAATCCGGCTATCCCGCTTTGCGGCCCGCAGGAAGCAACTCTCGTCGATCGCCCGATTGAAGCCGGTCCCCCAGAAGAACTCGATGACGCCCCGCACCTGGGCGGCCAGGGTCAGCTCGTCGAAGGGGGGCCGACCCTGCAGACAGGCACGACACTTCGCCATGGGGGTCTCCGTCGAGGACACATTCCACAGGTTCGACAGGTAGAGGGGATCGCTGTCCGCGGTGAGAGGGGCGGGGCGGTAATAGATGCGCATCTCCTCGAAGGCTCCCTGGTGGAAGAGCACCAGGTAGAGGATATAGGGAAAGGCCAAGGGATAATCCCGGGCCGCTCCCGGCGCCCCGCCCGGCCGCCAGGTGACGTGACGGACCTGGGGGGGCTGCTCCACCGCGATCAAGAGATCCGGCTCCCGGCCCAGGATGAAGCGCGTCCCAACGGGAAGAAGGGGGAGGCGGCGGGACCCGTCTGCGGCGCGGAGGAGGGCCTGAAGAAATGTCCGGAGCGATACCTCCCGGTCAACAACCGCCCCCGCCCGGCCCCCGTGCCGGAGGAGCCGAACCACGTCTCCCTCGATCTGGATATACTCCCCCATCGATGCCTGCTCCACGCCCTATCCGAGGGACCGGATCTCCCCCACCCCGATGTCCCGGTACCGCTCGGGCAAGAAGCGACGAGAGGAACAGTGGACGACTGCCATGAGCTCTTGCTGACGGATCAACTCCGCCGACTGGGAGGGAATGAAATCCTCAATCGCCCAGCCGTAGTCGTCCTCCGCCACTGCCGTCGCCCCGCGAACCCTGGCATGGCGGTACGCCCTGAGAGAAATCTCCTCGATGTCGGCGCCCGTGATCTGTCCGGGGAACCGCTGTGCGCAGAGGTCCACCATCGCCCGAAAATCGACCGCCGTGGTGGCAAAGCCGTACCGCTTCGGCATGACCGTGAAGATGGCGACCCGCTCATCCGCATCCGGCATCAGCAGAGGAATCCGCTCGCTAAACCGGCCCGAGCGGCGTTCGGCCGGATCCAGCCTGTCCGGACGGTTCGTGATCCGGATCCACAGGACCTTCCCCTGGATGGTGGGGTCGCCCGTGAATTCAAAGCGCATCTGACGAAGCCGGTTGGTCACGCCAGAGTCGCCACTCATCTCATCCCGGGACTGCTCGCTCTGGTCTGCCTCGTCCTCCAGCACCACCAGCGGGGTCAACGACCGAAGGGCCTGTAGAATCTTCCAGAAGTTTCGCTCCGAGGCGCCCACCCACTTCTCCCGGGGGTTGGTGATCTTGACGAAGCTGAAGCCGCACTCCTTTGCCAAGGCCTCGGCCACCGCCGTCTTTCCCACCCCAGGAGGACCCACCAGCGTAATGCCGCGGGGGACCATCTTGAGGTCCCCATCCCGAATGGCCTGGACCACCTCCCGGAAGAACTGTTTGACCGCGGCGAGCCCACCGATGCTCTCTAATGCGAAGCCCGGCTCAACCAGCTCGACCATCCCGTACAACTCGTGGCGCAGGATCTCCCGCTTGCGCCGCTTGATCTCTTCAAACGTCAGGGGAACGCCCTTGGCCTTGGCCTGGCGACAGAGCTGTTCGAGATGGAGCCGGGTCAGTCCTGCGGTCGCTCGCGCGAACTCCTCCGCGCTCATGCCGATCCGCACCCCCTCCTGATCCAGCAGGTGCGCGATATACTGGAGCCGCTCCGCCTCATCGGGAAGGGGGACCTCGATCACCTCGACCCGACCGCCCGGCTGCCGGAGGGCCGGGTGCAGATCGGCCAGATTGCTCACCGTGAGCAGGACCACCCCCCCTTGCTCGTGGACCGTCGGATCGGTCGCGAGGCTGAGGAGGGCGACCAGGTTGGTACGATCATCCTCATTCATACAGGAAAAATCGGCAGCCGGGGCGATACTCTCCGCGTACTCCAGGACAGCGACCGCGCGCCGCCGCCCATTCCGGAGACGCCCCGACCGGAGGGCCTGCCCCACGAGCGGGATAACCTTGGTGGGATGCGTGGGGAGGGGGGGCGGCTCAGCACTTGTCGCCTCACCCAATGCCACCAAGGCCCGCCTTCGCTGCTCTTCCAAGGACACATCTCGCTGATCGCGACGAACCACGAGACCCGCCGCCTCCTGAAATCGGCGCTGGGTCTCCTCATCGGGAAAGCGCAGGCCCGTGGACCGATTGTAGAAAATGACGGGACTCGTCTCCCTCAGCCAGTCGGCGAGAAAGGCGGGGAAGGCGAGAAAGGCCTGACCGAGAGGAAAGTAATCGGCGATATTGTGGTGCAGGATGAAGAGGCTTGAGGTCTCTGCCTCGATCCGCTCATTGAGGTCTTGCATCCAGAGTGGGATCGCTCTCATACCCATGGTTTCCCTTATGCCAGAAGCACGGTATAGTTAACGCTTTTATTCTAGGGGACTTCCGCCGCCCTGTCAATGAAAGCCATGTCCCAGGGCAAATGGTCGCCCCGATCCTCGGAATGCCCCCCTTCTCACGTGGGAGAACGTCCTGGCGCGCCGCTCTCAATGGAGCTAGGGACATCACAGTCACCTTCGCAGGAGCCGTCGCGCACCGTCCTTTAGGCCATGATTTGGTCACCGAGGCGTGGTACTGCCTGACACGAGAGGCACAGACGTGATGCGGCCTCGATGGCGAGTCGAACCCAGCCATTCAGAGGAAGGGAAAGGGACCTACAGGGCAGGTTGCCGTCGTCACCGGCGACTCCCGGAGGAACGATAGATCCGACACCGCAGAAGGAGGAGACGATGGCGGTCGAACGGTACATGACGGTGAATCCCATCACCATCCAGTCCAGCGACAGCATTTGGGACGCCCTGAAGATCATCCGGAGACATAGGGTCCGCCACCTCCCGGTCATCCAAGGGAAGCAGCTTGTCGGGATGTTCACCGATCGAGATCTCCGTCTGGTGGCCCCGTCGTCCCTCGCCCTCCCCGAGGAGCAGGAGCGATTCCGAGACTGGGGAGGTCAGGCACAGGTCGGCGACGTCATGACCCGAAAGGTCGTGACCGTGACCCCGGAAGCCGGAACCGACAGGGCAGCACGACTCATGGTCGATCATCGCATCGGCTCCCTGCCAGTCTCGTCCGAGGGTCCACCCTGGTCGGGATCATTACCACCAGCGATCTGCTCCAGGCCTTGGCCGGGGCCCAACCGTCACCGGCCGCCCCCGCGAAGAAGACCGCAGCCCGGCGACGGCCGTCCCCACCAGATCGCAGGCACACCCATCGCACCACGAGCACCCAGGCCCGCCGCTCGTGAGGGTGGCGCCCCGGATCATCGAGGACATCGATGTTGACGCGAATTCCCGCCCGGGAAGATGTGTCCTGAGGATCACCGCAGCGCTCCCGAGGCGGCTGAGTTGGGCAGGGCGCACGGGTCAGTCTCGTCTGCCGTGGTCCCCTGTCGGCGCGACGACCAGGGCAGAGCCTTCGATCACCTGCTCTCCCCGCTGATTGTGAAGGGTCGTCCTGAGGCGAACGCGGTTCTTTTCCTTGATCAGCTCTGTCACCTCGATCCGGGCAATGACCGTATCGCCAATCTTCACCGGCCGGAGAAACCGAAGCTCCTGGGAGAGATAAATGGTCCCGGGACCGGGCAGCCGGCTGCCGATGCACGCGGAGATCACGCTCGCCGAGAACATCCCTTGGGCGATGGGCTCGCCGAATGGCGTCCTCCTGGCAAAGGCGTGGTCGGTGTGAAGGGGGTTCAGATCTCCGGTCAGGGTGCCAAACTGCCGAATATCCGCGGCCGTGATGGTTTTGACGATCACGGCTTTTTGCCCCACCTCGAGCTCGTTAATGCCTATGCCGACCATCGTAGCTCCACGCACCATCCCCTCGTGCACGAACCGCTGCATTCCTCAGCCAAACCCACCGCACGGCCGACCCCGGTCCACGAGCCACCTGGACCCCGTATTTGCGCAGCGCTCCACACAAGGATACAACCTTTCATTTTAATAGGTTACACCATGACACCTCCCCGTGTCAAGCAAATTTAGCGCCTGCGTCATAGCAGATGCGTCATAACCTCGGACCTGACCTGAGAGTCGCGCGCCGCTCTCTCTTTACACCTTTCTCCCGATGTCAAAGTGGTGCTATAGTCGCGCCCGGAGGCAGGCGCCTCAAGGCGTCCCACTGCAGCCGAAGACAGGTCCCAGGACCGGGGGGGGATGCGATGAAACTGAAGGGACGGGTCGCCGTCGTCACCGGCGGATCGCGAGGCATCGGCCGGGCGATCGCGTCGGCATTGGCCGGGGAAGGGGCCGATGTCGCCATCAACTACCAGCAGAACGAGGCAGCGGCCCAGGAGGTCGCTCGAGCGATCCAGGGGACGGGGAGAGGCGCCGAGACCTTTCAGGCCGATGTCAGTGATCCCGCGCAGGTCCTTCGGATGCGGGACGCGATACTTCAGCGCTTCGAACGGGTGGACATTCTGGTGAACAACGCCGGCATGAATCGCGATAAGAGCTTCGCCAAGATGGATCATCAAACGTGGAAGGCCGTGCTCTCGGTCGATCTGGACGGGGCCTTCAACTGCACGAAAGCGTTCCTCCCCGGGATGACGGCCCGGGGCTACGGCAGGATCATCAACATCTCGTCCATCGTTGGTCAGATCGGGAACTACGGCCAGGCAAACTATGCGGCGGCCAAGGCGGCGCTTCTCGGCTTGACCAAAACCTTGGCCAAGGAGTTCGCCCCGGAGGGGATCACCGTCAATGCCGTCGCCCCGGGGTTCATCGAGACCGAGATGGTGGCCCGCATCCGCGACGACCTGAAGAAGAGAATACTTGCCCGGATCCCCCTGCGACGGTTTGGGCGGCCGGAGGACGTGGGGAAGGCGGTGGTCTTTCTCGCCTCGGAGGACGCGAGCTACGTCACCGGCCACGTCCTGAACGTGAACGGGGGGATGTATGTATGAAGCGGTCTCGGTTGCCGTCGGGGGAAGGGAAAATCGTGGACGAATCCCCGGAAGGGTCGTCCGATGAACGTGGATCCAACCGCCACCAAAGGGGCAAGGGCTGCCCGCCAGACTTATGCCTCTGTTTGCCTTTACAATCAGCAACATGACCCATCGTACGAGAAGGATAATGCCACGAACGAAAACCCTTGACTGTATAACGCATTGTGTTATATTGGTTGCGAATCGAGTCCTTCCCACGAGGCCTCCGCGTTGGGGATGGAAGAGAGGTTCCCGGTGTCTCGTTCATGAATACGACGAATGAGGAGGAGGTCACCTGTGGACCATACCGTTGAAGGAAAGATTCTGCTGGGACCCCGGCTCCCACCTCGGCCTTCGCTGCCCGCGCTGTCGTCCTGAGATCGAGCAACACATCGCAGGGCAACATGAGAAACGAGCCGGAGAAGCACACGTCGGGCAAGACCCGCAGATCGCACGATAGGGGAAGGAGACCCACGATGGATGACGTGATCATCGGGAGCGCTGTTCGGACTCCGATCGGAAGCTTCAACGGAACCTTGGCGTCGGTACCGGCGCCCCGGTTAGGCGGGCTGGTCGTTGCCGAAGCGGTGCGTCGCGCGCACCTCGAGCCGGCCCAGGTGGACGAGGTCTATCTCGGCAACGTGGTGAGCGCGGGGCTGGGTATGGCCCCGGCGCGGCAAGCGGCGATCGCGGCTGGCCTACCCGAGTCGGTCGGGGCAACCTTAATCAACAAGGTGTGCGGTTCTGCCCTGAAGGCGGTCACGATGGCATCGCAGGCCATCCGGAGTGGAGATGCGGAGGTCATCGTGGCGGGAGGCATGGAGAGCATGAGCCGAGCCCCCTACCTCTTAGACAAGGCCCGGACCGGATATCGATTGGGGCATGGCCAACTCATCGACGGCATGATCCACGATGGCCTCTGGGACGTCCTCAACGACAGGCATGTCGGCATGTGCGGGGAGCTGTGTGCGGAGCGATACGATCTCTCTCGGGAGGAGCAGGATCGATATGCGTTGCAGAGCTACATGCGGGCCTTGACCGCCCAGCACGAGGGACAATTTGTCGCCGAGATCGTCCCGGTTCCGGTCGCCGGGCGGAAGGGTGAGACGACGCTCGTGGAGGAGGATGAAGAACCCAACCGACTCGCACTGGAGAAGATCCCCACCTTGAAGCCCGTCTTCAAAGAAGGCGGAACGATCACGCCGGCGAACGCCCCGTCCGTGAACGACGGGGCCGCAGCAGTCACGCTGCTGTCGGGAAAGCGCGCCGCACACCTGGGGATCACGCCGTTGGCCCGGATCGTGGGGTGTGCCCAGGCAGCCCTGGCCCCCGAGTGGTTCACGATCGCACCGGCAGAGGCCGTCAAGGAGGTCTTCAAGAAGACCGGCTTGAACGCCGGAGACATTGACTACTTTGAAATCAACGAAGCCTTTGCGGCGGTGGCCTTAGCCAACATCCAGATCCTGGGACTGACGGAGGATCGCGTGAACGTCAAAGGGGGGGTGGTGGCCTTGGGGCATCCCATCGGTGCCACGGGAGCGCGCATCCTGACCACCCTGGTGCACCTCATGCAAGAACGGCAGGCCCGACGGGGACTCTGCACCCTCTGCCTCGGCGGCGGAGAGGGGATCGCCCTCATCGTCGAGAGGGTCTGACGGGCGAAGGATACTGCGCCACGCCGGGACCCCGAACGAGATGTGACCCCGAAAGGAGGGATCGAGGGATGGAGATCAAGGTTATTGGTGTCGTCGGTGCGGGGACTATGGGACACGGGATCGCTCAGGTGGCTCTCCAGGGGGGCTTCCAGGTCCTCATCGAGGATGTGGCAAAGGATATTCTCGACAAGGCCCGAAACCAGATTGCCTTTGGCTTCACCAAGGGCGTCGAGAAGGGGAAGCTGACCGAGACACAAAAGGAGGAGATGCTCACACACCTCACCCTGACGACTGCCCTTTCCGATTGTGCCGCTGCCGACTTTGTGATCGAGGCGGTCGCCGAAGACTATGCGGTCAAGAAGGGCGTTTTTCATGAACTCGATCGGGTGTGCAGACCCGAAGTGATCCTGGCCACGAATACATCGTCCATCTCCATCACCAAGATCGCGGCAGCCACGTCCACCCCTTCACGGGTCGTCGGGATGCACTTCTTCAACCCCGTTCCCGTCATGCGGTTGGTCGAGATCATCCGGGGCTTCGCCACCGAGGACACAACGGTTGCCGCCACCCACCACCTGGCCGAGCGATTAGGCAAGACCGCCGTGGAGGCGGCTGATTATCCGGGTTTCCTTGCGAATCGCATCCTCCTGCCGATGATCAACGAGGCGATCTACGCACTGATGGAGGGGGTCGGAACCGCCGAGGCCATCGACAATGTGATGAAGCTCGGGGCGAACCACCCGATGGGCCCTCTGGCCTTGGCTGATCTGGTCGGCCTCGACGTCTGCCTGGCAATCATGCGGACCCTGTGCGATGGTTTCGGGGAACCAAAGTACCGCCCCTGTCCTCTCTTGGTGCGTATGGTGGATGCAGGCTTCCTCGGTCAGAAGACGGGCCGGGGCTTTTACGCGTACGAACAGACGAGAAAGGGATAAGCGATGGAGCTTCAGACGCTCAGGTACGAGGTCACGGAGAGGGTCGCCCTCATCACCCTGAATCGTCCCAAGGCGCTCAATGCGATGAATCGGATCATGCTCCAGGAGCTTGCCCCGGTGTTGGACCAGGCCGAGCAAGACCCCGATGTCCGGGTGGTGGTTCTGACCGGGGCAGCGGAGAAGGCCTTCGCCGCAGGGGCCGACATCACCGAGTTCCAGCAGATGAGCCCCCTGGAGGCCCTGCACTCCTCCCAGGCCTTTCAGGCACTCTTCAACCGGATCGAGCGCCTCAAGAAGCCGGTCATCGCAGCCGTCAATGGCTTTTGTCTGGGAGCCGGGTGCGAGCTGGCCCTCGCCTGCGACCTGATCTTTGCCTCGGATCGGGCCCGGTTCGGCCAGCCGGAGATCAATCTGGGATTCATCCCTGGGGGGGGCGGCACGCAACGCCTCTCCCGCCTCATCGGCAAGCCGCGAGCGAAAGAACTGATATACACCGGAGAGATCATCGACGCCCAGGAGGCCTACCGGATCGGCCTCGCGAACAAGGTCTTCCCGGCTGACGAGCTCATACCGGCGGTGAGGAAATTCGCCCAGCAGGTGATCGGCAAGGGTGCGGTGGCCCTCGAGGTGGCCAAGAAGGTGATCGATGAGGGTCATGAGGCCGAACTGACAAGTGGATTGGCCCTTGAGGCACAGGCCTTCGCCCTCTGCTTTGGGACCGAGGACAGGACAGAAGGGATCGCCGCCTTCCTCGAGAAGCGGCAGCCCCACTTCAAGGGGCGGTAGCCACACGGCCAGTCGCCGGCAATCAGGCATGGCCAAAACGCGCCGCGTTACCGGCCGGTTCTGCCCATAAAATACCCCACATTTTGCCATATTTCCCCGCAATATCAGCAACTTGAACACTCGCATTATTTTTTAATGCAAAGCGCAAAGATGGCTTGACAGGTATAACGCATCGTGTTATATTCTTCAACGAGCGGTCCTGGTCTTCCCAGGTTGGCTGGGAAGCACGCGTGGGACCGGAGAGCACAAGGGTATGGAGGGAACAGCGATGGTACGGGAGTCCGTAGCAGAGATCACCACCAAGACCAACGAGGCCTTAAACGAAACCCTCAATAAGGCGGTCGAGGCATTCTCCCTGGCGAGTGACGCCAATCGGGACCTGTCGGGACGGACGGTCGATGTGAGCGCCGCCATTGCGCGGGAAGGAGTCCAGTATCTCGGCAACATCCAGGGGGCGATCCGCCGGGCCTCCGAAGAGGCCCAAGAGCTTTGGAACCGGCAGTGGGCGGTAACGCAGGAGCTTCCGAATGACCCCGGGCGAATCCCCCAAAAGGCGATGAGCCTCTATTGGGAGGGGGGCGAAAAGGTCGCCCGCCTGGTGGACGCCCAGGTGGAGGCCCTCACCCGGTTCACCGGAACCGTCCAGGATCTCCTGGACCGGGCCGGGAGGGAAACCCGGGAGACGGCCACGACCTACACGGAAAAGATCTTGGATCTGTACAACCTCAAGGGCTGAGACGAGCCTGCGCTGAAAAAAGCCCCGTCCGGAGGACGGGGCTTTTTTCACAGCGGAGGGAACACATGGGACACGAGAAGGCGCACGCGGGGGGGAAGGGGGGAAATCGCACCATGGAGACCTTTGCTGCCTGGGAAAAGTTCATGTCGGAGCACATGGATACCCTGTTCCGCAACCCGGCCTTCCTCACCAGCATGGGGAAGGCCCTAGAACATTCCCTCACCATGAAGGAGCAGCTCGATAGGGGGATCCACGCGTACCTCCGCGCGATGAGCCTCCCCTCCACCCAGGATGTGGGGAGGATTCTGGAGGCGATCGCAGTCCTCCAGCGCGACGTGGAGGGCCTCAAGGCCGCGGTGGATCGTCTCCTGAGGACGTCGGACGGTCGCGCACACTCCGCCGACAGGAAATAGCCCGGAAAGGGGGCGCCGCCGCACCCCAGGCGTTACGGCTTCGTCACGCGCGGTCGGACCGGGCGGCGAGCCAATCCCCGAGGCTCGGCCAGAGGTGTCTCGAGGCCGCACCCCCCGACACGACCCCCACGTGGCCGCCGGGGAGGATGCGGGCCTCTTTATCGTGACTCGACACGAGGTCCCGCAGGACCGCCGCCGAGTCCGGAGGGCAGATGTGGTCCTTTGCCGCAGCGATGATCAGGAGCGGGCAGGCAATCTTCTTGAGATCAACGCGTCGGCCGTTGACCTTCAACCTGTTCTGGCAGAGGAGGTTCTCCTGGTAGCAGTCCTTGACATACTTCCGGAAGGCTTCCCCCGGGAAGGGGACGTTATCGTTGACCCAGGTCTCGATGGCGAAGAACAAATCCACAAACTCGTCATCGTCCAGCTTCTCGGCGAGGTTCACCAGTTTAGAGAGCTGGCCCATCGGCCTGAGCATCATAAAGGCGCCCTGCATCACATGGGGCGGAACGTTGCCCAAAACGTCCACCATCTTGTCCACATTAAAGTATTCTTTCTTGGTCCACAGGCTGAGCAGGCCCTCATCGTGGAAGTTCACCGGCGCCGTCAGGGTGATCAGATTCGTGACCAGGCCGGGATGGAGGGCGGTGTAGATCACCGTCATGGTCCCCCCCATGCAGTATCCCAGGAGGGAGACCCCTTCCGCCCTGGACTCCTTCCGCACCTGCCGGACCACGTTGTGCAGGTAGACGGAAATGTAGTGATCCCACGTCAGTGCCCGATCCTCCGGGCCCGGGATCCCCCAGTCGAGCATGTAGACATCGACCCCCCGGGTGAGGAGATACTCCACGAGGCTCCGCCCCGGTTTCAGATCCAGGACGTAGTACCGGTTGATCATGGCCGGGACCATGAGGAGGGGGAGGGGGGAGACCTTCTCGGCCACGGGATGGTAGTGGAGCAGCCGGAGCTTGTTCTCCTGGTAGACCACGTCGTGCGGGGTCACCCCCACCTCGACCTGGGGAGGCGTCAGCGCCATCTCCATCGCCTTTTCGGCCCGACGCTCGGCCTTCTTCAGCTCCTCCCCCAACCTGTGCTCCAGGTTCTCCGCCATCCCTCAGCCCTCCGGAAATCGTCACGGGTCCCTCGGGACCCGTGAAGACACTCCGCGTTCACGTCCACCGTCACTCTACCGCGAGTCGAGCCGCTCCACGAGCAGGGCGTTGCCCTCGCCGCCCCCGATCCCCATCGTCGCGACGCCGTATCGCGACCCCCGGTCCTGCAGCGCGTGCAACAGCGTAATGAAGATCCTCGTGCCACAGGCCCCGATGGGATGGCCGATGGCGATCGATCCCCCGTGGACGTTGATCTTTGCCCGATCGATGCCCAGTTTCCTCTCGCAACCGATGACCTTCACCGCAAAGGCCTCGTTGATCTCGAAGAGATCGATGTCGGGCATCGTGAGCCCCGCCTTGGAGACCACATGCTCGGTCGCCGGCACTGGGGCCATCGCCATGAGGGCCGGCTCGACGTTTCCCTGGGCCCAGGCGCGAATGCCGAACCAGGGTTTCAGACTCAGCGCCCTCGCCTTGCGCATGGACATCACAACGACGGCTCCCGCCGCGTCATTGATCCCCGAGGAGTTCCCGGCCGTCACCGTCCCCCCTTCCTTGAAGGCCGGCTTCAGCTTGGCCAGCCCCTCCAGGGTCGTATCCGGCCGCGGGTGCTCGTCTTGGGCCACGACGACCGGCTCCCCCCTCGGCCGAGCGACGGAAACCGGGAGAATCTCGTCCTTGTATTTCCCCGCCTTGACCGCCGCCGCCATGCGCTGCTGGCTTAGCAGAGCATACTGATCCTGCTCTGCGCGACTGATCCGAAACCGCTCCGCCATCAGCTCGGCAAGAACACCCATGCGATGCGATGTCCCGGGGCAGGTCAGGCCGTCGTGGATGAGGTGATCGATGGTCTCAAAGGAGCCTACCCGATGCCCCCAGCGGGTCTGGGTGAGGAGAAAGGGGGCCTGGCTCATGTTCTCCATGCCGCCGGCGACGACAACATCGGCGGTGCCCGCCCAGATCGCCTGGGCCGCCAGCCCCACCGACTCGATGCCCGAGCCACTGGCCTTATTCACGGCATAGGTCGAGACCTCGGGGGGAAGCCCCGCCTCCAGCGCTGCCTTCCGAGCCGGGCCCAAACCCTGCGTGGCCTGAAGGGCGGTCCCCATGATCACCCATTCGACCTGCGCCGGCTCCAGGTTGGCCCGCTTGACGGCCTCACCGATGACCAGGGCCCCCAGCGTGGTCGCAGGTATGTCCTTCAAGCTTCCGCCAAATTTCCCGACCGGCGTCCTGACTGCGCTGACGACCACCGCCTCGTCCATATGCTCCACTCCTCGCCTTTATTGGGGTCCCGGGACGCCTCCCTTCCTAGAGCCCCGTCGGCGGCTTATACTCCCCAAAGATCTCGCGAAGCACACCGCAGATCTCACCGATCGTTGCGTACGCCTTCACCGCGTCCACGATCGGCTCCATCAGGTTCTCCTCGCCGAGGGCGCCCTGCCGGAGGTGCACCAGGGCCTGCCGGACAGCCCGATGACTGCGCCGACCCCGGAGGGCACTGAGCTTCGCCTTCTGGTTCTCGGCCGCCTCGGGGTTGACACGAAAGATCGGGGTCCGATGCTGCTCGCTGTCGCAAAAGCGGTTCACCCCCACGATGATCCGTTTCCCTTCTTCGACCTCGCGCTGGAATCGGTACGCCTCCTCCTGGATGGCCCGCTGCATATGACCCCGCTCGATGGCAGGGACCGATCCCCCCATGGCCTCGACCTCCGCGAGGATGCCCCGGGCCTTTTCCTCGAGCTGGTCCGTGAGGGTTTCGACGTAATAGGATCCGCCCAGCGGATCCACGGTATCGACCACGCCGGTTTCACAGGCGATGATCTGTTGTGTCCGCAGGGCGATGCGTTGGGCCTCCTCGGTCGGGATCGCCAATGCCTCATCGAAGCAGCTCAGCGCCAGGGACTGGACCCCGCCCAGGACCGCCGCCAGGGCCTGCAGGGCCGCCCGAATAATATTGTTCTCCGGCTGCTGGGCCGTCAGCGTCGAGCCGCCCGTCTGGGAATGGGTCCGAAACATCCACGTGCGAGGGTCCGTGGCTCCAAATCGCTCCCGCATGAGTTGGGCCCACATCCGGCGTAACGCCCGGTACTTGGCGACCTCCTCGAAGAAGTTGTTGTGGGTGTTGAAGATCCACGAGAGGCGGGCGCCAAAGGCGTCGACTTCGAGACCCCGCCGCCGCACCGCCTCGATATAGGCGATGGCATTGGCCAGGGTAAATCCCATCTCTTGGGCCGCGGAGGCACCGGCATCACGGATATGGTACCCGCTGATGCTGATGGGATTCCATCGGGGCACATGCGTCACGCAGTACGCGATGAGATCGGCGGCCAGGCGGAGGGATGGGCCGGGGGGGAAGATGTAGGTCCCCCGCGCCACATACTCCTTGAGCACGTCGTTCTGGACGGTGCCCGCCAGCCGCTCCCGAGGGACCTGCTGCTGGTCGCCCACGGCGATATACATGGCGACCAGGATCGCCGCCGGGGCGTTGATGGTCATCGAGGTCGTCACCCGATCCAACGGAATGCCATCAAAGAGGGTCTCCATGTCGGCCAGGGAGTCGATGGCGACCCCCACCTGTCCCACCTCTCCCTCGCCCAGCGGATTGTCCGAGTCGAGACCCATCTGAGTGGGAAGGTCAAAGGCCACGCTCAAACCGGTCTGTCCCTCCTTCAGCAGGTACCGGAACCGCTCGTTGCTCTCCTCGGCCGTCCCCATTCCGGCATACTGGCGCATCGACCAGAGCTGACTGCGGTACATCGTGGGGTAGATCCCCCGCGTGTACGGATACTGCCCGGGGAACCCTACGACGGCCAGCGCGTCGAGGTCGGCGGTATCCTCTGGGGTATACAGACGCTTCACCGGGATCCCCGACGAGGTATGAAACTCCCCCCGCTCCTGGCGCCGCGCCAGGGTAGGTTTCAGGACCTGCTCCTCCCAGGCTCTCATGGCGTCGGCAATATCCTTTTCCTTCTTGTTCATCCTGAAAATGCTTCCTCCCCTGGAAGGGCGTGGACGCGTCCTTCGACGCATACGTAAGGGCTACCCTTCGACCAGTCGCTTGCCGATGACCTCGCGCTGAATCTCGCTGGTCCCCTCGAAGACCCGGAACAGCCTGGCGTCCCGCCAGTAGCGCTGAATGGAATACTCCTTGGAATACCCGTACCCCCCGTGGATCTGCAAGGCCTCAGAGGCGACCCGCTCCACCATGTCGGCAGCGAAGAGTTTGGCCATCCCGGCCTCCAGGTCGCACCGGCGGCCCGTATCCTTCATTGTTGCCGCGTAGTGGGTGAGCTGTCTCCCCGCCTGGATCTCCGTGGCCATGTCGGCCAACTTGTGCCGGATCGCCTGAAAGTTGGATATCGGCTGCCCGAACTGGTGCCGCTCCCGCGCGTATTTCACCGCCAGGTCGAACGCCCCCTGCGCCACGCCGACGGCCCGGGCCGCCGTCTGGATTCTCGCAGACTCGTACGCCGCCATGAGCTGATAGAAACCCCTGTTCTCGGTCCCCCCGATCAGGTTCTCGGCCGGCACGGGGCACTCCTGAAACCCGAGGGTGTAGCAATGCATGCCGTGATACCCGACCGTCGGAATCGGTTCGCCGGCGATCCGTGGGGGATCAAATGCCTCCCCGGGCTCCTTCTCGACCAGGAAGAGGCTGAGCCCCTTGTGGCGTTTTGCCGGGTCGGGATCGGTCCTCGCCAACACCGTGAGAATCCGGGCGCGGTTGGCAAAGGTGCACCACGTCTTGGCCCCGGTGATCAGATAGCGGTCGCCGTCCCGCCGGGCGCGAGCCCTGATCGCCGCCGTGTCGGAACCCGCATCCGGCTCGGTGAAGGCAGCGGCCGAGAGAAGTTCCCCCGAGGCAATTCCCGGCAGATACCGTTGCTTCTGCTCCGCCGTCCCGTGGGTCTGGATCAGCATGCCGGTGATCAGGTTTCTGGTGAGGACACTCCCGACGCTCAGCCACCCCCGGGAGAGCTCCTCCGACACGACGGCCAGCGCCAGGTGATCGAGACCGACCCCTCCCCCTTCCGCCGGAAACACCAGGCCAAAGTAGCCCAGCTCCGCCATCTGCGTGATGATCTCGTCGGGAATGTCTTTCTCCTCCCGGTCGAGCACGTCGGCGATCGGGAGTACCTCCTTCGCCACGAAGTCCCGGACTGACCGGCGAAGCTCTTCATGCAGTTCGCTCAGCATCGCTTCCTGGCTCCTTCGCCCTTCAGGGGTCGCGCCTCATGCACCAAAAAAAAGAGCCACGGGGACCGTAACGTCTGCCCCCGTGGCTTCACAGACGGCTGGGAATGACGCTTTAGCAGCCACCCCAGCGGGGGCAGAAGCCACCAAAGCCTACTACCACGATGGAAGACTGAAACCACATGTGCATGTCAGAGATGGGGGCCGCCTATCTGAGGTGTCAAAAAGAAACACGGTTTTCTTAACACAGCGATTTTCACCTGTCAAGAAAAAACCCGGGTCCAGATACAACGCGATGCGACATGCGTGCAAGGCGAACGCCCTCCTGGGTCTGGAGACGGCGCTCGGCCGCCGACCCGGTGGCTATCGCTTGAAGGAAACCGCCGGGGTACTCAAGGTGGGGGATTACGCGAGCATCGCTCTGGCGATACGCCGGCTCCACGACAAGGTGAGGGCGGATCAGGGTCTGACAAACGCGCTTACCACGATGACGGGGGGACTCGTCGAAGGGTTGACACAGGGGCCGGAGGGGAATAGAGTAGCGGGCATCGTAGCTTAGGGGGATACGGGGACGGGCAGGATGGACGAAGAGGGAACGGGATACTCCCACAATCCCAAAGCACCGGGCGGGCCCCACAGGCTCCCCGGTGCTTTGTGTTTGTGCCGGTCCGCGCCGAGCCCGTATAATGTGGGCGGGCGTTGTGAGGAAGCACACAGAATACAGGGAGTTGGATCGTGACGGTTGAGGAGCTACTGAGGTCGAAGCGGGACGAAATCCTCCGCATCGCCGCGAAACGTGGCGCGCGGAATGTCCGCGTCTTTGGCTCGGCGGCACGCGGCGAGGCGGACGGGGCAAGCGATATCGACCTGCTGGTCGATTTGGAACCTGGCCGGAGTCTCCTCGATCACACAGAACTGATCCTGGATCTGCAGGAGCTGCTCGGCCACAAGGTGGATGTGCTCACCGAAAACTCCATCTACTGGCTCCTGCGTCGTCGGATCCTGAGAGAGGCGAGGCCTCTGTGAGGAAGGATCCGCGCGTTTACCTGGCCCAGATTCTGGAATGTACTGAGCGAATCGTGAAGTACGTCGCCGGTGGCAAGGAGGCCTTTCTCGCCGAGCAGTTGGTTCAAGACGCGGTCATTCGTAACTTCGAGATCATCGGCGAGGCGGCCCGGCGGGTTCCAGAGGAGTACCGACAGGCGCACCCTGCGATTCCCTGGCGCGGTCTGGCGGCCTTTCGGAACGTGTTGATCCATCAGTATGAGGGTGTTGATCTTCACGAGGTGTGGCGGCTGATCGAGCATGAGCTGCCGTCCTTACGGGAGGCCGTCGCGCGGGTGCTGCCTCCCCTGGAGAAACTGGAGAGAGAACTCGCCGGTGAGGAGGAATGAGGCAAAAGAGGCTTCGCCTCCGGTGGTTGCTGTGACAGACTGTGAACCCTGAACCGTCAATGGACCCTCGACCTGCCCTGAGCCTGCCGAATGGGCTCTCAACTATCAACGATCTATGGACTCTCCACTCTCGACTCTCAACTATCTAAGGACGGGCCGGATGGCCGACGAATGTTGTCGCTCTCCACTCCCCACCCTCCACTCTCAGCTCTCAGCTCTCCGTGGCCCCCCGGTGCTTTGTGTTTGAGGGGGGCGCGCATCGCGGGTCAGGCCATTTGGCTCCTGGTCGGGTGAACGCGGGGAACGGGACGTGTCAAGATTGAAGCCCCGGCCCCACCCGTCGACCCCACCCCCTGCTGTTTTTGGGTTTTGCCGATCGGCGCTGGGCAGTTATAATCGTCCCACGGAGGTGATAGATGGCGGAAAGCGAGATCATATTTGCGGTCGAGGAGTCGCCGGAGGGCGGCTATGAGGCCAGGGCCCTGGGCTACTCAATCTACACGCAGGCTGATACCCTCGAGGAGATCAAGGCGATGGTCCGGGACGCGGTCTGCTGCCACTTCGACGAAGGGGAAAGACCACGCATCATTCGCCTGCACCTTGTGAAGGATGAGGTCATCCCCGCGTGAGGCTTCCGCGAGACCTGTCCGGGGCAGCGTTAGCCGCCGCCCTGCGGCGGTATGGCTACGAGATCATGAGGCAGACAGGCAGCCACGTGCGCCTCACATCAACCACCAAAGGCGCTGAACATCACATAACCATTCCCCGTCACGAGCACCTGCGGGTTGGCACCCTGAGTGGCATTCTTCATGACGTAGCACGCTACTTGGAAATTACTCGCGAGACGCTCGTTCAGGATCTTTTCGGAAGGTAGGATCGTCGCTTAGGTGGTGATAGGGGAAGGCAGTATGGGGGGGTTGGTCACTCCCTCAACTCTCAACACTCGACTATTTGCTCTCCTATGGTCCCGGGATGGGCACCCACGCCCCCCGGTGCTTTTTGCTTGCCCTCAGTGAGGTATGAACGGTGAAGAAGACCATCGCCAATCGACAGGTCACTCAGGAGACATTGGACGAGATCATCGAACGCGTCGTCGAGGTCGCGAAGCCAGAGAAGATCATTCTGTTCGGGTCGGCCGCTCGCGGGGAAATGGGTCCCAACAGTGATGTCGACCTCCTGGTTATCAAAGGCGGCGGTATCCACCGGGGTCGGCTGACAGAAGAGATCTACATGAACCTGTTCGGGGTTGGCCAGGCGGTGGATGTTGTTGTCGTCACGCCGGAAGATGTCGAGCGGCATCGCGATGACTTTGCCCTGGTGATCTACCCCGCAATGCGGGAGGGCGAGGTGGTTTACGACGCGCGAACGGAGAACCGGAACCGGTGACGGCCGCAACGGAATGGTTGAACAGGGCCAAGAGTAATCTGCTACGAGCCAAAGAGGACATCCGGCTCACCGGCGTCTTTTTGGAAGATCTTTGTTTTGATGCACAGCAGGCGGCGGAGAAGGCCATCAAGGGGGTGCTGGTCCATTTCGGGATCCCGTTTCCGTATGTGCATGACCTTGCGGCGCTCCTTGGCTTGATCGAGGGAGCGGGCCAGCCTATTCCGGAAAGCGTCAAGGAGGCGGGCCGCCTGACTCGCTTTGCGGTTGTCACGCGCTATCCAGGCCTTGCCGAACCGATCACGCGGCAGGAGTACGATAGGGCGGTCGCGATCGCCGAGGCCGTCGTCGAGTGGGCCGAAGAGCGGATTCGATGAGGGGCAAGGGGAATGAGAGTGGCTTTTGGGTTTCGACTCTCAACACTCGACTCTCGACTATCTATGGACTCTCGACCCTCCGCTCTCAACTATCTAGGGACGGGCCGGATGGACGAGGATGAATGTCAAGATTCGGGACCTGAGCGACACCACACATCACTCGACACTCGACTCTGGACTATGAGCTATTGCATGCTCTCCGGTGTTTTGTGTTTCAGGGGGGCGCGAAGCGCGCGTCAAGACACTTGGGTGCCGACCGGGTGAATGCGAGGAAGGGGAAAAGTCAAGATTCAAGACCTGACCCCATCCGGTGCTACCTGTCGGTGGACGCCGTCACCCAGCCCATGCGGGTACGCGAGGACCCACCGCCGTATGGGTTTGGTGGAGGGGGAAATCCAAAAAATGCAAATAGGGCTTGACTTAGCGACCCACATGTACTATGTTTTCTTGTGGATTCAGGATGTATCTGCCCCCCGCTCGACACGCCGAAAGGCCTCGGGCGGGGTTATTTATTTTAGGGGGTCGCAATGACCCCGACTCCCCCCGCAGTTCCCCGTGCCAGCACTTTCATCGATGGGCAGAATCTGTTCTACGCCGCTAAGGAGGCCTTTGGTTACTCCTACCCAAATTATGATCCTTTGTGCCTTTCCCGGACGGTTTGCCAGGCGCAAGGGTGGAACCTGAGCGGAACCCGGTTCTATACGGGTGTGCCAGACGTTCAAGACGACGCCTTCTGGCACCATTTTTGGACTGCCAAGCTTGCCCAAATGGGGAGACGCGGGGTTACGATCTTTTCACGCTCGCTCCGATACCGCAATCAGACTGTTTATCTTCCGGACGGCTCAAAACATACTTTCCTTGTCGGACAGGAGAAAGGTGTTGACGTGCGCTTGGCCTTGGATATCGTACGCCTAGTACGCGAGGACTCGTACGATGTCTGCTTGATATTCAGCCAGGATCAGGATCTGACGGAAGCAGTGGAGGAAGTAAAATTGGCCGCCCGAAAACACGACCGCTGGATCAAGGTCGCCTGCGCGTTCCCGTCGAGTCCGACCTCGCGAAACAAACGGGGCATAGATAAGACCGACTGGATTCGGATCGATAGGGCAACTTACGACTCATGCCTTGATCATCGTGATTATCGACCGAAGAAGGCGCCATGATTCCCAAGGAATGTAAGAGGTTGGCGAACCTGGATTTTCCGATTGCCGCCGTGTCGGAGCACGCGGCCCGGGAGAAATCCATTCGGGATGGGCGATACCGCCCTTCGGTGCTTTGCGTTTTCGGCCACCATTGGTTACTTACGGCGATTGCACCAACATGAGTCAAGCAGAGATTTGACCCCATGAGCAAGATTGGATGGCACGCAGTGGAGGCGAGGGGAGAAATGAGACTGGCTCTTACTCTCAACTCTCAACACTCCGCCCTCGACCCTCGACTCTGGACTATGAGCTATTTCATGCTCCCCGGTGCTTTGTGTTTTGGGGCGCGGCGGCGCGAGGGGTCAAAGGGAGAATGAGGCGACAAAGGATTTGATCCCTGGCGTTACTCTGAGTGAGGTATGAAGGGTGAAGAAGACCATCGCCAACCGAACGGTCACTCAGGAGACACTCGACGAGATCATCCGTCGGATCGTCGAGGTCGCGAAGCCAGAGAAGATTATTCTGTTTGGGTCGGCGGCGCGCGGGGAGGTCGGACCTCACAGCGACGTAGACTTGCTCATCATCAAGAGAGGAGCAGACGCTCTCGATCTGATGGGGCAGATCTACAGGAACCTTCACGGCGTCGGTGCAGCGGTCGATGCGATCGTGGTCACGCCTGACGATGTAGAGCGCTTCAAAGATAGCCACGCCCTCGTTATCAAGCCCGCGCTGAGGGAGGGTAAGGTGGTCTATGAATCCTCCTGAGCGCTTCCGGCCCGATGATCCTCGGGAGTGGTTGAACCGGGCCAGGAGCAATCTGGCTTTAGCGAGGAGCAGAATCCCTGAAGCATATCTGGAGGATCTTTGCTTTGAGGCCCAGCAGGCGGCCGAGAAGGCCATTAAGGCTGTTATGATCAGGCGTGACATCGAATTCCCCTACGTGCACGACCTGGCGCGTCTTTTGTCAGTGCTTGAAGAGAAGGGAGAGGAGATCCCGGAGGTGGTCCGCAAGGCTGAGGAACTGACTCGATACGCGTTGGTCACCCGCTATCCCGGAATCGTGAGGTCCGTTTCCGAGCAAGAGTATGCGGAAGCGGTCGCGAGCGCCGAGGCCGTCGTCGAGTGGGCCGAGGGGCGGATTCGATGAGGGGCAAGGGGAATGAGAGTGGCTTGTGGCTCTCGACTCTCAACACTCGACCCTCGACTATCTATCAACTCTCCACCTGCCCTGAGCTTGTGGTGAGCCTGTCGAACCACTGCCGAATGGGCTCTCAACTATCAACGATCTATGGACTATGCGCTCCCAACTTTCGCCCATCCGCTCTCAACTATCCGGGGACGGGCCGGATGGATGAGGATGAATGTCAAGATTCGGGACCTGAGCGACACCACACACCACTCGACACTCGACTCTGGACTATGAGCTATTGCATGCTCTCCGGTGCTTTGTGTTTTGGGGGGGCGCGAAGCGCGCGTCAAGATACTCGGGTCCCGGTCGGGTGAAGGGTAGGGGTAGAGTGGGGTAGAGGGTCAGGTCTTGAATCTTGACATTGCGAGTGAGGGCCCTTGGCTCTTCGCACGCCGCCCGTAGCGGGCCGTACGGATCGACCCAAGACCGCATTGCCCGTCGCCCCCCTCCGGCACATTCAACGGTGCCTTTGGGGGTGAACTAGGACAAGCAAAGGGGATCGGGGTCATCCATGCAAGACCCCTCGTTGTCAACTTCTATTCGAGGTTCCTCCAGGCTGTCTCATGAAGGCTCTGTGGGGTCGAAGCATGACATTTGTGGGGGGGATGGGGTCAAGTCTACAATTGACAATTGCCGCGGCTCGCTCCGTCGTCTGCTGCGGCGCGCTTAACACCCCTCGCCCGGCGGGCGATACTTGTGTCCTCTCAGGCGACGCAATTATGGACTCGGGGTCGGCATCCCCCTTCGCCTCCCTCCGCACACTCGACGGAATATTAGCATGTCTCCTTTTCCCCCTTATTGCCCACAGATAATTCTACTTATCCCCATTTTCCCAAGAAAAAATCGGGACCTGAAAACACGGGGGGCTACCGGAGAAGGCGGGTCAGGAGGCGCTCGTACTCCTGCAGTGGCACCGCGCCGACAATCGGGGGTGCCTCGCCGATGATAACGGTCGGGATGGCCCGCACGCCATACTGCGCCACCGCCTGCGCGTACTCTTCCAAGACCCGCTGCCGCTGGCCTCCCTGCTCGTAATCCTTGAGAAATCGCCCCATGTCGAGATCGGTTCGGCGGGCCACCTCGACCACTTCTTCCATTTTTCCGATGTTCACCCCTTCCGAGAAGAAGGCCTTGAAGAGGCCGAGGTGCATCCGTTCAAAATACTCGGGGCCTTGCAGTCCCGCACACTTGGCCGCCTCCAGGGCCGGCAGGCTCCACTGGGGAAAGTCGGGTCGGGTCCACATCCGAAAGGCGATGCTCACATCCGCCGAAAGGGAGGAGGCTTTTCGCCAGGCTGCTTCGCGATACGTCCCCTGAAAGGTGGCGGTGGGATCGGGCTCTGGCCGAAGGGCGAAGCTGAGCCGTGTGAGATGGATGCGCCCGGCGTATCGTTCTTGAAGACGCTGGAGGCGGACCGCCGCCGGATAACACCAGGGTCACAGGTAATCGGAAAATTCGAGGATCGGAATGGGATCGTCAGACATTGGACCTTTATGATACCAGAGCGCTTCACCGGTGTCCATCGGGTCTCAGCGCTCGTCTCGCAACCGATACGAGATGGGGACACGGATGGTCCCGGGGATCACCGGGAGGGGGGCGGCTCGCCTGATGGTCTCAAGCGAGGCCTGATCCAACAGAGGAAATCCTGAGGACTTCACAATCATCATCCCTTCGACGCTCCCATCCCCGGCAATCCGAAACTGCACCTCCGCGGTCCCCTCCATCCCCCAGCGGCGCGCCTGCGGGGGATACCGCTTCGCCCGCTCGATCCTTCGGCGCAAGAGCCGGAACCCACCGGTACCGCCCCCACGGGATCCCTGACCCTTCCCGATCCCGAATCTGGCGCCGATCCCGCTCCCCTGCCGACCCGCGGCCACCCCGCGGTCTCCTGTCCCCGCCTCTGCCGGTTCGGCCATCGGGGTGACCCCGAGGCCGAGGTCGCTCCGCTCGCCTGCCAATCCCTTGGGCCTCTCCGTGTGATGCCCGCGGGTCTCATCACGTCCCGAGGGCCCGCCCGCACCCGGCCGCCGCACCGGCTCATCGGACACGACAGGGCGGGATGCGGCAACATCCGGGGCCTGCGACTTCGCCGCCGAAGCCGGCGTGGCCCGTTTGCTTTCCTTCCTCAGCACACGCGCGGACGGAGCAAGGTCCGCCACGGCCGCAGGCCTCTGAGGGATCGGCGGACCGACTGTCCCCCCTCTGTTTTTTCGCGAATGATGAGGTTCTTCTATCAAGGGGAGCTCTGAGATCCGTGCGCCGCCCGACCTCCCCACCTCCTGCAATGAAGGCCGGTCCGCGCCGCCCAGGTGCGACGCCCCCCCACTCCCTCGGCCGAGGTGAACGAGCTTGACCTCCAACGCCCTCTCCCCCTGGAAAAGAGCCGGGTTGACACCCCACCGGTACAGGAGCGCGAGGGCGGCGAAGTGGAGCGACAGGGAAAAGACCCACGGGAGCGAAATTCGGCTCAGACGATTCGACCACTCTCGCATGGAAAACCGCCTCGTCTACGACCCCGGAAAATCCACGCTGACGCCTGCCAGAAAGCTGGCGCCCGGGGCGGGGATCAGGAACCTCGTGCCGCCAAAGGCGAGGACACCCCACGGCTCGTACTCGGCATCGAGGATGTTCTCCCCCTTCACGAAAAGGGTCAGGGGTCCCATCCGGTAACTCGCCCGCGCATTCATCACCCCGTAGGCATCGAGCGGCGTGCTCAGATTTGCCTCGTCCCCGGAGAAGAACCGCGCACCCACATAGAGGCCGGTGAGCGAAAGGGTCAGTCCCTCGATGGGACGGACATTCACCCCCACGCCCAAGCGATGCCGGGGGACGAGGGGGATGTCGTTCCCCTCGCGGGCCAGCCCCGAACTCAGGAGGGCGTCGGTCTCGAAGGTTGCCTTGATGTAGGAGTAGCTGACAAATCCGTCCACCAGCTCCCCGTATCGGCCCCGGAGCGTGACCTCGAGCCCCCGCCGCCGGGTCTTGTCCACGTTCTCGTTTAACCCGCCACCGGTAGTCGGATCGGTCACCACAAAGAAGATGTCGTCGTCCACATCGGTCTGAAAGAGGGCCAGTGTTCCCTCGACGTGCGCTCCCAGCCGGACCCGTGTCCCCACCTCGTAGGTGCGGGATGTGGGCGCCTGTAGGTCCGGGTTCGAGGAAAAGGGGGCAAACGCAAAAAGCTCATTCACCGTCGGCGTGCGGAATCCCTCCGAGTAACTGAAGTAGAGACCGACGTCCGGGGTCACGTTGACGGTCAGCCCCGCCCGTGGGTTGAAGCGTCGGAAGATCCGGACACGGTCCTTGGTGGGATCGACCCGGTCGGAGAAGTCGATCCGATCCCAGTCGTAGCGCCCCCCGCCGCTCAAAACGAGGACCTCTGGAATCAGGTCGAAGCTTTCCTGGAAAAAGATACCCACCACATCCTCACCGGTCTCCGTCTTCGAGGAGGAGGGGGGGAAACCGGTGAACTGGGAAGAGCCCCGGCTGTCAAAATCGCTCCGGGTGTACTCCACCCCGGCCACAAGGACATTTCGGTGACCGAAAGGGGTGGCCTCGTGTGTCACCTGGGACGTCACCCCGCCGGTCGTGATGTCGGTGAGCGTCGTACTTTCGCTCGTGAGACCCACGTTGAAAATCTCCTGGTCCAGATCCCGGACGAACGCGTTGAGCGCGAGGGAGAAGCCGGCCGGGAGTTGCTGGCGGAGATTGAGGGTGCCCGCGTGGAGCGTCCGCGCGACGAAGTCCCCCGGGGTCATGTTTTGGGTCCGGTCCTGCTCAAGGAGATTTTCCGACAGGGAGCCGGCCTGCTCGATGCGATCGTCCACAAAGAGATAGGAGAGAGTCACGTCGGTCTCGGTACCAATCCGGCGACCCACCTTGGCGAAGAGCCTCCGGACGTCGGCGTCGGAATCATCCCGAAACCCGTCCTCCAGGACCTGCGTCAACCCGAGGTGGTAGTCGAAGCCTCCCAAGGGGCCCCCGACACTGGCCCGGTATCGGGTGTGGCCGAAGCTCCCCCCGGCCATCTCTACCGTGGCCTTGGGCACCGGCCCTCCCCGCTTGGTCTCGAGATTGACCACGCCCGCCAAGGCGTTTTTGCCAAAAATAGATGCGGTCCCCGGAACGACCTCGATCCGCTTCAGGTCCTCCACCGGGATCAGATCAAAGTCGACCACGTTGAAATCGGGATTGTTGACCCGGACCCCATCCAGCATCACCGTGGTGGTGGTCACCGGTTCCGCGCTGAAGCCCCGCATGTCCAACGTCGGTTCATAGGCATTGCCGACGTTCTGGTAAAAGGTCATGCCGGGCTGGTACTGAATGACCTCTGGAACCGTCTTTCCCTCTGACGATGCGATCTCCTCCTCGGTCACGACCCGCACCTGCGCCGGCACCCGGCCGAGATCCAGAAAGACGTCTCGGAGGCGCGTGGCCGAGACGACGACCTGGGGGAGTCGCACGATTGCCTGCGCCGCACCGGTTTTTCCCTCTCCCGTGTTCTCCTGTGCCCCGGCCACGCCGACGAGTAATCCTGTCAGGACGCCGGCCAGAATCCAAGATCTGGGAATTGTGATCACCACGGAACACCTCCCTTTCCGCGAAAGTGATGTTCGTCTTCCCCCGGAAAAGGTTTCCTGACTCGTGGATCTTCATCCCCCCGCGCCTTCCCATCGCTCAGCGATCAACTTTCCAGTGCCTGCGATCAGCCCGGAACACCCTCGGCGTGCTGACGGCTGACTGCTGGAAGCTGACAGCTGCGTTCACGACAGTGGCATGATGCCGGGAGACTCCCCACTCACAGTGGCGGGACCGTGCTGGATTTGCACCAGCTTCCCTTTGATCCGGGGGCATGTTGGTTCATGGTTCAGGGTTCACGGTTCATGGTCTCAGGCTAAGGCACGTGGCACGTGTGATAATGGCGATCCGCAATTGCTGGCTGGCGGTGCTTCCCTCAACGTGCCAAGTGCGACGTGGAACGTGCGACACTGGAGTTCACGGTGCACAGTTATCAGACAAGATCTGTCACAGGCGGGGCAGGATCCGGATCTTGCCCGTCCCTGGATCAGTGTCGATCCAGACGGCGCAGCCGTACGCCTTTTCTAAGATCTCCGGCTGCATCACCTCCTCTGGTAAGCCGGCGGTAAGGACCGTCCCCTCCTTGAGCAGGACGAGCCGGTCCGAAACCGCCGCCGCCGCGTTGAGATCGTGTGAGACCAAGATGATGGTCAGTCCGCGTTCAGCCTGTAGTCGCGTGAGCAGCCCCAAGATCTCGACCTGATGGCTGAGGTCGAGATGAGCCGTTGGCTCATCGAGCAGCAGGAGTCGGGGTTGCTGGGCCAAGGCCCGCGCAATAACCACCCGCTGCTTCTCGCCGCTCGAGAGTTGATCGAGATACTTGGCTGCTAGGTGAGTCGTCACTGTCTCGTCCATCGCGTGCTCCGTCGCCCGGCGATCCTCCGCCGTCTCGAGGCCGATCCCCCGAGCGTGCGGGTACCGCCCCATGGCGACGACCTGCTCCACCGTAAAGGGAAAGGCCACCTGAAATTCCTGAGGAACCACCGCCACGGTTCGCGCGACTTCCCGTTTAGTGAGAGCGTTGAGGTCGCGGCCATAGAGGGAAATCGTCCCCGCCTCGCCAATGAGGACCCGACTGAGCAAACGCAAGAGGGTCGTCTTTCCCGCGCTGTTGGGCCCGATGATTCCCAAGACCTCCCCCGCCTCGACGGTTAACGAAATCCCATTCAGAACGCGCCCATTGCGATAGCTGAAGTACAGATCGTGAACCTCGACCGCCTTCATGGAGAGACACTCCGATACCGGCTCCGGAGGAGATAGGCGAAAAAGGGAGCACCCAGAAACGCAGTGATGGCCCCGACCGGGATCTCTGTCGGTGCCACCACCGTCCGGGCCACGATATCCGCCAGGATGAGAAAGATCGCCCCGGCAAGGAGAGAGGCGGGGATGACCACCCGGTTGTCCGGGCCAAGGCAGAGACGCACGGCGTGAGGAACCATGAGGCCGACGAAGGCAATCGAGCCGCTCGCCGAGACGGCGGCACCCGTGACCAGACTGCAGGCCACAAAAATGATCCGTTTTACGCGCTCCGGTTCCACGCCGAGCTGGGCCGCCGCCTCTTCCCCTGCCGACAGGAGGTTCAGGGGAAGGACTTGCGCATAGATCAGCGCGGTGCCGATGAGCAGGCAGCCCACGACGATGCCGATGGTGGGATAGCTCACAACGCGGAGATTCCCCATGAGGTAGAACACGACCCCCTGAAGCTCTTCCGCTTGAATCAAGGCCGAGGCCAGCATGATGGCCGAGGCGAAGAACAGAGAGACCACCACTCCGGCGAGGAGCAGCGTGTGAACGGGAAGGCGACCGTCGATGCTCGCGATGCCATAAACCACGACTGCGGCCACCAGTGCCCCCACAAAGCCGAAAAGGGGCAAGAAGAGGATGCCGGCCCCGGCGCCCAGGCCCGTCAGGACCCCGAGCACGACCCCGAAAGCTGCCCCACTCGAGACGCCCAGGACATAGGGATCGGCCAGAGGGTTGCGCGAGATCGCCTGAAACCCCGCGCCCGCTAACGCCAGGGCAGACCCCACAATGCCGGCGAG
This sequence comes from Methylomirabilales bacterium (SeqCode), assembly GCA_046758505.1. GTDB lineage: Bacteria > Methylomirabilota > Methylomirabilia > Methylomirabilales > CSP1-5 > CSP1-5. The sequence continues at coordinate 15,573 of JBHIAH010000009.1, read as the reverse complement.
GAGCGTTCTGGGGAGTCGCAGGCTCAGCACGATGGTCTCGTGCGTCTCTGTCCAGGAAACGGGATTGGGCAAAAGCTTCCCAAAGAAGATTCCCACGATTTCGCCCAATCCTACCTGGACCGTCCCCACCGACAGGGCGAGGACGATCGACCCCACAAGCCCGGCGGTCAGGATCCCTATGACCGTCAGCAGCCGGGTGGGCGTCATGAACTCCTCCCACCAAAGGCCCCCGGGTGGAGGAGATACCCCAAGAGTTCCACGGCCTCAACGATCCTGGGCCCGGGACGATTGATCAGGTTGGCGTCAATCACGCGTACGGCCCCTTCCCGAACCGCCCGCATCTCTCTCCACCCTGGCAAGCGACGAAGGACCTCCCGATCTTCAGCGACGCCACCGTCTAAGGCCAGGAGGATCACATCGGGTGCATGGACCACGACCCGTTCAAGGCTGTACCGAGAAAACCCGGGTGTCCGCACGACGTTCACTCCCCCCGCCACGGCGATAAGTCCATCAATGACGGTCCCTCGGCCAGCCACAATAAGGGGATCGATCCAGACCACATACAGGACTTCGGGTCGTGGAAGGTCTTGAACCTTCTCGGAAACCGTCCCCATGCGTCGCCGCATGTCGGCGATCAACCGCCCTGCCTCCTGCCGCCTCCCGACCACCTCCCCGACTTTTGCGATGGAGACAAAGACCCCTTCCACCCCCACCGGCTTTACTCCGAAGACCGGGATCTGGAGCTGCTCGAGTTGGGTGATGGTATCCCAGCGGTTCGCATCAGCGGAGACCAAAACCAGGTCTGGTCTGAGGGCGACGATCACCTCCAGATTCGGGTTGATGCCGCCGCCCACGCTCGGCTTTGCCTCGACCTCGGGCGGATAGGTGGCATAGTCGGTCACCCCCACCACCGCATCACCCGCGCCGAGCGCATAGAGGATCTCGGTCAGGCTCGGCGCCAATGAGATGATGCGATGGGGTGGCCCGTGAAGTGCCACGCGCCGTCCCACCATATCGACAAGGGTGGCCGCGTGAACCGGAAGTCCCACGACGAGGAGCAGGAGAATCCAGGACGTCTTTGCCCCTGGTTTCCCCATCACTTCTCCCCTTCGAGCAATTGATAGATAGCGACCATATCGAGGTGGGTGCGGACCAAATCCGCCATGCGATCGAACTCGCGGTCCAGGTTCCAATCCTGGATGCCGACCGGGCAGGGAAGTCCCTTGGCCTCCCACAGCTCTTTGAGAAACCGGTGCCGGAATGACGCGTTCTCGAAGAGACCGTGAATGTTGCTCCCCCAGATCCTTCCACTCACATCCCGCGCCCCGTCCGGGTTCCGAACCACCTGCCCCGACCGCTCGATGATCTCAAAGGCCGGTTGGGTCCCGTCCTCGGGGAAGGCAACCCCATGATGAATCTCATATCCCGTCACCTCGTCACCGCTCCGCTGGCACCTCGCCCGAACCTGATGCGTGATTTTGTCTCGCGTAAAGCGGGTTGTGACCGGGAGGAGTCCGAGACCCTTGACCTGCTCTCCTTCTGATTCCACATGGTCGGGGTCAGCAATGAACGTCCCGAGCATCTGATAGCCCCCGCAGATGCCGATGACGACCTTCCCCTCCGCGACTGCTCCGGTAATGGCATCGGCCAGGCCCCGCTCCCGTACATAGGCGAGATCCGCAACGGTGCTCTTGCTCCCGGGGAGGATCACGCAGTCGATCTCCGTAATCTCTTGGGGATGTTGCACATAGGTCAGCGTGACGCCCGGCTCTGCGGCAAAAGGATCAAAGTCGGTAAAGTTCGACAGATGGGGGATGGCAATGACCCCGATTCGCAGGTGGCCGCCGTTGGTCTCACCCCTGCCAGGCTTGAGCCGGTCTGGTAGCGCATCTTCTTCTGGAAGCCGGAGATCCCGCCGAAAGGGGATGACGCCGAAGACGCGCTTGCCGGTTCTTGCCGCAAGGAAGTCAAGCCCAGGGGCGAGCAGTGTTTTATCGCCTCGGAATTTGTTGATCACGAAGCCGGCCACCCTATCCCGTTCTGCGGGTTCGAGCAACTCCAAGGTTCCGACGAGCGCCGCAAAGACTCCTCCTTTGTCGATGTCGCCAACCAGCAGGACCGGCGCGTTCGCGATCTCGGCAACAGGCATATTCACCAAGTCCCGGTTGCGCAGGTTGACCTCGGCCGGGGACCCCGCCCCCTCGATCACGACCACCTCGTGTTCCGCCGCCAGACGTTCGTATGCTTGCCGAACGACGCGGCGGAGCGCCGGGATCTGCTCGACCCCATAGGCCGCAGCCGAAGAGGTCCCGGTGGGGCGGCCCAGGACGATCACCTGGGCGTCGGTCTCGTTCGTCGGCTTGAGGAGGATCGGATTCATCAAGACCGAGGGGACGACACGGGCGGCCTGTGCTTGCATCGCCTGGGCCCGCCCGATCTCGCCCCCCTCGGGGGTCACGAAGGAGTTCAGGGCCATGTTCTGAGCCTTGAAGGGCGCGACCCGGTACCCGTCCTGGGCCAGGATGCGACAGAGGGCCGCCACCAGAACACTCTTCCCCACGTGAGAGGCGGTTCCCTGGACCATCAGGGACCTGGCAGCCAACGCCTTCACCCCCTTCGGCCCTTGACGCGCGACCGGAGCCGGGCCGTCAGTGATTCGAGAAGTAAGGGATTCGAGGCGAGGTGGAGATGCGTATACGATGCAAACGCGCCCCCGTGCACGAGGCCTCCCTCCTCCACCCGGCCCGCCGAATCGACTGATCTGAACGCATGCGGCCCCTCTCCGGCAATGAGACGCGAGTGGTGGAATTCATGCCCCTTCAGGCGGTCCCCCGGTCGAAAAAAGGCACCACCCTTCAGCACCTCAACTCCTACGTACTTGAGGGCCTGCAAGTGTTCACACATCACGGTCTGGATCGGCAAGAGGCCCACCATGGGGAAGGACCGCCCGTCGGCGGTGGTCAGACTCTCTCCGAGGTACATGAATCCCCCGCACTCGCCGTAAAGCGGCTCGCCTCGCCTCTCGAACCGGAGCAGGGCTTCCCTCATCGCCACGTTTTGGGAGAGGGCCTCGGCAAAGACCTCCGGAAAGCCCCCACCGAGGTAGAGGAGATCGGCCGGCGGGAGGGTCGCGTCGTGCAGGGGCGAGAATTCCACGACGTCAAACCCCCAGTGCCGCAGCAGATCCAGGTTATCTTCATAGTAGAAAGTGAACGCCTCATCCCGGGCCACCGCGAGGCGGAACTCCGAAGTCCTCGGCGGAGGGGGGAAGAGGACCGGGGCGATATCGGGGAGGGGAGGAGCCTCACCGGCGATCCGAAGGATCTGCGGAAGATCGAGGTGCGATCCAACCCGTTCAACGATCTGCCGGCACCGGGCCTCAGGCACCTTTCCCTCCCGGAGCGGGATGAGGCCTAGATGCCGTTCCGGCAGCTGGATCTCCGGAACTCGCGGAATCACCCCCACCACCGGCAAGCCGGCCCGCTCCACCGCCTGGCGGACGGCCTGCTCGTGCGCTTTACCCGCAACCCCATTCACAATCACCCCGCGGAGCGCGACCCCGGGATCGAAGGCTCGGAAACCCAGGGCCTTGGCCCCGAGGGACGCCGAGGAGCGCGAGGCGTCCAGCACGAGCAGCACGGGGGTCTGAAGCACCTTGGCGAGATGCGCGGCGCTCCCCGTGTCGTCGGGATACGCCCCGTCGAAGAGCCCCATGACTCCCTCGATGACCGCCACATCCGCCGTTCTACCATTGCGGAGAAACAATTCCAGGACCGCCTCTGCCGAAAGCATCCAGAGATCCAAGTTCCGCCCCGCACGCCCGCTGACCGCTCGATAATAGGAGGGATCGATGAAGTCCGGACCGGCCTTGAATCCCTGCACGGCGAGCCCGGCGGCGGCAAGGGCCCCCATGAGGCCGACGGCGACTGTGCTTTTGCCGCACCCGCTCTCCTCCCCGGCCACCATCACCCGCCCAATCTGCATCGGGCCATGACCCCCGCAAAAAATAAGCCCCAACCCTGAAGGTTGGGGCTCCCGTCGCCTGAGATCTCCGGTGCCTTGCGGCACCGCTCCCAGCACGTGCGGTGGCCTTTCCCCTCGGAAGGCCTCATCAACGCCGCAGGGCTGGGCAGGTTTCCTGGCTTGCGGGTCCTCTTACTCTCCGCGCCTTCCCACCGTAGAGCTGTCAGCTATCGGCAGTCAGCTATCAGCGAGGAAACTGCACATCTATAATTCACCTTGTGCTGACTGCTGACCGCTGCTTCTCGGCAGTGGCCTGTGCGGATTTCATCACCGCTCACAGTTGCGGGGCAGCAGTGGATTCTCACCGATGCGCCGGCGATACACCACTTTCCCTGACACCCAGCCCCTCTTTCAGTTGTGGATTGCTACTTACCCCGAGAGGCGTGCATCTGTCAAGGACGATTTACAGGGTGTGCGGGAGAAAGCGCCAGATGCGGGCGAGCAGATCGCCCGGCTGGAAGGGCTTGGTGATATAGTCATCCGCCCCGTGCACCCCGCGGGCTTCTCGCTCATGGTGAACCCGCGTGTACACCTGGGTCATCATGATCACCGGCAACGAGGCAGTCTCCGGCCGGTCCTTGATCCGGCGGCACAAATCGAAACCGTGCATCCGCGGCATGAGAACATCGGTGATGACCAGGTCCGGACATTCCCGCTCCAGATACTCCAGAGCCTCCACCCCGTCCTGGGCCGTCACCACCTCAAACCCCACCTTGGACAGGAGATCGGTGAGGTAGGCCCGGAAGAATTTGGTATCCTCCACCACCAGAATCTTGGCCTGGCCATCCACGGCGGGATCAATCGTGATTGCTTCCGGCCCTTGGTGAAGCACGCCGATGAGGAACTGGCACTGGGGACACTGGGCCTCCACCCGCGAGCCAGGAACCGGCATCTCTCGCAACCGAAAGACACTTTGACATTCGGGACAGGTCAGCGAGTGTCCCACCAGCGCCGCCTCGAGAAACCCGGAGATCTCTGGCAGATCGCGGATCTCCGGAATCACCTCATCCGCCCCGGCTTCCAGGCCCAACGTCGTCTCCTCGTCCGTCGGGCCCCCCTCAATGCAGAGGACAATTTTTGCCTTCGGACAAAAGCGCCTGATCTCTCGACACACACCCCACCCCTCTTCCCGCGAGCGGGTAATGTTCAGGAAGACGAGTTCCGGAGGGTCAGACTTGGCCAACGGGACCGCCATCCCAAGGCTCGACGCGCTGATCACAGCAATCCCCTGACTGTCCAGGAGTTCCTGCAATCGTGCCCGAGACTCCCGCTGATCATCGGCCAGTAAGATATTTGCCACCGACGCCGCCTCCTGACCCGCCTGGTGGTGCATTTTAGGTGCCAGAAGGGAAAAACCGGGTGAAAAACAAGCGGAAGGACGCCTGTCGATCCCCTCCCTGGAGGGGTCCGAAGGGCCGAGAAACTACTCTGCCAACGCCTCCACACTCACGCGCCCTGCCAGATTGCCCGCCACCTGGCGGAAGACGGCTGCCACCGGAGAGGTGGGCTGCTCGATGAGGATGGGGCGCCCGACGTCGCCGCCGCGGCGCAGCGCGGGGTCCAGGGGGATCTCCCCCAGGAAGGGGGCCTCGAGCCGCTCGCTCGCCTTCCGCCCCCCGCCGTGGCCGAAGAGCTCGACCGGCTGGGTGCAGTGGGGGCAGAGGAGATAGCTCATGTTCTCGATGATCCCGAGGATCGGGACCTTGAGGGTCCGGAACATGTTGAGCGTCTTGGTGGCGATTTGGACGGCCACCACCTGGGGGGTCATGACGATGACCGCCCCAGAGAGCGGGATCGCCTGGGCCAACGTGAGGGCCGCATCGCCCGTCCCCGGCGGCAGGTCCGCCAGGAGATAGTCAAGTTCCCCCCACTCCACCTCCATGAGCATCTGCTTGACCGCCTGGGCGACCATCGGCCCCCGCCAGACGACCGGGGCGGCGTGATCCGGCAGGAGGAAGCCCAAGGACATGCACTTGACCCCGTGGCTTTGCGGGGGGATCATCCGATTGCCCACCACCTCGGGCTGCCGGTGCACCCCCATCATTATCGGGATGCTCGGCCCGTAGATATCCGCGTCGAGGAGCCCCACCTGAGCCCCCGCCTCAGCCAACGCGACCGCCAAGTTCACCGTCACCGTGGACTTGCCCACTCCCCCTTTGCCGCTCCCGATGGCGAGGATGTGCTTGACCCCGGGGACCGGCTGGGGGCCACTCGGGGCCGTGCGCACGCTGGCAGTCAAGGTGACGGTGACCGCCGTGACCCCCGGGAGGGCCTGGAGCGCGGCCCTGGTTTCCTCTTCCAGTTGGGCTCGCATTGGGCAGGCCGGGGTGGTGAGCTCGACGGTGACGGCCACCGCCCCGCCGTCCACGTGGATTTGCTTCACCATCCCGAGGGTGACCAGGTCTCGGTGGAGCTCCGGGTCCTGGACTGTCCGGAGGGCGGCAAGGACGGTGTCTTCGGTAAGCATGCGGTGCTCCTTCACGCTTCCCCCTCTCCGCGACGAGGCGAGGGACCTTTCATCCAGAGCGGCATGTAATCGTAGGAGGTGAACCGACGCCTGTCAAGGAAAGAGGCCACACATCCCCCGCGCCGCTTCGGCAGACCATCGATCCTTAGGCACCGCAGGAAGGCGTAAGTCTCGGCGCAGGGAGTGCAATGGGGCCTTCAGCGGAAGGTAAACGATTCGAACCAACATCTGGAGACATCTCCCCGGGCCGGACACCGGACCGTAATCTCAACGGTCGCGCTTCGCTTCAGGATCTCACCCAGGGTGACGGCATCGGAGAAAGAGTAGGCCCAGTAAGTGATCTCACGCACGCCTTGGACCGGTTTCTTCAAGGTCAGAGACAGGATGGCGTAACTGAAGTCCACCAGCGGATCAGCATCGGGTGGGCGGATGCGGACCACCACATTCGCCGGGGTGATCTTGAGCTCCTTCTGTGGCCCCCGGAGCCGCTCGATCCGCTCCAGCCGACGCCTGGCCTCGATCCCGACCTCCTCCGGCGTGGGCGCTGCAGGCCCTTCCCTCTCCTGCGCCTCGAGCGCCGGACCCGTGAACCCGACCAGAAACCACACGAGAAGCCACGCCCCAACGATCCGCATGCACCCTCCCCGTCGCGAGACAACGGCGAGGCTCATTCTATTCCGTTCCCGCACACGGTCAAGCGCCTTCGCAACCGCCCCGCTCTTGCCAGCCGATTGGCGGCAGTGTCAGCAAGAATCGCGACCGCTCGCAATGCTTACCACGGATCGGGGCGACTCGCTGCCGGCTCGTCGCTAAAGAGGAGAACCCGAATCGGCTTCCCCGCCGGGATCTCGGTCTCCCCCGGGACACAGGCGAGCGCGTCAGCACAGGCCATGGAATGAAGCATCGCCGAGCCCTGATCTCCGGTGAGACCCGCGGTGTATCCCGCATCGGTCGGGGTCAGGACAACGCGCAGGTAGGCGGGGCGGCAATCCGTATTGAGAATAGACTGGGTGGCGGTGGCCGTGATCTCCGGATGAAACACACTCCGGTGCCCCTGCATCTTTCGCAGGGCCGGCCGCACGAAGAGTTCGAAGGTGACCATGCACGAGATGGGATTGCCCGGCAGCGCAAAGATCGGCCTGTGCTCGAGGAGGGCAAAAGTAAAGGGCTTGCCCGGCCGCATGTTGACCTCCCGGACCTGCACCGCCGCCCCCAGCTCCCGGAGCGTCTCGGCCACGAGGTCGTAGTCCCCCACCGAGACTCCTCCCGAGGTCAACAGCAGATCCGCCCCGGCCCCTTCCCGAAGGCGCCGAGCCAGCAGGTCCTTCGTATCGGCCACCGGCCCCACAAGGAGCGGCACCCCCCCCGCTTGAAGCACCTGAGCCGCCAAGGCGTAACTATTGCTGTTATGAATCTTGCCGGGGGTCGGGGCCTCGTCCCACCGGAGCAGCTCGTCGCCGGTGGCCAAGATGGCCGCTCGGGGACGTTGGTACACCGCCGCCCGCCGCCTCCCCAGGGCGGCCAAGAGTCCAATGACCCCGGGCCGACAGATCGTTCCCGCGGGCAAAACCTGTTCCCCCGCCTTGACATCCTCACCCGCGTACCGAACATTCTTTCCGGGACTGACCTCCCGATGGATGGAGACGCCCCGATCGGACGCCTGGGTATCCTCCTGGCGAATGACCGCATCGGCACCCCGAGGCATCGGCGCACCGGTCATGATTCGAAGGGCCTGTCCTTTGTCGAGGAGGCCGTCAAACATCTGGCCCGCCCCGACGGTTCCGATCAGGTGCAATGCGACGGGCCGCTCCGGATTCGCCCCACGCGTGTCCTCCGCCCGGAGGGCGTATCCGTCCATCGCAGAGTTGTCCAACAGAGGGATGCGCTCCGGCGCACTGATATCCTCGGCCAGGACCCGACCCAAGGCATCCAGGATCTCCACATACTCCCAGCCGACCTTCTCGACCGAATCGAGAATAATCCGCTGGGCTTCCTCCACCGCAATCATTCTTCCATCCCCATCGGCACTTCCGGTTTAGGCTGTTTCGGTGATCAGAGCGCTATCGTATAACCGACGCTCCACCAAGACAAGGTGGAACTTCGGTAGGCACATGGCGTATGGGGTCAAGTCTACAATTGACAATTGTCTCTCATTGGGGTAGGGGGTAGAAAAGGCACGGAGGATTCGCACTCATGTCTCGTCCCCTTCGTCTGGAATTCCCCGAGGCCTGGTATCACGTCATGAATCGCGGCAGTGGGTCCCGGGCCATCTTCCACGATGACGATGATCGATGGGACTTTCTGAGACTCCTGCGGGATGTGGGGCGGATGTGGAGCATACAGCTTCATGCCTTCTGCCTGATGAGGAACCATTACCACCTGCTGCTTCACACGCCCCAGGGAAACCTTTCCCGGTCCATGCGACATCTCAACGGGCTCTACACGCAGCGCTACAACCGAAAGTATCGGCGGGATGGGCCACTCTTTCGAGGGCGGTTCAAGGCCATACTGATTGAGGCCGACGCCTACTTGCTCGAGCTGGTGCGCTACATCCACCTCAATCCCGTGCAGGCCGGGCTTGTGAGGAAACCCGAGCAGTATGCCTGGAGTAGTCACCGGGCTTATCTGGAGAGGGGATCCTCCCCGGACTGGCTCACGAAGGAGGAGGTCCTGGGGCGATTAGGGGCAAGAGGGGGCCAAGCCGTCCGGAATTACAGGGCGTTCCTCCAGGCAGGGGTGCTTGAGCAGATTAAGCGCGTATATGGGCAAAAGAAGGCACCGGCTATGCTCGGGACAGAGGCTTTCAAAGAACGGGCGAGGAACTTGGTTTCGAAGAAGCGCAGGGGAGACTACGAGCTTGCCGAGGCCAAAGCTCTCCCGTTTCGGCGGACAGCAACCGAGGTCCTCGAGGCCGTCAAGGAAAACTACGGGGTGCGTAGGAAGGCGCTCGTGGGGGTCCGGCGGGGGCAATGGAACGAGCCGAGGGATGTGGCGATCTATCTGTGTCGCAAAGAGTGTGGATTACCTTTAAGAGAGATCGCTGCCTTGTTCGGCATCCCCGCCTATACCACGGTGAGCATGGCTTGCGCTCGGGTAGAGGCGAGATGCAAAAAGGATCGGGTGGTTCGGCAGCGCGTGGAGAGGCTCCTGAAAGTGCTTGGGGGTGAGTAGTAGACCAATTGTCAAATGTAGACTTGACCTCTTGATCCCTCTGTCAGCGACGTCAAGGGGCAACTCCTCGAGTCGTCCATCCCGAAGGTGATAGAGTTCTATGTGCCAACAGGTCCAGCAGGCTGCCTCCGAGTCCAGTATGAAGACAAGCTCCTTCAAGCCATCGCCATTTATGTCCCGTCCATTCAACTTGTCAAAAAAGGCGCGCACATGGTCAAAACGTAACTCACTAATTTTCTTTACGTCCTGAGTGTTAGCTGTCCTTGGTTCTATTTGATACACCTCAACTAATGCCCCCTCAACGTAATCGACTTCGTCCATCTTGTACCAGACGCCCACACCGTGCTGAGCGCTACCATCAAGACTGCCAAATAAGGAGTCACGAAGTATGATACGCTGCGGCCTCAGTTCCGCGCTCCGCTGCCCAAGGAATTTTTTCCAGGCAGTAGCAGCCTGGTCGGCCAGATCCGTCTTGGTTCCCTGCCCAGAAAAACGTGGTCCGCCAGAAACTCCCCTAGCGAGAACCAAGGCCCCCCAAATTACGAGTATTGTTTGCGCGAGGGCTTTCTGGCTTCTCATAGTTCTAAAGCTCCTGTAGTTTAGGCGGTTCTGGAGCCATTCCTTGAAATGTGAAGGCTACTTCAGGAGGGCGTGGAGCTCCTTGCGCGTCATCAGGAACTTTATGCCTGGAGTTCGGTCACGGACCGTGGCCATGAGGTCCCGGGCATCCTTGCGGCTCAAATCGCGGAAGCGCATCAGGTACACCTTCCTCGTCCCATCCGTGTTCGACAGGACCACCCCGGCCCGACTCTTGACCGCCGCCTGCCAGTGGCGAGATTCATCGATCTTCCGGAGCTTTTTCAGGTTGATCTTGGTCATCAGAAAGGGGGACAGCACCGGGGCATCCAGGCTCGAGAATTTATCCCGGATCCGGTCCAGATCTTTCGGGTCGACGGGATACGGACTCAGTGTTTCTTGCACGGACTCGAAGTGCAGTGCCGGATCGGTTTCCAACGCCTTGCAAATCTCTTTCCGCACTTTCTTCGGAACGTGATTCCGCCTGCACACCTCCTCGACTTCAAGAATCACCCCCGTGGTGGTCACATCGTTCAATGCCTTCTGTGAGCTCTGCACAAAGTCATCGAGAACAGCCTCAGGAACCCGATATCTCGCCAAGAGATGCTCTCTCCGAAAATCCCTCTCGATCTCGGGCACGTTATGGCGCTTCAATTGTTTCAGCAGGTTGAGCAGGAGATTCGCTTCCTTGTCCACATAGAAGCAATAGGCGATGTCTCCGAAGTGGATTTCCTGGCGCCCGCGCGAATTAACGAAGGGGTCCGAGACGTAGTCGATCGCGGCGAGCCGATCTCCCAGAACCTGAAACTTCACGAAGAAGTGGTAGACGGCGTGGAACAGGATGGGCAGACCGGGAAAGACCGCCAGGATGATGAGAGGCAGGGCGCTCATGACCGGATTGCGAATGGCTATCCCCACGCCGGCCACCCCCAGCCCGATTACGACCGGATATACGACCAGCGTCTTGTTGTCGGGCAAGATCGCCGGCCTCAACGTCCGCACCAGAAACACCTCTTTTGAACCATGTTCATGACCGCACGCCACGGGGTGCACAAACCCAGTCTTGACTGCGTGCAATTTCGGGACCCTGAGTTGAAGCTGGCGGGGTCCCGCTGGAAGTGCTACACCGACACGGGGATTGAGGCGCCGATTATCGAGTCACTTGGTGGGAGGTTTGGCGGGGGATTCGGGGGCAGGGCGGCTCATAGAGCCGCGGACCTGATCAAGGAGGCGCTTGGCGGTCAGGGCATATCGATTGTCCGCGGGTGCGGTCTTGATGAGCTGCTCCCACACCTTCACCCCCTCCCGCGGCTGGACCTTTCCCTGGAAAAGGACCAGTCCCTTCTCGAAGAGGGCGTGGGGGTAGTTGGGCTGCGTGTCCAGGACCCGGTCGAAGGCCATGATGGCCTCGTCGTGATGCTCACCCCGGGCCAGCAGTACCCCAATCTGGGTCAGGGCTTCCGGATTTTTGGGATCGTTGTCCAGGATCTTCCTGTAGCCCGCCAGGGCCCGACGGAAGTCCCCCCGATTGAAAGCCGCATTGGCCTCTTCCAGGGAAGAGGGAACCCCAACGACGCTCTCCCCACCGGGGACACTCCCGGTGACCCCCATCCCGGTCTGCCTCGGCGTGACGGACCTGCCGAGGAAGAAGCCGATGCCCACTCCGACTAGGAGGATGAGCGCCGCGGGGAGGATCAGGCCAAAACGATGGGAGAGAGGCCGGGGGCCGTCGGCACCGGCCCTGGTCGGTGCAGGCTTCCGCGAAGGCTTGGGGCGGTGCGTGCTCCGTCGTTCCGCTTGTTGGAGCAACTCCGCCGCCTTCGTCTCGTAGCCGGTCCGGATCTTCTCGTACTCCTCCTGCGAGAGGTCGCCCGCTTCTCGCTCCAGCTCGAGTTCCCGGATCGCCTCGTAGAGCTTCCCCCGCCGTTTCCGGAGGTCCTCAGGTTCCTCTTCCCTTTGGACCTCGGCAGACCCATCCCTTCGCCGAAGTAAGGGATAGGCGATGACGATGACCCCTGCGAGAGCGATGAGGAATGCGACGAGGTAGATCACGGCATCTCTTTCTGATGTCAGGATTTATCCTGAGCCATCTCTCGGCGAACCTTTTCCAGGTAGGCAGGATCCACGGAAGCAGGGGCCGCCTCGGGATGTCGCCGCCAGCGCCTCAACACCAAAGCGAGTCCCACCGCCCCCCCGCCGAGGCCGAGGAAGGGAAGGATCCACACCAGGAGGTTGAACCCCTCCTGTTTGGGAGCGAGCAGGATCCATTCGCCATAGCGCTCGACGAAGTAGGCCTTGACGGCCTCGGGGCTGTCCCCGGCCTTGAGCCGCTCTCGAATCAAGTCCCGCATCTGGTTCGCCATTCGGGAGGGAGAGTCAGCCACGGAGAGGCCCTGGCACACGGGGCAGCGAAGCTCGGCGGCAACCTGGTGAACCTGCTCCTCCAGCGACGCCGCGCTGAGCGGCGGCACCACGACGACCGAGAGGACGAACAGGGCGAGACCCACTTTTCCAAACCGGCGGACGCGAGCCGGTCCTCGGCGCGCGACCTCCCGCTGTCTACACTCCCCCATCACGACGCCCTCCAGAATCCGCGGCCCGCGGTACCCGCCCCAAGAGCTTTTCGATCTGCGCCGAGAGAATCTCGGCGGTTACCCCGCCGACCTGCTTGAAGGCGATCTGGCCTTTCGTATCAAGGAAAAAGGTCTCGGGAACCCCGTAGACCCCGTAATCGATCGAGATCTTCCCCTGGGGGTCCGGCCCGTTGGGAAAGGAGAAGTGAAACCGGTTCATGAACTCCCGGGCCGCCTTCTCGGTGTCTTGGATGTTCACGCCGACGACCACGACCCCCCTGTCCTTATAGGCCCGCCACGCCGCCTCCAAGAGGGGAGCTTCCTCATAGCAGGCCGGAAAGCACCAGGACGCCCAGAAGTTCACCACCACCACTTTCCCGCGAAGTCCATCCAGGCTCAGGTCCTCCCCATCGAAAAGGGTCAGGGCAAACGGCGGCGCCCGTTTCTCGATCAGGGGGGAGGGAACAGCCCTGGGGTCGGTCCGAAACCCATAGGCCAAGAGAAAGAGCAGGGGCAGGACCGACAGGGGAACGAGCACCCTTTTCCAGTTCCCCTTCATGTCCGTCCCCCCCTGGTACCCGAGAGGAGGAACCCGAAGGGGAAGAGGGTGAGGAATGTTCCAAGTGCCATGATCGCCCCCCCGATCCAGATCCAGGAGACCATCGGGTTCACCAGGACCTTGACCACCGCCCAGTTGCCTTTCCGGTCGAAGCTTCCCAGGATCACGTAGAGATCCTCCTTGAAGCCCATCCAGTGATCCACCTCCGCGATGGGGTCCTGCCGATTGGGATAAAACCGGAGTGCAGGGGACATTTGCCCCGCCTCGTGACGGTCGTTGAAGACGGTGAAGAGCCCATGCACCTTTACGTGGGTCGGCCCCTCGCTCCCCTCGAGCGCGTCGAACCGGACCTGGTATTTGCCCGCCTCGAGCATCTCCCCCTTTTTGAGCATGTCTTCCCGCTCCACCCGAAAGGCGGAAGAAGAGGCGATCCCGATCGCGAGCAGCGCGACTCCGAAATGGACGATAAATCCCCCGTACCGGCGCCGGTTTCTGACAAAGAGCTGCCCCAGGGCTTGGAACGTCCCCTCACCGGCGGTTTTCCTCCTGGCGCGGACGCCGCGATAATACTCCTGGACCGCCACGGCCGAGACAAAGACGGCCAGGGCATAGGTCAAGAGGACCAAGGGGCCCCGCATGCCGAAACCGAACGCCACACCGGCGACGGCAAGCCCCGTTACGCCCGGACCCACGAGATTGCGCCTGAGGCTTCCCCACGAACCGCCCCGCCAGGGAATCACCGGCCCCACGCCCATCAGAAAGAGGAGCCCTAACCCGATCGGTGCCGCCACGTAGTTGAAGTATGGGGCCCCGACACTCACCTTGACCCCGCGGACCGCCTCAGCCAGGAGGGGAAAGAGGGTCCCGAGAAACACGGTAAAGCAGAACGTGACGAGGAGGAGGTTGTTGAACAGAAAGGCACTTTCCCGGGAGAGGAACGAGTCCACCGCCCCCTCCGTCCTGAGCTGATCGCCCCGGTAGGTGAGGAGGGTCACGGTGGAGAGAAGGATCAGGGCCAGGAAGCCCAAAAAGAAATAGCCAATCTCCCCCTGGGCGAAGGCATGAACCGAGTTCAGGATGCCGCTGCGCGTGAGAAACGTGCCGAAGATGACCAGGGCGAAGGTGAGTGAGATCAGGGTGAGGTTCCAGACCTTGAGCATCCCCCGCTTTTCCTGAATCATCACCGAATGGATGTAGGCGGTCCCAGCGAGCCACGGCATGAACGAGGCGTTCTCGACCGGGTCCCAGGCCCAGTACCCGCCCCACCCCAGGACATGATACGACCACCAGCCGCCGTAGATGATTCCGGCGGTCAGGAACATCCACGCGGCAACCGCCCACCGCCTGGTGATGTAGAGCCACTCCTCCCGCAGCCGCCCGGTGATCAGGGCGGCCATGGCAAAGGCGTACGGGACGGTGAACCCAACGTAGCCCGAGTAGAGCAACAGGGGATGGACCAGCATGCTCGTATCTTCCAAGAGGGGGTTCAGCCCCCGCCCGTCGGTCGGCACCGGAAACTCCCGCGCAAAGGGATTCGCGGGGATCACCATGACCAGGACGAAGAAAGTGGAGATCCCCATCAGGACGGCACTCACGTACGGGACGAAATCCCGGTGCTTCCGCCGATACATGAGGACCACCTGTGCCGCCAACGTCGCCTGCATCCAGGCCCAGAGCAGGATGGAGCCCTCGAGGGACGCCCAGAGGCCGGCGATCTTGTACCAGATCGAGTAATTCCGGCTGCTGTTGAACGCCACGTACCGGATGCTGAAGTCGGAGGTGATCAGAGCATACTCGAGGCAGAAGAGGGCGATGGTCACCATCGCCCAGTGGACCAGGACCGCATTATGGGACCCTTCCAGGAGGGCGAATTTTTTCTGTCGATGCCCGATAACCGCCGCTCCCGCTCCAAAGAGCGCGGCCGCGAGCGCCGTCCAGAGGGCGATGGTTCCCAATTGCGCCGTCATTGCAATCGCTCCACTCGATGACCGACGACCGGTGTTAGGTTTTGGGTATTAGGTGTTAGGTCCTGGCCTTAGACGCCTCAACATCTAAATCTTAAACCCAATACCCAAGACCTAAAACCCAAAAGCCAGACATCGGACTGTGAACCCTGAAGCATGAACCTTGATCCGTGAACTGTGAGCCACTGTCAGCTTCCCTCCCCCTTCATGAGTGACTTGTACAGCACCTTGGGGGAGGGG
>JBHIAH010000008.1:0-61887 GCA_046758505.1 Methylomirabilales bacterium (SeqCode) | reverse complement strand
CCTGCTCGAACAGGTGTTGGGCGGAGAGGAGGAGCGTTTGCCCGAGTGGACGGGCTTCACCGATCTCTTCATCAAGGGGGTCAAGGTCTTTCTGGTGGGTTTTGTCTACTTCGCGGCCTTTCCGCTCTTCCTGTGGATGCTTGGGGCGGGCCCCTTCCTCTCTTCCTTGGCCGCACTAATCTCCGCGGCGCTCGAGCCGATGGCCCAGGTACATCTCGCCCGGACAGGCCGCATCTGGTCGGCCTTTGAGCTCCCGAAAGTTTGGGCTGAGATTCAATTGGTTCTGAACGAGTACTTGAAGGCGCTCGCCATATGGTACGGGATCTTACTCCTCGTCGGCGTTGCCTTATTCGGGACAGCCGCTCCCTTACTGTGGATCCTCGCCTCTTTCATCAGCTTCTATTTGTATCTCTTCTTTGCCTCCCTGTTTGGACGGGCCTGTGCGCGAAACCGCGTGGTTCGATATCGTCCCTCCTAGTGCCGCACTAGCCAACAGAGAAGCAGTCAGCGGTCTGCTGTCAGCAATCAACCTATTTCGAATTTTCGATTTCCAATTTGAAAAACGAGGGGCGCTCCTACAAAATTCCAAATCCGCAATACTTGAAGCTGACCGCTGGCCGTACGGGGCTCGGCGATGGTCTCGCTGAGCACCCCGCGGGCGTGGGGGAGCCTCGGGGACCGCAACACCCACTCCCCTCAATGCCCCTAGCTGTATCGTGTGAATGTGAGGAGAGCTGAGCCGGAGGGTTACTCGTCCTTCGATGCAACCGTTCGATGAAGAACGGATTCAGACTTCGCGGGAAAGAGTCTTGATTCCGGAGAGGAGATGATATAGAACGCTCGCCGGGGTCGGAGGCGAGACCTGTGCGCGCCTGTCACGCAAAGGGAGACGCGGGAAAGACCGGGGAGCGGTGGTGCCGAAGGGGGGACTCGAACCCCCACGGGCTGACGCCCACATGGCCCTGAACCATGCGCGTCTACCAATTCCGCCACTTCGGCAGCAACGTCTTTCTCCACATCTAAAGAGGCCGGCGGGAAAAGTCAATGGGAAAGTTGGCCCAGATAACGGTCGCATCGGAAGACCTGCGGATGGCTCGGGGCGTGGACCTTCGCCGGCGGAACATTCCATGGATTGGTCAGGCGAAGATTGCTTGTGACGCACCGAACTGACTCTCATGGACAGGAGGACGGCCATCCCCCGCCTGTGCTTCGCTTCGGCGGGCGGAACCCCCTGGCCGGACGCAAATCAGGTTCCGCCGGGCTGCAGGCCCAGCTCACCTCGCCCCCAGGGAGACTGTGCGGTCATTGGTAAGGGTTGAACCACTCTGAACCTGAGAGCGGACGGTTGGGTTGCGGCGGATCAAGGATCCCCCAATTTGTCACAAAACGCGAGGGGAATGGGACATGGAACTCGTGGATGATCAGATGTGTTTTGTCTGCGGGAAAAGGAATGCCGCCGGGCTGCAACTCGACTTCGAGCTGCTAGGAGAGGCGGAAGTGCGAACGAGCTTTCTGCCGACGAAACAGTTTCAGGGCTTTCGGGACATCGTCCACGGGGGCATCATCGCCACCATCCTCGATGAGGTGATGGTCAACGGCGCGTGGCTGCGGGGAGTCAGGGCGGTGACCGGGAAGCTGGAGGTTCGGCTGACACGCCCCGCGAGGGTCGGGGAGCGGCTCTACTTTACAGGGAGGATTCTCAAAAACGGGGGCCGGACCGTGGAGATGGAGAGCCAGGCAGCCACGGCGGATGGCCTCGTCGTTGCTGAGGCCCGGGGCATGCTGGTGAAGGTAGGCCGGTGAGGATCATCACGCTGCTCACTGATTTTGGGAGTGGCGATCCCTTCGTTGGAATCATGAAAGGGGTGATCCTGGGGATCAATCCTCGGGTGCAGATCGTCGATCTGTGTCACGGCGTATCTCCGCAGGATGTTCTCGAGGCGGCCTTTCTCCTGCACTGTTCATACCGCTACTTTCCCCCGGACACGATCCACCTCGTCGTGGTCGATCCCAGCGTGGGAGGAGGGCGCAGACCTCTCCTAGCCGAGGGAGTCCATGGAACCTTTATTGCGCCGGATAACGGAGCCTTGAGCTACCTCTTTGCCTCCGGTGAGATCCGGCGGGTCGTCGAGATCACCGCGGAGGCGTACTTCCTCCATCCGGTGAGCCAGACCTTTCACGGGCGGGATATCTTTGCCCCGGTTGCAGCCCACCTTTCGCGGGGCGGAAGGCTCGAGCGGTTTGGGAGGGCCACGACGACCGCCGCACGCCTGACGCTGCCTGTGGTGCAAGAAAAGGGGGGAGGGGTCGTGGTGGGTTCCGTCCTCCATGTGGACCGGTTCGGGAATCTCATCACGAATATCTCCAGTGATACGATGTCTGCCCTTCATCCCGGGAAGGGGATCGCGGTCTCGATCAAGGGGAGGACAATCCGCGGCCTGGCGAAGAGCTATGACAGGCTCAAGACACAGGAGATCGGGGCCATTGTTGGAAGTACAGGCCATCTGGAGATCTTTCGCAATCGGGGGAGTGCGGCGCGGGTCCTGAGGGCCGGACGGGGGGCGACGGTTCGCGTCCAGGCGGTGCACAGGGCGCGGAGCCGGTGATTGAGGATCGGTAACCGCTTATAGCCGGTTCAGGGTTCATGGTTCATGGTTGATGGTGACAACAGAGTCCTGGGCTGTGACCTGTGAACCCTGAACATGCTCTGGGACCGACGACCGCAGGCCGGTGACCGATGACCGATGAGTCGTCAATGATCAATTGTGAATGGTCATTGGTGAAACTTCAGATGCCAACGAATGACCATTGACTCTTGACCATTAGTCTATTGCCCTGAACCCTGAACTATGAACCATGAACTTCATCGGTCAGCGGGGATCGGGCGTCGACGTGTGAGCTATCCAGAGACGAAGCAGGAAAAGCATCAGCAGGAGAAAGGCCCATCCGAGCGCGCCGGCGAGGACCCCGTGTGGGCCATACAGCCACATGATTCCGGTCCGTTCCCGAAGGAGGAGCCCGCCGGTCTTTCCCGCAAAAACCCACCCGGCGTGGAGGCCGATCGCAAAGGGGAGCGAGTTGCTCCAGAGATACGCATAGGCAAGGACGATGCCGACGAGCAAGAGCCCGATGAAGGGAAAGAAAGTCGGGGGCTGAACGAGGGGTCGGAAGTGGGCGAGGAGGCCCCGAACGCCGACCGAGAGGTCGAGGCCCACGGTGACGGGAGCCTTGGCCCGGAGAAAGTGCACCGCGGAGAAGAGGCTGCTGCTCAGCAGGACCGCGGCGAACGGAGACTGGTCACGAAGGAGGCCGCCAAGCAGGAAACCGCGGAAGATCGTCTCTTCGATAACTCCCACTAAGAGGCCACTGGCGAGGGCGCCCCCGACGTGCAGCGGCCAGTTCGCCGGGGCTTCTGGGGCCAGGGAGCGCTCGCCCAGAAGGATGAGGCTGCCAAGGAAGAGACTGAAGGAAAGGCCTCCGAGCACGAGGCCGCTTCCGAGGTGGCGTCCCCGCGAGCTCCCGGTGCCGATCCCCCTGAGGGAAATTGGCCCCAGCCACCTCCGTGCGAGGTAGCCGCACAGGAGGGTGGACAGCAGGAGGAGGCGGCGAAAGACGCGACCGAAGTCGTAGGATCCATCCGGATATCGTCGTATGCCCGGGAGATGGGCGGTCGAGGGCGTGTTTGCGAGGAGCCAATCAACGGCCACCTTGGTCAGGGGGGCAACGATCACACTCAGTGCGAGAATCCCGAGCAACACACACGTGAGCCGACCGCTGAATCGCACGATGCCTCCTTGCCGCCCGGGGCGGCGACGCATTATATCAGAGCGGTTGAGCCGGTCAACGCCTTTACGTGCCTGGCATATTTCATGCACCCCCGCCCCACTGGCAAAGGGTTGAAATTGCTATCAGGCAACTCAGCAGGGGTGAAATGGGTGAGGGATCTCAGGACGATTAGTCTGGTGCTCTTTCTCTTCCTTGCGATCCCGGGCTGGGGAGAGACAGCGGGTTTCGAAGAGGTGCAAGAGGCCGTAGCGGTCTGGCATCGCGTCTTCGGAAAGCTTCCGGCCCTCGAGCAATTTATCTTCGAGGGGAGGGCGCCGCAGGGTGCCAGCGTGGGCGCACTCGAGGCGGCCCTGGAAGGGGTGAGGGAAGCGGAGGCGTCCAATCCCTTTGTCCCGCTGGCCGGGGGAGCGCTGTCGGTCCTTGCCAAGAGGGGGGGCCTGCGGGCTGCGGCAGCCGAAGCTTCTCGACTGGCGGGGGACCGCGTGGCGGTTCGCTGGCTACTCCATCGCGCGTTTCGTCGCCTGGGTGCCGAGGATGCGGCGAGCCACGAGCTCCGACGGATCCGAGCGATTCGGGACCGGTTGGGTCTCGACCGCATTGCCTATCTGGGATGGTTCCTGGCCCATGCGGCCGAGGCACGCGCTGCGCGTGGCGATCTCCAGGGGGCGGAGAGCGCATTAACCTTGGCGGAGGAGTTTGACCCCGTCCTCCCTGAGGTCTCGTTTGCCCGGGCCCGGATTTTCCTCGGGAGGGGTTCCCCACGGGGTCTTCCTCCTTTGATCCGGGGCTGGTGGATCAGCATGACCTCGCCCTTGTACGGGCTGAGCCGATGGGCGAATGTCCTTGCTTCACTCCTGATCGCCATCCCCGTGTGTCTGCTCGTGGTGGGACTGCTGTTTATCCTTCGGGTGACTCCCCTGTTCGAGCATGACCTGCTGGAATGGAGGCGCCGCAGATTTTCCCCGCTCACCACACGGATCCTTCCGATCGCGATCTACCTCCTTCCCATCGTCGTCGGGTTGGGGCTCCTGCCGACGCTGTTGCTCTCTCTGTTGCCCCTGGGGATCTACTTGAGAGGTCGGGAGCGCCTGCTGGGAACCGCCCTGGTCCTTTCGCTCTTACTGCTCCCGGGAGGATACCGTCTCCTGGCCACCCTGATCACGACGATCGCCTCCCCTCGATATGCGGCGGTGCTGCGCATGGAGGAGGGGGACCGGGGGAAGAACACCGAGGCTGCGCTGCTTCGGTGGGCGGAAGAGGCGCCGCATGATTCCCTGCCCCGGTTTTACCTCGGGCGGGTGCATCGGGCTCGGGGGGAGCTGAAGCAGGGGATCGCGTGGTACTCCCAAGTCCAGGGGGAAGGAGCCCAGACTGCGGCGATCTGGACCAACCGGGGGAACCTGGCCTTTCTCTCGGGCGACTTGGCTCGTGCGCAGCAGGCGTATGAAAAGGCGATTGCCCTCAGTCCCGACTTGCCCTATCCGCATTTCAACCTGAGCCAGCTCCTGACGGAGCGCCTCCACTTCGAGCAGGCGCAGCAGGAGTATGCGCGGGCGATGTATGAGATGCCGAGCCTCCAGGATCGCATGCAACGGGCGACCGCGGACGGGAGAAAACAGGTCCTTGTCGATGCACCGGTGCCGGCCACGCAGCTCTGGCGCCAGACCCTCTCTTTCGATTCTTCGTCCCCAGAGATGGCGGAGATCCTCTGGGGGGGACGGTATTTTCGCGTCCCGCTGGCCGGCCTCCCCTGGGTGGTGGGCCTGTATATTGTGGCTTTTGGAGGAATCTTCTGGCTCCGGAAGCGCCGGAGGTTTGCACGGGCGTGCCAGGAATGCGGAAAGGTCTTCTGCCCCCGGTGTCAGCGGCTGCTGGGTGAGGTGCGGCTGTGTAGCCGCTGTGCGATTATCGAGCGGGCACGGGCGGGGGAAGTCCCTCCGACGATCCGTAGCGTGCCTGGTGAGGAGGGCCGGCGGGAGCCGCGATGGATCGGACTGGCCCTGAAGCTCGTCCCGGGGCTTGAGGGGCTCTACCGGGGGAGGACCCTGTGGGGATTTCTCTTGCTGACGGCTACTCTTTTTGTCGTCTCCCCCCTCCTCGGCGTATTCCTCGCCTCGGGGACGTATCTGCCCGGCCCATCCCTGCCGTACCACGGCCCGGTCAGCATTCTCCTGCTCCTCTGCCTGTACATGCTCGCTACATTGACCTACACCGGCAACCACCGTCGGCGGCCGAAGGAGCGGCGATGGCGTTAGAAGGCACACTGCAAGACTTTGCCCTCGTCGATATTCTGCAGCTGGTGGGGATGCAGCGGAAGACCGGGACCCTCACCCTGACCCGGAACGAGGAGGCGGTCAACGTCGTGCTCCAGGATGGGATGGTGGTGTGGGCGGCCCCCCGCGATGAGATCGCCGAGGCGGACTTGGGTCGGATTCTGGTTCATCGCGGACTAATCACGCGGGAGCGATGGGAGGAGGCGCGGCAAATCCGGGCCCGCAAGGGCCAACCGCTCGTCCCCTTCCTTGCCGAAGGGCGATGGCTCTCCCCGCGGGATCTTGAACCCGTGCTACAGCGCCAGGTGCTGGAGACCCTCTACCGCGCCCTGCGATGGCGGGATGGGCGATACACGTTTGTCCCTCAGGTGCAGGTGGATCTGCATCGAGGGCAGATCTCGCCCGTGGGGACGGAAACCATCCTCCTGGAAGCGGTCCGCCAGATGGACGAGTGGCCGCTGGTTGAGCAGCGGATTCCATCGCTGGATTTGGTTGTCCGACGGAGTGACCGGCCGCTCTACCGCGAACAGGTCCCCCCGGAGGGGCTCGCGATCCTCCAGCTCGTGGAGGGGCAGCGAACGGTCCGGGATATTGCGGAACTGTGCGACTTCGGGGAGTTCGACACCTATAAGAATATCGCCGATCTGGTAGCCGCCGGCGTCCTCCAACTCGAGCGGCGGGACCGGACCGCCGAGGCGGTGCGGTCGGTGCGGCTCCCCTGGCGATTTCCCGCCTGGGTGTTCCCGGTGATCTTGGGAGCGGTGATGCTGGCCTCCCTCCTGATTCAGTTCTCTTCGAGACACGATCCGCTTCACCTCCTCCCTTCCCAGAAGGTGGCGGCAGAGGCTGCCGTCCAGACCCAGCGGCTGCACCTGACTCGATGGGAGCTCCCGCGGGCCCTGGACCTGTACCTCCTGAAACACGGGGGATACCCCGACACCCTGACAGCGCTTCAGGCCGAGGGACTCTTGACCGGGGACCCCCAGGACCCCTGGGGGCGTTCCTGGGTCTATGAGCGTCGGGGGTCGGGTTATCGGTTGACGAGCCCTGGAGCGGATGGCCGCGCTGGAACCGCTGACGACCTCCGCATCTCTCCCTCCTCGTAGCCTCATTGACAGTCCCCTTCCCCTATGCTAGCGTGAGAGAACTTCAGGGAGATCTCCCGGGAGGACTGCCCCATGAGATGGACGCGCGCGAGGACTGTGCCAATGCGACGACGGGGGATGAGCGGGATCGTTCTGGTTATCCTTTTTGTGCTCCTCGCTCCTTCCCCTGGTGCTGCTGACCGGGAGTCGCGGGCCCTGGTAGAGCGCTTGCAGAACGTATTTGTGGAGGTGGCGGAGCGGCTCAAGCCGTCGGTGGTAAACATCAATACCACGCAAAAAGTCCATACCGGCCGCCGCCGGCTCGAGCCTCCCCTCCGGGGTCCGTTTCGGGAGTTCTTCGGGGAAGAATTCTTCGAGCGTTTCTTCAACCTGCCGCGGGAATTCGAGCGTCGGAGCTTAGGGTCTGGCGTCATCGTGGACACCAAGGGCTACATTCTGACCAATAATCATGTGGTGGAGCAGGCAGACGAGATTCAGGTGACCCTTGTCGACGAACGCACTTTTCAGGCCAAAGTGGTCGGAACCGATCCCAAGACCGATCTCGCGGTGATTCGGATCGAGGGGGCCAAGGATCTTCATCCGGCAGCCCTGGGAGATTCCGCGAAGATGCGCACCGGTGATTTTGTGATCGCGATCGGTAATCCGTTCGGATTGAGCCACACGGTCACCATCGGCGTGGTGAGCGCCACGGGCCGGGCGGGGGTGGGGATTACGGCCTATGAGGATTTCATCCAGACCGACGCCTCCATCAATCCGGGGAATAGTGGCGGTCCCCTCTTGAACATCGACGGTGAGGTCATCGGGATTAATACCGCCATTGTCGCCAGCGGTCAGGGGATCGGGTTTGCCACCCCGATCAATCTCGCCAAGGAGATTATGGAACAACTGATCACGGCGGGCCGGGTGACCCGGGGGTGGCTCGGCGTGGTGATCCAGCCCCTGACTCCGGAATTGGCGAAGCAGTTCGAGGTCAAGTCGGGGGAGGGGGTCTTGATCGCCGATGTGGTCGAAGGGGGGGGTGCAGCGAAGGCGGGACTCAAGACGGGCGATGTAATTGAAGCGTTTGCCGGAAAGCCGGTGACCGATGTCCACCAGCTTCAACGGATGGTCGCCAGCATAAAACCGGGGACGCGTGTCCCCGTGAAGATCAGTCGACGCGGCAAAGAGCTTGCCCTCAACGTGACCCTCGGACAGATGCCGACCGAAGAGACGACGGCCGTGACCCCCAAGCCCCTGGAGCGGTATGGGTTTGCGGTTCAGGATCTGACGCCTGAGCTACGGGAACGGTTTCAGGTGGAAGAAGGGGGAGTCCTGGTTTCCTCGGTAGAGCCGGGGAGTCCCGCCTTCCGTCGCGGGCTCAGACCGGGAGACGTGATCTTGGAGGTGAACCGCCAGCCGGTCCAGGACCGTCTGGATCTGGTGAAGCGTCTTCGTAGGTCCCCCCCTGCGGCTGACCTGCTGCTGTTGGTGCAGCGCGGGGAGAACACCCGCTTTATCGTCGTCCCATCGGCGAAGGGTTAACCCGGCCCCATGACAGGTTCCGAGACCCATGGCACGGAGGACACCCGAGTATTACGAGGAGATCAGCGACAAGGCCCTCTCTGCCTATCTCCGGCGGATCGTGAAGATCCCCCTCCTGCGCAAGGCCGACGAGCTCCGACTCGCCCGGCAGATTCGCAAGCGGGATGAAAAGGCCCTCAAGAAGCTGGTGGAGGCCAACCTTCGGTTTGTGGTGAAGGTGGCGTTGCAGTATCGGGGGTACGGCCTCTCCCTCCTGGATTTGATTAACGAGGGAAATCTGGGACTCCTCGAAGCTGCCCGCCGCTATTCCCCCGAGTACAAGGTCAAATTCATCACGTATGCCGTCTGGTGGATTCGCCAGTCGATCATGCAGGCCCTGGCTCGGGCCAGCGGGGCGTTACGCTTTCCGGCGCGGAAGATCCGGCTGGCCAGCAAACTGCGGAGCCTGCGGGCCGAGATCCTGCAGCAAGAGGGAGAGGAGCCGACGGAAGAGGAACTGGCCAGGGAGCTGAACCTGACGCACGCGGAGGTCGAAGAACTGCTGCAAACGAACAGACCGCAAACGTCCCTGGAAGAGATTCAGGCGCGGGAGGAAGGGCGTGACCTCATTGCCCCCGGGGGCGAGAGGGTTCCGCCCGCCGACGATGAACTGGTTCGCAAGTCCTTTGAGGGAGAGATCGAGCGCCTGCTCGAGGAGCTCACTCCCCGGGAGCGCGCCATCATCGAGTTGCGGTATGGTCTCCGAGGGGAGGACCCCATGACGCTCGAGCAGGTCGGAAAACGATTCAGACTTTCCCGGGAGCGGATCCGCCAGGTGGAGGAGCGGGCCAAACGGAAGCTCCTCACCAGGGCGAAGACCCGCCACCTGCACGACTTTCTCAACTGAGGAGGCGGCGGTGCCACCCTGGACGGTCACCCTCCTCATCCTGGGCATTGCGCTTCTCCTCGTGCTCGGTGTCAGCCTGGGGCTGATGGCGCGAGCCCTCAAGGGCCTCCAAGAAGATCGCAACACGCAAGACCCCTCAATCCTCCTGCTCCAGCAGCAGGTCGCCCAGTTCAGTACCACGGTGAGCCAGGGGCTGCACCAGTTGGAAACCCAGGTGAGTCAGCGGCTCCAGGAGAGTGCCCTGTTGATTCAGCAGGCCCATCAATCCATTGGGGAGCGGCTGGATCGAGCCGCCGCGGTCGTCGGGGGGGTCCAGGGGAGTTTGGGAAAACTGGACGAGGCGACCCGGCGCATGCTGGAAGTGGGGCAGGACATCGCCAGCCTCCAGCAGATCCTTAGGCCCCCTCAGCTTCGGGGGAGCTTTGGCGAAACCCTCCTGGAGCAGCTCTTGAGCCAAATCCTTCCTGCCGATGCCTTTCGGCTCCAGCATGCCTTCCGAAGCGGGGAGCGAGTCGATGCCGTCATCCGGTTGGGGAGCCGCCTGGTCCCGGTAGACGCCAAGTTTCCCCTGGAAAACTTTCAGAAGATGCTGGACGCCGCCGAGGGGCGGGACGAGGAGCGACGGAGGATGGCGCGAAAGGCCTTTTTGAAGGATGTGCAGAATCGGGTGAATGAGATCGCGAAGAAGTATATCGTTCCCGACGAAGGGACACTGGACTTTGCCCTCATGTACATTCCGGCGGAGAATGTTTACTACGAAGTGATCGTGAAGGACGAAATGGAGGATTCCGTCCGGGGCTACGCCTATGAACGCCGCGTGGTCCCGGTATCCCCCAACAGTTTTTATGCATACCTCCAGACCATTCTCCTAGGGTTGAAGGGGCTCCGGATCGAGCAGAATGCCCGGGAGATCATGGAACTCCTCGCGCGGCTCCAGGTGGATTTAGGGAAGTTCCGGGAGCGATTCGATCTGGCCGGGAAACACCTGACGGACGCCAAGAACCGATTCGATGACGCGGCGGGCGCGCTGGCCCGGTTCGAGGCCAAGCTGGATACGGTTGAGGGCCGAGGCGAGCAACCCGGCCTGCCCGGCGTGATGGATTCCTCCAAGACGCTCCCCTCGTGAGGCCGCCGCGCGTCGCAGGGGCGAGCTGCGGCCCGCGTGATTTCCCCGCACCGCTTGATTGACTTGGCAGAAACCCTCTGCTATGATCCGGAGCCAACCGTCCGGCTCGGGTGACCGACGTGACCCTGCTCCGCCTACTGCAACGATCCGCAGAAAAATTCAGCGACGAGACCGTCTTGCTGGCTGGCGACCGGTCGATGAGTTACGGCGAGCTCTGGCACTCGGTCGTCCGGTTGGGCGTGGCGTTGCGGGATCTCGGCGTCGAAGGGGGGGAACGGGTCGGCGTGATGCTGCCGAACGTCCCCGCGTTCATTCAGGCATACTTCGGGATCCTGGCCGCCGGCGGGACGGTCGTTCCGTTCAATACGCTGTACAAGCCCGAGGAGGTTCGCTGCCTCCTTGAAGATGCGGGGATTCGACGGGTGCTCACCGGCCGGATCTTCCTCCCGGGGCTTCAGGAAGCCGCGGATCGGCTCTCCCGCCCCGTGCACGCGATCCCCCTGGATACCGAATCCGGATCGCTGGAATCGGGGACGCCTGATGCGGTCTCCGTCGGTAGGCCGACGCGTGGCTCGACGGCCATATACCCTGACGATGTGGCCGTCTGCCTGTACACGTCTGGGACCACGGGCCGCCCGAAGGGGGCCCTCCTCACGCACACAAATCTGCTGAGCAACATCGAGTCATTTCAGCAGATCGTTCCGTGTGACAAGCGGGACCGCTTTCTCTGTGTTCTTCCCCTGTTTCACTCCTTTGCCGCCACCGTCCTCATGCTCTTTCCCGTGAGTTTGGGGGCAGCCATCGTGTTAGAGCCCCGGTTCGTTCCGGAACAGACCCTCCGGAACATGGCGAAGCAGCGCGTCACCGTGTTCGCCGCCGTCCCCTCCATGTATGCTGTCTGGGGCCAGCTTTCGTCCCTGGACGTCGACCTCTCGTCGGTCCGGTTTGCCGTCTCCGGGGGCGCGCCCCTCCCCGTGGAGGTCCTACAGCGGTTTGAAGCGCGGTACGGCATCCCCATCTACGAAGGCTACGGCCTCACCGAGGCTTCACCCGTGCTGACCGAGAATCCTCCCTTGGGTGCTCGAAAGGTGGGTTCGGTGGGGAAGCCCCTCCCGGGCGTGGAGCTTCGCGTGGTCGATGCGGCGGGGAAAGAAGTAGGGACTGGAGACGTGGGAGAGATCGTCGCGAAAGGTCCAAACATTATGCAGGGCTATCTCAATTGGCCTGAAGCCAGCGCGGAAGTCCTTAGAGATGGCTGGCTCTACTCCGGTGATCTGGGGCGACGCGATGCGGACGGGTATTTCTACATCGTGGATCGCAAGAAGGACCTGATCATCGTGGGAGGATTGAATGTGTATCCGCGGGAGGTCGAAGAGATGTTGGCGGCTCATCCCGCGGTGGCGGATGTGGCCGTGGTCGGGGTGCCAGATCCGACGCGAGGAGAATCCCCCAAAGCGTACGTGGTTCTGAAGCCGGGGCACCCCGCTTCCAAAGGGGAGCTCTTGCGCTTCGCGCGGGAACGCCTGGCCGCCTTTAAGATCCCGCGGGAGGTGGAGTTTTGTCAAAGCATGCCCAGGACCATCTCGGGAAAGGTCCTGCGGCAGCACCTGGGGTCCTCCACCGAGGTGTGATGAGTGTCCCGGAGGCGAAAGCAATAATGGCGGAGAGAGTCCCGGTTAAGGATCTGCAGCTCAACGATACGGTTACCACATTCTTCCTCGTGCGCAATCCGCAACTCCGCGTCCGGAAGACCGGCGGCCCCTTTCTGACCCTCCTCGTGGCGGATCGGACAGGTGAGCTCCCCGCCGTGATGTGGGAGGACCCGGAGGGGGTTGGAGAACGGATCCGCGAGGGGGATCTGGTAAAGGTCCAGGGGGTGGTGGGGAGTTATCAGGGAGAGATGCAGCTGACCATTCAACGCCTGCGCCTGGCGCGTGACGGCGAGGCGGCTCTGGAAGAGTTTCTTCCCACGACCGAAGCCGATGTACCGTCCATGTTGGCCTTTCTTGACGAGATGATCCAGACGTTGACGAGCGAGCCCCTCACCTCTCTCTTAGCTCGCATCTGCGGGGAGGAAGGTATTCGGGGGGCCTTGGCGGCGGCTCCGGCGGCCAAAGGGCTTCACCATGCGTATCTCGGTGGCCTGCTTGAACATACCGTATCGGTCGTGAAGCTGTGCGACGCGATCGCCTCGCATTACGGGGGAGCGGTCAATCGGGACCTCCTCCTTGCAAGCGCCATCCTTCATGACGTGGGGAAGATCTTTGAGCTTACATGGCAGCACGGGTTCGATTACTCGGATGAGGGGCGGTTGCTGGGCCACATCACACAGGGAGTCTTGTTTGTGGAAGCACAGATCGAACAGATTCCCGACTTCCCGCCTCTGCTTCGGATGGAGCTGCTCCACAACATCCTGAGCCATCACGGGCAGTATGAGTGGGGGTCGCCGCGACGTCCGAAGACGCTGGAGGCGCTCATTCTGCACGCGGTCGAGAACCTGGATGGGAAAGTGAATCTTTTTCGGAAGCTGGTCAAGGATCGTCCCGATCCGTACCGCCCGGGGTGGACCATATTCCACCGGAACCTTGAACGCGCCGTGTTTTTTGGCGAGGCGGACCCTCCTGAAGGAACACAGGCGCCTGGCGCGTAGCGTTCGAGCGGGAGGGGTCGCGTGATCTCCTCCCCGAGTAGCTTCCCAACCGATCCGCCCCCCGAACCCTGCTCCACGGCCGGTCTGTTTTATTTTGCGTCCAGGGGACCTGCGTCCTGACTGGATAGCGGACGCTCCTGCCCGGTCTCCCGATTCCTAGTCAAAGGATATGCCCCCTCCCTTGAAGGGGCCTCTGAGCCGACCAGAGCTATCTCCAGATTCCCACAAACTTTTTTTTGAAAAATATGAAAAAAAGTGTTGACAAAAAAATATCCCTTGATGTATTTAATTCATCAAAGGACAAATCCAGATGCTGGAGCGGCTCTTTTCGTCTGAAACCCGGGTGGAACTGCTGGAGCTTTTCTTGAGCTGTCCAGACGAGCGATTTTACGTGAGGGAGATTGCTCGGGAGATCAAACGAGACATCTCGGGGATCAAGCGGGAGTTGGATAACTTGGAAAAGGCAGGACTGCTGATGAGCACCAAGGTTGGCAATCTCCGGTATTACACCGTCGACAAGATCTTTCCCCTCTATCCGGAATTGAAGGCGATCATCGATAAGACCCGGGGAGTCCCTCAGGCGATTGGCGAGGGGCTTCGGAGCATTACTGGGATTCGGGTGGCGCTGATCTTCGGGGAACCCGCATCCCCGGACGGAGGGGCAATCGACCTGTTGGTGGTGGGACGACCGCGCATGGCGCAACTGAATCGCGTGGTGGCAGATCTGGAGCTCCGGATTGCGCGGGGTATCAATTACCTGGTCTTCGACGAAGGGGAGTATCAGCGGCGCAAGGCGGAGGGAGATCCTTTCCTGCGGGAGATCGCACAGGGGAGGACGATTCCCTTGATCGGGTCGCTCCATGATCTTTGAGCAGCTCAAAGCCAAAGGCATGGTCGAGGTCGTGGCACCCGATTTGCAGCGTGCGAATCGTCTTATGGCACGGGCCCAGAAGGATCTGAAGACCGCGCAGGCGATGGCGGGTACTGATGCCGAGTGGGCTTACGTCGTTGCCGCCCACGCGATCCTGCGCGCGGCGCGGGCTCTGACGTTAGCGGAAGGGATGCGTCCTCGAGGGCGGGATCAGGCGCGCACACTGCTCCAGATGGCCGGCGGCCTCGTCGGAGAAGGAGAGGCCTCCATGGTGGATGACGTGGACCAAGTTCGAAAGAAGGGGCAACACTTTCTGGAGTCAGCCGACCGCCCAATTTCCCTGTATGAGCTCGAGGCGACGCTGAACGTCGCGGAGCAATGGGTGGGGGCTGCGGGCAAGCGCGTCTATGCCCAGGATCGTCAGACACGCCTGTTATAGCGTCTAACCAATCCACCGGACAGATTTCCGGGGGATGACCTGCGAGGAAAGGGGGTGAGACTGGATGGCAGCCAAGAAGAAAGCGAAGAAGGCCACGAAGAAGGCAGCTCCAAAGAAGAAGAAATAGGAGTGGTGCCTTGCTGAGTTCCTGGAAGTGACCTGTGAGGAAAGGGGGTGAGACTGGATGGCAGCCAAGAAGAAAGCGAAAGCCGGCGGCAAGAAGAAGGCAGCGAAGAAGGCCACGAAGAAGAAAAAGAAATAGCAGTGCTGCCTGGCTGGGGGTTCTCCCCCCAGCCGGAATTATATGGGATCATTCGAGTCAAAGGAGGTACCGTCATCGAAAATCATCAAAGCGCATGCACCGCGGGATGAGGGTAGCGGCGTTGCCGGCTCCCTGACTGTCACGCGCGTCACGGTGTAAGGATTTTCTCCCCCCCCAGGGACGGACGTGTTGCTTGTCTTCCCTGAGCGGCCGTGGTATTTTTCTCTCGTCGTGTCTCTTTTCCCTTGTTCCTCGAGATTGGTATGGAACCATTCGTTGGCCTTGACTACTACCGGGTGGACGAGTTGTTGACGGATGAAGAACGCTTGATCCGGGACACCGTCCGCGACTTCGTCGATGCCGAGGTGCTTCCGATCATCGAGGGACATCACCGCCAGGGAACCTTTCCGGTGGGACTCATCCCGCGCCTGGGGGAGCTGGGAGTTTTGGGGGCCGATCTGCAGGGGTATACCTGTCCTGGGGTCAGCGATATTGCCTACGGGCTCATCATGCAGGAGCTTGAGCGGGGGGATAGCGGGCTGAGAAGCTTTGCCTCGGTTCAGGGGTCTCTGGTGATGTATCCAATCCACGCCTTTGGAACGGAAGCGCAGAAGACGGCGTGGCTCCCTCCTCTCGCCAGGGGAGAGCGGGTCGGATGCTTTGCACTCACCGAACCGGACCACGGATCCGATCCCGCAGCCATGGCGACGAAGGCCGTCCGGCGGGGCGACCACTATGTTCTGAACGGGAGTAAACTGTGGATTACCAATGGTACGATCGCTGATGTCGCGCTCGTCTGGGCCCGGACCGACGAAGGGATTCGCGGTTTCCTGGTAGAGCGGGGACTGCCGGGATTCACCGCGAGGGAGATCCAGGGGAAATTTTCCCTCCGCGCGTCCATCACCTCCGAGCTGATCTTCCAGGACTGCCGAGTCCCGCAGGAGAGCCTCCTCCCGGGGACCGAGCAGGGGATCAGGGTGGCCCTGATGTGCCTGAACCAGGGACGGTATGGTATCGCCTGGGGGGCCGTGGGCGCTGCGATGGCGTGCTACGACGTGGCCCTCAAGTATGCCAGGGCACGGGTCCAGTTTGGCCGGCCCATCGCCGGATTCCAGCTCGTGCAACAGAAGCTGGTAACGATGCTGACCGAAATCACCAAGGCCCAACTGCTCTGTTTCCGGTTGGGGCAACTCAAGCGGGCGGGACAGGTCCGACATACACAGATCTCTCTGGCCAAGATGAGCAACGTGGAAAAGGCCAGGGAGATCGCCCGGCTGGCCCGGGAGATTTTGGGGGCCGCCGGGATTGTGGATGAGTTCCCGGTTGTCCGCCACATGCTGAATCTGGAGTCGCTATACACCTATGAGGGGACCCACGAGATCCACACCCTGCTCCTAGGCCGGGACATCACTGGCCTGAGCGCCTTTGCCTGACCCTCCGTTACCCCATTTCGGTTGCCCCGTAAGCCCCCGCATAATGCGCGGTGCCTACCTTTCTTCTTTACTTCACCCCAGAGCTATGGTATGGAAAATGCACTATGCAAGTCTCGTTCTGGGTTTTGGTCGTGACGCTTCCTCTCGTGGCGGTGAATCTTTTCGGACCACGGATCCCGGTGGCGGTAGCGGGGGAGGGGGCCTCGGTGACGCCTGTCTCGTCCAGCCCAGCGCCCGATGCGGCCATGAAGCGGGTTCGGATCACCGAAACACGAAAGGGGAAACAGCTCTGGGACGTCGAGGCGGATGCGGCGGAGGTGTTCGACGATCGCGGGGTCGCCGTCCTCACCCGGGGGGTCAATCCAGTGCGGATCGTCATCTACAATGGCAAGGAGACGTTGATTTCTTTTGCGGACAAGGCGATCGTGGACCTCAGGACGAAAGACCTCAAGCTCATCGGCCACGTCCGATCGGAGTCCAGCCGGGGGACGAAGATTTTCGCCGAGGCCCTGAACTGGTCCGCGGCGAAGCGGCAGATCACCACCGACGTCCCAGTCGTGGTCGAGAAGAAGGGATTCCAGATCCGGGGAAAGGGGATGATGGCTGACACGATCTTGGAGCGGATGACCATCCGCAAGCGGATCGCCTCCCAGATCACGCTGTCGGGGAAACGGGAGCAGGGGCGATGAGGCGGTGGAGGGGAGGGATAGCGTGGGCTCTGTCGGTCCTGGTCGGGACGTCCGTGCTGGCGGTGCAGACCCCGTCCGTGCAAGGAGATGAACCGGGTCAGGCGACGACCGTCACGGCCGATCGTCTGGAGGTGAGTCGGCAGGAACGCCGGGCCATCTACACCGGAAACGTCGTGGCCAGGACAACCGATCTGACCGTCACCGCTGATCGGATGGAGTTCAACTTCGATGAGAAGATGGAAGTGGTTGAACGCATGGTGGCGGTTGGCAATGTCCATATTACCCGGAGCGACGGAACCAAAGCGGTCTCGGAGCGGGCGACCTATGACGTCCCGCAGGAGAAAGTGGTCCTCGAGGGACATCCCCGGGCTTGGCGTCAGGAAAACGTGGTGAGCGGGACACGGATAACCCTGTTTATCAAGGAAGACCGGCAGGTGGTCGAGGGGGATGGAAAAGAGCGGGTGACCGCCGTCATCTATCCGAAGCGGTCGCCGGGACAGGCGAGGTGAACTTGGGCAGGTGAGTCGAGGATCTGCCGTCACGTCAGAGGTGGACATTCGGGAGGATGGGCTTCGGGCCGAGGAGCTGGTCAAGGCTTTCCAGGGGCGAAAGGTCGTTTCCGGCGTCAGTGTTGCCATCCGCCCCGGGGAGGTGGTAGGACTGCTGGGACCGAACGGCGCAGGGAAGACCACGACCTTCTATATGGTCCTTGGCCTTGTTCGACCGGACGGGGGTCGTGTCTTCCTGAATGACGAAGAGATTACCGCCTTGCCTGTCTACCAGCGGGCCAGGCGCGGATTAGGATTTCTGCCCCAGGAGGCATCGGTCTTCCGCCGGTTGACCGTCAAAGAGAATCTGATGGCTGTCCTTGAGACGGTTGCCCTGAGCGAGGCCGAACGAATGAAGCAACTCGACGATCTCCTCCACGAATTGAACATTGCCCATCTGGCCGAGACACCGGCCTATAGCCTCTCCGGTGGTGAGCGGCGGCGGACCGAGATCGCGCGCGCGCTGGCGACCTCGCCGTCATTTATCCTCTTGGATGAGCCCTTTGCGGGGATCGATCCCATCGCCGTGTACGATATCCAGGGCATGCTGATGCAACTGAAGAGTAGAGGGATTGGCCTCCTCATTACCGATCACAATGTCCGGGAGACCTTGCAAATCGTCGATCGGGCCTATATCATCCACCATGGAGAGGTGCTACTTTCGGGAACGGCGTCCGAACTGGCCGCCGATCCAAAGGCCCGGGAGATCTACCTTGGGGAACGGTTCGCCTTGTAGGCTGGCACCGGATGACCGAGACACATGGCGAGGGAGGGGAGTCATGACGCCGGTGACTGATCGGTCAGACGGGAACCGCCAGCGGCAGGCCGAATAGCTATGGCCATGGAACTGCGTCTCAGTCTTCGTCAGACCCAGCGGATGATCATGACCCAGTCGCTGCAGCAGGCCATTGGCCTGCTGCAGCTCTCCCGGTTGGAGCTCATCCAGGCGGTGCGGCAAGAGTTGGAGGAAAATCCGATCCTGGATGAAGAGCTGGTGGAGGAGGCGCAACTGTCCGCGGAAGCATCGGGGGAAGAAGCGGGAGAGGAGAAGGAACAGGATGAGGACCGCCTGGCGGATTTTGACTGGGACAGCTATCTCGAGGACGCCTCAGACTTTCGCCGGGAATTTCGGCGGGAGGAAGTTGAGCGGTGGTCCCCCGAGGAACGCCTGACCCGGCCGCGCTCGCTGGCGGACCATCTCCTCTTTCAGCTTCACCTCTCTACCTCGGATCCGGCACTCATCCAGTGGGCCGGCGAGATCATCGGGAATCTCGATGAGAACGGGTATCTGACGATTACCCTGGAAGAACTGGGGGGGAAGGAATCGGCACCGCTGCCCGTGATCGAGGAGGCGCTCCGCTTGGTCCAGAGCTTCGATCCTGTCGGGGTGGCCGCGCGGGATCTGCGGGAATGTTTGCTCCTGCAGCTCGATGGCTTGACGGGGGGAGCAGAGGTTACCCTGGCGCGGAGCCTCATCGCCGACCATCTCGCCGATTTAGAAGGGCGCTATCTCACAAGGATCGCAGAGAAGCTGAAAGTCAACATCAAGGCGGTTCAGGATGCCCTGCTCCTCATCTGTTCCCTTGAGCCGAAACCGGGGCGGACCTTTAACACCGAGGAACCTCGCTATATCACTCCTGACGTCTATATCCTCAAGGTCGATGATCGGTTTGTGGTGGTCCTTAACGAGGATGGTCTTCCCCGGCTCCGGATCAGCTCGTACTATCGGGGGCTATTGGGCAAGGGACGATCGAGTTCCAAGGAGACTCGGGAATACGTGGAGAGAAAGATGCGGTCAGCCCTGTGGCTCATCCGTTCCATTGAGCAGCGCCAGCGTACCCTGTTCAAGGTGACCGAGTCGATTGTGAAATTTCAACAGGAGTTCCTGGAGAAGGGCATCACCCACATGCGGCCGCTGACCCTGAAGGAGGTGGCTGAGGATATTAGTATGCACGAGTCGACCGTGAGCCGAGTGACCACCAACAAGTACGTGCATACCCCTGAGGGTCTCTTTGAGCTCAAGTACTTTTTCCATCGCGGGGTGCACGCCGTTGATGGTGAGGCGGTCTCTTCCCTCACGGTCAAAGAGTTGGTCCGGAGGCTTCTCACCGCGGAAGATTCGGGCAAGCCTCTTTCGGACCAGAAGATCGTAGAGGTCTTGCGGCAACAAGGGATCGAGATTGCCCGCCGGACCGTGGCCAAGTATCGGGGACAGCTCAAGATCCCCTCCTCTAGCCGGCGTCGGCGATACTAAGTCTTCTCCACTCCCCTCCCCGCATCCCCTTTCCCGAGGAGGTTCGCTATGCAGATCTTTCTCACCGGGCGCAATCTGGAGGTGACCGAGGCTCTCCGGCAGTACGCGGAAGAGAAGGTGGGAAGGCTCCAGAAGTACCTCGAAAAGATCACGTCGGCGCACATCGTCCTCTCCCTCCAGAAATACCGTCAGATCGCCGAGGTGACCCTCCGGGTGCGGGACCTCACCATTCGGGGGGAGGAAAGCACTGCAGATTTGTATTCGTCTATCGACTTGGTGGTTGAGAAGTTGGAGCGCCAGTTACAGCGATACAAGGGGAAGATCCTGCACCAGGCGAATCGGAGCGGGAGGTCTGAGATCGCGATGGCACCGCTGGAGGAGGATGAGGGGCCCTGGGTGGTAAAGACCAAGCGCTTCGCCATCAAGCCGATGTCCCTCGATGAGGCGATCTTGCAGATGGATCTGCTCGGCCATACCTTTTATGTGTTCCGAAACGCCCAGACCGATGAGATCAATGTGGTGTATCGACGCCACGAGGGTAACTATGGGCTCATCGAGCCCGAGAGGTAGGTGTCCTTCACGGTTCGCGTTCACGGGTGACGGTTCTCCTTTGGTATTGTCCCGTTTCCGTCTGTGGACGGCGAACCGACGGCTGTGAAGCGATGGAGTTCATCATCGTTACGGGGATGTCAGGTGCTGGAAGGAGCCAGGCGATCAAGACCCTGGAAGACCTGGGCGTTTTTTGTGTTGACAATCTTCCTGCCTCCCTGATCCCCACGGTCGCGGACCTCTGCGCCCATTCGGAGCCACGCATCGACCGGGTTGCCTTCGTCATCGACGTTCGGGAAGGAGAGTTTCTGGAGCCGCTTCAGGGGGTCCTGGCGACACTGAAGCAGCGCGGACACTCTGTCCGCGTCCTCTTCTTGGAGGCGGATGACCAGGTCTTGCTCCGGCGCTTCAGTGAGAGCCGTCGGCCCCATCCGCTGGCGCTGCAGAGTTCCGTTCTCCACGGAATCAGTTTGGAACGGCAGCGGATGGCCCAGCTCAAGACGCAGGCGGACATGGTGCTCGACACGAGCGATCTCACCATCCATGACCTCCGACGGCTCTTGGTCAAATCCTTTCGCGACCACCGACCAGGTAGCAAGACAGCCATTACCCTGGTGTCCTTCGGATACCGGCACGGCCTTCCCCCCGAGGCCGACCTCGTCTTCGATCTCCGCTGTCTTCCCAATCCGCACTTCCGGGAGGAGTTGCGATCCCTCACCGGTCATGATCCCGAGGTGGCCAAGTTCCTCCTGGAAGATCCAAGGGGCCGGTCCTATCTGGAGCAGTTGTGGACGTTTCTCCGTTTTGCCATTCCCTTCTATATCGAGGAGGGGAGGGCCTATCTGACCGTCGCGCTCGGCTGCACGGGCGGGCGTCACCGGTCGGTGACGGCGGCTGAGTATCTGGCCCACCAGTTTCAGGCGGAGGGCCGGGAGGTGGCGGTGCGGCATCGAGACATCGATAAAGAATGATTCGATGTCCGAGGGCGTGAACATCTCCCGGAAGGGGAATCAGCGAGGCCGCTGGCGTTTTATTCCGGATGGGCCCCGAGACGGCCCAACCAACATGGCCATCGATGAAGTGCTGGCGCTCGGGTGCGCCCGAGGCTGGAGTCCTCCCACTCTTCGCGTATACCGCTGGGCTCTCCCCACCGTCTCCCTTGGATACAGTCAACCCGTTCGTGGAGAGGTGGACCTTTCCACCTGCCGTCAGCGAGGAATTGTCGTGGTGCGTCGCCTGACGGGAGGCCGGGCCCTCCTCCACGAGCACGAGCTGACCTACAGCCTTGCCCTCCCAATCGCGGGGGGGAGCCGGGGAGTCCTGCAAGATTACCGGTGGATCAGCCACTGCCTCCTCCTCGCCTTGAAACGTTTAGGGGTGACGGCACACCTGAGCCGGGGTGATCGCACCCCGGGGGATGCCAGGGGGCTCTGTTTCCTCTCCGCGGGGCGGTACGAGCTGACCGTCGATGGGAGGAAGCTGATCGGGTCGGCGCAATGGCGGTTTAACCGCGCGCTCCTTCAGCAGGGGTCCCTCTTGATCGCAATAGATCATCCCGTGTGGAGCGCCATCTTTCCGCAGGCGAGAGGGCTCGAGGTGCGGGCGACCGCCCTGAGGGTGGTTCTCGGCCGGTCCCCCTCCTGGGAGGAGATGGTCGAGGCGATGCGGGGGGGATTCGAGGAGGGGGTAGGCGTCGCCTTGGAGCCGGGTAGGCTGACACCGCGAGAGTGGAGGTTGGTCCGGAGGCTCGTAGTCGAACGGTACGGAACCCCGGAATGGACCCTTCGCCGATAAAACGCCGATCCCATACCATTCTGTGCGGTGTGGCCAGCAGGAATGCGCCTTGACAGCGACGTTCTGCTCTGGTACGGTAAACGAGCGGATTGTGTGATTTTTGGGGGTTAGGGCCCCCTCATGGAGAAATTGGATCAGGATGGAGAAGCGAAAGCACCTTCAAACCGCCCTTGCGTACGTCCAGCAAGGAAAACTGGACCAGGCCATCGCTGAATACCAGGCGATCCTCCGGGCCGATCCGAACAACTGTAACGTGCTGAACGCCCTGGGGGATCTCTTGGCCCGGACGGGGAATCGGATCGAAGCGATCGCGAACTTCATGCGTCTCGGGGAGGTCTACCGGGTTGATGGCCTTTCAGTGCGCGCCATCGCGGTCTATAAGAAGGTGCTCAAGATCGATCCGCTGCACACCGAAGCCTCGCTAGCCTGTGCGGAGATGTATGCCGAGCAAGGGCTGTTCGCGGAAGCCAAGCTTCAGTTCGAGGGGCTTGCCAACTACTATCTCAGGCGGGGGGATTTGGCCGAGGTCTTGGATGTCTACGAAAAGGTACTCCGGATGGATCCGGGCAATCGCCTGACCCTTTCCAAGATTGCGGGGATCCTGGTCAGGCCCGGGCGGACGGAGGGGGCGCTGGCCAGGCTCACGGCCCTGGAAGAGCACCTCGTCGGGGCCGGCCAGGGCGAGGATGCTCGATACATCTACGAAAGGGCGGTGGAGCTCTTGAAGTCTCAGGGGCGGGACACCGATGCAGCATTCTTCACTGATCGGCTCCATTCGCTTGACCCTGCCGTGGCCGAGGCGAGGGTTGATGAAGTACTGCAGACCGCCTTCCCCGGGGAGGGGAGTCCGGGGGAGCCGACAGAAACGGCGGTGGAGGCCACGCCCCTCGAGATCCTGCCGGGGTCTACCGTGGAGCAGGATGAGCCGCCATCTCTCGAGGAGGAGGTACCGGTCGTCGAACAAGAGAGACCGGCTCTTGAGCAGGAGACACCGGCCATCGAGCTACCTGATGAAGTGGGGGGGTGGTTGGAGGCAGAGCCCGGGGTCGTCGTATCCCTGCCCGACGACCGCCTCGCTGGGGAAGAACCCGCCGTCGAGGCCGAGAAGGGCGTGGGCCCGGAGGAGATCGTGGAGGTAGATCTCTCCATGGTGGGAGGGGTCGAATCGGGTGAGGAGACCGAGCCGGCAACCATCGAATTGGATGCCTCCGAGGGTTCTGAGGCCCTGATCACGCTCGGAGAAGAGTCTTCAGAGCCGGGAGGGCTCATTGAGACGCAGACGTCGGAGGAGGAGCTCCAGGAGGCACAATTTTACCTGGAACAGGGAATGTTCCAGGAGGCCCAGGCGATCTTGCAGCGGATTCTCGTTCGGGATCCGGCACATCCGCTGGCCAAACAGCACTTGGCGGAAATCGAGCGGTCGGTGGGAAGGCCGAAGAAGGAGGAAGTCCTTCCGCCAGACATCAAGAAGCCATCCATTTTTCACGTGGCGGAGGTGAAAGGTTCCGAGGGGGAGTACGTGGATCTCGCCGGTGAGCTGAGTGAGGAGCTGAGCGAGGAAGGAACCCGCACGCCGCCGGATCTCGAGCCAGAGGTGCAGGGTATGCTCTACCAGCTCGAGCAGGGGATCCGGGATCAGCTAGATGTGACCGACTATGAGACGCATTACAATCTGGGGATCGCCTATAAGGACTTGGAGCTCCACGATAAGGCCATTGAAGAATTGCGACTGGCCGCCAACGATGCCACGTATCGGGTGCGATGTGCGAGCCTCATGGGTGTGTGCTATCTGGCCAAAGGGAAGCCAGAGCGGGCGGTAGAGGAACTGCTCAAGGGCCTTGCCACGACAGAGGCGGGCACCGATGAGCGGTGGGGCATCCTTTACGATCTTGCGACGGCCTATGAGGCACTCGGGAATGTGAAAAAGGCGCTCGAATCCCTTTTGGCCATCCACAGCGAAACGCCAAGGTTTCGGGATATTCGGGTGCGGGTTCGGGACCTGCGAGAGCGTCTTGGTCCTGGCCGGGAATCCTCTCAGCGAGGATAGGGTGATGAGCATGGATCGGGGTGGTCCCTCCGGACCCCGGGTTCCCGGTATCGGAAAGGGGCTGCGGCTCCGGAGGAGAGCCCCGGCTACGAACGTGGTTTGCTCGGTCGCATAATGCCAGGTGGCCTTCAGTGAATCTGCCGAATACGCTTAGCCTGGTTCGCATCTTCCTCGTCCCTTTCCTTGTGATTTTCCTTATCGCCAACGCTGAGCCCCGGAATTATCCGGCAGCCGTGATCTTTCTTGCTGCGGTCTTTACCGACTGGCTGGACGGTCGGATTGCCCGGAGCCGCAGACAGGTAACCACCCTGGGGCAGCTCTTGGATCCCATTGCCGACAAACTGTTAATCGCTGCGGCGCTCATCTCCCTGGTAGAGATTCGGCGGGTGGCGGCCTGGGTGGCCACAGTCATCATTGGACGGGATATTGCCATCACCGGGCTCAGGGGCATCGCTGCCTCCCAAGGGCTGATTATCGCCGCCTCCCAGCTCGGGAAGTACAAGATGGTGGCGGAGGTGATTGCGGTGATCTTTCTGATCCTCGATCCGGGGACTTGGCGGCTTCCCGGCCTCCCGCTCAGCCTGGGCGGAGCAGCGGTGGGGGTGGCGCTCCTCCTGAGTGTGGTCTCCGGGATCGACTACTTCGCCCGGTTTCGGCGGCAACTCGGCCTCGGAGTCACGGTGCGGTCGAAGGGGGAATGAATTGTCCCTGATCGTCCAGAAATATGGGGGGAGCTCGGTTGGGGATATTGAGCGGCTGCGGCATGTCGCTGGGCGCATCGTGGAGGTCAAGGCAGCCGGCAATGACGTCGTGGCCGTGGTCTCGGCCATGGCGGGCGAGACCGATCGCCTCCTTCAGTTGGCCTATCAGGTCACCGAGTCTCCTGATGCACGAGAGCTGGATGTCATCCTGGCGACGGGGGAACAGGTCGCCATCGGCCTGCTCTGCTTGGCCATCCAGGCGGCTGGCGCGAAGGCCCGCTCCTTCACCGGGACCCAAGTGCGCATTTTCACCGATAACGTGCACACTCGGGCCCGGATTCTCAACATTGACGTCGAGCGGATCCGGCAGGCACTTCGCGAAGACGAGATCGCCATCGTGGCCGGCTTTCAAGGGGTAAATGCCGAAGAAGAGGTCACCACCCTCGGCCGCGGAGGCTCGGATCTCACCGCCGTCGCCCTGGCGGCCGCCCTCCGCGCCGATGTCTGCGAGGTCTATACCGATGTCGAGGGGGTGTACACCGCAGATCCCGGTCTGGTCCCCACGGCTCGGAAGCTTCCCCGGATCACCTACGAGGAGATGATCGAAATCGCCAGCCTGGGGGCCAAGGTGCTCCAGGCGCGCGCGGTCGAGTATGCCAAGAACTATAACGTGTCTATTCACGTGCGCTCAAGCTTCACCAGGAACGCAGGGACCCTGGTGGTCCAGGAGGATCGAGACATGGAGAGGGTCGTGGTTTCGGGGATTGCCTCTGACAAGCGCGAGGCCAAAATTACCCTGACCCGGGTGGTTGATCGCCCCGGGATCGCCGCCAAAGTCTTTGGCCGAGTGGCGGAGGCGGGGATCGTGGTGGATATGATTGTGCAGAACATCAGCCAAGATGGGCGCACCGACATCTCCTTCACCGTGCCGAGGCCTGATTTTCAGAAGGCGATGGAGCTGATCGATGGTGTCGCGCGAGATATCGGGGCGGACCAGGTCTTGGGGGACGATCGCATTGCCAAAATATCTATTGTAGGGGTCGGAATGCGGACCCACTCGGGGGTGGCGGCCAAGATGTTTGCCGCCCTGGCGGCAGAGAATATCAACATCATGATGATCAGTACATCGGAGGTCAAGGTTTCCTGCGTGATCGAAGAGAAGTACACGGAGCTGGCGGTGCGGGTCCTGCACGATGCCTTTCAGCTGGGGGTCCAGCCGATGGGGGACCGATGAGATTTCGGGGCTTCGCCCCGGCGGATGCGGCCTTTGGGGGGCTGCTCTTACTCGTCCTCGTGAGCCTTGTGGTTTTCCGAGGCGTCGGGAGGGTGGAGGAGGGGTCGGGCTTTGCGCTCCGTTCAGGGGTCACGGGACAGCCCCATGCGGAAGCCGGCGTATTTTCCCCCGCGAGGCGGGCGCGGGTGAATCCGAATCGGGCCGATGCGGAGCGCCTGGCCACCCTGCCGGGAATTGGGCCTGCCCTGGCCGATGCGATCGTGCAGTTTCGCACGCTCCATGGGCCCTTTCGACGGGTCTCGGATTTGGAGGGCGTCCCCGGGATTGGCCCCAACCGGCTCCAGCAGATGCTGCCGTATCTGGTCCTGGCGGAGGAGGGGACATGGTCTACGAGGTAAAGCTGCCGGCATTCGAGGGGCCGCTCGATTTACTGCTGCATCTCATCCGCGTGAACCAGATCGACATTTACGATATTCCGATCGCGCGGATCACCGACGAATACTTCCAGTACCTGCGGGTACTCCAAGAGCTCGATCTTGAGGTGGCAGGAGAGTTTCTCGTGATGGCGGCCACATTGGTGTATATCAAGTCAAGGATGCTGCTGCCAGTGGAACCTGTCGCCGACGGGCAAGAGGTCGACGCGGAAGATCCCCGGACGTCCCTCGTCGATATGCTTCTGGAGTACGAGCGCTTTCGGGCAGCCGCCGGGGATTTACAGGAGCGGGAGGATCGGCAACGACAGTTTTTTTTGCGTACGACGCCTCTCGACGTGCCCGCGGGCGGAGAGACGTTGGAAGTCAGTCTGTTCGACCTGCTCACGGCCTTCCGGGATGTCCTGGCGCGCGCGAACGACCAAGGTGTGTTGGAACTTACTCCGCATCCGGTAACCATGGCAGAGCGAATGGTGGCCATCCTCGACCGGCTGGCCGGTGAGACCTCCGTGACCTTTCACGCGTTGTTTTCTGAGGTTCCGAATCGGCGGGTCGTGGTGGTTACCTTCTTGGCGCTCTTGGAGCTGCTGCGGCGTGGGGCAGTTCGGGTGGAACAACGGGTTCGTTTCGGGGATATCGTAATCTTGGGGGCGGTGACATGAGCGAAGAGGCGATGGCGATCTTAGAGGCGTTGCTCTTTGCGTCGCCGGATCCGCTCTCGATCGAACAGCTTGAGGCAATCCTGGGTGAGGAGGAGAAGGCTGACATAATCCAGAACTTGAACTATCTTCAGGAACGCTATGAAACAAAAGGATCAGGCTTGACGATCATTCAGGTCGCCGGGGGTTTTCGGATGTCGACCCGACCCGATCTCCACCCATGGCTGAGCCGGCTCGCCAAGACGCGGCCGGCCAGGCTCTCCCGCCCAGCCCTCGAGACGTTGGCCATTATTGCCTACCGGCAACCGATCACGAAGGCCGAGGTCGAAGTCGTGCGGGGCGTGTTGGTAGATGGGGTCCTGAAGACCCTCATGGAACGAGGGCTTATCCGGGTCCTTGGGCGAAAGCGAGAGGTGGGGAGGCCACTTCTCTATGGAACGACGCGGACCTTTTTGGAATATTTTGGCTTTCACGATATTACGGACCTCCCCTCACCCCAGGAAATCGAGGTCCTCGCCCCTGCGCGGCAGGAGGCGAATGCGACCGCGGAGACGAACACGGAAAATTCGTGACGGGAACGGCCGCGGCAATGGGTGCAGCCGGGGCGGGTACGTCAAAGGTAACGGCCATGGGAATTGAAGATTTTCGACGGCAGATCGATGCCCTTGACAACCAGATCCTTGAACTCCTAAATCGCCGAGCCGAGATCGCTGTGCGGGTCGGTGAAGAAAAAACCAAGGGGAATATTGCGTACCATTCCCCTCAACGCGAGGAAGAGATCATCGATCGGCTCACGCGGGAGAATCGGGGACCTTTTCCCGAAAGGGCGGTCAAGGGGGTCTACCGGGAGATCCTGTCGGCTTGCCTGTCGCTCGAGCAGGCGCTCAAGGTGGCCTACCTCGGGCCGCAGGCGACTTTCACTCATATGGCGTGCATGAAGCGATTCGGCCTGCTGGCGGAATATATCCCGCTGCGAGGGATTGGAGAGGTCTTCAGCGAAGTCGAAAAGGCGAAGGCGGATTATGGGGTCGTACCGGTCGAGAACTCGACCGAGGGTGTCGTCAGTCATACCCTCGACATGTTTGTCGACTCCGATCTGAAGATTTGCGGTGAGATCTTGATGGAGGTTTCGCATCACCTCCTCTCGAAACATGGAGAGAAGGGGCGGATTGTCAAGATCTACTCCCACCCTCACGCCATCGCCCAATCTCGAAGATGGCTGGA
This sequence comes from Methylomirabilales bacterium (SeqCode), assembly GCA_046758505.1. Lineage (GTDB taxonomy): Bacteria > Methylomirabilota > Methylomirabilia > Methylomirabilales > CSP1-5 > CSP1-5. The sequence continues at coordinate 33,404 of JBHIAH010000008.1, read as the reverse complement.
GGCCAACATGCCGAAGATCGCCCTCCTCGAAGTTTCCTCGACGGCGACGGCGGCGGAGCTGGCCTCTCAGGATGAGACGGCAGGGGCTATCGCGTCTGAGCTGGCGAGCCGCCTCTACGATCTCGAGGTGGTCGCCTCGCGCATTGAGGATAGTCCGTACAATTTCACACGGTTCCTCGTGATCGGCCAGGCGCCGTGTGTCGCGAGCGGCCACGACAAGACCTCCATCCTGTTCACCATCCGGGACCGGGTCGGGGCACTGTATCGCATGCTGGAGCCCTTTGCCCAGAACCAAATCAATTTGACGAAGATCGAGTCACGGCCCTCACGGTACCGAGTCTGGGAATATATCTTCTATGTAGACCTTGAGGGGCATGCCGACGATGCGCCGGTGAAGGCTGCCCTGGAGGCGCTTCGGGAGGACTGCCTCTTTCTCAAGGTCTTGGGCTCTTACCCCAAGGAACCCCTTCGGGCCAAGAGCTGAGCCCGGAATCGACGACCGATGATCGCGGGTAGTTGCAATTTCGGGATTCGAATTTTTAAGAGCTATGAGCCATGAACCTTGAACTGTGAACAGTCTCAGGAGACGGTGAACGGTGAAGCGAGACGTCAAATCGCTCGAGGAGTTAGCGCAGCCGCAGATGCTCCGGCTCATTCCGTATAGCGCCGGCAAACCGATCGAGGACGTGCAGCGAGAGCTCGGGCTCGATGACGTGCTCAAGCTCGCCTCGAACGAGAATCCCCTGGGCCCCTCCCCAAGAGCCCTCCAGGCCATTCGGGAGGCCCTGGGCGGACTGCATCGGTACCCGGATGGGGGCTGCCGCGCGTTGCGCCAGGGACTGAGTCGGCGGCTCGGCGTACGCCCTGAGGAACTCTGTTTCGGCAACGGAAGCAATGAGCTGCTCGAGCTCGTCACCCGAGCCTTTCTGGGACCCGGTGATGAGGTGGTAATGGGTCACCCGGCCTTTCTCGTGTATCGGAGTGTGTGCCAGGCAGTGGGAGGTCGGATCCGGGAAGTTCACCTCAAGGATTTTACGCACGATCTCCGTGGGATGCGGCAGGCGGTTTCCAATCGGACCAAGATGGTCTTTCTCGGCAACCCAAATAATCCGACGGGGACCTGCGTCTCTCCCGCACACCTACATGATTTTGTGCGCGAGCTGTGCGCCGATGTCATCCTGGTGGTCGATGAGGCATACCGGGAGTATGTCCCCCGGTATCTTCGGCCGGATGTCCTTCGGCATATCCGGGATGGACGCTATGTCCTGACACTCCGGACCTTTTCAAAGGCGTACGGCCTCGCGGGACTTCGGATCGGGTACGGGATTGCCCCCGCCGAGATGGTGGCGATTCTGAACCGCGTGCGGCAGCCCTTTAACGTGAACGCATTGGCGCAGACGGCAGCCCTGGCTGCCCTCGAGGATACGGCCCACCTCGAGGAAACGCTCCGGATCACCGAGGCAGGCCGGCGGAGCCTCCAGTCCAGCTTGGACGAACTGGGGCTTTCCCATGTTCCGAGTGTGACCAACTTCGTTTTGGTAGACGTCGAGGTTGAAGGGAAGGCGGTCGCCGACGCCCTCCTCCGCAAGGGGGTCATCGTCCGGTCCATGGAGGCGTATGGTCTTCCGACGCAGATCCGTGTGACCGTGGGAACGCCGCGGGAAAACGCCCGGGCTATTCAGGCCCTGGCCGAGGTTGTCGGCATGATGAGGACGGCGGTGCGGTCCTCGAATTCCACAGGTGGGAGGAGCGAGCAATGATCATCGTGATGCGATCCACCGCCACCCAAGCGGATATCGATCAGGTGGTGGAGCGAATTACCCAGCACGGACTCAAGCCCCATATCTCCAAAGGGGTGGAGCGAACCATCATCGGCGCCATTGGGGATGAACGGATCCTTCGGAATGTCCCCTTCCAGGCCCTGCCCGGCGTCGAGGAGGCCTTCCCCATTGTGAAACCCTTCAAACTTGCCAGCCGCGAATTCAAGACCGAGCCAAGCGTGGTAGAGGTCAACGGCGTGGCGGTGGGGGGAGAGCGGTTGGCCGTGATTGCCGGCCCCTGCTCGGTGGAGGGGCGTCAGATGCTGCTGGATACCGCCAGGCAGGTCAAGGCGGACGGGGCCACCCTGCTCAGGGGTGGGGCCTTCAAGCCGAGGACCTCTCCATATTCTTTCCAGGGGCTTGGGGAGGAAGCGCTCCGGTATCTGGCCGAAGTGCGGGAGATCACCGGCCTCCCGGTCGTCACCGAGTTGATGGATCCTCGGGACGCGGAGCTTGTCATGAAGTATGCCGACATGATCCAGATCGGCGCCAGGAACATGCAGAACTTTCGCCTCCTCAAGGAGGTGGGTATTCACCGCAAGGCGGTTCTCCTCAAGCGGGGGATGAGTTCCACGATCAAGGAACTCCTGATGTCTGCCGAATATATCATGTCCGAGGGGAACTATAACATTGTCCTCTGCGAGCGCGGCATCCGAACCTTTGAGGATTATACCCGGAACACCCTGGACCTCTCGGCCGTGCCGTCGCTCAAGCAGCTCTCACACCTGCCGGTGATCGTCGATCCGAGTCATGCAGCCGGGAAATGGGATCTCGTTTCCCCGCTGACTCTGGCTGCCATCGCCGTGGGTGCGGACGGGGTCATGGTCGAGGTCCATCCACAACCCGAGGTGGCCCTCTCTGATGGACCCCAGGCCTTGATCCCTGACCGGTTCCATGCACTCATGGATCAGATGCGAGCACTGGCACCCATCGTCGGTCGGGCCCTGTAACCGATCCTCTTTTCGAGCATGGGGGGAGACGTTCATAGTTGAGCGTTCATGGTTCATAGTGAGGACTTCAGGATGCATGGACGGTGACCCATCCACCATGATCCGTGAACCATGAACCGTACACCGAGAGGATGGCATGGCGGACGGAGGGAACAGGCCGCTGTTTGAACGGGTAGCGGTTATCGGCGTGGGGCTGATCGGTGGCAGTCTCGCTCAAGCCTGCCGGGGGAGGATGAGCGGTTGTGTGGTTGGTCTGGATACCGACCGGAGCCACCTGAGCCGGGCACGTGCGTTGGGCCTCGTGGACCAGGTGGCCGATCTTCCCGCAGGGATGGTCGGTGCCGACCTCGTCGTGGTGGCGGTCCCGGTGGGGGCGATGGTGGAGGTCGTCCGGGCGATTGCCCCACACCTTGCGCCTGGGTGCATTGTGACCGACGTGGGGAGTGTGAAGGGCGGTCTCGTGGAAGAGGTGGAGGAAGCCATGCCTGCCGGTCGAGCCTACGTCCCTTCGCATCCCATCGCTGGGACCGAGCGCTCCGGGCCCGAGGCCGCGTCGTCCGACCTCTTTCGGGAAAGTCTCTGTGTGGTCACCCCAACGTGCCGGACCCCGGAGGATGCACTCAAGAAGATCATTCGCCTCTGGGAAGAGGTCGGGTCCGAGGTGGTTCTGATGGACCCGTTCCGGCACGATGAGATCTTTGCCCTGGTCAGCCATCTGCCCCATGTGGTGGCGTATGCGTTGATTGGAACCATCCACAACCTTGCCGACGGCGAAGCGGAACTCTTGAGATTCAGTGCTGGAGGGCTTCGTGATTTTACCCGGATCGCGGCGTCGCATCCGATTATGTGGCGGGACATCCTGATTCGAAATCGGACGGAAATCCTGGAGGCCATCGCCAGATTCCGGGAGGGGCTCGAACGAATAGAGGCGATGATTCGAACCCAGGATGGAGCGCGCTTGATGCACGAGTTTCAGCGGGCCAAAGAGGTGCGCGGACGACTTCGATGAAAATGACGTCTGTTGCCCAGCGTGAGGTGGCGCTTCTTGTTGGGTGCAGGCAGCCGCACCAGCCCCGATGGGAGGCTGAAGATTCCCTGGAGGAGCTGGCCCAGCTGGCCGTCTCGGCGGGGGCCGAGCCTGCCGCCCGCCTCGTCCAAGAGCGATCCCTGCCCGATCCCCGCACCCTGATCGGTCCGGGGAAGGCCCAGGAAATCAGAAAGATCTGCGAAGGGGGGATGGACCTGGTGATCTTTGATGAAGATCTGACCGGTTCCCAGCAGCGGAATCTTGAAGCAACGCTGCGGCGAAAGGTGGTCGACCGGACCGGGCTCATCCTGGATATTTTTGCCCAGCGGGCGCGGTCCAAGGAGGGCAAGCTACAGGTCGAGCTCGCCCAGCTCAGGTATCTGCTTCCGCGTCTCACCGGTCGTGGCAGTGACCTCTCCCGGCTGGGAGGTGGGATCGGCACCCGGGGGCCTGGAGAGACCCAGCTTGAGGTGGACCGTCGGCGGATTCGCCGCCGCATCGTCAAGATCGAAGCGGACCTGGAGAAGGTCCGACGTCATCGAGCGCTGTTGCGTCGGCATCGACGGAAACAGGCTATCCCGACCGCAGCCCTGGTGGGGTACACCAATGCCGGGAAGTCGTCCGTGCTGAATGCGTTGACGGGGGCCGGGCTTCCGGTTGCTGACCAGTTCTTTGCCACGTTGGATCCTACATTGCGGAAGGTAATCCTCCCCGGGAAGCGGGCAGTCCTCTTGTCCGATACCGTGGGATTTATCAAGAAGCTCCCCCATCAACTGGTGGCGGCCTTTAAGGCTACCCTAGAAGAGGTCCGGACGGCAGATCTCTTGCTCCACGTGATCGATATTTCTCACCCGGACTGGCAGGGCCAAGAGCACGCGGTATGGACGCTCCTGGAGGAACTAGGGGCGGCTGCAAAGCCGCTGGTCAACGTGTACAACAAGGTGGATAGACTCCCGCATGCGGAGGGGGTCGCCTTTCTGAGCCGGCGGCCGCACTCGGTGGTCACGTCGGCGAGGACCGGTGCAGGGCTCGCCGAGCTCAAGGGGCTGATTGCCGAGACCCTCGATGGCGTCGAAGAGAGCGCGGCTCGGTCGGAGGCGGGCGTCCGCATCTGACGCATGGGTGATTGAGGCCGGTGATGTGATGGGGAGGGCGGGGGAGGCTGTTGCGAGGTTTTCGGCAGGGGTGGACGGAGGGGTGCAGAAACCGTGATCTTCAACCTCCCCAATGGGCTGACGTTTCTCCGCATGATGTTGGCGCCGCTGATCGTGTTACTCCTCCTCGAGGGAGCGGTTGTCTGGGCGCTTCTCGTCTTTCTGATGGCCGGGGTCACCGATGGACTCGATGGCTTCTTGGCCCGGTCCTGGCGAGAGCGGACAGAATTCGGGAGGATTCTCGATCCACTTGCGGACAAGATCCTTTTGGGTTCGTCCTTCTTTACCTTGGCCATCGTGGAACGTCTTCCCCTGTGGCTTCCGGGAGTGTGTGTGGGGAGGGATCTCATTTTGATCGTGGGATCCTGCATCCTGTACACGGTGAGTGGCCGCCTGGGGTATCCCCCATCATCGGTGGGAAAACTGGCCACGGTTCTGCAGATCGTTACCATCGTGGCGGCCATGGCCGTGCCGGAGGAGGGTGCGCGCCTTGGTCCTCTCATCTGGGGAACGGCGGTCGTGACCCTTCTGTCCGGGCTGGCCTATATCTACCGCGGCACAGCCGAGTTGATCTCCCGTTTGCGGAACGCCTCACCCGCGTAAAAGACGGCACTCTTCTCCGTTCGTTTCCTCGCCCCCCCTTTTTCCCCGGCCAGCTCGTCTCTGCTTCCGTGCGAATCGCGGACAGACGTACCTTCGGTCGCGCGGCGCTGCCGCGTCGTTGCGTGTCGTGTACCGATGCAGTATGCTACTCTGGTAGAGGTGATACACGGGGACGGGTGAGTATGGGAAGGCTGGCCACAGTTGCCATCGTGGGTCGTCCCAATGTCGGGAAATCCACCTTCTTCAACCGGCTGGTGGGAGGACGGCGTGCGATTGTGGAGGCGACCCCCGGCGTCACCCGGGACCGTAACTACGGGACGGTCCGGTGGCGGGGGCGGTCCTTCTTCCTAGTGGATACCGGCGGTTTTGAACCGAAGGCCCCCGCCCCCATCAGCCGGCGGGTCGTCGAGCAGGCCCACCTGGCCATGGAGGGCGCGGACCTGATTCTCTTCCTTCTGGACGCCGGGGAGGGATTGACCCCGTTGGATGAGGAGATTGCCCAGCTGCTCAGGCAGAAGGCGCACAAACCGGTCATCCCAGTGGCCAACAAGGTGGACACCGCGATGAGGGGCTCCCATGCTGCCGAGTTCTACCGGCTGGGGTTCGCCGAGGTCCTGTCCGTCTCAGCAGAGCACGGAATCGGGGTGGGGGAGCTCCTGGATCACGTCCTGGGCCTTCTTCCGCCAGGGAAGGAGGGGGAAGCGACCGGAGGCGCTGTGACCGTTGCCGTGGTCGGACGGCCCAATGTGGGAAAGTCCTCCCTGGTCAATCGGATCTTGGGCGAGCCCCGGGTGATCGTCAGTCCCGATCCCGGGACCACTCGGGACGCCGTCGATACCCCGTTTACCTACCAGGGACAGCGATATCTTTTGGTGGACACCGCGGGAATCCGGTCAAAAGCTCGGACGGACTATCCGTTGGAGTACTTCAGCACCCTGCGTGCCATCAAGAGCGTCGGGCGTTGTGATGTGGCGCTTATCCTCCTTGATCCGACCACCGGCGTGGTCCGCCAGGATGCTCGGATTGCCGGTATTGTGCAGGAGGCGGGATGTGCCTCCATTCTGCTGGTCAACAAATGGGATCTGGTGGAGAGGAGTCCCCGGGCCGCCGATGAGCACCTTCGCCATCTTCGGGAGAAACTGGGACATCTCGACTATGCTCCGGTCCTCTTCGTCTCGGCGCTCACCGGGCAACGCATCTACAAGATCTTTAGCCTGGTCGAACGCGTGCTCAAAGAACGAGACCGCCGCATTCCCCCTGAGAAACTCAATCGCTTCATCAACGAGGTCGTGGCTGCACATCCTCCCCCCACCCGCCGGAAGCGGCCAATTAAGATCTGGCATACCATCCAGATCGGCTGTCGGCCGCCAACCTTTGGTCTCTTCGTGAACGATCCCCACAGCATTTCGCCGTCGTATGCGCGGTATCTCATGAATCAGCTTCGGGCGACGTACGGGTTCGAGGGCAACCCTATTCGGCTCCGCTTTCGCGGGGGACGCTCTCCCGGGGGGGAGGGCCGGCATGCGCCAAGAGACTGACTGCCTGATTGTCGGGTCAGGGCTTGGAGCCCTGACCTGTGGGACCCTGCTGGCCCAACGAGGCTGGCGGGTGCTCTTGCTCACGGAGAGGCCGCCCGAGGATTCGATGTGTTGGGTCCAGGAGGGGTTCGAGCATGACCGGTCTCCGGACCTACTTTGGGGATTCGAGGAGAAGGGGGTTCTCCATCCTGTGCTGGCTGTCCAGGAGGGTCGATCCCCTGTGGTTCGCGTGCAGCCGGGGATCCAGGTGGTCCTCTCCCCCCACCGCGTGGGCTTCTACGGTTTAGGACCCGTCTGGCAGCGAGAAATTCAACGAGAGTTTCCCGGCTCCTGGCGAGCGATCCTCAACTGCTCGGAGCGCCTCTGCCATCTCTCCGGAAAGATTGGGAGGCAGAAGGAGGTTCCCATTTTGCCCATCGCTTCCTGGAGCCCCGCCCGCCTGATCGGCAGGCGTCGTCTCCGGCCTTTTCTGGAGGGGTTGGGACTGCCGTGCCCGTTTTGTAATATGGTCGAAGCGGTGGCCGCCGCCTGCTTTCATGTCGAGCCGTGCCGGACCACCGTTGCCATGGCCGCTGCGGCCTTTGGCCATCTCCAGCGAGGTGTCTTCGCCCCCCGCGGTGGAACAAAAGCATTCACCGGGCAGCTCATCTCCCGCTTCCGGAGCTTGGGTGGAGAAATCCGCGAGGGAGTCGTAGGGGAGGTCAAGCGCAAATGGGGAGCGGTGCACGCCGTCGTGATGACCCACGGGGAGGTGGTTTCCTGTCGATATGCGGTGGTGGAGTCCGAGGGGACCCCCGGGAATCACGTTTCCCATGTCCTTGTAGACGAAGCGTTGATTCCCGGGGAGATGAGGCGGAATGTCCTCTTGGTCGATGCTGGTCCGGGGGAGGGGGCTGCGGTGACGGCCATGCACCTTGCCGTAAGCAGCGCGGACAATCCGGATGATCGGCCCCGTCAGCAACGCACCGTCGCAATCCGGATGCTTCAGGGGCCATCAAAAGACATGATGGGTCTCTTGGAGCGGGTCTTCCCGGGGTGGGGAAGGGCCACGATCTGTTCAGTTCCACCCCGACGGCGGCGGGAGGAAAATATTCTGCTTTCTTACCGCCGGCTCCGGCCGACGAATCTCCTGATTATCTCGCACGAAAGCCCTCTTGGATGTGGCCTCTCCGCCGCTGCCCGGGGCGGGTCTCGGGTGGCAGCGAATCTTCTTGCCCGCGCCTGACATGGTTTCCTGTTTCATATGGAAAAACGACGACGGCATCGGTCTTGACATCTCCCCCGTGTTATGGTAAGTTTATCCTCGCTGAAATGCAGGAGGCCTGCCGAATAGAATATCAGACGGCGCTCGCCCTGTGGGCCGAGTACCTCACATCTCCTTTGACGCATTGTGACTTGACCGGGGGAAACGGTGACGAGTAAGGGACAGCGAGGGCCTTCCTTGGCGGGAATCAAGATCCAATTCACCAACGGCCAACTCATCGCCCCCGACGACCCCATAATCCCCCCAGCAGAAGCGGGTGACCTAGCCCGGATTATTCACGCACGGAGTGTCTTCGTGAATAATGCGGGCTAGAACTTTACCCGGCTGATGACGGGGGCCACCGAGCTCACGTGCTCCCAGTTCGGGGACGCCATCATCGGCAATATGGGGTAGGCGAGTCCAACATCGGAGGTCCGAGGTCAAATGACCGGGGACGGGTGACGGACGACCGCCGGGAAAGAGTGACTGGCGGGCAGTGACGAGTGGTTGGCGGTTTTCAGCAATCACCAGCCACCAACTGTGAACCATGAACTATGAACCGTGAACGGGATGCTGGACGTCCGGAGGAAATCATGCGGCCAAAGGTGACTGTGATAGGGGCGGGGAACGTCGGGGCTTCGGTGGCCCAGTACACGGTTGAGAAAGAGCTGGCGGACGTGGTGCTCGTGGACATTATTGAGGGTCTTCCCCAGGGCAAGGGACTCGATCTGCTTGAGGCGGGACCGGTCCATGGGTACGACTCGAAGTTGAGCGGGAGCAACGAGTACGGTCCGACCGCGGACTCGGACATTGTTGTGATCACCGCCGGGCTCGCCCGCAAGCCCGGGATGAGCCGGGATGACCTTCTGCTCAAGAACGCAGAGATCGTCGGGGCGGTGGTGGACCAGGTTGCCCCCCGCTCCCCGAATGCCATCTTCATTGTGGTCTCCAATCCGTTAGATGTAATGACGCAACTGGCGTGGAAGAAGAGCGGCTTTCCGCCGGAACGGGTGATGGGAATGGCGGGCATCCTGGACTCTGCACGCTTCCGGACCTTTGTCGCCCTTGAGCTCCAGGTCTCGGTAGAGAATGTGAATGCCTTTGTCTTGGGGGGGCACGGGGACACCATGGTTCCGCTGCCGCGCTACTGCACGGTGGCAGGAATCCCGATCACCGAGCTGCTCTCGAAAGAGCGGATCGACGCGATCGTCCAGCGAACGCGGAACGGGGGCGCAGAGATTGTCAACCTCCTGAAAAGCGGTGGGGCCTTCTATGCCCCTGGGGCCGCCGTCACCGAGATGATCGAGGCGATTCTGAGGGACAAGAACAAGATTCTGCCCTGCGCCGTCCATCTGAATGGTGAGTACGGTGTCAAGGGGATCTTCGTGGGGGTTCCGGTCAAGTTGGGTCGGCGGGGCGTTGGGCAGGTGATCGAGATCAAACTCACACCAGAGGAACGGGCTGCCTTCGAGAAGTCCGCGACCGCGGTTCGCCAGATGGTGGAGAAGTTGAAGCTCCTGTAATCGGGCGAAACCGAAACCCACCCAAGGCATGACCCGGCTCGTCGAGGGACCGGGGAGAAGCGAACGCCTCATGCTGGCGTCGGGAATGCCGGCAACAGTCGCTCGTGCCGTATGGCACACGGCGTGCGGATGGGGTCTGACCTCGGGGTCGACTGGAGTGCCATGAGCAATCAAGTGAAATCTGTGGGGCGCGTGGTGGAGGGGAAGCTGATTTCGAGAGAAACCGGGATGGCCTCCGTGGGGGATTTCTATCGGTCGGCGGTGGGCAAGAAAGCCGTGATGGCGGTGACCGGCATCGCGCTGTTCGGCTATGTCTTGCTGCACATGCTGGGAAATATGAAGCTGTATTTGGGGAGGGAAAGTCTGAACCACTACGCCGAGTACCTCCGGGTCATGGGTGAGCCGTTCTTTCCGTACGGGACGCTCCTGTGGATCGTGCGTATCATTCTGTTGGTCGCGGTCGGCCTACACATCCTCGCTGCCATCCAGCTGACCTTGATGAACCAACAGGCGCGGCCGCTCGGGTATGAGCAGAGGCGAACCGTCGCGGCGAGTTACGCCGCACGGACGATGCGATGGGGCGGGGTGATCCTCGTGCTCTTCGTGATCTACCACCTGCTGGATCTCACGTGGGGCACCGTAAACACCGGCTTCATACCCGGGGACGTCTATCATAACGTAGTCATGAGCTTCCAGCGATGGCCGGTAGCAGGCTTCTATATCGTCGCGCAACTTGCCCTCGGGCTTCACCTCTACCACGGGCTCTGGAGCCTCTTTCAGTCGCTCGGCTGGAATCATCCCAGGTTCAACCACTGGCGTCGTAACTTTGCCATTGCCTTCGCATGGCTTATCACGGTAGGGAACATCTCTTTCCCGGTAGCGGTGCTTACCGGCTGGATTTCCTAAGGGGTAACTCACGATGGCGTTGAAGGCACACGTCCCTGCTGGCCCCATTGAAGACAAGTGGGATAATCATCGGTTCGCACTGAAGCTTGTCAATCCCGCCAACAGGCAGAAGTTCAGGGTGATCGTGGTCGGATCGGGTCTCGCGGGGGGGGCCGCGGCGGCGACACTCGGCGAGTTGGGCTACCACGTCGATTGCTTCTGTTACCAGGATACCGCACGGCGGGCGCACAGCATCGCAGCGCAGGGAGGGATCAACGCGCCCAAGAACTATCGAAACGACGGGGACAGTATCAGGCGGCTGTTTTACGACACCATCAAGGGGGGCGACTTCCGCTCCCGGGAGGCGAATGTCTATCGTCTGGCCCAGGTGAGCCTCGAGATCATCGATCAGTGTGTGGCGCAGGGTGTCCCGTTTGCGCGGGAGTATAGCGGTCTGCTCGGCACCCGCTCTTTCGGAGGGGCGCAGGTGTCCCGAACCTTTTACTCCCAAGGTCAGACAGGCCAGCAGCTTCTGTTGGGGGTGTACCAGACCCTGTCTCGGCAGATCGCTCAGGGAAGGGTCGCGATGCATCCACGGACGGAGATGCTCGACCTGGTGGTGGTGGACGGCCACGCGCGGGGGATCGTAAGCCGCGACATGGTCAGCGGGGCGATCCGGTCTTACGCCGCCGACGCCGTCGTCCTGGCCACCGGCGGCTATAGCAACGTCTTCTACCTCTCGACCAACGCGAAGGGATGTAACGTCACCGCTATCTGGCGCGCGTGCCGACGTGGGGCCTTCTTTGCGAATCCCTGCTTTACCCAGATTCATCCGACCTGCATTCCTCCGAGCGAGGAGTACCAGTCGAAGCTCACCCTGATGAGCGAGTCGTTGCGGAATGACGGCCGGATCTGGGTTCCCAAGCGAAAAGGGGATACCCGACATCCCAAGGAGATCCCCGAGGCCGAGCGTGACTATTTTCTGGAACGGAAGTATCCGGCCTTCGGGAACCTGACGCCGCGCGATGTCTCCTCGCGGAACGCCAAGGAAGTGGTCGATGAAGGTCGCGGGGTGGGGCCGACTGGGGTTGGCGTCTACCTCGATTTGTCGGATGCCATCCAACACGTGGGGGTAAAGACCATCGACGAACGCTACGGCAACCTCCTGGACATGTACCAAAAAATCACTGGGGAGGACCCCCGCACGGTGCCGATGCGCATCTACCCGGCACCTCACTACGTAATGGGTGGGCTCTGGGTCGACTACAATCTCATGAGCACGATCCCCGGGTTGTATGTGCTTGGCGAGGCCAACTTCTCCGATCATGGAGCCAACCGACTGGGAGCCAGCTCTCTGATGCAATGTCTGGCGGACGGGTACTTTATTCTGCCCGTGACCATCGGCGACTACCTCGGCCAATTCCTCAACCAGCCCAAGGTTGATACAGACCACTCCGCGTTCCGGCGAGTGGAGGCTGAAGTCACTGACCAGGTCCAACGTCTACTCTCGACGCGTGGCTCGCGGAGCGTGGATTCCTTGCATCGGGAGCTAGGCCGGATCTGCTGGGAGTACTGCGGCATGTCGCGGAGTGCAGAGGGCCTACGGCGGGGCCTGGAGCATCTGCTGGGCTTACGTGAGGAGTTTTGGAAGAACGTGCGGGTAATGGGGGAAAATGAGGGGGTCAATCAGTCCCTGGAGAAGGCGGGCCGGGTGGTTGATTTCCTTGAGCTTGCCGAGCTGATGTTCCGGGACGCACTCCAGCGGGAAGAATCGTGTGGGACCCATTTTCGCATCGAGCACCAGACGCCGGAGGGAGAGGCGATGCGTGACGACGAAAATTTCGCGTACGTCTCGGCGTGGGAATTCGCGGGGGCCGGTGAAGCTGCGGTGCTCCACAAGGAACCCTTGAACTTTGAGAACGTCCATTTGACGCAGAGGAGTTATAAATAGTGAATTTCAGGCTATATGTCTGGCGCCAGGCGCAGTCGGATGCCCAGGGGCGGATGGTCAAGTATGAGGCTACTGGCATCAGTCCCGACATCTCGTTCCTGGACATGCTCGATTTGGTTAACGAACGGCTGATTGAGAAGGGCGAAGAGCCCATCGCATTCGATCACGATTGCCGCGAAGGCATCTGCGGATCTTGCGGCATGATGATCAACGGAAGGGCGCACGGACCGATGGCCGGCACGACCACCTGCCAGCTCCACATGCGGCATTTCACAGACGGCGAGACCATCACGATCGAACCGTGGCGGGCGCGCGCCTTTCCTGTGATCAAGGACCTGATGGTCGACCGGAGCGCCTTCGACCGGATCATCCAGGCCGGTGGCTTCATTTCCGTTGACACAGGCAGCGGTTCCGAGGCCAACGAGATCCTCGTCCCGAAGGAGGTCGCCGATCTAGCCTTTGATGCGGCCGCCTGCATCGGGTGCGGGGCCTGTGTGGCGCAGTGTCCGAACGGGGCCGCGCAGCTTTTTACCGGGGCGAAGGTTTCCCACCTCGGACTGCTGCCGCAAGGACAACCTGAACGTTGGCACCGCGTCGAGAGAATGGTGGCGACAATGCAGCAGGAGATGTTTGGCAGCTGTACCAATTACGGCGAGTGCGAAGCCGTCTGTCCGAAGGGGATCCCCATCGACTTCATCGCGCGCATGAACCGGGATTACTTGACGGCCAAGTTCTCGCGCCGAATCACGGCAGCCATCGGGCACCCCTTTGAAGAGTGAATCGCGCTGGAACGAACAGAGAGTGATGGCCCATGAGATCGCCCGGCCTCAAGCGATCCCGCCCCCGAACATTGCTCGGGAGAAGAAGACCCCTCGAGGAGTGTACGGCGTTCATGGTTCAGGATAGGCGGAGGCGATTTTCTATGAACCCTGAATCCTTGAGGGACGCGTGAAAATTCACGAGTATCAGGCGAAGCAGATTCTCGCGTCGTACGGCATTCCCATTCCCAAGGGAGAAGTCGTAACGACAGCCTCCGATGCCGGGGAGGTGTCGGCGCGCCTCGGTGGCACCGTGGTGGTGAAGGCGCAGATCCATGCCGGGGGACGCGGAAAGGGAGGCGGAATAAAGCTCGCGGACGATCCAGCCGGGGCAGAGGCCGCGGCCCGCGCCATCCTGGGGATGCGCCTCAAGACGCCGCAGACGCCGCCGGAGGGGATCGAGGTGAAACGCGTCCTGGTGGAGGAAGCGTCTCCCATCCGGCAGGAACTCTACCTCTCGGTGACGCTAGACCGGGCCCGGGCGTCGCCGGTGGTCATGGCGTCCGAGGCCGGCGGCATGGAGATCGAGGAGGTGGCGGCGAAATCTCCCGAAAAGATCTATCGCGCGTGGGCACACCCCGCGCTCGGGCTTCAGGCCTTCCAGGCCCGGTCCCTGGCGCTCGGACTCGGGCTCTCGGGCGACGTGTTCAAGGTTGGTGTTGCGACGATCGTGAACCTCTACCAGTGTTATCTCGCGAAGGACTGCTCGCTGGCCGAGATTAATCCGCTGGTGGTGACCACGGGGGGGCGCCTCCTGGCGCTGGATGCCAAGTTGAACTTCGACGACAACGCGCTCTACCGCCATCCGGAGATCCGGACCCTGCGGGACCTCAACGAGGAGGATCCCCTCGATGTGGAGGCGTCCAGTTTCAACCTCAACTACATTAAGCTCCACGGCAACGTCGGCTGTATGGTGAACGGCGCGGGGCTCGCCATGGCCACGATGGACATCATCAAGCTGGCCGGCGGGGAGCCGGCGAACTTCCTGGACGTCGGCGGCGGGGCTTCTCCCGAGCAGATCGAGAACGCATTTCGCATCCTGTCGTCTGACCCGAGCGTGAAGGCGGTGTTCATCAATATCTTCGGCGGCATTCTCCGGTGCGACCGTCTGGCTGAGGGGGTCATCGCGGCGGTGAAGACGCTCGGGCTCCGACTCCCCGTTGTAGTGCGCATGGAGGGCACGAACGTTGAGTTGGGCAAGCAGATGCTGGCGGAGTCGGGGCTTGCCCTCAGGACGGCAGAGGACATGGCCGATGGGGCGCGGAAGGCCGTGCAGCTTGCGGAAAGCACAGGCCGATGACGGTTTTTCCATGACCGACACGAATGTCGTCAATGGTCAATCGTGAATCGTCATTGGTGAAACTTCAAATGCCAACGAATGATCATTTTCTATTGACGATTTGTTTTTCTGCAGTGCATCGTGAACTGTGAACCGAGAACTGTGAACGGAGAGCGAAGCGAAGCATGAGTATTCTGGTCGACAAGCATACGCGGGTCGTCGTCCAAGGAATCACCGGGCGCGAGGGGGCGTTCCACGCGGCGCGATGCAAGGAGTACGGCACGACCGTCGTTGGGGGTGTCACCCCGGGCAAGGGGGGTTCGACCCATGATGGTTTCCCGGTGTGGAATACGGTCGTCGAGGCGGTCGAACATGAAGGGGCGAATTGTACCCTGATCTTTGTACCCCCGCCCGCCGCCGCAGACGCCATCATGGAGGCGGCTGCCGCCGATGTCCCCGTCATCGTCTGCATTACCGAGGGCATTCCCGTCACCGACATGGTGCGAGCAAGGCAGTTTCTCGCCTCGAGCCGCAGTCGGCTGATCGGACCGAATTGCCCCGGCGTGATCACCCCCGGGCAGGCCAAGGTCGGCATTATGCCGGGCCACATCCACAAGGCGGGTGCCGTCGGCGTGGTGTCGCGGAGTGGGACCCTGACGTACGAGGTCGTCCACCAGCTTACGCAACGGGGGATCGGTCAGTCCACCTGCCTCGGCATCGGAGGGGATCCGGTGAATGGGATGAACTTCGTGGACGTGCTCCGCCTCTTTGGCGACGATTCCGAGACGAAGGCTATCATGCTCATCGGGGAAATCGGCGGGACGGCCGAAGAGGAGGCCGCGGCCTTCGTCGGGGCGCACCTGGAGAAGCCGGTGATCGGATATGTGGCGGGCATGACGGCCCCGCCAGGCCGGCGGATGGGACATGCCGGCGCGATCATCGCGGGGGGGAAGGGAACGGCGGCAGAGAAGGTAAAGGCCATGGAAGCAGCAGGGATCCGCGTCTGCCGGTCCCCGGCCGAGATGGGGGTGATGGTCGAGAGCGCCACGCGGGGTGGCTAGTCCTTCGATGCCGTATTTGTAAATCGAAGGACGAGGCGGGAACAGCATATCGGAGAGCTGCGCCGTAAGGGTTACGGCGCTTCAGATGGAGGCCACCTGCGTCCCAGGTGGCCTTTGCTTCAGGACGGGGGGAAGGCATGGAGCGCACGTTGGCCATTGTGAAACCGGACGCGGTCACCCGGGGGAAAACCGGGGAGATCATCCGCCGATTCGAAGAGGCGGGGCTTCGCATCTGCGGCCTCAAAATGGTCCACCTGAGCAAGCAGGAGGCGGAACAGTTTTATCGTGTCCATCGGAAACGTTCCTTTTTCGAAAGCCTGACTGTCTTTATGAGCTCGGGGCCTTCGGTGGTGATAGTCTTCGAGGGGGAGGCGGCCATTTCGACCGTGCGCGCCATCATGGGGCCTACGGATCCGGCCCAAGCGTCTCCCGGAAGCATTCGGCGGGATGTCGGCACCAGCATTGAACGGAATGCAGTCCACGGGTCCGACTCGCCGGAGTCGGCGGCGTATGAGGTCCCGTACTTTTTTGCGGGATTTGAGACGTTCGAGTACGCCCGCGTGAATCCTACCGACGGTCGGGGTGAGAAGGTCTGAGGGGCTTCGGGGGCAGGAATGCTGTCCCGTCGCGGACTTATCCATGCATTCGCCCGGTTTTTCACTTGACATGCCTAGGTCCCCTCAGTATAATTCGCCAACTTTTATGGGGTGAAGTTGAATGTTCGTTGACATCACCCAGATCCCTGACGAGGGTCTGGATATTCACTTTCGCGAGGCCGAGGATTTTCCGGATCCTTCCGGGGAGAGAGTTTCGCTTCTCCGGCCGATTGAGGCCACCCTTCATTTCTGCCGGACTCCAAGTGGGGTCTGGGTGCGGGGGCAGGTTTCCTCTGACCTCCGGCTCCATTGCAGTCGGTGTTTTGAGGTGTTTACGCTTGCAATGTGTGAGGGGTTTGAGGTGCGATATCGTGATCCCCTGGGAGGGCGCGTAGAGGAAGAGCACGAACTGGGACGCGACGAGCTCGATGTGAACTTTCTCGACGGGGCAAAGATCAGCGTCGCGGGACTCGTCCGCGAGAACGTCCTGCTCGCGCTGCCGGTGCAGCCGCTCTGTCACGAAGGGTGTCGCGGACTCTGTCCCCAATGCGGGATCAACCTGAATCGGGGGACCTGTCTGTGCTCCTCCACGGGTTGTGATCCTCGATGGAAGAAGCTGGAGTCCTTATTGTAGGCGGAGGTGAAGATCGTGGGGCTTCCCAAGCGTCGTCATTCCAACGCGCGGACGAGGAAACGGAGGACGCACGACTCCCTCTCACTCCCTGCGCTGTCAATCTGCCCTCGTTGTCGGGAGCCTATGCTGCCGCATCGGGTCTGTCCTGGTTGTGGTTACTACCGGGGCCGCGAGGTGGTCAAGCGGGAAGAGGCGTAGCAGGGGAGCATCAGCTTCCCGGATGACAAGCCGGCATGGATACTACACCGTTTTGGGTGTCGCATCGCAGTCGTGTGACCGTGGCGCTCGATGCCATGGGGGGGGATGGCGGAGTGGCTGTCACCGTGGAGGGGGCGGTGGCGGCGACGCGGGAGTTGGGGCTGTCCGTCGTCCTCGTCGGGATCGAGGACGAGATCGTCCAAGAACTTTCGAGATTTGACACGCGGGGCCTGGATATCCGCATTCGTCATGCTCCCGAGGTCGTGGAGATGCGCGAATCCCCCTCGGTAGTGCTGCGGAAAAAAAAGGATTCATCGATCCGGGTGGCCGTAGACCTGGTCAGGGAGGGAGAGGCAGAGGCCATGGTCAGTGCGGGAAATACCGGGGCGGTCATGGCCACCGGCTTGGTCATCCTCGGCCCGCTGGCGGGGGTGGAGCGGCCCGCCATTGCGGCGCAGCTCCCCACGCTGGCCGGGTACGCCATCCTCCTTGATGTGGGAGCGAACGTAGACTGTAAGCCTCGGCACCTTGTCCAATTTGCCATCATGGGAACCGTCTATGCCCGGAAGATTTTGGGAAACGCGAAGCCGCGGGTCGGCCTCCTGAGCATCGGAGAGGAAGAGACCAAGGGCAACGAGTTGACCAAGGAGGCCTTTCGCGCCTTGGAAGATGTGCCCGGTGTGGATTTTATCGGGAATGTGGAGGGGGTGGATGTATTTAACGGGAAGGCCGATGTGGTGGTCTGCGACGGCTTTACCGGCAATGTCGCGCTCAAGATGGCCGAGAGCACGGCGTGGATGATGCTCACCCTCTTCAAGGAGGGGCTGAGCCGTGGCCCTGCCGGAAAGGCAGGGCTGTTGTTTCTACGCGGATCCCTGAAGCGGTTCCAGCGACGGATCGACTACACGGAGTACGGTGGTGCCCCGCTCTTGGGTGTAAGCGGGGTGGTTGTTATCGGCCACGGGCGATCCACGGCAAAGGCGATCAAGAACGGAATCCGGGTCGCAGGGGAGTGCGTCAAGAATCGCGTCATCGAGAGCATCCGGGAAGGGGTCGCCCAGAGCTAAGGGGGAGTTATGGAGCGGAGCCGGATTATCGGCACGGGGTCGGCGGTGCCATCGCGTATTCTGCGCAACGCGGACCTCGAGCAGTTGGTTGACACCAGCGATGAGTGGGTAACGACCCGGACCGGGATCTTGGAGCGGCGAGTCTGCAGTGCGGGGGAGGATAGTGCCTCGCTGGCGGAGACAGCGGCACTCCAGGCTTTGGCGGCGGCCGCGCTGGATCCCATGGATCTTGACCTCATCCTGGTGGCCACCATCACCCCCGCGTTGCCCTTCCCGGCCACGGCGTGTCTGCTCCAAGATAGCCTGCATGCCCGACGAGCGGCGGCGTTGGACATTTCTGCTGCGTGTTCGGGATTCCTCTACGGGCTCGCGGTGGCCGACAACTTTATCCGGACCGGGACGTATCGGACCATTCTTCTGGTGGGATCGGAAACCCTGTCCATGTTGATTGATTGGAACGACCGGAACACGTGCGTTCTGTTTGGCGATGGGGCAGGGGCGGCCGTCCTGCAGGGGCAGCGGGGAGAGCGCGGGATTCTTTCGACCCACCTCTACTCGGACGGATCGCAGTGGGAGCTCCTCATGACGCCCGGGGGAGGATCCCGGTGCCCCGTCACATCTGAGGTCCTCGAACAACGTCTGAACAAGATCAAGATGCTGAACGGGAATGAAGTCTTTCGGATCGCGGTCCGGGCCATGGAGGATGCCTGCATGGCGGCCCTCAAACACAACCATCTCGAGATTCCCGACGTGGATGTGGTTGTTCCCCACCAAGCCAATGCTCGGATCCTTCAGGCGCTTGCCCATCGTCTGTCTCTTCCACCCGAAAAAGTCATCACGAATATCGCTCGGCACGGGAATACGTCGGCCGCTTCCGTCCCGTTAGCCCTGGATGAAGCGGTCCGCTTGGGGAAAGTTCACGAAGGAGACCTTGTCCTTCTCGTGGCCTTTGGAGGAGGTCTCACCTGGGGGTCGGCGGCGGTCCGGTGGTGAACGGGCCCCGTCGGCGCACGAGCGGGAAGGGGGACCCAGCGCTCACCGCGGGCCGGGATCGATGGCGGGAAAAACTGCATTCGTTTTCCCAGGACAGGGATCGCAAAATGTCGGCATGGGCCGGGAGCTGGTGGAGGGATTTCCCGCAGCCCAAGCCCTGATGGCGAAGGGAAGTGAAGTCCTCGGGATGGGTCTGGAGGAGTTGTGCTTGCGCGGGCCAGAGGAGACGCTCAGCCTGACGGCGAACACGCAGCCGGCGGTGCTGGCGGTGAGCATCATGGCGTGGGCCGTTGTGCTGGACCATGGGATCCGCCCAGACTGGGTGGCTGGTCATAGCCTGGGGGAATATTCGGCCCTGGTGGCCGCCGGGTCCCTCGCGTATCCGGATGCCCTTTGGGCGGTTCGGCGTCGAGGGGAACTGATGCAGGGAGCGGTCGCCGTGGGTGACGGCGCGATGGCGGCCATCATTGGTCTCGGGCCCGATGTAACAGAAGCCATATGCCGGGAGGTGGCCGGGGGTGAAGTGGTAGAGGTGGCGAATCTGAATGCACCGATGCAGACCGTGATTGCGGGGCATACCGCCGCGGTGAATCGGGCGGCCGCGGCCGCGCGGGCCAGGGGGGCGAAACGGGTCCAGCCGCTCACCGTGAGTGCCCCGTTTCACTCGAGCCTCATGCGGCCCATTGCGAAGGAATTTGCGACCGTCCTGGGCAGCCTCGATATTCATGCTCCGGGCATCCCATTTATTGCCAGCCGCGATGGGGAGCCGAAACGGAGCGCCCCGGCGGTGATGCAGAGCCTGATCGAGCAGCTTGATCATCCGGTACGCTGGGTCGAGGTCATCCAGCGCCTGATCCGGGAAGGGGTAGAGACTTTTATTGAGGTGGGTCCGGGAAAGGTGCTCTCGGGTCTCATCAAGCGGATCGATGGGAGCGTACGGGTGTACCACATCGAGGACCGGAAGAGCTTGGATGAGACCCTGACGGCAACAGCACAGTCATGACCCTGCACGGGAAGGTAGCTATTGTCACGGGAGGATCGCGCGGGATCGGCCGGGCGATCAGCGTCGCGTTGATCCGGGAGGGAGCGGCGGTTACCCTCTGTGGTCGGGACCGGATCTCGCTGGAGAAGGCCGCGGCAGACCTGGGTGCGTCGGGGGGCGAGGTGTTGGCGGTCAAGGCCGATGTAACCCAGGCCTCGGAGGTCGAGCAGATGATTGAGGCCTGTCTCGAGCGGTTTGGGTCGATCAGCATCCTGGTGAATAATGCGGGGATCACCCAGGACAATCTCGTGCTTCGGATGAAGGATGAAGAGTGGGAAGCGGTGCTGAGTACGAATCTGAGGGGCGCGTTTCACTGTACGCGGGCGGGCCTGCGACCCATGCTCAAACAGCGGGAGGGACGCATCATCAATCTCACCTCGGTGGTGGGGGTCATGGGAAATCCCGGGCAGGCAAACTACGCGGCCGCCAAGGCTGGGATCATCGGTCTGACCAAGGCCACCGCCAAGGAGGTGGCCTCCCGGGGCATTACGGTCAACGCGGTGGCCCCGGGATTTGTGGAAACGGATATGACGCGATCCTTGGATCCGGGACTTCAGGAGCGGATGCGCTCGCAGATTCCGCTGGGGCGATTTGGAAAACCAGAGGAGGTAGCGGAGCTAGTGGTTTTTCTTGCCTCGGATCGAGCGGCCTACATCACGGGCCAGGTCATCCATATCAATGGGGGCATACGGATGTGACGCGCATGCGAGGCTCATTTTGACTGGAGGTGAGGAGGTGAGGAGGTGAGCGGGACCGTGGATGTCACCGAGAAGGTGAAAAAGATTATCGTAGAGCAGCTTGGGGTGGATGAGGCAGAGGTGACCCCTGATGCCTCTTTCGTCGAGGACCTGGGGGCTGACTCCCTGGATACCGTGGAGTTGATTATGGTTCTTGAGGAGGAATTCGGGATTGAGATCCCGGATGAGGATGCGGAGAAGATCGTCCACGTGAAAGACGCCGTACAGTATATTACGGACCGTACCTGAGCTGAGGGAAGGCGCCCAGCTCGCGGAGAGATGTGATGAGGCGTGTCGTGGTGACGGGGTTGGGGGTTGTCTCCCCCGTCGGGATTGGGGCTGATCTCTTTTGGAAAGCCATCTTGAGTGGCACCTCAGGGGTGGGGCGGATCACCCTGTATGATCCGACCGGTCACGGATGCCAGATCGCCGCAGAGGTAAAGGGTTTTGATCCGCTCCAGTGGATTGAAAAAAAAGAAGCACGCAAGATGGACACCTTTGTCCAGTACGGCCTGGTGGCAGCCATCATGGCAGCCGAGCACGGCCACCTGAAGGTGACCGATGGGATGCGGAATCGGGTCGGCGTCCTGGTCGGGACGGGTATGGGTGGGATCCCGATGCTGGTGGAACAGCACCGAATTCTTTTGGATAAGGGACCCGATCGGGTGAGTCCGTACTTTATTCCCGGCATTATTCCCAACATGGCCTCAGGGCGCATCTCGATGCAGCTGGGGGCCAAGGGTCCGAATTCTTGCATCTCTACGGCGTGCGCCACCGGTAATCACGCGATCGGGGATTCCGTCCGCCTCATCCAGCGGGGTGAAGCAGACGTTATGTTGGCCGGAGGGACGGAGGCGGTGATATCCCCCCTATGTGTCGCCGGATTTACCAACTGCAAGGCCCTCTCCTTGCGGAACGACGAACCGCAGCGGGCCAGTCGTCCGTTCGACAAGGAGCGCGATGGCTTCGTCATGGGTGAGGGGGCGGCCGTGCTTATCCTGGAGGTGTTGGAGCACGCCTTGGCGCGCGGAGCAACCATCTATGGTGAGGTGATCGGGTACGGGATGAGCGCGGATGCTCATCATGTCACCGCTCCGGCTCCCGAGGGGGAGGGGGCGGTTCAATCCATGCAAGCGGCGCTTCGGGATGCCAACCTTCCTCCGGAAGCGGTAGATTATATCAATGCCCACGGGACCTCCACCCCGTACAACGATGCCAATGAGACCCTGGCGATCAAGCACGTGTTCGGCGACCATGCATATCGGTTGGGTGTCAGCTCCATCAAGTCCATGATTGGCCATACGCTGGGAGCCGCCGGGGCGATTGAGGCCGCAGCCACCATCTTGTCCCTCAAGCACGGGATTCTCCCCCCCACCATCAACTACGAGCATCCTGACCCCGAATGCGACCTGGACTATGTGCCGAACGAGGCGCGGGAACGCGCGATCCGGGTTGCCCTCAATAATTCCTTCGGCTTCGGGGGAACCAACGCCACGACGGTCTTCCGCCGTTACGACGAATAGCCTGAATTTCCCCTCCGGTTGCGGCTCAACGCCTCGCAGAGATCTTTTGCTTTGTCAGGGCGTTTTGTCCCCTTGAGAAGTGAGGAAGCGAATGCGGGGGGAATCGGCTCTCTGTTCTTTCGAGAAGGGGAAGGTCGTCGAGAAGAGCTCCATTGCCTCATGCGGTGGGACGGGGAGAGGGTCAGGCAAAACGATCCGAATGTCTCGGGCGTGTAGGTTGTCGAGCAGTCCGCGCAGGTGTCGCGCGGCCGCCTGCAGAGTGTGGGCATCGACCGCTGCTCGCGGCCCCAGACCGAGGACCAGAATCTTTTCGACCCGAAACTTGCCCGCAGGGTGAAACAGGACCGCGCTCCCCAAGGCGCCGGTGAACTTGCCGTCCACTGCGAGTCGGGACACAGCACCCGAGAGATACCAGTCGACCGTCCCGAGGCTGTTCCGGGGAACAGGAATGTCCTCGAAATGGAACAGAACCAGGGTGTCTCCGGTGACCTCTTGCAGGGAGTCCGGGGATGATGGGGTCATCGTTCCGCAGGTTCGAAGAGCGGAGGGCGGGTGATGGTGCGGATCTTATCCAGGATCCCATTCACGAACCGGCCGGAGTCCTCGCTCCCGTACTGCTTGGCGATTTCAATCGCCTCGTTGAGGATAACCTTTTCCGGGATCTCTTTCCGGAAGATGAATTCGTAGGTTGCCACGCGAAGGATGTTTCGGTCGACCAGAGCAATCCGGGAGAAGTGCCAGTGTTCCGCATGGCGGGCGATCAAGGTGTCGATTTCTTCCCGATGCGCGACGGTTCCGGCAACGAGCTGCTCGGCGAAGGTTCGAACCTCAGGCGGGAGGGGATGATCCGCCCAGAAGGCGCAGAAGACCTCGGCGAGGTTCTCGGGACGAAACTCGAGTTGATATAGAATGCTGAGCGCAGCCTCACGCGCGCGCCGCCGTTTACCCATTCCCTTTCCTGCGAGCGCGGGGGTCTTCTCCCCGCTCCTTGTCGAGTTGCACAAACAGGTGGGCCATCTCGATGGCGGCCAGGGCGGCGTCGAAGCCCTTGTTGCCGAGCTTGGTACCGGCCCGTTCGATCGCTTGTTCGATGGTCTCGGCGGTGACGAGCCCGAAAATCGTGGGGACGCCGGTCTTGACGGCTACAGCTGCCACCCCGCGTGCAGCTTCGCCCGCGATATAGTCAAAGTGGGGGGTCTCTCCTCGGAGTATCGCGCCCAGGCAGATGACCGCATCATAGCGATGACTCGCGGCCAGGCGGTCTGCCGCCACCGGGATCTCGAACGCGCCCGGGACTTTCACGACGTCAATCTTGTCCGGATCTGCGCCATGGCGGATGAGCGCGTCCAAGGCCCCGTCGAGGAGTTTTCCGGTGATGAACTCATTGAACCGACTGAGGACGATGGCAAAGGCAAATCCCTGCGCAGATAGATGCCCCTCCAAATAGTGTGGCATGATGCCGCCCCCCGTTACACCCTTATCTCCGCCGCTCGCCAATCCCGCGGAGCAGGTGCCCCAATTTCTCTTGCTTGGCCGCCAGGTACCCCCGGTTCTCCGGCATGGGCTGGACCTCAAGAGGGACGCGTTCGACGATGCGAAGCCCGTATCCCTCGAGTCCCACGATCTTGCGGGGATTATTGGTGAGCAGGCGCATCTTGCTCACGCCGAGATCCACCAGAACCTGCGCTCCGATCCCGTAGTCACGGAGATCCGCCTGGAACCCCAGTTTCTCGTTTGCCTCCACCGTATCGTAGCCCGCATCTTGTAATTCATAAGCTCGAAACTTGTCGGCGAGTCCGATTCCCCGTCCCTCTTGCCGCATATAGAGAAACACCCCCCTCCCTTCCGCTCCGATCAGACTGAGGGCCCGTTCTAGCTGTGAACCGCAATCGCAGCGGCGCGAGCCGAAGACATCGCCCGTGAGGCACTCGGAGTGCACGCGGACCAGAACCGCATCCGCGGGGGTGATATCCCCGAGGGTGAGGGCGAGGTGTTGGTCGTTGCCAACCTGGCTCTGGTACAGGAGGGCCCGGAACGTCCCGTGGCGGGTGGGGACGCTGACATCCGCAAGGCGGCGGACCAATTTCTCGCGTCGCATCCGGAACGTAATCAGGTCCTTCACCGTGATGACCCGAAGGTCGTGCTGCGTGGCAAAAGTCAAGAGTTGGGGAGCCCGAGCCATGTGCCCGTCCTCGTTCATGATCTCGCAGATCACGCCGGCCGGGGACAGACCGGCGAGGCGACTCAGGTCCAGCGCGGCTTCGGTCTGGCCCGCCCGGGCGAGGACACCCCCCTGCTTCGCCCGTAGGGGAAAGATGTGCCCGGGCCGCACCAGGTCATCGGCCCGCGTCGTCGGGTCGACGAGCGCCCGGATGGTTGTGGCCCGGTCCTGGGCCGAGACGCCAGTTGTGATACCTCGTCGGGCCTCAACGGAGATGCAAAAGGCGGTTTCGTAGGGGGAGGTATTTTCTGTAACCATCAGCGGGATCTTCAACGCGTCGAGCCGCTGGCCGGGCAGGGAGAGGCAGATAAGACCGCGCCCGTACTTCGCCATGAAGTTAATCGCCTCGGGCGTGACGCGCTCGGCGGCCATCGTCAGGTCTCCCTCGTTTTCCCGGTCCTCGTCATCAACGACGATAACCATCCTCCCATCCCGGATGTCTTTGATGGCGTCTTCGATGGTGTCAAACGGCATTGTTGACTCCCGTTCGCAATCGTCCCATCCCGTTCACGCGAAGCCTTGCTCATGGAGAAGTGCACGGGTGAGGGAGGGTCGGTCTCGCGCGGCGGCGGGGGCGAGAAGCCGCTCGAGGTAGCGGCTCAAGAGATCCACCTCGAGGTTGACACGGCTCCCGGGTTCCTTCCACCCCAGTGTCGTCATTGCCAGTGTCAGGGGGATGAGGCATACGGAGAAAGCGCTCTTCCCAGCCTCGACGAGCGTGAGACTCACCCCGTCAACTGCAATGGAACCCTTGGGCGCTATGTAGATTCCCAGGGGAGGGGGGAAGTCGATCCACATCCACGTAGAGTCGCCCACGGTTTCGCGCCGGCTGATCCGGCCGACGCCGTCCACGTGCCCGGTGACGAAATGCCCGCCGAACCGGTCGTCCGCTTTCAACGGCCGCTCCAGGTTGACCTGTGTGTGGGACGTCAGGTCTCCAAGGGTGGTTCGGTCGAGGGTTTCCGGGGAGAGGTCGGCGGTGAACGTGGCTCCATCATGCTGGGTGATGGTGAGACAGACACCGTCGACGGCGATGCTCTGGCCGACCGCCAGATCCGTCATTCGACCACCCGCCTCGATGGTCAGGCGGGCATCCTGCTCGCCCCGCCTGAGGCGGAGCACGCGTCCCTGGTCCTCTACGATACCCGTAAACATCTCTTTACGGTACCCAGGGGGTCTCGGACTCGGTCAGGTACCCCTCCAGTACAAGATCCTCGCCTATGCGCTCTACCGTCAACTGCTTGACCCGGAGCGCTTCCGCCAGTTTTTCAACCCCGTCTCCCTGGAGAAGGGTTGGGGCCGTTTTGCCTCCGATCAGGATAGGAGCGACCATCAGGATCACCTTGTCCACGATGCCTGCGTGGAGCGCGGAGGTTGCCAACTTTCCCCCTCCTTCGATCATGACCGACGTTATCTGGCGGCGGCCCAATTCACGGGTCAGGGCGGGGAGGGAAAGCCCCCCTTCGCCCGGGGGGAGCACTGTGACCTCTGCCCCCCGTTCTTGGAGTCGCCGGAGGCGCGCGGGCGAAGTCCGGGGTCCCACGGCAACCAAAGGAGGCGGGGACCCGGCCCTGAACAGCCTGGCCGTAAGGGGAAGGCGCCCTCGGCTGTCCACAATCACCCGCAAGGGGTCACGGTCCTCCGGTCCTCCCAAGCGCGTCGTGAGCATCGGGTCATCCTTCAAGACCGTTCCGATGCCCACCACCACCGCGTCCAACGTGTTGCGCATCTCATGAACGCGATGCCGGGCCAGCGCACCGGTCATCCATTGCGAGTCGCCGGTCCGGGTGGCCAACTTCCCGTCCAGGCTCAGCGCGGCCTTGAGAAAGACAAACGGCTCTCCCGTGCGCATGTATTTCACATAGGTCTCGTTCAGTCGGACCGCTTCCTCTTGAAGGAGGCCCACCTTGACGGAGACGCCAGCCTCTCGGAGGCTTCGCACCCCCTTCCCCGCCACCAGGGGATTGGGGTCGTAGGTGGCGATTGCCACCTCGGTGATTCCCGCCTCGATGAGGGCCTGCGTGCAGGGAGGGGTCTTCCCGTAGTGGGCGCACGGCTCGAGGGTGACGTAGCACGTTGCGCCTCGGGCTGATCCACCCGCTGCCTTGAGGGCGGACAGCTCGGCGTGATCACCCCCCGCATAGGCGTGATACCCTTCGCCGACGATCGCGCCGTGCCGCGTCAGAACGGCGCCCACCATTGGGTTGGGACTGGTCCGCCCCCTCCCTCGGGCTGCGAGGCTGAGGGCCCGCTGCATGTATGCCGGATTTCTCTCAGGCATCCGTGTCCCCGTAAGAGGCCGATTTCGCACGCACTTTCGGCTCACGCTATCACCAGGAGGTCGAGGGTGTCAAGGTCAATCGGCGTCGCGTGAGCCGGGATTCGCCTCAAGGTTCTGTGGTGAAAAGGGCTGCGGCGAATGCCGAGGGGGAGAAGGCTTCCAGGTCCTCGATCCCCTCGCCCAGCCCAACGTACCGGACTGGAATGTGCAGTTCGGCCACAATCCCCACGACCGCCCCCCCTTTGGCCGTCCCATCCAGTTTAGTGATGATGAGCCCGGTGGTCCCGACCGCCTGGTGGAACTCCCGCGCCTGGAGGGTGGCATTGAGGCCGGTTGTGGCATCCAGGATCAACAGGGTCTCGTGGGGGGCGCCCGGAAGGTTCCGGCCAACGACGCGCTGAATCTTCTTGAGTTCCTCCATCAAGTTTTTCTTGGTGTGGAGGCGGCCCGCCGTATCGATGAGCAGGAGATCCGTCCCGCGGGCCTGGGCCGCTCGGAGCGCATCGAAGACCACGGCACCCGGATCGCCACCTCCCTGATGCGCGATGACATCTGCCCCAGCCCTTTCCCCCCACACCTGAAGCTGCTCGATGGCAGCAGCGCGGAACGTGTCCGCGGCGGCCAGGAGCACGCGCTTCCCGTGGCGCGTCGCCCGGAAGGCGAGCTTACCGATGGTGGTGGTCTTGCCTACCCCGTTTACGCCGAGGGTTAATACGACATGGGGGCGTCCCTCTGCGATGCGGTGCTCCGGCCCCGACAGGATGGCTGTAACCTGCTGACGCAGGAGATGGAAAAGCTCCTCGGGGGCTGTCGTGTCAGGGGGGAGGCCGCGTAAGAGGTGCCGGGCGATGGGCATCCCCATGTCAGCGGTGATCAAGATTTCTTCGAGTTCCTCGAGAAGATGGTGGTCGACGCGGGGGCGCTTCAGCAGCTCGATGATCCGATCGACAAAAACCGCTCGGGTCTTGCGGAGGCCAGCGATAAGTCGGGAGAAGGGGGCGGGATGCTCTGCCATCGTGTGAATGCCCAGCCCGGGTCAGGGTGCGGTTGCGGGTGCCGCCTGCTCCGCCTGTTGCCCGAGCCGAACCGAAATCAGGCGTGAAACGCCCGGTTCCTGCATGGTGATCCCATACAACAGAGAGGCCACTTCGATGGTTCGGGGATTGTGGGTCATGAGAATGAACTGAGAGGTGGGGGCGAGTTCACGAACGAGGGAGGCAAAACGGTCCACGTTCACGTCATCCAGGGCGGCATCTACCTCGTCCAGCACGACGAAGGGGCTGGGTTTGGTCGCCCACAAGGCCATCAGGAGGGCAATGGCCCCGAGGGTCTTCTCACCGCCGGACAGGAGGGAAAGGGTCGTCATCCGCTTTCCCGGAATCCGGACCCGGATCTCGACGCCAGGCTCCTCGGCCTCCGCGTCCTCACTCAGGACGAGCTCCGCCTCGCCCCCGTGAAAGAGCTGCCGCCAGAAACGGTCCAGATGCTCATTGACAGCGGCCACAGTCTCGGTGAAGCGGTCCTGGATCGTCCGATTGATCTCGGCGATGGTGGCCTTCAGCGAGGTGGTGGAGGCGGTCAGATCCGCTGCCTGGTCCGTCAGGAAGCGATGGCGTTCCGAGAGGCTTTCGTACTCCTCCAGGGCCGCCATGTTGATCGGGCCCATCGTCGCGATCTTCTGACGGAGCTCGTCCCCTTCCTGTGTGAGGGTCTCAGGATCTTGCGAGGGATCTCCCTCCTGCAGGCGATCGCGGAGGTGTTCCGCCTCGGGGATCTCCTCCTGCAGGCGTTTCTGCAGCAGCGACCGCTCTGTGCTGAGGGCTGTCCGCCTCGTGGCGATCGTGGCCTGCTGTTGTTGGATGTCGGTGAGCTCCTTTCGCGCAGCCCTCAGCGCCTCCTCGTGGGCGAGGAGTGTGTGCCGGAGGTGATCCCTTTCCCCCTGAAGCTTCTGGACTGCGTGAGCCTCCTGCTCTTCTTGTTGCTGTAAGACCCCATGGGATTGTCGGAGGGCGACGATCTCTTCCGCGAGCGTGGCCTCTCGCGACCGCCCCTCTTCCTCTTCCTGGCGGAGCGCCGCCTCATGGGTGCGTTCGCGGCTCAGATCAGCCTCGAGACGCTCGATAGAGCGATGCAAGGCCTCGCGCCGTTCGTGGAGGGAGGTCATGCGGATTCGGACTTCTGCCACGTCCCGCTGCACCTCTTGCCGGTGCACCCGAAATCGGGTGACCTGCTGATCGCGCTCGGCGGCCTCTGCCTTGAGCGATTCCTCCTGCCGCCCCCAGGCCTCCACGTTGGTTTGCGTGCCTTGCAGCGCAGGGGCGAGTTCGCTGAGTTCTTTCTCAAGGCGGGCCAGCTCGGAGGTCAAAAATTCTATCTGGTTCGCGAGACGAGAGGCGACCGTGCGGACCTCGGCGAGAGAGCGCTCCACCTCGTGGCGGGCCGCCTCCGTTTCTCTGCGGGCTTGCTCTTGCAGGCGTCTGGCGTGCTGGCGTTGGAGGAGTGTCTCCTGCGCCGTCTCCCATTCGCCCTCCATGGCGTGCAGCTCTTCGGCCACCCGGCCCACAACGGCGGGAAGCTCCTCGAGTTCTCTCCGGCGACTCAAGAGGCTCAAGGCGATGGTGTTTCCGCCCTGTATGGGGCCTCGCGAGCTCAGGACCGCGCCAGAGGCGGTGGCTACCCGGGCGGGACATCGGAGTGAACGGAGGAGGACCAGGGCCGTGGGGAGGTCCTGCACAATCACGGCATCCCCCAGCAGGGCACGGAGGAGCGGCTGAAGTTCCTCGGGCGCCTTCACCAGTCGGAGGGCGGGCCCGATAACCCGCCGGGCCACGGCAGGGTCAAGGGGGGCCTCTGCGGCTTTGA
Source organism: Methylomirabilales bacterium (SeqCode) (assembly GCA_046758505.1). Lineage (GTDB taxonomy): Bacteria > Methylomirabilota > Methylomirabilia > Methylomirabilales > CSP1-5 > CSP1-5. The sequence goes on along the minus strand of JBHIAH010000008.1, from coordinate 3,398 downwards.
GGGCCTCCTGGAGGCGGCCGGGCTCACCATTCACGGCAAGCCATTCCTCCTCGCGGGGGAGCAGGGTGGCCCAGCCGGTTCCCTCGCGCTCGAGGTACTGGAGCAGGTCGAGGGCATCGGCGGCGCTCGGCGTGAGGAGTCCCTGCTGGAGGTCACCCAGGAGGGCTTCCACGGCCTTTTCCCAGGCGGCCTCGACGCGAACGAATCGGGAGAGCGGACCTTCAATCGTCTGGCAGATCGGGACCCCGCCGGTCTTCCCTTTGAGGAGGAATTGCTGGCCCTCGTTCAGTCCGGCGAGGCTCGCCTCGAGTTCCTGGAGAGAATTGAGGCGGCCTTCGAGCCCGCTGAGTTTTTCGCGCAGGCCCGCTCGCTGGTCGCCCAACGATTGTTGGCGGGCCTCGAGCGCGCTCAGCTCCTCAGCAAGTGCCGCTTCCTCACCGGTCAGGTTTCCAATGCGGGTATCAAGGTCTTGCAGGCGAGCGGTCAACTCGTGCTCGCGGCCCGTGACGGCTTGCGCCTCTGCCTGGGACGCGGCGAGCTGTCGCTCGAGGGTCTCGCGCTCTTGGCGGAGAAGACGGCGGCGCTCCGTGAGAGAGGCCACCTGGTTCCGCTGGTCGACCAGCCGCTCGGTGAGTGCCAGGATCTCCCCCTTCTGCCGTTCCAGGGCCTCCTCGCTCTCTCGTAGCTCTCCCTCCACGGCGGCCAGGGCGTCGTTGAGTTGCCGCAGGTGTCCGGAAGCGCCCTCGAGTTCCTCTTCCGTCCGGGCCCGCATCTTTGCGTCGGCCTCGAGATCCTGGACAAGGTGATGGAGCCGCTCCCCTGCTGCGCGGAGTCCCTCAAGGTGCTCCTCTGCCCGTTGGCGCAAGTCCTGGAGCATGGCCTCCCGGGACCGCACGTCCGCTTCCTCTCGCTCTCGCTGGCTCCGGAGGCTGTACAGCCGTTCCTGGGCAGCGCTGATCCGCTTTTCGAGGTCCTGGTCCTGGAGGCGGCCGGTCTCCAGGGAGGTCTCCTCTGTCGAGGCTCGGAGTTGGCACGCCGTCTGCGCTTCGGCGAGCGCTGTGTCCTCATGGATGACTCGGTGCAGCTCTTCTCCAAGGCGGCGGTCTTCCGTGAGGAGGAGCAAGGCCTGGATCTCCCTCAGCCTGCGCGTCAGACGCTGGTAGCGCTCGGCCTTCTTGGCCTGCCGGTGGAGCGAGGTGCGTTGCCGCTCGAGCTCTTGGAGGACGTCGTTGACCCGGAGCAGATTGTGCTCTGCTGCCTCGAGCCGCCCCAGTGCGGTATTCCGCCTGACCTTGTACGACATCGTGCCCGCCGTCTCCTCCAAGAGGGCGCGGCGGTCGACGGGCCTTGCGTTTAAGAGCGATCCGATGGCTCCTTGTTCGATCAGGGCGTACGGCTCCCGGCCGAGCCCGGTGTCGAGGAAGAGGTGGGTGATATCTTTAAGGCGGCAGGGATTCTGATTGAGAAGATACTCGCTTTCGCCGGATCGGTAGAGACGCCGCGTGATGGTCACTTCGTCGTACGGGACGGCGAGCTTGCCCTGAATATCTGACAGTGTGAGAGAAATTTCCGCCATACCCACCGGCTTGCGATGGGTGTTCCCGGCGAAAATCAGGTCCTCCATGCGGTTCCCCCGCAGGGCCTTGGAACTCTGTTCGCCCAATACCCATCGGATGGCGTCGAGGATGTTGCTCTTGCCGCAGCCGTTGGGGCCGACGAGGGCTGTGACTCCGGATTGGAAATCGATACTTACCCGGTCGACGAAAGACTTAAATCCGAACAGGGTCAGATTGCTGAGGTACATGGGGCTCCTCTGGGTCCAATGTCCAACGTCCGAAGTCCAAGGTCAATTGGACAGCGGACAAAAAGGCTTTAGAAAGCGTGTAATCGACTCGTGGACTTCGCCTAACCCTTTATGCTTGATAAATTTTCGGCAGGCTAGCATAGCTCTGCACACGTGTCAAGGGAAATCACGCTAAATCATGTGGTCATCCGACAGATGAACGCAAAATATTGTGGTTTCTCCGTAGATGGGCCATAGCGCTCCGGGCGGCGGCCTGCTCGGCCTCGCGCCGGCCCCCCCCCGTTCCCCCTCCAAGCCGCACACCTCGCACTTCCACCTCCACCTCAAAGCGAGGGGCGTGCGGAGGACCCCAGTGGTGGATGAGATGATAGCACGGGCGGGTTTTGAAGAGGGCCTGGAGGAGCGTCTGAAGCTCAGACTTGGGATCGAGGCCAGCGTTCGGGCTGAGCAGGGGAAGCAGATGCCCTTCGAGGAACCGTTGGACCGGCCTGAGGCCTCGATCGAGAAAGAGGGCGGCCACGACCGCCTCGAGCGCCGCCGCGAGGAGTGCGGGCCGCCGCCGGCCACCCGAGGAGGCCTCTCCCTTTCCCAATCGGAGTAAGGGGGGAAGACCCAGGCGGGTCGCTGCCTGGGCTAAGATGGTGCGGTTCACCGTACCGGCCCGGAGCCGGGTGAGTCCTCCGGGCGAGAGGTCGGGGTGGTGGTGATACAGGTGCAGGCTCACAACGAGGGCGAGGATCGCGTCACCCAAGAACTCGAGGCGTGCGAAGGCGCTTCCGTCCGTGCCGGCTGAGGGATGCGTGAGTGCGGCCCGAAGGAGGGCCCGGTTCCGGAAGCGATGTCCGAGCGTCCTTTCGGCGTCCTGGACCCACGAAGCGTTCTCTTCAGCGTCTCCGAAGGATTTCACGCGGCATCTCCCGGTCTCGCACGGCTAGAACTCTCTGCCGCGGAGCGACTGAAAGTAGACTCCAAAACCGAGAGCGACCAGCACCGACACGAGGCCACTTACCAGGGTCGCCCCCTCTCCGGTGGCGGCGTAGGCGCGGAACTTCCAGATGCCAAAGAAGAGAAAAAAGGCGATGGCGCTGGCAATCAAAATCTTATGCGCGGTCTTGATCCGCACGTCGTGCCTCCCTTATTCTCGTGGGCATCTTCTCGCCATGATGGTACACGACCTCGACCCGTTTTGACAGCCGGATTTGAGGCAAGCGGGGCCAGTCCGCGTTGCCGGAATTCGGGAGGGGAGGAGGGGTTGCCGAATCGGTGACCTGAGGTGAAAGATTGTCGATACCCAAGGCTTTGATTATTGAGGTATTGCGGCACTCGTGTGAACCCATGCGGGGGCTCAAACTGCCTCCCACCCCGGAGGCTTTCCGGTCTGTGATGCGGTAATTGGAGCTGGGGGCGAAAGGAGCTAGTGTCACCAGTGGGTCTTGTGATCCGGGCCGACGGGCCGCTGGTTTTTTCTAGAAGGAAAAAGAGAAGCGAAGATCCTCTCTGACACCGGGCATATCGCCCGTTTCTCGCGAAAAGGGGGGTGTGCAAACCTTGCATATTGACACGGGGCTACCGCGTGCTCTATGGTGTCCCCCCC
>JBHIAH010000007.1:0-67208 GCA_046758505.1 Methylomirabilales bacterium (SeqCode) | reverse complement strand
AACGGCACCGCGGAGTGACGGTGGGGAGCGACTGGTCGGGGGGTATGAAAAAATCTCCTTGACAACGGGGGGGGCGCCCACTATATTGGTCATGCCCCAAGAGGTCCATGGGAAGTAGGGGGACCTGGCGGTTGTAAACCCGTCCTGAACCGGAAACGGGGCTGTGAGCCGAAAGGTGACCGGCACCGAATTCGGAAGGGGATGGGGACGGAGGCCGACGGGACCCAGGAAACCGATGGGTCACTTGGGGCATTTTTTGTGGGCAAAAAAGGATAGGAAAAGGCAGTGGCGGGCCCCCCGGGAAGCGTCCGGGGCTTTTCGGGGGCGAGAAGACGGAACGGAAATCGAGCCTGCTTTCCTTTAGAAGAGCAGGAATGACGCCAGGCCGATGAGGGCGAGGCCACTCCCCCCAAGGACGAAATAGACCTTCTGGAGGCCGACGTCGAAGTGAAAGGAGACGCCCACCACCAGGATACCCATGAGGGCCAGGGTCAGACAGGTGACCCGTGCCAACTGTCCCCATTTGGCTCGCTTCGTTGCGGAACGGTTCCATGAGGAAATGCGGGGAAAGGGTATTTCCCGAGCGGCAACCGCGGCACGCAGCCATCGCCACGCCGCGGCGAGGGAGGGGGACATCCTGAAAAGGGTCCCGCGGACCCGCCGCAGGTTGCGCCCTTGCGCCCGCGCGGCGAGTCCGTGCAGGAAATGCAGCGCCTCCCCCTTTGCGTCGGCCTTGGCAAGCTGCCGTGCGAGTTCGAGCGTCGCCTCGAAGTGCCACGGCTCAATTTCGTACGCCTGCCGGAGCAGGTGGATTGCCTGCGGCCGTCCGTTCCGGCGGCGGAAATGGCGGCTGCCCTCGAGGAGAGCCATCACCGCGTCTGGGTGTCGTCCCCGACCGACCTGCAACCTGGCGATGGTTTCCCAGACTTCGGTCTGACGCGGCAGGTAGCGTGATGCCTGCATGTAGATGCTGAGGGCCTTATCCCCATGGCCGTCGCGAAGGTATCCCTTTCCGGCGGCGACGAAGCTCGACCATGCCTCGGGCAGCTGTCCCCGCTCAGCCAGGAGCGGCGCAACCTTTCCCTGCGTTTCGTGGTCGTACGGGTCAACCTCTAACAGCTTCCGATACTCGGTGACGGCCTTTCGAACTCTCCGCTTCCCCCGCGCCTTCTCAGCAGCCGCAAGGATAGCGAAACGGTCGTAAGACTTCTGCCGGCTGAACCACATGTCGCTGAACTCTCTTCGGCGCCCCTGGGTTTTCTGGGGAGACCCGGGTATAGAGGGTTTCGGTGGCACCCGTGGGTGAATGCGGTGGATTCCCCGCGTGCTCGGGGGGCGCCTTCAGGGTTCTGGAGCACGATGAGCTAATTGCAATCTCCGTGCCCATGGGGTGCCTTTCAGCGTCGGGCCTGCGCAAGCCGCCCCCTGTGGCCTGGGGGCGTTCCGCTCTTGAGCGAGAGGAGCTCGGGAGGTGCCTGAGCGGGGCTGGGGCCGATGGGGGCCGGGGGTCACTCGATCGAGGGGGGGTGGCCATAGTAGTACCGGTGGAGTCGGGTAGGGTTCACCCCCAGGAAGTACAGGAACCGCAGCGTCCACATCAAGAGGACGGTCCGGAGGACTCCTTCTCGTTCCCACTTCCGAGCCGAGGCAGTCACCGGGAGGCGGAGGCAGGCGATGCCCCCCCGGCGCTTGAGGCGTGTGCTGAACTCGACATCTTCCATCAATGGAATCTCCGGGAAGCCGCCCATCTCTGCGAAGATGTTCTGTCTGACGAAAATGGCTTGGTCGCCGGTCGCGATTCGGGTCAGGCGGGACCGGAGATTGATGGAAAAGGCGATCACGGAAAAGATGGCCCGGGGACTGTCGAGGCGGACGTCGAATCGCCCGCCGACGATCCGGGGATCGGCGAAGGCCGCGTGGATGGCCTCCAAGGCGCCATCGGGCAAGCGGGTATCGGCATGCAGAAAAAGGAGGGTCTCGCCTCGTGACGCCCCCGCCCCCGCGTTCATCTGCCTGGCCCTTCCGCGCGGGCTCAACACGCGTCGGGCGAAGGGGAACTGCCGGAGGAGTTCGAGGGTCCCATCTGTCGATCCCCCGTCGACCACAATCACCTCTGCCCCGGGACAGTTCCGCGGCAGGTCCGGCAAGAGAGACCGGAGGTTCGGCTCTTCATTCAGCACGGGAATGATAATGCTGAGCATCCCTCTGTGGCTCCCCACGGCGATCGTCGCGCGTTCCCAGGGAGGTGCCAGGTCCGAGTGTTGACCGGAAACTACCTCACCTGGGGCCCGTGATCAAGGGGCGGGGTCGCCGATAGCCGATTTCGGGAGATTCGGGCCCTGACTGCCGGATACGCGTGGGGCTCCTGCGCGGCACGGACTGGTCAATATCAGTGGTAGAGGCGGGCCGCGTCGACGGGCTCGGGCAGGGGCTTGGAAGGGCAAGGAGGCCGTCCACGTCTAACTATCTATAAATAAAGAGATTATAAGAGAAGGGTTGCGCTGAAAGTGAAGATTCAGCTTGGCACCCGTTTTGCTACCAATGGAGGCAGCCACGGAAACGCCGCGCGGGTGGGCCTCTTTCTCGGCTCCTGCCGCGCGGCCAGGGAGCGAAGAGTGACTTCGGCGTCCCTTCCCTACCGGGGCACTCGTGCGCGGGAGGGGGAGACGGGAGGAGCGGCGGCTCCATGCGGGTGCGCGGCACATGAAGCGAGAGGTGAATCGAGAAGGAGAATGAAAGTAGTGAAAGCTGTGGACAAGTTACCGAGAAGCCAGGCACTTGTGCTCCTGCGCTACACCCTTATCATCGCTATGGCCTACCTGCTCCTGCTGGAGCACGGATTCGCGTCGCTGCCGACCGGCCTCATCCTCCTGATTGTCGCCGCCCTGGCGTCGAATGTGGTCATCGCCCAGCTTCCGGCCCGAATCACCGACGCGACGGCCTTCAATGCGGGCATCATCCTTGGAGACACCCTCTGGATCACGGCCGCGTTACTCTACAGTGGCCTGTTTGGCACCGAATTTTTTTATCTGTACTTTTTTGTGCTCCTTCTTGCGGCGATCGGTGAGAGTCTCGGGCTGATTGCTGTTGGCACCATCGCCGTGGGTACCGCCTACGTTTTTGTCCTCTCGGCTACCGGTGCCTCTGCGTCGCTCTGGAGCTCGGGGCTGTTGATTCGGGTCCCCTTTCTCCTGGCAGCGGCGGTGTCCTTCGGGTACCTCGTGAACCGCGTGCGTCGGGAGCAACTCCGGGTACGGGAGGAAACACGCACCGTGGCCCGACTGGAGGAAACCCAGCGGACACTCGCGGAGCGCGCCCTCCAGGTAGAACGGACAAATGAAAAGCTGGCACGGGAGATCGCCGAGCGACAGCGGGTCGAGGAGGCACTCCAAGACGCCAGGGACCAACTCCGGGCGGTCCTGGATGCGGTGCCGGCGTGGGTGTCCTGGATCAGCGCGGACCTGAAATACCTCGGCGTTAATCACTACATGGCCTCGGTTCTCGATGTCCCCCCAGAAGCCTTTGTCGGCAAAGAGCTGGGCTTTTTGGGGAGTAGCCCCATGTTTACCGAGTTTGTGCGGCAATTGTTTGCCAACCCGGCATCCAAAGCCTCTCGGGAGGTCACGGCTGACGTGAGGGGTTCTGACCGGAGTTTCCTGATCGTTGCGCAAAAGTATCATCAGGATGAGGCAGCGGTTTTCGCCGGGATTGATATCTCCGACCTAAAACGGACGGAGGCGGCCCTGCAGCACGCCAAGGAGGCGGCCGAGGCGGCCAATCGTGCAAAGAGCGATTTCCTCGCCACCATGAGCCACGAGATCCGCACGCCGATGAACGGTATCATCGGCATGACGCAGTTGCTGTTAGGGACGAAGTTGACCGACGAGCAGCGGGAATTCGCCGAGACCGTGCAATCGAGTGCGGACTCGTTGCTCTCCATTCTCAATGACGTCCTCGACGTTTCCAGGATCGAGGCGGGACGATTGGCCATCGAACCGATCCCCTTCGATCTTCGGTTAGCGGTTGAAGAGGTGGCGGAGCTCCTGGCAGTCCGGGCCGGAGAGAAGGGTCTCGAGCTGATGGTGCGGTACGCCCCGGGCGCGCCCCGCCGGGTCATCGGCGATCCGGGCCGCATCCGCCAGGTCCTCACCAATATGGTGGGGAACGCCATTAAGTTCACCCACCAGGGGCATGTCCTGGTCAACGTGCAGTGCCTGACACACACCGACCGCGAGGCGCAGTTCCGGCTGACCGTTGAGGACACCGGTATCGGCGTCCCCGAGGACAAACTCGAACAGATCTTCGAGAAGTTCACCCAGGCCGATGCCTCGACCAGCCGGCGATATGGGGGAACGGGACTGGGGCTCGCCATCTCGAGGCAGCTGGCCGAGTTGATGGGGGGGACCGTTGGGATGACAAGCCGGCAGGGGGAGGGGTCGACGTTTTGGTTCGAGCTACGCTTGCCCCTCGACCCGCAGGCGCGGCCCGGGCTACTGCCCACGGCCGATTTCGCGGGGGCGCGGGCGCTGATCGTGGACGACAATGAAATCAACCGGCGTCTCCTGCAGGAACAGACGACGAGCTGGGGCCTGCAGAGTGATGGGTGCTCGTCAGCCGAGGAGGCGCTGGCGATGCTCCGTGACGCCAATGACTCGGGCAACTCCTACCAGATCGCCATCCTGGACTCGAAGGTGCCGGGCATGGACAGCGAGAGTCTGGGCCGCGCGATCAAGGGCGACCCCAGGCTACAGGGCACGGTCCTGGTCATGCTCACGGCGGTGGGCCAGCGGGGCGACGCGCGGCGCATGGCCGAGAGCGGATTTGCTGCCTATCTGGTGAAGCCGGTCCGCCCGTCGCAGCTGATGGACGCCCTGGCCGCAGTCTGGGGAGCGAGAATTCAATCGGTGCCCACGGGATTGGTCACCCGCCACACCCTGGCGGAGTCCCGCGCTGCAAAGAGTCCTCCACCGCCGGAGACCAGTCGCCACATCCGTGCATACGTGCTCGTGGCAGAGGACAACATCGTCAACCAGAAAGTTGCCGCGGGGATGCTGGAGGAACTTGGCTGTCGCGTGGACGTGGCCGCCAACGGCAAGGAGGCGGTCGAACGGGTCGAACTGCTCCCCTATGACCTCGTCTTGATGGACTGCCAGATGCCCGAGATGGACGGCTACGAGGCAACCGCCGAGATCCGCAGGCATGAGGGGCCGGAACGACGGACGCCCATCATCGCCATGACGGCCCACAACATGGCAGGGGATCGGGAGAAGTGTCTCGATGCCGGCATGGACGATTACACCTCGAAGCCGGTGCGGCCCGACACGCTGCAGGACATCCTCGATCGGTGGGCCCTGCGGACGGCTCCCACGCCCCCCCGCTAGCCCCCCCCGCGAGGAGCCCTCATTAATCCAATCCCCCTGACCGGAGGAGGCACCTTCACTGCCGCCGTCTTCCCTCAGTCGAATCGGTGCCTCCGCCAGACGTATCCTGGTTTAAGAATAGTTCCCGGCTCCGTGATGGTCTCCAGCCCCTTGAGTGCCTCGACCAGAATCGTCCGCTGCTGCCTCACGTGAAAGGCCTCTCCCAGGGGATGGCCGAAGGGATAGCGGAGGGAGAGGGCCCGGGGGGGGTTGACCCGCTTCGTGATTTCCTCCTGGAGGGTGATCCCGATGGTCGGAATCCCCCTGGCCTCGATGATCCGCTGGATCAGGCCCACGGCCTGGTTACAGAGGCCTCAGGCCGGCGTGAGAAAGACGGCGTCGGCCCCCTCCCGAACCAGGTGTTCAGCCACCTCAGGGCCTGTCTCTTCCATGAGGGTCTTGAGATGCGGGCCGTCGATGTGGCCCATGAAGCTATAGAGGGTGGGTGCGATTTCGCCGATCAACCCCTCATCCTTGAGCTCCCTCAGCCGATCGATGGGGAGGACGACGTTGAGATCACGGTCGGCCGCGGAATGGTCGTAGTACTTGTGGGTGATGGTGAGGTCGGCTCGGGCCGCATCCGTGGGAATCGCGCGGAAGGTCGGATCCCCCTCCGGGTCCTCCATGTTAAAGGGGGGCTGCGACTTCAGGTGCACGCCAGCAGTCGTCACCATCGCAATGCGGCTCTCACGAAGGGGTTTGTCCAGCGGGGTCCAGGGGATCCCTTCCCCTTCGACGAACCGGTGGCCTCTGGCCCAGCGCTCTGCCAGCCACGGGAAATGCTTGAAAAGCCGCACCAGTATCGCGTTGACGAGTTCACCCAGCCAACGGGGACTTTTTCTCATCTTCTTTCCTTCAGCGGTCGCGTAAGCATCTGACCGGTGACCGAGGACCGGAGACCGGCCACGGCAGAGCGGACAACATAAGAGGGAGGTTCCGGTCACCCGTCTTCGGTCACCCGTCGTCTCTTATTAGTATTTGCCGCGGGCCCGCTCCTTGGCCGGGAGGATCTCGAGACAGGTGGTCCACCAGCCGGTCCGGATGGTCTCGATGAACTCCGGTGGCAAGCCCTCTCGCTCCATCTCGCAGGCCAGCGTTTCGTGGTCGTAATGGACGGGGACAAACTCCACCTGAAGGCCATTCTCGGCGGTGAGCAGCGTATACCAGACGTGCACCTGACCGTCGTTCTCTGGGCGTCCGATGGTCCCCGCGTTGACCACGTGGCGGTCTCCGTGGAGGACCCGGTGCCATTTGATCCCGGTATGCGTGCAGAGGAGGACGTCGGCCCCGAAGTCGCGGCAGAGCTTCTCCAGGAGGCAGTTGGGGGAGGTGCTCTCCCACAGGAACTCGTTTATGCGCCGGGGAGAGCCGTGGCACATCAGGACGTGATATTGCCCGAGGCGTACCCGTCGGTGGGTCGGAAGCCTTGCGAGCCATGTCGTATTCTCGGGAGAGGTGTTTTGGAGCGTGTACTCGTAGCTCAGCCGGGCGAAGTAATTGTCTCGGGGATCGGTGTAGCCGCACTGACAGTTGTCCAGGCCGGCTGCCAGCGACTGGTCGTAATTGCCCTGGATGGTCAACACGTCCCCCGCGTCGAGGAGCGGGAAGAGCCGATCCGGATGCGGGCCGAAGGCCCCCAGGTCCCCCAGGCAAAAGACGGCCTCGACCTCACGCCGCCGGATGTCTTCCAGGGTGGCTTCGAGGGCAAGATAGTTGCTGTAGATTCCCCCGAAGACGGCAATCCGCCGACACTCCCTCGGTTCATCGTTCATAGTTCAGAGTTCCTCGACCGGAGACCGGGGACGGGTGACCGGAGTCGGGAGATTCAGGATCTCTGCCCGCCGTTCCGGCCCGACGCCTTGTCCCTCGAGCCTTGTGTACACATCACCCTTCGCTCCCCACCCCTCACCTCTCACGCCTTACTCCTTACCCACTCAGTTCTTGCAGGTCATTCCTGTCTCGTAGCAGGTGACGCATGCCGTGTGGTACAGGCGGCAGGGCTCGAGCGACGCCTTCAGGCTTTTCTCGGCGAGGCGGGCCCCCGGCAGCCCGGCCAGGATCGGGCAAGCATATACCCCTCCTGCAGCCACCACGCGAGTCTCCGAACACTGGAGCAGGGAAAAGTCAAAGCCCTGAAGCATCTCCGGCGTCAGCAGGGGCCCTCCCGGTCTCTCCATCCGTCCGATGGGGAGGACGGGCATGATCTTGACCCGAGGCTTGCTGATCCCGAGGGCGAGGAGGAAATCTCGAAATCGCTCATACATCCCGTTCTCCGCGGTGACCGTGTCCTTCAGGATCTCCGTGGCGGTGAGGATGGGAAGCAGGCCCCGGTTGTGCAAGAGGCCGAGCGCCCGGACCGCTTTGGCGAGGGCCCCCTTTCCTCGAATCCGATCATTCCGTTCCGGATCGATATCGTCGATGCTGATCCGGATCTCCAGGGAGTAGGGAGACTTCTGGGCCAGTCCCGCAAGCTTGTCCGCAACCTCGTCGGTGATCAGGGTGCCGTTGGTGAGGACAGTGGTGGCCGCCACCTCGAGGGCGCGGGAGATGAGCAACAGCATGTCCTTGTGAAGAAAAGGTTCCCCGCCGGTGTAGTAGATCTCTCTGATGCCGAGGTCCGCCCCTTCGTCGATGGCGCGCAACACGGTCTCGGTATTCAGGCCCTTGAGCCACGGGTTATGGGGGCCGCTGCTGTTGAGACAGTGGGTGCAAGTGAGATTGCACCAACTCCCGGTCACCTGGATCCAGAGCGTGGTCAGCTCGAGCAGTGGCGCGCTGGGGGTTGTCACTGGTGAATCTCCTTCACGGCGTTCCCGCGGGCACGTCTTGCCTGCGTCACGCGCCCAAAGATCCAGGGGAGGAGAAAGAGTCCCGTACAGAGGAGCAGACCGTACAGATTGACCCCGAGCAGCATCGCGTACCGGCCGTCCCCGATGGCCAGCGCAGACGGGAGCCACCCCAGGGTGTACAGGATCCCGAGACCCAGCCCGCTCCAGAAGGCGAGATGGAACGAGGCCCGCGGGACGGACGCGAGGAAGTGCAGGAGAAAGATCGGGGCGAGCCCCATGACCATGGTCCCGCTGATGGTGGTGGCCTGGAGGATCGAGGCGCCCGCGAAGAGGGGGAGGTTTCCCAAGAGGGCGATGGCGATCATGGCGACCTTGCCGGCTCCGACCCGACCCCGCCACCGCTCGAACCCGACGGTGGGCAGGTCGACCCCGGCCCCCTTGGAGATGGAGCTGAGCGTGGAGTCGAGGGTAGAGCCGGCCGAGCAGAGCATGATGACGTTCATGGCAAAGAGAATGCCGAGGCCGAAAGATGCCCCTACGACCCGGGGCGCATCATCGGCAAAGGAGAGCCCCTCTTTGTACGCGTAGATGCCGATCAGGCTGGAGAGGAGAATGAACAGGATCCCGCCCATCCCGGCCGCCCAGAAGGCCGGGACCGTGACCCGGCGGTCTGAGATGAAGGCCCGATCCGTGAGGACCGGATCGTGGAATGGGTAGCTCCAGATCTGGAGGAACGCGACCAGAAGAATGTCGACGCCCCCGCTGAAGGAAAACTCTCCCGCCCGGAGAAGCTCGCTCGGCCCGACGCGGGGGAACAGTTGAAACAGCAGGAGGAAGAGGAGAAATCCGGCCAGCACGAGTTGGAGGCTGTCTGTAATGATGGAACTCCTGAGTCCTCCCTTGAGGCTGTACAGGAGGGTGAGGCCGGTAAAGAGGAAGGCGGCGGCGTAGAACGCCGGGGAGCCTTTCTCCCCGAAATAAGAACCCACCACCGCCGTGTTACTCCAGACTTCGTTGAAGAGCCGGATGGTGACGACGAGGAGGAAGGCCGTGGCCGCGCTTCGGCCGTAGCGACCGACGAGGAACTCGGAAAGACTCCGGGCGCCCAGGCGCTTGCGGATCGAGGTGATGACGACCCCCGCCACCGGAATGGAGAGGTAATACGTGGCGTATGCGAGGCCTCCCACAATGCCGTATGCCGCACCCAGGTTGGCCGCGTTCGTCACCGACTTGGCAAAGATCCAGGTGATAAAGGTGCTGCTCGTCAGCAACCAGAAGCCGGTCTCCCGACCCCGGGCGTCGTATCCCCAGTAAAACCCTTTGGCATCGACGGCCCGGGGCGAGACCACAAACATCAGCGCGCCGTAACCGATAAGGGCCATCCAGAGTAAGGCCATGGTCCCTCCAGGTTTTGGGTGTTACCATAGCATTGTGAGAAGAGTGAGACAACGTGAGATTGAAAGGAAAGCGGCCCCGTCCCCTCCGGTGGTGCCCGGGGGGCGGACGGTCACGGCGTTTTAGGTCGGAGGCGTTTCGGGGGGCCGGGGTTCCTGATCCGACCGGGGCACGCGACAACTCCCCCGTGCACGAGGGGAGATACCCGACCCTCAACCATACCTGTACTGGAACAGGACAACACCCAACAACAATGCGGTCCAGAAAATCGTCTCGAACATCTTAACCCTCCTGGGAGGCAACCTGTCTGATCACCGATCGGATCCGTGCCCTCGGAGCTCTCCTGGCTATCGAGTCACCGAGGACGTTGCCGCCCTGTCCATCCGCCGGAGCGCGGGCCTACGGGTCGGCGCTGCCCCCTGACGGTGTGATACGCCCAGTGGCCCAGGAGGGCCAGGCTCAGGCTGCCGTAAAGGCTGATAAACGCCAAGATGATGATTTCATACCAGATTTTCATGGTGTCCTCCTTCATCCAGTTAGATGCAGGAGGGCGTCAAAAGGATTCGCCGATCGCGACGGGTCGGCCTGGGGCCCCCCGCTTTCGCCCCCTCCGCGTCAGGCGATCTCACCGCTTCGCCGGCGTGTCCGTGAGCAGGGCTCGCCCGAACTGGATGGGCACGGCGAGGTTTGATCCGCCAAAATCCTGCAGGACGGCCCGGTTGATGCCGATGACCTCTCCTTCCAGGTTGAAGAGTGGCCCCCCACTCCCGCCGGCGGTGGTCTTGGCGTCATAGACCAGCTCCGTCGGGGTCTGGTCCCCGATAATGCCTTGCGTGGCCAGAGGGCGGATCAGGCCTCGCCGACCCACCTCCGAGGCCAAGGAGAGGGTGTTATCCCCCACTGTCTTGAAGATCGTCTGCAGCGTCTCAGGATCCAGTTTGGCCAGGATCGCCTCGAGCCCGGTTGGGTAGCCTAACAGCAGGACGGGACTGCCGGGCTTCACCCCCTTCGGTGAATGCGCCAGTGGGAGGACCGGGAGACGGAGGCGGGCTACATCGTCTGTCATCCGAATCACGGCCACATCTGCGGCGTCGGATACGGCCACCACCTCGAGGGGAAAGGCCTCCCGTCTCCCCGGGAAAAAGGCGAGGAGGTATTGGAGTCGCGGCTGTAACCCCCGTTCGAGGAAGGGTTTCCATGCCTTTTCCTCCCACCAGGGTTCCGCCACATGCCGGTTGGTGAGGAGCCGACCATCGTTGCTCACCAGCAGGGCGGTGCCACTATACGTGATTCTGACGATTTCACCTTTGCCCTTGAGCGAGAAGACCTGCCTGCCCTCGCGGTCGCGACCAGCCTGCCGCACGGGTCGGCCGGAACGATCTTCGAGAATAAAGCTCCCTTGAACGAAGGCCACCCCCGCCGCGTACCGGTCGATGATGCGTTCCGCGGCTCCCTGGGCCTCTTCCAGCGATCGGATGCGCTCCTCGGCCATCGACAGCGCGTGGCGCATCCGCTGAATTTCTTTCCGACTGGGCTCGGCGTTCGCCCTGGCTTCCCGGAGCCTTTGCTGCAGGCGAGCCCGCCCCTGCTGGAGAAGGTCGATGGTCTCCAATCTCTCTCCCAACTGGGCCTCAAATCCGCTCTGTCGCTGGACGGCCTCCCGGAGCTGCTGGCGCACGCGTGCCGCCTCCTCGATCTGCTGGGCCAGCTCGGCGAGCGTCTCTTCGTACCGGGATTGCTCCTGGTGGCTCCGGTGGAGGAGGAGCCCGACGGTCCCTCCGGAAAGGAGGAGGAACACGAGGGCGGCGATCCCAAGGCGCCAGGAGTACTCCCGGATCATCTCCGCTAGGGCCTGCTTCAGAAAGGTCGCAGTCCCTGTCAGGGGCCCCCTCCTGTGTTCCCGGGCCAGGTCCCGGGAATCGGCGAGGATGTGGCGGAGGGGCTTACACCCGGCGTGATCCTCGGGGCGGATGCGGAAGCGGAGTTTGGGCCCCCCGACCCCGAATTCGATCAGGTCGCCATCCTGGAGGAAGATCTCGGCGATCTGCCCGCCGTTGACGAAGGTTCCGTCCGGGCTGCCGAGGTCGCGGAGGAGATATTCGCAGTTCTCGAATCGGATCTCGGCATGCCGCGGGGCCACCGGTCTTTCCGCGAGGGTGAGGTCGCTTTCGGGATCTGAGCCGATCCGAAGCCACTCCCGTTGGAAGACCTCGGTCTCCCCCCGCTTCGTGCCGGAGAGATGGACAAAGGTCGCTTTCATTTTTCAATTGCTCCTACCGTTGCCTTCTCATGCCGGGCCTCCCGCCCCGATTTCAGCGTGCTGCGGATCACCCAGCGCAGGATCCAGCTCCGCTGCGCCCCCTCGAGCAGAGCCGTGAGATCTTCATACGCGGTAGGATCGACCAGCAATGCCCCGAGGGTCCCCTCGCCCTGGGCCATCTTCGCGCTGATGGCTTTGAGGTGCTCGGAGACCTCCGTGAGATTCTCCAGGAGCTGTTTTGAGTTCGGATCGAACAGGAGGGTAGGGAGCGCTCCGTCGCCCTCCCGGATCTCTTGGAGTAGGGATTGGACCTGCGCCACCGTCTGCGATGCCTTCTCGATCATCCTGCCCCCCTCCGGGTCGTAGATGAGGGCATGGGCCAGGCCGCGACCCTCCTTCACCTCCTTGGATACGGCTGCGAGCGCCTCGGCGGTGCGACCGAGGTCTTGCATGAATTGTCGGCTGGCCGGATCCTGAATGAGCCAGGGGAGGGCTCCCTTTCCCTCCTCCAAAGATGCGGCAAACCGCTCCACGTGCCCGAGCGCCTGCCGCCCCTGACCCACAAGCGCCCCGAAGCCCGGCGGTTCCTCGGTCCGGAGGGTCGCCCCGTCGGGCAGGGTGGAGTCTTGCGTTCCGACGCTGATTTCGACGAACTTGTCCCCCAAGAACCCCATGCTTTCGATTCGGGCGATGGAGTCTGCCCGGATGCTCTCGATGGCTGTCCCGGCCACATTCAGCTCCACGAGCACCTTTTGGTTGGGTGGGGTGGGGAGGCGGATGGCGGTCACGCGCCCAACTGCCACTCCCGCCAACCGGACCGGTGCCCCCTGATGCAGGCCGGCTACATTGGTGAAGGAGGCCTTGAGCGGATGCTGGACGGCAAAGTATCTTCCCCGCTCCCCCAAAAAGAAGATCGACGCGGCAAAGAGGAGGAGCCCGGCAAAGACGAACAGTCCCGCCATGAGCTTCACGTTGGTCCGGGGATTCATGAGGACCCCTCCCCGTCAGGGTGCGGCGGGCTCATCCAGTCCAGCGTGCCCTCCAAGAATGCCTGGACCTCAGGCCGTGGCGAATTTCGGAAGTCCTCGGGACTGGCGACCTCAATGATCTGACCCCGGTGGAGAAAGGCGATCCGGTTCGAGATCGTAAAGGCGCAGTGCAGATCGTGAGTCACCACCACCGAGGTCTCGCACCGATCCCGGCGCAGTTCGGCAATCAGGTCGCAGATCATCCGGGCGTTCTTGGGGTCCAGGCCTGCCGTCGGCTCGTCGAAGAGGACGACCTCTGGCTCGAGGGCCAGCGCCCGGGCGATGCCCACCCGCTTCTTCATCCCGCCGCTCAGCTCGCTCGGGTATTGGCCCTCGATCCCGGGAAGCCCTACCTGCTTGAGGCCCTCGGCCACGCGGTCCCGGATTTCCCCCTCTTTCGCATTGGTGTGGAGCCTGAGGGGAAAGGCAATATTCTCAAACACGGTCAGGGAGTCAAAGAGGGCCGCCCCCTGGAAGACAACCCCCATGCGCCTGCGCACGGGGACCAGGTGTCGCTCGCTCAGGCGAACGATGTTCTGGCCGAACAGGAAGATCTCCCCATCGTCCGGTTTGAGGAGGCCGGTGATCAATTTCAGCAGGGTGGTCTTGCCGGAGCCGCTCCCCCCGAGGATACTCAGTGTCTCGCACGCCCGAAGGTCGAACTCGATCCCGGCCAGAACCCGGTGAGCATTAAAGGCCATCTGGACCCCGCGAATCCGGATGATTTCCAAGCCTGTGGCCGTCGGCGCAGTCATGTCTCTCCTCTAGAAGAGGAAAAAGAGCTGGGTCAGGAGATAATCGGACACCAGGACGGCGATCCCGATGACCACCACCGTCATGGTTGTGGCGCGCCCCAGCTCGGTGGTTCCTCCGGTAAAGGTGAGGCCTTGGTGACAGCCGGCCAGAGCGACCAAAAAGCCGAACACCACCGATTTTCCAAAACCGCTGAAGTAGTCCTGATACGTCGTGAAGTCAGAAATCGTGTTCCAATAGAGCATATAGTCGAGCTGGAACTGAAACATGGTGACGAGCAGGCCGCCGATGATGCCGACGACATTCGCAATGATGGTCAAGAGGGGGAAAACGAGCAGGCCTGCCAGAAGCCGGGGGAGGACCAGGAACTTCACGGCGTTCGCCCCGATGGCCCGGAGGGCATCGACCTGCTCCGTCACCTTCATGGCGCCGAGCTCGGCGGTGATGCCTGCCCCGACCTTCCCGCCGACGAGGAGCGCCGTCATGACCGGTCCTGCCTCCCGGACCATGGCATTGGCCACTGTGGGGCCAATGTAGAGGATCGCCCCGAAGCGTTGTAGCTCGTGCGCCCCCTGCAGGGCCACCACCATCCCGGCGAAGAGGCCGGCAATGACGGTCAGGATCAGCGAGAGGACCCCCATCGCATGAATCTGCGCGACGATGAGGCCGTGGGGGTAGGGCGGGACAAAGGCTTCCCGGAAGGCCTGACCGGCCAACACGGCGCATCCGCCAATATATTCGAAGAATCCCCTCACGGCTTCCCTCCCCCTACCAACTGAAACTGCCGAACCAGGGCCTCAAATTCCCCATTCACCGCCGCGTAGTCCTCGGGGGCGGCAAACAAGACCAGGTCATAGACACACTCGGGACCCTTCACCGTGTAGGCATGGAGCCGGACTGCCCTGCCGTCCAGTTTCCCCCGCAGGACCGACTCCAGGCTCTCCCCGGGGGACGCCGCGTGGTGTTTCTGCCACAGGAGCTCTTTCCCCTTGATGCCGAAAAAGAGGTGCCGACTCAGGACCTCGAGGGAGCGATGGGGGGGGATTTCTCCGCAGGTCGCATGGATCGACATCCCCGCCTGGCGCTCCGCATGGCGCAGGACGAGGTCTGCCTCGTTTCCTGTGTCGACCGTCCAGGCCTTTCGTGGAAGCTGGACCACAAAGCCCTTGGCCTCATTGATGTACGTTCCGTCGCTGACATGACCGGCCGCACAGGCCGTGAGGAAGATCCCAACGACCGGAAGGCAGACCCGGAGACACCTTTTCATCCAGAGACTACAGTTATCGTTTCGATCTATCAGGTCGTCCCCCCATCCTGTTCCGTCGCCACCACCAGATAAGATGCCGCGCCCCGCCGAGAAGATTCATGAACGGCTGCACAGGGAGAGGAGCGGAAAGGGCCCCCTGGTCCCGCAGAGCGGTGTACGGCCCCCCCCTCCCCTGAGCAGTCAGTCCTGCCGGCGGATGGAGTCGAGTCGCTCGAGAACACACGACCGGTTTGCAGGTCAGGAGGCTGGTTGATCGATCAGGACCGCCCGGTCAGTTGAAGGTGATCGGGGTGATCACGAGCATCTTCTCGAAGAAGATCGCAACCCACGAGAGGGCCAGGCCGTCATGGATCGCGGAGATGAGTTCCTCCAGGGTGGTGGGCCGAGGATGGGCCAGGACAATGGTCCTCCCGTCGATATCATGCGCGAGCGGAAAGAGCTTTACCGTCATGGTCTGCTCCACTGAAAAAATAGGCCCCAGGGACTGCCCCCCTCCCGCATAGTTCCTCGACACCACAGAGGCGCCTGGTTTCTGCCTGGAGAGCATCCAGTTAGGAAACGCCGGACCGGTGGATGGGGTTCCCCCTTCCGCACGTTGGGGCCTGAACAGGAAGGTCTGGGCCAGCCACTGCTGCTGGGGGGAGTGACTCTCGAGGCGAGCCGTCGAGTTGCAAGCTCCAGGACCTGCTCCTCACCCTCCGGACGGCTTGGGACTTCCCGCTCGGGGGCCGCCGACATCGCCCTTGAGCGTCTGCAGGTACCGTAGCAGGTCCGCCATCTGCTGGAAGGTCAGGAGTTCGCCGTAGTCTCCCGGCATGCGGGATAGCGTGCTGATTTCAATCCGCCCGATCTTATCGCGGGAAAGAGTCATCACCTGATCACTGGACACCATGATCTGGATTGTCTTGGCGGTCTTTTTCCGCAAAATGCCGGAGACCGATTTTCCCGACTTCAGGTTCACCGTGGCATTCTTCCAGTTGGCCCCGATTTCGGCGTTTGGGTCGATGACGGATTCAGCCAGCCAGGCCCAGTTGCGGTACGCGCCGATCGCGGAGAGGTCCGGTCCAATAGAGCTCTCATCCCGATGTCCCACCGCGTGACAGCTATTGCATCCGGCCTCGGTGAAGACCTCTTTGCCCCGTTTAGGGTTGCCATTGCGAAACGGGTTCATCGACGGGAGAGAATCGAGAACATTCTTGTTGATGTCGATCGCCCAGGTATCGACCCTGCCCCCCTGGCTTTGGAGATAGGTGATCACCGCCTTGATCTGTTCTTCATCCAGGTCAATGGGGGGCTGGTAGACCGTGGCCATGTCATTGGTGTAGCCGGCGACGACGTAGGCCTGTGGCGCGAGAATGGACTGGACGAGATAGTCCGTGCCTGATGCGAGTCCGAGTTTCTTCGCCTGGATGTGTGCGCGAAGACCAATGTCCCGGAGGTTTGGCCCCCGTCGGGCGCTCCCCCGATCGCCCATCCGGTGGCAGTGATGGCACTGGCCTTTGCCCCAGAACAGCTTCTCACCGGTCTTGACGATTGGGGGAAGGGCGGCCGCTGCCTTCGCCGCTTCTCGTTTCTCGGCCTCCGTGAGCTCGAAGGAACCGGTGGTGGACAACTTTGCCGTCATCCCCCCATGGATCGTGCAGTAGACCGTATACAGCCCGTCTTGCCGAATCCTCACCGTGATGGATTTTCCTGAGGGAACCGGCGTCGCGGGAAACAGGACCTCGTTGGGGTTGGCGGTGCGAACGATGTAGACGTTGTGTTCGAAGGGGTCCGTGTTGACGAATGTGATCGCATCACCGAGTTTCGCCCGGATCCGGGACGGCCGAAACTCGATGTCCGCCAGGGTGACAATCCGGGGTGCTCCTGGGTCGCCGGTGGCGGACCCTGGCTGAACGGAGGCCGAGGCGACAAGGACGAGGAGCCCGAAGGCGCTGAGGGCATGTCCGCTCTTACGCATAGTGTGCGTGAGGGGGCGGGAGCCCCTCACCCCGAGGGGCTCCCGCCTGGTCGGCTAGTGACTCGCCTGCATCTGGATATTCCCGAACATCACGTGGAAGAACGGCTGGCCGTCCATCTTGCCGGCCTTCATGGCCTTCATCACGTGTTCCTTGGTCCGCCCCATCAGCATCTTGCCCTCTTTCAGTGCCGCCATCCGCGCCTCCCGCTGGGCTGCAGGCAGCCGCTTGGCCTTTTTCATCGCTGCCATCATGTGTTTCTTGACAAAGGGGAAGGGGATGAACCCGCTCCGCACCGGGTCCGGCTTTAGTCCAGCCGGAGTGACCTTGAAGGGTGGGACCATCAGGTGGAGGGTAATCCCACTGGGGGGGTTACCCACCCCGCCGTCGCGTTGGAGCGTGTAGCCTTCACCCCGGACGACTTCCGTGACCATGACATGAACCATATGTTTCGGGTTGACCAGTCGTCCATCGCGGTAGATGTTCCCGATCGCCCAGAAGGCGGCGTAGGTGTACTCGGTGGGCATCAACCGGGTCCCGATGCCGGTGGCCCCATGGAGGAGGTGATTGGTCACCACCCCCCCGAAGAAGGGATATGCCATGCCGTGGGGAATCGGTTTGTCGGCCGTCACCCGGTACGTGTGCTTCCCGTCCGGGCTCCTGAACTTCGCCACGAAATGGACCTTGTCTTTGGTCCGAGCCCCATCCGTAGCGGTGGCGTCGACCACCCGCATCTCGATGTCGCCGACCCCGACCTCGCGCCAGTCGCTAAACGGTGTGGCGTGGTCCACGAAGCTGTAGTGACCGTTGTGCACCTTCCGCATCTTGACCGGAATCCCCAGGAGGGGGAAGGGGGCTGGATCGAAGCCGACCGGATTCGCTGGAGTACCGAAGACGGAGGGATCCAGGAACCGTGGTCCGGGGAGGACCCACCGGGTGCTGCCGTTGTGCTGGGTGACCGTGACCGTCAGCGGACCGCCTAACCGGCCAGGCGGCGACTGGTGTCTGGCATGGCCCTGGGTATAGGCATGCAGCCCCGGAACCGGGGGGCCTGCCGGAGGTTTGGCCTGGGCCAGGGACGGTCGCGCGGTGGCACAACCCACCAAGGCAGCGGTGAGAAAAACCGTCAGAGTTGCCGCGAAAAGACGATGGGCACGATGACACCTGTCCCTCTGCTGCTGCATTTCCATGAGGTCCACCTCCTTCTCCTTTACTAGCCGGCAGCAGCCGTTGGGACCATGGTCTCCCAAGGGACCGCTATGCCGGGTTCAAGAAACACCGCGGGGAGCGTTCGCGAAGACTCATCCGACCCTCTGGTCCGGGCCTGCTCGGATATACGGGTGCCCGTGTTTCGGAGAGTTTGCGTACCCGCTCCCCAGTCAAACAAGAGCCTGACCCTCACCATACGCGGAACACACTGGCAGCCCTGTTTATTTCATCCTTCGGGCCGCCGCGACAATGCCGTTCACGCTGCCGGGCCACCGTCGCCGCCGGAGCGCTTCGGGAACCCCTCGGCTTCCTGGCGTCGTGTGCCGTCCGGGGTCAGAGCATCCTTCAGAGTGCCCCCACCAGGTCATCGAAACTCGTGACGACCAGGTCCGGCTTTGGCCCGAGAGGATCCAGTGGGACCCCCGTCCGGTTGATCCAGCAGACCGTGAATCCGAAGTTTTTGGCCCCCACCACATCGAAGCTGTTCGACGAGACAAAGAGGATGTCGCTCTTCGGCAGCGCCATGTGCTTGACCGCTAGCCCGTACACCTCGGGGGCTGGCTTGTACTGCTTGACCGCGTCGGCACTCAAAACCCACCGGAAGTCAGGCCGGAGCCTGGCCCGCTCGAGACCCGTCCGGAGCATCTGTGAAGTTCCGTTCGACAGGATGGCCAGCGGATACTTCTCCTTCAGCCGGGGTAGGGCCGCCGCCACCTCGGGGTAGGGGGTGGGGTGGAGCCAGGCCTCCATCAGGTCCTGCCGCTTGGTGGGAGCGACCTGCAAGGCAAAACGCCGGATGGTGAACTCCAGGGCCTCCTCCGTTACCTTCCAGAAGTCCCGGTACCTCCCCATCAGGGTCCGGAGAAAGGTGTACTCGAGCTGCTTGCTTCGCCACTGGGTGTTGAAGGCGACCGGGTCCGGCGCCACGGCCTTGCACGCCTCGGCCACCGCTCCCACATCGACTACCGTGCCGTACATGTCAAAGGCAATCCCCTTCACCTGCAGTTTCGCCATAACGGTGCCTCCTCGATTTCCTTCCTGGCCCAGGGCTCGTCTTGAACGAGTATGTCGGCTTGGGGACTTCTAGCCCAGCGATTGGCACTGCCGGGGCGCACCTTGCAGCCGATCGGTCGGGCGCTCCCTTTACCTCACGTCCGGCTCAATTTGGAGCCCGTCGGGGAACTTGTTGATCCCGTTGAAGAGGTCCACGACGGGCATCCGCTCAAGAACTTCACCCTGATTGATGCCGAGCCTGTGTGGACTCGGCACTCTCGGGGAGGTTCATTGGCACCTCTCCTCGCCGCACCCGCAGGCCGGCGCATGAGCCGGGTCGTTCGCAGTGAGTTCCATCAGGACCGCATCAAGCTCCTCAGCGACAGTCCAGGTGGCCTTGTACGCGATGGTCCCCGCCTTATCGATCACATAGACCATGTTGGGGAGACCGCCGTACTGCCGGTGGACCGCCTCGTCCATCCCGTCCACGAGGACAGGGCAGGTGAGGTTGTCCTCGGCAATCAACTGCCGGGCGTAGTCACGCTTCTGGGCAAAATTGTGGTGTTGGGAGTACTCCCGGTATCCCGGTTCACCCGGATGCGCCTCGCGGACGTAGACCGTGAGAAACTCCACATCCCGGCCCCGGTACTTCTCTTCGAGCCGCTTCAGGGGAGCGACCTGCTCCCGGAACGGGGGTCAGGTGAACGAGCCGAACTCCAAGACCACGTGCTTCTTCCCCCGGTAGTTGCCCAGGGAGACCGTCTTGCCCGAGACAGTCTGGAGCGTGATGTCGGCCGCTGGGGCCCCCACCGGGAGAGTGCCCGGGAACTGCTGAAATAGGCCCCGAGCCTCGGCGCTGAACTTGTGGGTGAGGGTCTTGATCAGGTCAATTTTCCCGAGGTGTCGCAGCATCCCTGGTGGATTCTTCCGGTAATTTGCTTGCGGCAATGCCATTATCTCCTCCCTTGCCGAGGGTCGCTCGCTGCCCCCATGGCTTTGCTCAAAGGCCGTTCCCTCGCTTTCTCGGTCTGTGCGGTCCTTTCAGGCGTGGCCGTGCCTAAGTGGGCGGGGACACATCCCACCGGGGTGCATGACAGGCCGGTTCCTGTTGCCACGAGACCCGTCGTAGGCTTCCCGGCTCGCACGGAGTAGCGTTGAGCCGTCACCGCGAGACCGGCAGGGGAACCCGCTTCCCTCCTGAGATCCGCCACGTGCTGGAATGCCAGAGTCCCACAAGGGGGACCATGATTCCCCACCCCATCCAAAGAGACCATGCCAGATCTACCAGCGTGCCGGAGTAATGAAGATCAAACATCTCTTTCCATCCCTTCTGCATGTAACCTGAAACCCTGAGGTCCTGCAGGCGTTCTCGTCTTGCACACGCATGAGCGTTGTGGTTTTTGGGGTGGCGGACCTGCGCCCCGTTTCCCAAAACTACTCTGTTAGATGCGGGCTTCGTCGAAAAAGATTCGCACGTCAATGCCTGCCTGGCTTGAGAAAGCCTCTCGGGGAGCCGCAGGCAAACGACGCCAAGTCTCCGGCACCCGCATCCCGATGAGACCTGTCCCGACGGTTGAACCTCCGCGAAGGTGTTTGAGTATTTCCCTCCTCTTTTGCTATAGTACCCACAACGACCCGAGCGGTTTCACGGGGCCTTTTCCGTTCCCTTATCAATCGAGGAAGAATCTTTTGGGAGGGGTGGGGCATCTAACATGGTACCAGTGACTGACCAGGTGCAGTTCCCGGATTCGGAGATGCTCGAGCGGCTGAAGGCCGGGGACGAGAACGCCTTTGCGGCGCTGCTGGACCGGTACTCGGGGCAGACGTATCGCCTCGCCCGGGCCATCACGGGGGATCCCCAGGATGCCGAAGAGGTCGTGCAGGATGTCTTCATGACCGTTTTCCGGAAGATCGAGAGCTTCGAGGGCCGCTCCGCCTTCAGCACCTGGCTCCATCGAATCACCGTCAATGCCGCCATGATGAAAATCCGCGGGCGGAAGGAACGGGTGGAGGAAGATATAGAGCAATGGTTACCGGCCTTTGACGACACGGGACATCACCTGCGGCCGGTCGAGGCCTGGTCGGCAAACCCGGAGAAGGTCCTCTTGCAACAGGAGCAGCGGTCACTGGTTCGCCAGGCGCTGGCGACCCTGCCGGCGGAGTATCGTGCCGTCGTGGCCCTTCGCGATCTGCAGGGGCTCTCCGGCGAAGAGGTGGCCCAGACGTTGGGGCTCAGCGTGGCGGCTGTCAAGTCACGGCTGCACCGGGCTCGGCTGGCGCTCCGGGGACAACTGGCAGCCGCCTTCGAGGAGACGCGTTGATCAGCTGCAAAGAAATCACCAACCTACTCGCCGACTACCTGGAGGGGTCGCTGGATCCGGAAACGCTTCAAGCCCTCAAGGGCCACCTGGAGGGGTGCCGGACGTGCGAGAACTTTATGCGGTCGTACGAAACGACCACCACCCTGTTGCGGGATCTCGGTGAGGAGGAGGTTCCGGGGGAATTGAAGGCCCGCGTGCTTCGTTTCCTGCGCCAGCGCCCTGGACGGACCGAAGAATCCTCATAATCCGGTGTGGTCGGGAGCGGTCCCGAGGAGCAAGGGACCCCGCGAGAGTGGTCTGCCGGGACGCGGGCAGGGCGTGCGGCGGGAGGGAAGAGGATAACCGCGGTGGCAACGAAGGAGACAGGGCAGCGCTACCGGCTTCAGGATCGAGTGGTCATTCGGGAAATTCCGGCGGAGGCGCGGCAGCTCGACGTCTGGATCCCCTTCCTCCAGAGCGACGGGTATCAGCGCGTCCTCGACGTGCGGGTGAAGGCCAACTTCCCCCTGACCCTCCACTACGACCGCGAGTGGGGGAATGCCATCCTTTACGGGCGGCTCTCCCCGGCGAGAGCGGTTGAGGTCGAGCTCTCCTACTGGGTGATGCGGGCGCCCGTTGCCGCGGCGCCGGATTCAGCCCAAGCGCAGCCGCTGGACGGCGCCTGGGAGCCTTTCCTCCGTTACCTCCTCCCTGAGCGGTACGTCCGTGTGGATGACGAGATGCGGGAGCGGGCGCTTCAGATCGTCGGCGGAGAAGGGAATCCGCTGAAGCGGGCGGAGGCCATCTACGACTACGTCACCGGGTACATGCAGTACGATGCCGGGCAGCAGTCCTGGAAGGGGAGCACGGATCACGCCCTCAGCTGTCAGCTGGGGAACTGTAACGACATTCACGCCCTGTATATCTCTCTCTGCCGGGCAATTCAGATTCCCTCCCGCCTGGTGATGGGGTTTGCGCTCGAGGCCCTGACCCCCGGGCAGTGCGAGGTGTGTGGCTATCACTGCTGGGCGGAGGCGTACATCGGCGGGCTCGGGTGGATTCCGGTGGACGCTTCCTGCGCCTGCAAGTACGGCCATGCGGGCTTCGGAACCCTCGACCTGAACCATATCGCCTTCTCCCGGGGCCGGGATCTCCTCCTCGAGCCTCCCCAACGGGGCGAGCGCCTCCTCTACTTCCCCGCGGCCTATGCAGAGACGGATGGGGCAACGCACGCAGGGGTCGAACGACACCTGACCTTTGAAACCCTCTAATGGTTCGAAGCGAGAGGAGGCCTCGGGCGATTCCGGAGGGGGCGACCGTCTGTGAAGCGCCTCGGGTCACCTGCCCGCCCTGGCCCTTCCTCGAGCCTCCATCCCACGGCGTGACCGGTATGGGTACGTCTCGTCGACCAAAAGCGGCATCGTTTGGGGCCGGACGGTGAGCGTCTCGGCGAGACCCTGGCCGTTCCAGGGATTGCCGGGCGGGGCGCTCACCCGGACGACCGCACCACGGCGCTGGATGGTCCGCCGATACTTCCGTTCCGCCTGCTGCTGGTCGGAAAAGTGGATTAGCGCTTGATTGCGACGCGCCCGTCCCGGTCACGCACCGGAGGGCACGATCCCGCCGGGTCCCCGTCCGGGTCGGCGGGAGCTTGTGCCCCGGAATGAAAGGCGTCCCCCGGTCCGGGCTCCCCGCCTCCGCATGTGAACTGCCGGACCAGGGCCCTAAATTCTCTATCTACCGCGGAAAAGTCCTCCGGAGAGGCAAAGAGGAGCAGGTCGTAGAGACACCCCTGGATCTTCAGGGTGTAGCCGTGGAGCATGCGTTCCCTGCCCCCGAGCTTGCTCTGCACCATTACTTCCAGCACCTCCCCGTGCCCGGTAGGGTGACGATTCTCTCGGAGGCGTTGGATCCTCTGGATGCCGAAGAACCGATATGGACCTACGATCTTGGGGGGTCGGTACGAAGGGATCTCGCCGCAGGTGGCATGGATAGATATCCAGGCCTGGCGGCTCTGAGAGCGTAGCAACCGGTCCGATCCCGTACCTGTCTTGACGGTCCACGCCTTGGACGGGGGCGCAACGTCAAAGGCCGTGCTCTGATTGATGTACGTTCCGTCCCCGATCTGCCCGGCCGCGCAGCCTGTCAGGAAGATCCCAACCGCCAGCAGGTAGAAGGGGAAATCTCTTTTCCTCCAGGGACAAAACGTGCGGTCTCGAGACATCGAGTTGCCCTCTCCTCAGCAGGGGAGCCTGCGGTTGGATCGAGTCGGGGTCATCGAGTCACCCCGGCCACTTCGCCCCCTGGCTTCAGCCATCCGGCCACCGAGGTCAGTTGAACGTGAAGGTTCACCGGCTCCATGACGCGACGCCCGAAGAGGTAAAGATCTAAGGCCTGATCGTCAGATGCGGATGCCGGGAGTAGAAGTATCCGCCCATTGTGGCCGCCGCCAACAGGTTTCCAATCAGGATTGCCTCCCAGGCGAGGGCATGCAGGATGGGCTCGGCAAAGAGCATGGCGGCCGTGACGAATCCGTACTCGAAAGCTACAAAGAAGAGCAGAATGCCGAACCCGAGATTCGGGTTTTTTTCGGCGAAGACCAGGAGGCGCGCGGCCAGTCCTCCCATCACGCAGAAGACGAGCCCGTGTACCCACGTGTACATGAACACCATCTCCCAGGAGACCGGGAGATGCGCCGGCGCGGTGAGGCCTGCCCCTCCTCGAAAAAGGGCGGCGCCGAGGACCGTCGGCGTGTACAGGGGCCGGCCGGTCAGGGTGTCCACGAGGAGAAACCAGAAGGCCACCGTGGCCGCTCCGATCAGACCGGCGATGATCCCTTCCTGGTAGACCTTCGACATGTCGTGGGTATCGCTCCCTGGAACCACTCCCGCGATCGCGCCGGGTCGCGCAGTCATGATGGACTCCTTTCTGGGCGGCTGGACCGCCCCCTCCTGTCTTTATATGATCCTATAACGCGCGCCTGGCTGCCGGGGTTCCCGGATGGGGACCCAACCCTCTGTGGAGCGCCATCCCCGGACCTTCGGTCTCGCTGGCGGAACCGTGCGGTCCTCACGACGGTTCAACAGATTGAGAGCGCTCATGGGGGGCTCCAAGGGTTTTCGGAGCGGGGAGGGGGCGATGGACACACGTCAGAATCGGAATCGAGTTACGGCGGTGGGAAACGAGCGGGAATGGGTACGGACTCCGGCGGAACGGTCCTGTGGCAGGTGCGGGGCCCCGGTTGAGTCTTGGGCACTACGGAAGGCGGACGGGCACAGGGTCGCCGAGGCGACCTTTTGCCTGGTCTGCACCCCGGATGTGGCGATGGTGTTTGCCACGCACGATCAGGGCGAGGCCGCTGCGTGACGGCTACACACCGGGGGAGGACCCCTGTTTCCGTGCGCTGCACCCTGTCGGAGCGGGGTACACCTTTCCCTCCTCCTTGCGCGGCCCCTGACGGTCCCGATCAGCGACAGATCCTTGGTGTTCATCTTCTGTTCACGGGTGCAGTGCCGGCGTGGTCGCCGGAAAATTGGTGCGGGGAACCCAACAGAGAAGAGGGTGGACCGATGCCGTCCACACCTTGCAGCCTTGGTGGATCCGCCGGGGGCGGCGTCGTAGGCATGCGCCTTTATTCAGCTAATCATTGAACGGAAAGCAATCCGGTGGAGTCGAAATAGTGTGTGGGAAGGCGTGTTCGGTGTGTCACGGCTGAGGGGTCGGAAGAGGCAGGATCCCCGGATCCGAGTGGGACGCGCGAGACTTGGCCGCTTCGCGGGAAGAGAGACCGGAGGTTCAATCGTGCGTCGCGCTCAGGAACAGAAAACCCAGCGCCAGCGCAATGAGGATCACCGTATGGAGCATGTTACGCCTCACTGATGACGGCTTTGTCGGCTCCCGGTTTCCGTTACACCTATCGCATCACGGATCGGGCCATGTTCAATTCGGTGCTTCGTTCAGTGGCGAGAAGCGGCAGCGGATACGGTGGCTCATCCTGATACCGTGGAGCCTCGGTTTTCTCGAAAATGCGTGTCAAGGCCGGATAGCAGATCGGGCAGAACGTGGCCTCGACAACCACCCGCCCCGTGTGCCCATAGAGAACCCAACGCTCAGTCGAGATATCACAATTCGCACAGGAGCGGTCCGCAGAGAGTTTAATCCACATCACAGCCTCCCTTGTTCGCGAGAGAACATAACGTGACGGTCTTCCCTGGAAAGGTCATTGTGGCACCGGGCTGTGTCGAGGGGGGTACCAGGCGACTTCTCGTGCCGCAGAAGGCGCAGGGTGAAGCGACGTTCTGGACGCTGGCCGCGGACCGCCCGTGAGGACCCTGAGCGCGTCCCGTAACCAGCTCCCCAGGAGCGCCACACTCAAGCCGCCGTACAGCAAGACGAAAGCCGCGACGAATATTTCGTGCCAGATCTTCATGCAGTCACCCTCCATCGTGTTAGATGCGGGGAGGCGTGAAACGGTTTCACACTATTTCAACGATTGTTCGGCGGCCCGGGTTCCCAGGCCGGGGTGGGAAACTCGTGCTATGTTTCCTGCTCCGCAAGGGGTCGGTGCGGGACGGGGGACGGGGGAATCCTTTGGCCTCATTGGGGGTGCGCCGGGGAAGGGAGCACGGATCGGCCGCGGGAGCTCGGGAAGGGGGGTGGGGCGGAGGTGGGTCAGTGGGCCGACCAGCCGAGATCCATGGCGACGTGCGTTCCCGTGATGCCGCGCGCCTGCTCGGAGGCAAGGAACACGATGAGGTCAGCCACCTCCTGCGGCTCTAACAACCGTTTGACCGCCTGGGGAGCCAGGATCACCTTTTCCATGACCTCCTGCTCCGAGATGCCGTGGGCCTTCGCCTGCTCGGCGATCTGGTGCTCCACGATGGGTGTCCGCACGTAGGCGGGACAGACGGCGACCGCCGTGACGTTAT
The DNA here is from genome assembly GCA_046758505.1 of Methylomirabilales bacterium (SeqCode). GTDB lineage: Bacteria > Methylomirabilota > Methylomirabilia > Methylomirabilales > CSP1-5 > CSP1-5. The sequence continues at coordinate 40,908 of JBHIAH010000007.1, read as the reverse complement.
GTGCGGCCCCCTCGAGGGCGATGACCTTGGTCAAGCCGAGGAGCCCGTGTTTGGCGGAGACGTAGGCGCACTTGAAGGGCGAAGCGACCAGGCCGTGGGCGGAGGCAAGGTTGATGATCCGCCCGAAGCGCTGGCGGAGCATGTGCGGGAAGGCGTGCTTGGTGAGGAGGAAGGGACCCGTGAGCATGACGCCGAGGAGGAGGTTCCACTTCTCTTCGGGAAAGTCCTGGATCGGGGCGACGTGCTGCAGTCCCGCGTTGTTGACCAAGATGTCGACCCGGCCGAGGCGGTGGACGGTGCCGTCAATGAGGTGTTTGGCCTCTGCCGGGTTCGAGACGTCGGTCTTCTGGAAAGCGGCCGGCGGGCCCGCCGCCGCGAGGTCTTTGACTGTTGCCTCGCCGGCCGCTTCGTTGAGGTCGACGATGACCACGGTGGCACCGGCATTGGCCAGCGCGCAAGCGGTGGCTTTGCCGATCCCGCTCGCGCCACCCGTGACGATGGCGACCTTGCCGTTCAAACGCATGATTGCGCCCCCTTTCAGAAGCGACTGCTGCGACGCGCTATACAACGATTGCCTGTGGCTTTTCTACGTTCTCGAAATATCCTTGGCACGGTTAGCGTGGAGCACTAGCCCAGACTTCCAGGAGCAGGAAGAGCATAAGGAACGCCCGGACGCGTGTCAATGCTCCTCTCCGGAGTCTTTGCGACCGGTAGGCGGTACCCACCAGTCATTCGGAACACGCTGCTGCTCCGGAGAACCTCAATACTCATGCCTGATCCTCTTGACAACCCAAGAATACCGGACTTATCCCCTTTTATTTGACCGTGCGGCTTAAGCCGATAGCCATATGGTGGCCGGAGGCCAGCCACCCCTTAGCCGCCTGGCTTCGCCGTGCAGAGGGACTGTCTCGCTCGTTGCAGCAGGTGTGATTCTCGTGTATCCTTTTACACATGAGCGAGGTCCTGAGGCGGGTTCTACACCTTATTTCCCGGGGGGAAATCAAGATCTCCGAGCACGGGTATGAGGAGCTTGCTGCAGACGGTATCCGGGCCAGAGAGGTTATCGAAGGGGTCCACCAGGCCCAGTTGATTGAGGAGTATCCGGACTATCCGAAAGGACCATGCGTACTCGTACTCCAGCAGGATACCGACGGAAAACCGATCCATGTTGTTTGGGGCATTCCCCTCGGCCTTCATACTCCGGCAGTTTTGGTCACATCATATCGTCCTGATCCTGACCGGTGGACCGACGACTTCATGAGGAGGAAGTGATGGCGAGGCGACACAAGAAATACGTTCACGAAGGCAAGTACGTGGCCGAAGTAGAGGTTGACCTGATTGAATCAGATACCGGCTGGTCCCCCTACCTTTCGGTCGAAGACGCCTACAAGCTGGATGATGTTCGCGACGCCCTGCGCCGCGGCGATCTGAGAGGGGCTTCGCGCTTGGCCCGCGTGTTTACACTCACCCCTGTAAAAACGTGATGGAACCAAGACGACCATTCGGTTCAAGTGAAGGGTTTGGGGAAGGCTCTTGGAGTATTCATAAACGGTTTCGACATCACCTTGGTCGACTGCAAAGCGATTAACCGAAAAGAAAAGATCGAAAGCCTGACAGCAACATCGCCTGCGTTTCGTGTTTGGGAATCCATCTTGGGCTGATCAGCAGTGTTTCAGGCGGGCGGCGAGGAGGACGGCGATAATGGTCATGCTGTCCACAATCTCCCCGGTGAGGACCATCCGCAGGACCTCGTCAAAGGGGAAGGGGCGGACCTCGAGGAACTCCGTCTCATCCGGGGGACGCTCCTGCTGTACGAGCATTTCTCCGAGGAAGAGGTGGGCCGTCTCATCCACCACACTCTTGCTCGTGTGGTAGGTGCTCACGGGGATCAGGTGGCCGGCCCGGTAGCCGGTCTCCTCCGCCAGTTCGCGTTGGGCTGCCTCCTCGATCGACTCTCCGGAATGGACCCCGCCGGTGGGCATCTCCCATGTCACCCGCCGGGCGACGTACCGGTATTGCTGGACCAGCAGCACGGTCTCGGGATCGAGGAAGGGGAGGATCCCCACACACTGGCCACAGGTGACCACGCCATAGATGGTCGTTCGCCCATTGGGCAGCTCGACCAGATCCTCGCGGACGGAGAGCCACGTATTGCGGTAGATGGGTTTCGTGGAGCGCGTTTCCCACGGGATCTGTGACCGCTTCTTCATCGGGGACACCCTATCAAGAAACGCCGCGTATGCCGGGGGGCGCTTCCCTCTGCGTTCCGGAGGGAGCCTCGGAGTCTCTCCAGGTCCTCCGCGGTGTCGATGTCGAACCAGGGCGGAAGACACTCCACCGTGAGCCCCCGCGTCTCCGCCCGCCGGATGGTCTCGCGGAGGACCTGCGCCGTGCTCCACGGCATGTCCTCGAACAACTCCCGGCGAAGTTCGCGGAGCCCAATGAGGTAGTAGCCCCCGTCCTCGCTCGGGCCCAGCACGATGTCCGTTGCGGGTGTCGCGAGGCGGTCGAGGGCCTTCGCCAGGAAATCCGTCGGTAGCGTGGGGGTATCGCTATCGATGGCCAGCGCCCCCCCGTACCCCTTTCCGAAGAGTTGATCAAAGCTGCTGGCCAGCCTGGTGCCCAGATCGGTGCCCTGCTGGGGGACCAGGACAAAGCCCGGGGCCAGCGCTTCGAAAAACCCCCTCCCGTCGGCGGGGGTGTAGGCGATGGCCGGGCTCACCGCGGTGAGGGTCCTGACCTGCTCGATCTTGTCGAGCAGGAAGCAGCGGTACAGCTCGGCCGCCTCTGTGGCGGTCAGGGGTGGAGTGAGCCTGGTCTTGACCTCACCCGCCCGTGGCACCCTCGCCATGATCGTGATGACCAGCGGCCCCATCTCCTCGCCTCCCCTCCCGCGTCGTGCATTGGGGACGGATGAACCGATTCGCGTTCTCGGGAGCCGGCTATCGCGTCCAGGTCAACCAGTGGGTGAACAGTTTCTTGATTCCCGGCGTCAGCCGGGTGCGGTTGTAGGCGTCCGCCACCTGTCGGATGGCCTCGGCCTGGGTGGGGTAGGGATGGATGACGTTCGCAATGGTCCCCAGGCCGATATGTGCCGCCATGGCCAGCGTGATTTCGCTGAGCATCTCTCCGGCATGGCGGGCGACGATCGTGGCACCCAGGATGCGATCGGTCCCTTTCTTGACATGCACCTTGACGAAGCCCTCTTCCTCGCCGTCGGCAATGGCCCGATCGACCTCCCGCAGCGGTCTGACGAAGGTGGCGACGGGGATGCCCTTGTGCACCGCATCCTGCTCGTACATCCCGACGTGGGCGATCTCCGGGTCGGTGTACGTGCACCAGGGAATGACCAGTGCGCTCAATTTTTTCCGCCCGAGAAAGAGGGCGTTCTGGATCACGATGCGGGCCGTTGCATCCGCCGTGTGCGTGAACTTGTACGGGAGGCAGATGTCGCCGGCGGCGTAGATGCGGGGGTTGGTCGTCTGGAGGTAGTCGTTCACCTGTACCCCGTGCCTCGTGTGTTCGACTCCCGCCGCCTCCAGGTTCAGTCCTTCCACGTTGGGCGCGCGTCCGGCGCCGACGAGGATCTCATCCACGGGAAGATCAGTGCAGGCTCCGTCTCCTTCAAACTGGATGATCTTCTCCGACCCCCGGGTCTCCACCTTGAGGATCTTGCAGCCCAGGACGAGGTGTACCCCGTCCTGGACCAGGGCCCGCTGAAGGACCTCAGCCGCGTCTCGATCTTCCCGGGTCAGGATTTGGGATTGGGCTTCGAGGAGGGAGACCGCTGATCCAAAGCGGCGGAAGGCCTGGGACAGCTCGCAGCCGATCGGACCGGCTCCGATGACGGCCAGGCGTCGGGGGAGCTCCGTCAGGGAGAAGATGGTCTCGTTCGTCAGGTACCCAGCCTCAGCCAGCCCTGGAATCGGCGGCGCGGCGGCGCGCGCCCCGGTCGCGATCACGGCCTTGCTGAACCGGAGCGTCTTGCCGTCCACGGCGAGGGTGTTGCGACTGGTGAATTGTCCCTCTCCGAGGAAGACGTCGATGCCCAACTGCTGGAATCGCCGGGCCGAATCGTGGTGGCTGATGCGGGCCCGGAGGCGTCGCATGCGCTCCATCACCAGGGGGAAGTCCGCCTTCGTGCCGTCTGGAACGTGGACGCCCAACTCGGAGGCCTCGCGAATATCCCCGAAAACGCGAGAAGATCGAATGATGCATTTGGAGGGGACGCAACCCACGTTGAGACAGTCGCCGCCCAGCAAGTGTTTTTCGATGAGGGCCACCCGGCCGCCGAGCCCTGCCGCTCCTGCCGCCGTCACGAGCCCCGCCGTGCCCGCGCCGATCACGACGAGGTTGTATTGGGGTGCTGGGTCCGGATTTGTCCAATCGTAGGGGTGAACATTGGATAGCAACAGTCTGTTGTGCTCGTCTTTGGGCAGGACCTCCGGTACCTGGCTCATCGGAAAGCTCCCCTCTCGCAGTGTCGTCCTATTCGGCGTTTGTCCTGACTTCCCTCTCCTTCAGTGTTTGGCGGGCGTGTCGGACCAGGAAGGCGAGGATCAGCCCCATCACGACCAGGGCGCCCATCAGGCCCCACGGGACCCGACCTTGGGCGAGGCCCTTGGTAAAAGCATCTGCTCCCACGACGTACAGGATGGTGCCGGGCAACATGCAGAGCCAGGACCAGAGCACGTACGTCCAGAAGGGGACGCGCGTGAGGCCGAAGCCGTAGTTGAGCAGGTTGAAGGGGAACAGGGGGACCAGGCGGGTCAGGGCGACGATGATCGCGCCGTGCTCTTCGGTCAGCCGATCCAGTTTCCGGAATTTCTCGTTGGCGGAGAGCCGGCGGGCGATGGCGTCCCGGGCGAAGTACCGGGCAACCAGGAAGGCGAGGCTGGCCCCGAGGGTGGCCGCGTTGATCACCAGGATCACTCCAAGGACCGACCCGAATAGGGCCCCCGCCGCGACGGTGAGCGCCGAGCCGGGAATGGCCGCAACGACTGCTGCGGCGTAGAGAACCACGAAGGCTACCGGCCCCCACGGTCCCAATCCCTGAATCCATTCGCGCAGAGCGCCGAGCCGCTCTCCGATCCCGAAGACCTTGGCCAAGACGAGAATGACGAGGATGGCGGCCAGCAGCGCGACCGGTCGCCACCAGTCGTGCTTTGTCTCCGGCGTCTTCGGGGGCTGATGCGGCGGTGGAGCGGATGAAGCGGTCGCCGTGGGTTCGCCCCCTTCGTTCGCGGTCATGCCGAATTCTCCTGTCCCCCTCTCCCTATTCAACGGTCAAGGGATAGTTGGGGGTCGGGTTGAGGGGACAGCTGTAGTAGTACTTCCCCTTGACAAGGGTGACGGCGTAATCCTGCGTCTTGCCTGTGACCAGGCCGCCCCCAGAGACAGACGGGAGGGTGAGTCGGCCCACGCCCTGTCCCCGCAGCCAGAATCCGAGTTCGTAGGGAACGTTCTTGTTGGTTACCCGAAAGATATACCGCCCGGCTTTCAGATGGAGGGGCTTGAACGTCCGCTCCCCGGCCGTCTTTCGGTTGATCTCTACGCAATCTGCCTTCTTCCGCGAGGTATAGGCCTGCGGGTTTTCCTCGGATTCGAGAAACAGACAGGGGGTCTGTGTCAGCGTGACGATGGTGACCCCGTTGCCCTGGGTCTTGATAAACGGTTCGCTGCTTGCCAGCACGCTCGGTTCGGTCACGAGCATCACCATCCCGATCAGGCAGGTGTTGATCACTCTGTACCACATGAGCCTTCGCATTGTCGAAGCCTCCTTTTTTCGTCCGCGTTTCGGACTGCGTTGCATCCCTCGGCCTCGGGTCAATGTCTCCCCGTTCAGCATAACAAAGGGAGAAAAATTATTTAACGCATTTTTTTGCGAGACGTGTGACCCCTCAACCAGGTCGGCCTCTCGGAGGGCGACGGGTCCCCGCGTCCCGCCGCCGACCGATGGTTAGATGTCTCGGGCCGTGGAAAGGATTCAGTCGGTGCCGGGCACGGCTCGCGGGCAGGGCAGAAGGGTGCGGGAGCAGCCGTCAAGGCCCCCGCCAGAGGCGGGTCGAGGGGTAGAATCCCTTCCAGGCGAACCAAAAAACCAGGTGACCCGGGAGTGGAGTGAGGCGGGACCCTTTCAGGGGTCCGGCCGTGGCCTCGCCCTTGAGGGCCTGCCAGCGCGATCCGGTTTCGGTGTCTTCCATCACCCAATTCCCGTTGCGCCGGTGGAGATGGGTGAACTGCAGCGTTTGCCCGCGCAACCGGCGGGAGAACGCCACGGCGGTCGCCTCGGGGGCCGCAAAGACCACCAGGACCGGCTCGGTGGCCACGGTATCGTGGGCCAGCGGAGCGCGGCTCAAGAAGCGGAACGGATAGGCCACCCTCGCCTCGTGGAGCGTGAGGCCGAAGACGTATTCCTTTCCGGGGAGGGTGGGGTCTGGATTGCGCGTCCCGAAGATGCCCAGGCGATTCGGATCCGCCATGTACCCGCGGTAGACGTCGTATCGGCCCTCGGGGACGCCGAGAGTGGAGCGCTTCGACAGCACTTGGCTGTGCGGATAGAGCCGCTTCCACTGCCCCCAGGTCGTATGGATCGCGGGATAGGGCTTGAGCCGCATCCCCTGGAGGGGGCCGTGAATAGCCTTGGCGTTGAAATGGCTCCAGAGGGTTTCAGTCTCTCGATCGTACATGACCAGCGCGTCTTTCCACAGCATCCCGCTCACGCCGAAGGTGAGGGGCCTCCCCTGATGTGTGGGTCGGACATACACGATGCCCGTCGAGCAGAGGGGTCACCAGGTGATGGCGAGCGGGAGGTTGCCTACCCGGTCATTGACGATCTCATGGTGGTTGAGTTGCCAGAGGGAGTAGGCCCGCGCCACCTCTCCTCGCCGGACCCCCAGCACCGGCTCATTGTCCCGGAGGTACGCATCGGCCTCCTGGACCGACACAAACGCGGGCTGGTCGATGGCCGGGATGGCATCCTTCGGGAGGACCGTAATCACCGGGTCTCCATCGATGGTCAGGCCCGCCGGGAGTGCAGCGGCCCGGGCCAGGGGAAAAAAGACCCCCACCAGGCCGAGGATCAGCGTGTGCTTCAGGGCGTATCCGTTCATTCTCATCTCCCATTATCTGTCTTCACGTCGCAGACACACCGAAAGCCGAAGAGGATGTGGCGCGCGTCCCGGACCCGCCCGTGGCGGGCGGCGGCTCGGCAGATCCCCCCCTGATCGTCCCAGGAGCACCCTTTCAGGACCGCCTTCCCCGGGCTGAACTCGGTCCGTGTCCACTCGAAGACGTTGCCCGCAGCGTCCATGAGTCCATACGGGCTTTGCCCTTGCGGGTAGTTTCCGACCGGCGTCGTATACCCAATGCGATAGCCGGCGTTCAGATACTCCGGGTGCCACGTGTCTCCCCAGGGGAAATAGCGGCCGTCGGTCCCCCTGGCCCCCTTCTCCCACTCCCGCTCGCTGGGGAGGCGGCAGATCCGCCCTGCCCACCTCCACCGGCAATAGGCGCCCGCGTCCGCCTGACTGACGAGGACGACCGGGTGCTGTCCGGTCCCTTTGGGGTATCTGTCCCTGTGCCAGAGGAACCGCTCCACCTCCGTGTACGGGTGTACCAGGTAGCCTTGCCGTCGGTACGCCTCGCGGGAGATAGAGGGGACGCGGTGGCCGGTCGCCTCGATGAACCGTCGGTACGCCTCATTCGTCACCAGGAACTTCTGTATGCAGGTGGCCGGGAGGGACACCGTGTGCCGGGGGAGCTCCCAGTGATCAAACCAGCGGTACCGGCGGGCGGGTTCCCCGCCAATCTGGTAGCCGAAGTCCCGCTCGGCCCGGTCGCTCCCCATGATGAACGGCCCCGCCGGAATGAGGACCATGTCCGCGGGACATGGGACGGGGGAGGCGGCGAGCAGGAATCCGAATGCGATCGCGAGTCCGGACATCAGCATGCGCTCACGAAATCGGGATCTTCCGCGAGAAGATCGAAAAGGTGGACCGCCGGGTGCGCTCGAGTGCCTCCTGGAGCAACGTTCGCCCTTCGGGAGAGGTGCTGCCCTCCAGCACCGAGGTAAAGAACCGCTCGTAGAAATGATCCGGGTGGACCGTCACCTGCACCTGGAGTCTCCACCCCTTCCCCCTGATCGGTCGGTGGTACCGGAAGGTGAAGCGCTGGTGGGGCGGGATCCGGGTGTCGTAGAGCTCCCGGCTCAAATCGAGGGTGACCTCGCGACCGATCACCGCCTCCTCGAGGCTGTTCCTCACCGCCTTTCCCCGCTGATCCAGCAGCTCTGCCCTGACGAAGACCTTGGGGGTGACGTATGTCGGGAAGTAGTGGCCGACTCCACTGTTTTCGATGACCAATACCGCCTCGGCGGTTTCACCGGGGCGGTATCGCGGCTTCCCCGTGGTGAGGCGGATGGTCACCCCCCCCTTCACCTGTTCTGGGTCGTGGATCCCTCGCCACAGGTGTCGCCGATCCGGCATGTGGCATGTCTGGCATTGAATCCCTGCCCGGGCGTACGGTCCCGCTTTCCATTCGTTGTACGTATTCTCGAGGAACTTTCCGTTCAGTGCATAGCCGTCTTCCCCGAACTGATGGCAGCTTCGACAGAACTCGGCCCGCTCGAAGGCCGGAGACGTCGTGGCCCCGCGGTGGGGGAGTGCTTCCCGGGGCCGGGAGGCAGCCGGGCTTCCTTCCCGGTACGGGGGGCCGTACCGCTCGTGGTTCCGCACGTGACATCCGGCACAGGTCAGCCCCTTGCGGTGAAGATCGGGGTTAAATTGGGGATTGTCGAGGAACGTCCCCTGATCCTGGAGCTTCTCGGCCTGCTCCGCCAGGGGGGCATGACAGCTGTAGCAGAGGAGGGCTGTGGCCGGATCCCGCCCGACGAAGGCCTGGGTCTGACCCCGGACGCCCGGCCCCATGCTCCGGGCGTGGAGGGTACTCTTCCAGTCCCGGTACTGCTGGGGGTGGCAGACGCCGCAGCTCTCCGGCTGGAGGGAAGCCTCGAGCTGCGAGTACGTGGTGGGAGGAGGGCCCTGCAGCGGTATCGGGGTCTGCCAGTGCCTCTGGAGAAAGGCGAGCTGGGCTGTCTCGGTCCAGCGCTCTCCGGCGCGGTCCCCCTGCGCAAAGCAGGCGAGCGGCAGCATCGAGACCAGGCAGAGACATGTGCCGACGAGCAGGATGCCTTTCCAAGATTGCCTCATAAAGGGAGTATAGCAGAGAGGCGGGTCCAGAGACCCGCCTCTCGTGGCGATGTGTGATATTCGATTCCTATCTGCCGCAGGTCGGACTCTTGGCCGCGCACGGGTTGATGTTCTTTGCCTGCTGTGCGCTCAGTCTCTTGGCGCAGCACGGGTTCAAGACCTTCGCCGCACACGGATTCAACGTCTTCGCCGCACACGGATTGAGGGTCTTGGCGGCGCACGGGTTGAGCGTCTTCGCCGCACACGGATTCAACGTCTTCGCCGCACACGGATTGAGGGTCTTGGCGGCGCACGGGTTGAGCGTCTTCGCCGCACACGGATTCAACGTCTTCGCCGCACACGGATTCAACGCCTTGGCCGCGCATGGATTGTGAGGAACCGAACCTGCTAGGCCGGTCGCGGCAGTTCCAAAGACCACGGCCAGAGCAGTTGCCAGGACCCCAAGGGTTAACCGTATTGACCGCACTCGCATCGCATTCACCTCCTTTCGCGTGAAGTTCGAGGGCCCTCCGGACTGCGCCGGAGGGCCCTGGTGCCCTCGACTACCTCCTCGCGCCGCAAGGGTTACACGGGTTCATCGACCTTCCGGCACACGGATTCTTCGCCGCACAGGGATTACACGGATTGGCGGCACACGGATTGGCCGCCGCTCGGGTCAGGTAGACATAGGCGGCCCGCCGGCTGCCATTGTTGTCGAGGAACGAAACGGCAACCCTGGCGCCGGGCCGGATATCGCGCAGGGTCTTTCTCTCCATCCCCTGGCTGGCCATCTTGATCTCGGTCCGCCGAGTCAATTGCAGGTTCAGCGTCCTGCCATCCGTCTTGACCGCGAGGGATCGGGGAGAGGCCGACACCACCTGACCCCACACCGTCCTCACCGGGATGGGGCCTCGGGCAACTCCCTTGGCCGCACACGGATTGCACGGGTTCGCGGCACACGGATTCTTCGCCGCACAGGGATTACACGGATTGGCGGCACACGGATTCATGGCCTTGGCCGCACACGGATTGCACGGGTTCGCGGCACAGGGATTGGACCCGTGATACGCGGCCTCCACTGGCGGGCTGGCGAACGCCAGCAGGCCCGCCAGCGCCATCGTACAGACGACACTCCAACGCATTTTCTCCCTCCTTACGCAAAGCGCACAGCACTGCCGAAGTCCCAAAACGTCCCCTTACCGTACCACCGCATCACCTCCAATGCTTCTAAGGTGGGACTGCACCGGGCGGCAGTCACAGCCGGCTCCTGAAGAACTGGACGCAGGTGGGGCAGGCGCCGTTCGATTCGATCCAATCCGGGTGCGCCGCCTTGATGTGCGCGATGACCCATTCTTCGGCGACCTCATGGATGGGCCGCAGGTGTTCTTCGACGACGCGCTGGCACAGGGGACAATAGTACGTTTCCGCATCCATCCTGATCCCGGTCGTTCTCATCTAGCGGGCCGATTGGCGAAGGGATTTCGGGCCCTTCGCCGCGTGGGCCGCCTTCCGATTCACAAAGGTCTCCCGGACGTACCGGATGACGCTCCAGATTTCGTGGTCACTCAGTTCGTCTCCGAAGGGGGGCATGGTCGTGTAGCCGGCCTCCGTGGTTGCGGCCAGCCGCCCCTTCGTGATCAGGGTGAACCGGTAATCGTCGTTAAAGCGCTGCATGAGCTTGGCGTTGGTATAATTGGCCGGTGGAGGCTGGATCTCGCTGACAAAGCTCTTTGGGGCCGGCTGCGAGACCGCTCGCTCTCCATCCCCCCGGCCGTTCGGCCCATGACAGGTGGCGCAGGCCCCGTCGTAAATCTCGCGGATGTCCGTGGGAATGGCTTTTCCTTCAACCAAGAGATGCTCCATCTGGATGAGGCGACGGATCTGGTCCTCTTCGAGGACGTCGCCAAACGCTGGCATGTCCACCACGAATCGGGGCTCTCCCAGGGGGAAGCCGGGGATCTCCTTTTGTAGGACCTTGAGCTTGCCGTATTTGACCACCCAGAACATATACTGGGGTTGCATCCGCGCCATGTACTCCGGATTGGCGAAGACCTGCGGCCTGGGTTTGAAATTGGGCGCGCTCGGTCCATTCCCTCCACCTGTCAGCCCGTGACAGGCAAAGCAGATCTCTTTGTACACGGCTTCCCCAACCTTCACGTCCCCCTCGTCAGCCGCACTCCCCGTGGACGTTGTCATCAGCGCGATGAGACCGAGTAGGCCCAGCAGGGGCCATACCCTCCAGGACATTCCTCACCCCCTCTCGTCTCGCACGGCACACCGAACGTTCCGCCATCGCCCTATTTTCCGAAAACCTTCTTCTCCAACTGCAGCCGCTTGGCCTCCCACGCCTTCATCGCCTTGTAGGCTTGCGGGGTGAGAGAGGCGACGTATGCATACAGGTCTACCCACTCCTGGGAATTGGGATCGATTGGCTCACGGCCAAGAAAGACGGTGTTTCAAAGGTCGTTGAGTTGCCCGAGGGTCAGGACGGCCCGGGCCGGTCCCATCCCGATCCGAGGAAAGTGGAGCGCCGAGCCCCGGAGTTTGGGGATGGGGATCGGAAACGGGTTCCCTGCTACGTCGAAGGCGGTCCCCCCGATGGTTCCCCCCCGGGGGTGACAGCCGGCACAGCCGATCTGGTTAAACAGCTTCTTGCCCCGGGCGATGGACGCGTCGATCGAGTCCCCCTTCTGGAGCGTCATGGCGTAGACCCCGGGCTTGATCTGTTTCTTCTTCTGCTGGGCGGGACTCGGGTGCGAGACGAGGAGCGTAACGGCAAGCGCTCCCAGGGCCAGACCTACCCGGTGGACGGTCGATCCCTTCATCAAGCCACCTCCTTTCTACTTTTCGACCACATGTTGAAAGGGAAGATCCGGATGAATCACCCACTGGACCCCGGACCAGTTGCGCCCCCCATCCACGCTTGTGAAGAAGAGTCCCCCCGTCCCCACGTAAAGGACTCCGGGCGGACGAGGGTCTGCGGCCAGCGAGGTAATGGAAAGGCTGAAAGAATCGGGTTCCACCTGTGCCCAGGTGGTCGCGCGATCCGTGCTCTTGAATAGCCCCTCTCTCGTCCCCACGTAGAGCGTCGAGGTGGAGGGGGACATGGCGAGCGCCATGACACTCACCTCTCCCATGCCCTGGGAAGCCGGGCGCCACGAGGTGCCACCGTCCTCGCTCTTGAAGACCCCATGGGTCGCCGTACCCGCATAGAGGGTGGAGGAGTTGTGGGGATCGAGGATCAGGGTCCGGATGTTTTCGTTCCCCATGCCCTGGGTGACGGCACTCCAGTGCCCCCCGCCATCCGTGCTCAGAAAGACCCCGCCGAAAGCCGCGGCATACAGGCGGTGGGGGGTGTTCGGGTCGATGGCCAGGGCCCGGACATCGGGTGCGGTGAGCCCGTCGCTCCTCGCCCGCCAGGATGCCCCTCCGTCCGTGCTTTTCATGACCCCGGCGTCGGTCCCGGCGTAGAGCGTCGTACGGTGGGCGGGGTCGATGGCCAGGGCCCGAATATTGCGCGCGGCGACGTCCGTACTGGCCAGCTCCCATCGCTCTCCGCCGTTCGTGGTCTTGAACACCCCGGCGTCCGTGCCCGCATAGAGGGTGGACGGCCTAAGCGGATCGATGGCGAGAGATTGCACCTCCAGGTTTTCCAAACCGCTATTGGAGGTGATCCACACCTTCCCCCCGTCCGTGGTCCGGAAGACCCCGCGCCCGAAGGACCCCAGGTAGAGGCGCTTGCCGTTTTTCGGATGTACAACAATGGTGAGGATGATCGCCTGGAACGGCCCGCTCTGGAGCACCACGTGGTGCGCCTCGCTGACCCCGGCCGTGGCGAGCAGGAGACCCAGCACCGAGGTGATGATTGTCTGTCTTCGGGTCCGCTTCATGATGGTCAAACCCCCTCCACGGCCTCTTCCCAGGAACCGCCTCGTCCCACCACGACCCTCTCGCGCCACACACCCCTTCCGGGGGTCTTCTCCTCTCGTTGGAAGAACAGGCGGGGGAGAGAAAAATTCCCTCAAAACTCCGGGGCCCTCCGGCCCTCGCATCCCCTTCTAAGGTAAGGAAAACGCGCAGGGACGCAGGCGTATTCCCTGGGGGAGGGGTCTTTCACGGTTGACAGCGGCGGGCAATTCGCAGAAGATAAAAGCCCGGAGCCGGATGCGGAGGGAATATTTCGGGGGGAGGGGTGTTTTCTTCTTGGAACGGGCAGTGGGCTCCGGACCCCCTCCACTGGGGAGGGTTCCGTGGGGCCTGAGGGGATGGACCAGAAGCGGCAGGAATTTGAAGAAGCCGCCCTGGTCCATATGAACAGTATATACAATGGGGCCCTCCGGCTGACCCGGAATAAGACCGAAGCGGAGGATCTGTTCCAGGAGACATTTCTCCGGGCCTACCGCTTCTTCCACCAGTTCCAGCCGGGAACCAACTGTCGGGCCTGGCTCTTTGCCATCTTGCATAGTCTCTTTGTCAATCGGATCCGCCAGTCGTCCCGTCCCGTGGTCGACTTTGATGAAGAGCGGGTGTACCGGGAGGCAGGGGTCGGCAGCGTGGTCCCCGGGGACCCAGAGATCGATCTCTTCCATCGACTGGCGGGGGAGGACATCCAACGGGCCATCGAGGCCCTGCCCCCCAAGCTTCGGGTGGCAGTGGTTCTGGCGGACCTCGAGGGATGTAGCTATCGGGAGATTGCGGAGATCTGCCGGTGTCCCATTGGGACGGTGATGTCGCGGCTGTACCGGGGTCGGCAGACGCTGCGGGGCGCCCTGAAGGAGTACTCGACGGGCGGAGGAAATTCCCAGGAGGACCAATGACGGCTCACGAATTTGCACGCTACCTTCAAGCCTATTGCGACGGAGAGCTCGAGCCCTCGAAGATGCTCGAGGTGGAGGGGCATCTTGACGCATGTCCCTCCTGTCGGAGTGTCGTTGAAGGAGAACGGGCATTCCGGGAGGGGCTCAGGGCGGCGGTCGCTCGAGAACCCGTTCCGCCGCATCTCGTGGAGAGGCTCAGGTCTGCCATCGCGGAGTCGGAGGAGAGCGAGGGGAGACCTGCGCGCCCGGCCGTCTGGGGCCGGCGGGCCTGGTCCCTGGCGTTGGCCGCTTCGATCCTTCTCTTCGTCGTCGGCGGGACCCTCGGGTATCTGGTCGCGCAGCCTTCTTCCCGACCCGGGTTTCACCCCCTGGTGACGGATCTGGTGTCGGAGCACATGAAATTCGCCCTCCGGGAAAATCCTGCCGAGCTTCCCAGTGAGAACATCAAGCAGGTCGCCCACTGGGTTCGGGGGCGACTCGGGTATTCCGTCCGGGTTCCCGATTACAGCACATCGGGGATCCAGCTCCTGGGGGCACGGGTCGCGCGCCTGAGCGGTCGGCGGGCGGGATATATCGTGTATGAAAAGGGACGGAACATCATTTCCCTCTTCGCCTTTCCCCGGTATGGGGCGGATTTCAGCGGCCTGACAGAGATCCGGCGAGACGGGCGGAGCTTTCTGAGCGGCGAGTATCAAGGGCAACAGATCCTCCTCTGGGAAAGCGGGAAGACCACCTACGCCCTCGTCTCGGATGTGGGGTGGGACGAGATCTTCCAGTGCGCCCGCGTCTTTTTCCAGACGGCCCAGTCCTGACCCAGGCTTTCAACCCGCCCTCCGACTGCGGTCTGCTTTGGAGCGGCGGGTTTTTTGCGCCTGCGTCCGCGAACAGCGTGGACGGGGCGAGGTAGAGGGGAGGGCGATATCATCCAAGCGGGAATTCCGCGCTCACGGGCACGATCCGATTGGGAATCTTAGGAGAGCGGGGAACCGTTGGCGGCCGCGCGCCGTTCCCATGGATGGGGTCGATTTCAGGTCGGGGACATGCCCATGGGAGGGAAATCATGAAGACGATTGTCGAGTATAGTACGAGCAAAAAGCCGCTGAACGCCTATCCGAAACACATCATCTCTCCGTCGCTTCCCCGAAACTGCTGCGCCGCCGGTATGGTCCAGGTGGGCACGGTCCAGGAGGACGAACGGGGCTTTCGTTTCTATTACCGCCGCTGCCGCGGCTGTGGGTTCACCATTCGGTATTTCCTGCCGGTTGTCCCTCCAGAGCAAGCTCCCCTGGTTCAGCGACGGCAGCACCTGTCGGAGCCGGCGGATCAGGTGGCGTAAGGCCGAGCCGCCGGACGCCACGCGTCGGGGAGAGGGACAAGGGTTGCAAAAGACCGCGGCGACCATTACCATGATGGATGGCTTGGATCGAAAGAGGGGAGCCGGACGGAGGCGGGAGAGAAGGGGGCGGTTTCGGCGAGATGACTGCGGCGGCGCAGGTATCGATCCTGGTGGCCATGGGGGCGGGTGTGCTCTCCTTCCTTTCCCCCTGTGTCTTTCCCCTCATCCCGTCGTATCTTGCCTTCGTGGGTGGTCTCTCCGTGGACGAGATTCAGGGCACGGTGGCCGATTCCAGGAATCGGCGCCACCTCCTCTTGCGGGCCGTGACGTTCATTGCCGGCTTCTCGGTCATCTTCATCGCCTTCGGGGCGTCGGCGACGGCCCTCGGGCAGCTCCTGTTTGATTATCAGCTCACCATACGCAAGGTCGGCGGGGCCCTGATTATCCTCTTTGGCCTCCACATCGCGGGGTGGCTGCCCCTCCCCTTCCTCATGCGGGAGAGGCATCTGGAGTTGACGGGTCACCCCGGCGGCTACGTGGGGGCCTTCCTGGTGGGGGTGACCTTTGCCGCCGGATGGATTCCCTGTGTCGGGCCCATCCTGGGGTCGATTCTGGTCATGGCGAGTACGTCCCAGGACGCCAGCCAAGGCATTCTCCTCCTGACAGCTTACGCCGCCGGCCTCGCCATCCCCTTCTTGCTCAGCGCGTTGCTCTTCGGACAGTTCCTCGCCTTCTTCACCCGGTTCAAGCGTCTCCTCCCTTGGGTGAGTCGCACAAGCGGCGTCTTTCTCATCCTCGTGGGGGTCCTGCTCCTCAGCGATTACTTCACCCTGCTGTCCACCTTTGCCCTCCGCTTCACCCCCGCGTGGCTCTTCCAGCGCCTCTAACCCCGGGTGCCCCCCGTGGCCCCGCCGTGTTTTCCGGGTAGCACGTATATCTCACGCGCGCCCGCGCTCTCATCTTCTCGAGCGATCGATCAGACACCTGTGCAGTGGCATCTCCGGAGCAAAGCGGCCTATGCTCGCCCCGCGGCTCTGTTCCTCATTGCACTTCCCTCCCCAGGTACCGCGTTTCAAGAGGTGTGCAGGATCCTCTCGTGCATGTATTGGGCGACGGGCGCCGCAGCTGACATGGCCATATGCGCCCCGCTGCGGTCGCAAATGACCGCGTAAAAATACTTGGCATATTTCCCGGATGCAGGCCGCAACGAGGATGCCGGCGGCAGGTTCGTTTTTCACAAAGTTTTTACTTTTTCTTGACAAACATCCTCGTGCACACCGGTACAAGAGTCATGAAGCCGCGCACCTGGGCGGCGGAGGTCCCCGCAGGTCTCAACAGCGTGGGGAGGGAGGGGTGCCAGGTTGTCAGATGGCCATGGGAAAGGTTCGGTAGGATATCCGGAGGCACGCATGGGAAGAAAGAGACGTTTCGGTTGGTGGTTTCTTCTCGTCCTCGTGGGGGGGCCGCTTCTCGGTCCGCGGGTGGCAGCGGCATCCATGATAGGGCGGGCGGCCCCCGAACTGACCAACACCGTGTGGATCAATTCCTCGCCCGTGCGTCTGGCCGATCTGCGGGGGCGGGTGATCCTCTTGGAATTTTGGACCTATGGGTGAATCAACTGCCGGCACACCATCCCCCAGTTGGTGGATTGGCATCGGCGATTCGGGCCCCAGGGCCTGGTGGTCATCGGGATCCACTCGCCCGAGTTCGCTTGGGAAAAGCCTCTGGACAAGGTGACGTCGGCCTGTCGCGCCCTGGGGATCCCGTATCCGGTCGCCCTCGATAACGATTTTGCCACGTGGAATCGGTACCGGACCCGTTACTGGCCGACCCTTCACCTCATCGACAAGCGTGGGGTGATCCGTTACACCCGGATTGGCGAGGGGGGCTATGGCGAGATGGAGGCGAGGATCCGCCGCCTCCTGGAGGAGCCACGCTCCCCGTAAATCCCGATGAAAGGAGGTGAGCCGAATGCGGAAGATCGTTGGCACCGTCGTTCTGACCGCAATGCTTCTCGTCCCCGCGCAAATCGTCATGGCCCAAGAGGCGGTGTTTGAACCGGTCATGGAAATGATGATGAACACCGAGATGAAGATGAACCAGGTCATGATGAAGATGATGAAGGCCAAGAAGATGGGAAAGATGGGGATGACGTCAAAGACGAAAAAGAAGTTAATGAAGATGCTCGAGGAGCTCGACCTGCTGCTCGACCGGATCGAAACCGAAGGGTAAGCAGGGTTCGGGAGGAGAGGGGTAGGGTTTTTCTACCCCTCTCCGCTTTTGTCTTCGCGAGGTTCCACCCTGTCTCTGCCTCAGGGCATTGGTATTCACGAATGGCCTGAGAGACGGCGGGTACACGAGTGGCCTTGTCCGGATCGTACCCCTCCTTGCCGTGGATCCCGTTTTCGGATGCGAGAACGCCGACACGCATGTCCGTTGTATCCAATCGCCCCGGCCTTGATGTGGACGTCGACGTGCGGATATACTCTCCGTGTGTTGTGAGGCCCTCAAGCCGGGAGAACTGCTGTGCCCTCGAGGTTGCGTTATCTCTCCTCTCGAACCAAGATGCGGGCCGCCGCCTTCTTTGTCGTCCTCATTCCGGCCCTGATCCTCGGGGTGCTCGGATTTATCACTCTCCGACGGTGGGAAAAGACGGCGCGACAGGTCATGCTGGACTCCTACCTCAAGACGGCCACCATGGCAGTTGAAAAGATTGAGGAAACCATCCTGAGGAGTGAGGAGGAATTTTTCCATCGAATCGGTGGCGCCCTCCGAAAAGCGCAAACGCCGAGCGCTCTCCAGGAGTCCATCATGAGGGTGGAGGATGAAGCCCCACTCGGCGGTGCGCTGTATGTCCTTGACGCGAAAGGGGGCGTCGTATACTCGCCGTTGGGTCGCCTGACCAGGGGGAGTGTGGACGCGAGAATGCTCAACCGGTTGCGGCGGGAAGCGATCACGGTAAAGATGAACCAGGGGAGGATTCATCGCCTGCTCTTGAAAGAGGAGGGGGAAGTCCATTCGCTCTCCTTTGCCCGGGTCCCTGGGCCGGGGGTCGTTACCTACCTCATTGGGTTCAGGCTGGACCGAGGGACCGTCAACCCCCTCTTCTGGGCCATGGCCCTGGACGGCGGAACATCCACAGACATGAGCATTCTCGCGATCCTTGATCAACAGGGAGCGGTTGTCTACAGCCCCCGTCCCCTGCGGGAAAGCCGGGAGGTGGCCTCTGCCCCCTTCAGGGAAATCTTTCCCCTCTGGAAAGTCGCAGTCTATCAGCAGGAGGGGATGGCCTTTGAGGATTCGCTTCACTGGCAGGTCCTGGTCTCGGGCCTGCTGATCGCCATGCTTGTCGTTGTGATTGCCGGTGGTCTACTCTTTATTTTTCGATTCCTGCGGCGAGAAATGGAAATGGCCCAGTTGAAGGCCGAATTCGTGACCCATGTGTCCCACGACCTCAAGACTCCCGTTGCGCTGATTCGCATGTATGCCGAAACATTAGAGATGGGGCGGATCGGCGACGAAGGGAAGCGCCAGGAATATTATCGGATTATCGCCCGGGAAAGCGAGTGCCTGACCCATCTGATCAATAGTTTCTTAGACTTCTCCCGGATCGACGTCGGAAAGGCCCGCTATCATTTTCAGCCGTGCGAGGTTGTTCCCCTGATTCTTCAGACGCTGGAGGTGTATCAGTATCAGCTGAACCGGCTGGGCTTCACGGTGGATTTGGAGATGCAGCCGGACATGCCGGACGTCACGCTGGACCCTGACGCATTCCGTCAGGCCCTGGGGAATGTGATCGATAACGCCATCAACTACTCTGGGGACCGAAAGGTCATCCGGGTAGGGGCCATGGTGTGGGAAGGGGAACTCCGGTGCAGTATTGCCGATCAGGGGGTTGGGATCGATTCGGCGGAGGTCCCGCGGATCTTTGAGAAATATTACCGCGCCGGGCGGCGCGAGACGCCGTCGCCCCGAGGCAGCGGAATCGGGTTGACGCTGGTAAAGAACATCGCCGAGGCCCACGGGGGGAGAGTGATCGTGGAAAGTGCACGGGGGGAGGGGAGCACATTTACCCTCATCATCCCCGTTGATCCGGACCGGAGAGGTGTGTCGTGACGCGGATTCTCGTCATCGATGATGAGCCGGAGATGTTGATGGGCCTCGAAGACAACCTGAGTTACGAGGGCTACGACGTCCTGACGGCCTGCGACGGCCGCGAGGGACTCGCCAAGGCGCAGAAGGAGCAGCCTGACCTGGTTATCCTGGATATTCTGATGCCAGGGATGAATGGCTGGGACGTGTGCCGGGAACTTCGGAAAAAGGGGATCAATGTTCCCATCATCATGCTCACGGCCCGGGGGGACGAGGTGGACACGGTCTTGGGGCTCGAGCTCGGGGCGGACGACTACGTGAGGAAGCCTTTCAGCGTTCGGGAACTCCTGGCCAGAGTCCGGGCCGTGCTGCGGCGGCCGGGACGCAGGTCAGAGGTTACATCCTGCAGCTTTGGATCTGTCCGGATTGACTTCAAACAGTGCCTCGCCCTCAAGGGAAAACGCCAGATCCAGTTGACACGAAAAGAGCTCGAGCTGATGAAGTATTTTGTCGAACACAAGGGCGAGGCGCTGGCGCGGGAGCGGCTGCTCGACGAGATCTGGGGCTACGAACGGTATCCCACCACCCGGACCGTCGATAATCATATCCTCAAGCTTCGCCAGAAACTGGAGGAGGACCCGGAGAATCCCCGCTTCATTCTCACGGTGCACGGCATCGGATATAAGTTTGTGAGTCCCTGAGCCCGAAGAGATCCGCACGATGCCCAGGAATCGCCCACCAGTCATCTCCCCCGGCGCGTGACCCGGAATCGCCCCCACAACGGGGCGGTCAACGAGAGGAGGGCAAGGACCAGGAAGGCGGCAGAGATAGGATGGGTGACAAAGGTGGAGGGGTCGCCGCGAGCAATGATGAGAGAGAGGCGCAGGTGCTGCTCGATGGTCGGGCCCAGGACCATGGCGAGCAGCATGGGGACGACGGGGAAGCCGGACCGGCGCATCAGGTACCCGAGGACCCCGAAGAAGATCATGACGAAGCTATCGAACAGGCTGTTCCGGATCGCGTAAGAACCCAGGATACAGAGGGTGGTGATAAAGGGGAGGAGGAAGGTCTTGGGGATCCGCAGGACCTGGACGATGAATCGAATGCCGGACAGGGCGACGACAAGGTTGATCAGGTTGGCCACCAGAAAGGCGACGAAGAGACTGTAGACGAAGCCGGGGTTTTCCGCCATGAGCATGGGCCCTGGGATGAGCCCTTGAATCAGCAGGGCGCCGAGCAGCACGGCAGTAATCGGGTCGCCGGGGATCCCCAGGGTCAGCATGGGAATGAGCGCCCCCCCCGACACCCCGTTATTGGCGGCTTCAGGCGCCGCCACTCCCTCCGGCGCACCACGTCCGAAGCGCTCCGGTTCTGAAGAGAGTCGCCTGACATAGTCGTAGGCCAGGAAGACCGCGATCGGGCCGCCGGCGCCCGGGATCGCGCCGATGCCGGTCCCCACTCCTGCTCCGAGGAAGATCGCCTTGGCGCATCGTTTGATCTCCGCTGGACGGGGGAGGAATCCTGCCAGTTTCGCCTTGAAGTGAGGGAGCGTGGACCTACGGATGTCCTGCATTTCCTCGAGGACCTGGGACAGGGCAAACAAGCCAATCATGGCGGCCAGGAAGAGAACCCCGGCCTGGAGCTCGACCACGCCGAAGGTGAAGCGGGGCGTGCCCATCATGGGGTCGAGCCCTACCGTCATAAAGATGAGTCCAAGCGTCCCCGAGATCAGCCCCTTGACGAGGGAGTCCTGCGCAAAGGTGCAGATCAGGGTCAGCCCCATCAACACGAGGGAAAACAGTTCCGGCGATCCGAACTGCAGCGCCACCTTCGCGATGAGGGGGGCGAAGAGGACCAAGCACACCAGGCTGAACATCCCGCCGCAGAAGGAGGCGATGACTGCGATCCCCATCGCCTTTCCCGCTTCTCCTCGTTGGGTCATGGGGTATCCGTCGAGCATGGTGGCCGAGGCCGAGGGGGTCCCGGGCATGTTCAGGAGGATGGCAGAGATCGATCCGCCCGTCATGCCGGCTGCGTACAGTCCCAGGAGCAGACTGATGGCGGTGACCGGCTTCAGGTAAAAGGTGAAGGGGAGCATCAGGATCATGCCGAGCGAGATGGTGAGGCCCGGCATCGCGCCCACGCACAGCCCGAGGACGACTCCGACGAAGCTCGCCAGCAGACTCTGCCACCGAAGCGCCTCGATGGCCGAGGAGATTAAGAGATCCCAGCTGAACATGGCTCTGCCCGATCCCCGGACATCAATCGAGGGGACCCAGGGGGAGAGGAACGCTGAACAGAATCCGGAGGAGGAAGTGGATCCCGGCAAAGAGGATGATGGCCCAGAACAGCATCCGGGTGGGACGACGCTCCCCAGCGAGCCAGATGGTTCCCCCGAGGAAGAAGGGGGTGGTGAGGAAATAGCCGACGAGCCCCATGCTGGCGGTGTATGCCGCCATCAGGGCAACCAGGAACACGGTCCGGCCGATCGCTCCTCGGGGGAGTGGGCGGGCGCCCTCGGGGGGCGGGCGCCCCGGGATGAAGATGAGCAGGGTCGCCAGCAGCAAGAGCAGGCCGGTGAGGAGCGTGGGGACGAAGTCGGGCCCGAGCGTATGGGGCATCTGCTGAGCCGGAAGCTCCAAGGTGAGATACCCATACGCCCCCGCAAAGGCGAGCAGGCCCCCCCCGATGACGATATCGCTGCGCATGCCCCTCACCAGGGCTACTTCTTTTTTTTCTTGGCCTTGATCCCGGCCTTCTTCACCGTCTTGGCGATCAGGGCATTCTGGGTCGCGAGAAGCGTGCTGAACTCGTCGGGGCCGAGATAGGCTACGGAGTACCCGCGCTTCTGGCCCATTGCCTTGAACTGTGCGGAGTGTGCCGCCTGGCGGAAGGCCTCGGCAAGCTTCTGGATGACGGCGGGGGGTGTTCCCTTGGGCACGCTCAACCCCCGAAAGAGTTCGATCGCGGCCGGATAGCCCAATTCCTTCAACGTGGGCACATCGGGGGCGAGGGGATCGCGCCGCTCGCTCGGGACCGCCAGCAGGCGAACCGTTCCTGCCTGCACGTGTTTCGCCGCTTCGGGCAGAGGCACACAGACTGCCTCCACTTCACCTCTGAGCAGTGCGGGAATCCGCCGTCCCGACCCCAGGGGGACGTGAATCACCTTGATGCCGACCGCATCGGCCACCGCCACGGCGGTGATGTGGGTTGCGCTGCCCGGGCTCGCGTTGCCGACGCGCACCATGCCCGGGTTCTTCTTCGCATAGGCGATAAACTCTTGTATGGTCTTCCACGGGCTGTCCGCCTTGACGGCTATGGGCATCGACTGCATGGAGACGCGGGCCACGTGATCGAGGGCGGTGTAGGGGAAGGGGGCCGTGCCCAGATTGGTGGAGGTCAGGACGGATGTCGAGTTCCACGCCACCGTGTAGCCGTCCGGCTTGGCGTTCTTCACGAAGGTATAGGCGATCCCGCCGCCGGCGCCGGGCTTGTTGACCGGGACCACCGGCTGGCCGAGGATCTTTTCGGCGGCCTTGGCGATCACGCGCCCTTCGGTATCCGCGGATCCCCCCGCTTTAAAGGGGATGATCAAGTGGATGGGTTTGGTGGGGTATTCGGCAGCCTGAACCACCAAGGGGGACAGGGAGAAAAATGCCAGGGTCAGCCAGCTCCATCGTTTCATCGCTCTACCCTCCTCTTGTGTTACGGGCGGAGAACCACCTTGATGGGATCCCCGATCCGTTTTTCAAAGACCTCGTACGCCCGGTGGACCTCTTCCAACGGAAACACATGAGTGACGAGCGGCTTGGCGACGATCTTGCCCGTCGCTAGCAGGGCCAGGGCTCGGCCGACGCTTCCGCCCCCTTCCCCGCGCTCGGTGTAGATAGTGACGTTGTTCCGGACGGCAATGGAAATGTCCGCCGTTACCGACCCCTTGTAAAAGGCGACCAGCAGTACCTTTCCCCCCCGCTTTGCCATGTGCAGCGACTGGGCAAAAGTCTCGTCACCGCCGGCGCAGTCGATCACGAGATCGGCCCCCCGACCGCCAGTCGCCTTGAGCACCGCCGCCACCGGGTCCTCCTGCCCCACATGCACCGTGACATCCGCCCCAAGCTCCCTCCCGAGCGTGAGACGTCCTTCCCGTGTCCCGGTGAGAATGATCCGAGCCGCCCCCATGGCGCGACAGAGCTGGACCGCCATCAATCCGATGGGTCCCGGGCCGAGGATCGCGACCGTCTCCCCTACGATGTAGCCGCCCGCATTCTCCAATCCGTACAGGGGACTTCCGGCCGTCATGATAATGATCGCTTCGTCAAAAGAGACGTTCTCGGGGATCTTGTAGAGCGTGTTGACATGGTTGACCGCGTACGCGGCCAGCCCCCCATCGGTCGTAATGCCGTTGCACTGGTGCCCCTTGGCGACGTTGCCGTAGTTCAGGCAGGCGGTATACATCCCCCTGAGGCAGTTTTCGCACCGGCCGCACCCCTTATGGGCCTCGACGACGACGCGATCACCGATGGCGAATTCGTCCACCGTTTCCCCGACCGCCGCCACCGTGCCGGCATATTCGTGGCCCGGGGTGAAGGAGCCAAACGGGGGCTGGCCGGGGAGGCCGTGATCCCGGATCTTGATGTCGGTTCCGCAGATCCCGCACCCCGCGACCTGGACCAGCACCTCTTCCGGGCCGGGCCGGGGGACCGGTTTCGTGCTGAGCGCCATCCGGCCTGGGGCAGGGAGGATGATCGCCTTCATCGTCTCTGGGGAGGTCATGCTTCACCTCCTGCATCCCACACGTCGGGGACGATGGGAAAGGGAGGCTCGTCGACCAGGCGGCTCCAGAGCGCGATCTTGGCGGTGTCCTCCACAAGATCCGCGATGTAGAAGGCTCCCTTGGGGTGGGGTCCCAGCGCGATGAGACCGTGGTTCTTGAGGAGAAAGGCGGTGGCCTCGGGGTATTTTTTCAGCCCGTCCTCTACGAGCCGGTGGAGCGCTGGTGAGCCGGACGGGGCGTAGCCGAGACAGGGGACGGTCTTGAGGCGCGCGGCGGCCCCGTCGGTAACCAGGGGGAGGGGGTGATTCTTGGCGGCGAAGGCGGTCGCGTGGGGGGGGTGGACGTGGACGATGGCCCCCACCTCGGGCCGCAGCCGATACGCGGCCAGGTGAAAGCCGGTCTCCTTGGAGGGGCGGCAGCCTGCGGGGGCGTCCACGATCTCTCCCTGCAGGTGCATCGTCAGGATGGCCGCCGGGGACACGTCACAGAGGGCCACCCCCGTCGCCGTGACGAGGCACAGGTCACTGGCTGGGATCCGCAGGCTGACATTCCCCCCCGCTCCCGCCACGAGCCGTCGCTGCCAGGCCAGGACGGCGATCTCAGACAGCTCCTCTTTGAGTCTTTTCACATCGGCCATGCGCTGTCCCTCAGCGCGAAGGGACGCCCGGTCCCTTCAGCATCGTGCCGAGGCGCGCGATGCACGCCTCGGCAAAGGGGGGATCGTTGATGTGGACATCCAGTTCGACCAGCGCGACGTGGGGGCGAAGGGACGCCTTGAGAGTGGCGGCGAGCGCCGCCCTCCCCTTGGGATTCCACAGGGGACCCTCCTCCCGGCCGTACTCCGACCACCCCTTCAGTGGAAGCATCAACGACACGGGCCCGGTGCTCGTGTTGAGCCGGTCCGCCATGGCGCGTCCGAGGCGGCTCATCTCGTCTGCCGTGAGCATGACGTTGGCGTTCACCGGATTGTGCATGGTGATGACCCGATCCTGGAGTTCGGGAGGGATGGTTGCCTTTGGCCCGAGGCAGTAATATTCCAGTCCGCCCGTCGAGACCACCTGGGGAATCCCGCGGCGGCCGGCGGCCGTCAGGCGGCCGGACCGGACCGGCGTGTAGATGTCGTGGCCCAACACCTCTCCCACTAGTTCGTGGGGTGTCAAATCCAGGACGGCGTCAATCGTGCCCGCCTCGATCAATTCCTCCATGGCGCTCCCGGAGGCGCCCGAGGCGTGGAAAGTAACCCCACACCAGCCCTCGGCCGCGACGAGATCGAGGCACCGGGCCACCGCGGGGTGGGTGTTCCCCAGCGCCGTGATCGCAACCAGGGGGGTTCCGGCGTGGGCCGGAAGCTGTTCTCCCCAGAGGAGCATGCCGCTGAGCGCCGCGGCGGCCTGGGTGAGGATGCTCCGGCTGATGGGATTCGGCCCCCCGAAGAGGTCTGCCACGGCGAAGAACGTGGCGATGTCCTTCGCCCCGATGTACGGCCGCATGTTCCCGGAGGCGACGGTCGAGACCATTACTTTGGGAAGGCCCAGCGGGAGCGCCTGCATGGCCCGACAGGCCATGGCGGTCCCCTGGTTCCCCCCGAGACCGATCACCCCATGGAGCGTTCCCTGATCGGAGAGCTCCTTGAGGAGGATCCCCGCCCCCGTGCCCATCCGCTCCATCGCCTCGTCCCGAGACGAGGCCAGGAGCGCTGGGACGCTTCCGTTGGCCGCCTCTGCCACTGTATCCCGGGAGATGTCGGGGCTCGCCGCTGGCTCATCCAAAAGCCCCAGGTCGAGCAGCAGGGGGCGGAAGCCGCGCTGCGCAAAGTGTGCCTTCAGGAAGGCCGCTTCGGCCCCCTTGGTATCGAGGGTCGCCAGGATCGCGATGGTCTTTGCCATACCGACGGCTCGCGGGTTCGCGGTCTCGGGCAAGCTCGAACGCATCGCCCGAGATGGGCTAGGACCACCAGGCCCGTTCGGGGAAGTCGCGATGGGTCACCTTGACACTGATTTTCTTCACCTCGTTTACGAAGGCCGCCAGGTGCTGGGCCCCTCGCTCAAAGAGCTGCTCCCCTTTGGCCTTGGTCCCGCGGAACGGATTGCCGATGGTGGCGCAGTCGGAATATTCGTGATGCTCCATGGGGACCCAGATGTTCTCGGCCTGCTGAAAGATGACGGTGCCGGTTCCGTCCTTCTTGGAAAAGGCCTCGCCCATCCACCGGGGCGCATGGGCCCGGTCCTGCTTTGCGCGCTTCATGTTCACGAGCGCCTCGTTGTAGGCCATGATCATGGAGGTCTCGATCTCGCCCGCGTGCCAGCCGGGTGTCTCCTCCGGGGGCCCCTCGATGATGTCCCCCACCACCGACAGCTCCCGCTCGGTAGGGGTCTTGTAGAAGGCCAGAAAGGCCCCGGTCTCGTAACGCACCCGTCGCAGGTAGGAGTCGATCAGCTTGGTGTTGGAGCCGTGGTGCGAGACGTAGATGAGCTTGCTGAAGCCGTGAAAGATGAGGCTCCGGGCGATCTCGTACAGGATGCGATTGTACGTCTCCCCCGAGAAGGTAAGCGTTCCCGTCCCCTGGTCGACCTCGCCCATATGGTGGGGCGAGTAGCCGATGGGAACGAGGGGGGCGTAGAGCACGTCGGCCCGTTCTGCGGCCATTTCCGTCATGCGGATGGTGATGAAGCTGTCGGTGCCGAGCGGAACGTGGGCCCCGTGTTTCTCGCAGCTCCCGATGGGGATCAACACCGTATCGTTCTGTTTCAGGTATTCGGCCACGTCTACGTACGAGAGGTCGAGGAAGTTCCGTCGCTTGTTGGACATCGGTGTCTCCTTTTTCTTGGCTCAGCCGTGCGTCTTGGCTCTGTCGCCGTCCGGCCCGGATGACCGCCGGACCACGAGCTTGGTGGGCAGGGTCCTGGGCGGGGGGTGTCCGTCACCCCCGAGCAGCCCGAGCATCGTCCGCGCGGCCTCTTGTCCCAGTTGGTGCATGGGCACGGCCACGGTACTGAGCGGTGGATCCACATACGAGGTGATGGGGACGTCGTCGAACCCGACCACGGCCACATCCCGAGGGATATCGAGCCCGGCCTCTCGAATCGCCTTGATCGCTCCGAGGGCCATCAGGTCGTTGGCGATCAAGACGGCCGTCGGCCGCTCGGCGAGGTCCAGCAGCTCGCGCATGGCCTGGTATCCCCCGTGGGGCCGCAGGTCGCCATATCGAAGATATCGGTAGTCGAGGGGGATACCCCGCTCGCGGAGGGCAGCCTCGAATCCCGCCTGCCGATCCTGGGTCGTGGTCGATTCGGGTGGTCCCCCGACGAAACCGATCCCGCGATGCCCCTGGAGGATGAGGTGGGCCGTGGCGCCGTAAGCCCCCCCGTGATTGTCCACGACTACCGCCGGCAGGTCCACGTCGTGGCGACCGATGAGGACGACCTTGATGCCGAGATCCGGCAGGGTCGAGAGGCGCTGCCCGCCACGCCTCCCGCCTCCGGCAAAGATGATCCCGTCACACTGCTTCTCTTGCAGGAGGGCGAGGTGCCGCTCCACCTTGTGCGGCTGCCGGTCGGTGTTGCAGATGATGACGGAGTAGCCTTCGGGGCTCACCGTGTCTTCGATCCCTCGGACGATATCGGCGTAGTACGGATTGGCGATGTCGGGGACGAGGAGTCCTATCGTCCCGCTTCGCTTGCTGAGGAGCCCGCGGGCCAGGGCGTTCGGCCGGTATCCGAGGCGCTCGATGGCGGCCAGGACGCGCCGGCGCGTTTTCTCCCGCACGGGGTGCTGGCCCGTGTTCAGGACGCGGGAGACAGTGGCGATAGAAACACCGGCGAGTTTAGCAACGTCCTTGATGGTGGGCATTGGAAAAGCTTTTCTGGAAAACGTTTTCCTGATCCTAAGGCTGGGCCTTCCGCTTGTCAAGGAGAAAAGAGGGCAGGTTATTGGGGATTGATTTTCGACGGGAACTCTGATAGGAGAGGCGCCATGATAGCAGGAAGACGCGTACGGGTTCGCGTCCCGGCCTCGACGGCCAATCTCGGCTCGGGGTTTGACGTCCTGGGCTTGGCCCTTGCCCTGTACAACACGATCGAGATGGAGGCGATCGGCCACGGGGTCGAGCTGACCGTCGAGGGGGAGGGGGCGGAGCGGCTCGTGAGGCATGGGGAGCAGTCTTTGGTGGTGCGGGCGGCTCGGGCCGCCTTCGCCCATCTCGGCGTCGCCCCACCTGGCCTCAAGATCCATCTGAAGAATGCAATCCCGTTGAAGCGGGGGTTGGGCTCGAGTGGCACCGCCTGCCTCGGGGGGATTCTGGGGGCGGCCGGGCTCGGCGGGCACAGCCTCTCGCCCCAGGAGGTCCTGCGGCTCGCACTTCCCCTGGAGGGGCACCCGGACAACATCACCCCCTCTCTGGTCGGGGGACTGACCGCCACCTGTGTGTCCGGGGCCGAGATCCGGTACGTGAAGATTCCCATCCCCGAGGCGATCAGGGTGGTGGCGGTGATTCCGGAAATGGAGCTGAGCACGGCACAGGCGAGGGCTGCGCTTCCCCAGCAGGTCCCCCTGGCCGATGCGGTCCACAACGTGGGGCGCGCGGCGATCCTGGTGGGGGCCATGGTGGCAGGGGACCTGCGCCTGCTCGATGAGGCCACCCGGGACCGGCTCCACCAACCCCACCGGGCCACGTTGCTGCCGGGCATGGAAGACGTCCTCGCGGCGGCCCGGGGAGCCGGCGCCCTGGCGGCCTTTTTGAGTGGGGCCGGCTCGACCGTGGTGGCCCTGGTTGATCGGGAGGCCGAGGCGGTGGGGCGAGAGATGGCGGCGGCGTGGGAGAAGAGCGGTATGCGGGCGGAGGTGAAGGTCCTGACCGTTGCGCGCGAGGGGGCGTCCCTCTCATGACCGGGGCCGAGTCCAAGTTGCTCTACTGTATGAGCTGTGGGGAGGAGGCCCCGACCTACCGGGTCGAGGAAGAGGGGCAGACGGAGGTCCGGTGCGCCTACTGCGGCTTTACCCTGGAGACGGCCGAGACCGGCCCAGACCGAGTGCTCGAGTGTATCGTGCTCGCAGACGACGAGCTCCTCTTTCGCAGCCTGCTGGGCGACCTGCTGGTTCAGGAGCAGGTGGCCAAGGAGGTGATCACCCGCGAGAGTGGTCCGCAGCTCTTGACCGAGTGTGTCCGGCGTTTCCGGGACCAGCAGCCAATTTCGGTGGTCGTCCTGGACATCGTGATGAAACCGATAGATGGGACGGTCACCGCCCTGGCGTTCCGGGCCCTGGAAAAGGGATTCGACCGGCCCGCCCCGATCCCGATTCTCTTCGTCTCCGCCGTGCGGGCCGATGATGCGCTTCGCCGGATGACCAAGGACTGTGCCCCTGCGCTCTATCTGAATAAGGGGAAAGACGCCACCCCGCCCCGCCTGGCCCGCCGGCTCAAAGAGCTCATCCCCCACCTGCTCGGGTCCGTGAGATCCAGATGATGCCTGTCGAGGGGGGCCGGTGAGGCGATCCCTGCTCTCTCCCGGCATCTCTCGGCGAGACTTCTGGCAGGCAGCCGCGGCCAACTTCCTCTTTTTTTTCAATATCAACGCGTTCAATCTCCTTCCCCTGTACGTGTCAGATCTGGGTGGCTCGGAGGCCCGCATCGGCTGGATCATGGGCGCGTACAGCCTGGCCGCCATCGTCTGCCAGCCCTTAGTGGGGAGGTGGATTGAGCGGGTCGGGATCAAGCCCTTTCTGTTCGTGGGGGGGATGGCGGGGCTGGTCGCCTCGGTCGCCTTCGCCTTCTTGAGCCAACTCAGCCCACTCTTCTCCCTGCTCCGGTTCCTGCAGGGCTTCGGCTACTCCGCCTTCTTCATCGCGAATCTGACCCTCATTGCCGAGATCGCCCCACCCAGCAATCGGGCCGAGGCGGTGGGGATCTTCGGGATTTCCGGCCTCGCCGGGATCGGGGCGGCCCCCGCATTGGGAGAACTCATCATTCAGGCGTACGGGTATCAGGCCTTTTTCCTTTGGGCCTCGGTGTTTCCCGTGGGGTGTCTCATGGTGATCGGGGCCATCAAGCCTCCACCGGTCCTTCCCGTCGCGTCCACCGCGGCGGATGGGATCACCCGGAGCAGGGTCCTGCTCCCCCTGGGCATCTCCGCGATCTTCGGGATGTGCGTGGGGACCCTTTTTGCCTTCTTCCCCCCGTTCGCGAGGGGGGTCGGGGTTGAGCGGGTGGGAGATTTCTACATCGCCTATGCCGGCGCCGCGATCGGGATCCGGTTTCTGGGCCGGCGGTGGTCGGATGCATGGGGGCGGTGGCAGGTGGTGATCCCGGCCCTCCTCGTCATGGCCACCGGGATCTTCCTCCTCCTCTGGCCCGGCCCCCGTACGGCGTTGTTCTGGATCGGGGGACTCGCCGGCGGCGCCCACGGTCTGCTCTATCCCACCCTTACGGCCCTGTTGGTGGACCTGGTCCCGTCCGGGGGTCGCGGGCGTGTGTTGGGCCTCTTCAGCGGTGCCGTTGTCGTGGGCACGAGCCTCGGGCCGATTATCATGGGGGTCGTGGCGGAGCAGATCGGGTACCCGAGCATGTTCGGTCTGACGGGACTCTTACCCCTGCTGGGGATCGTTCTGATCGGCGGCTCCCTCAGGCGATATCACTAGTGCCGCACCAACTGTTGCTCGCTCACACTCCACCCTGGTGGGGCACTTCCGGTAGGGGGGGGCAGGCCCCCTGATACTCACTGTGGACCGACGACCGATGACGGCTCGACTGAGCTCGCCGAAGTCCGGTGACCGCAAAAGGACGTTTTGGTTCCTTACGGTCATCGGATAACGGTCAACGGTCATCGCTCAGTAGTTGGAGGGGCGCTCGGGCTTCGAGATCTTGACCCTCCTGCTATCTTGTGATACGAAAAGGGTGTGGAGGTTTCCGGCGCAACGGAAGCCTGCCGGATGGGAGGCAAAGATAGGGCCGTTGGCTTCTGAGATCATCATCCGGGATGCCCGGAAAGAGGACACCGAGGCCCTCATCGAGCTGGACCGACGGTGCGTCATGGGGGGAGAGATCGAGCTCGTCTTTGATCGATCCCCCGATTTTTTTGCCCGGTCCCGGGCGTACCAGGATTTCCGCCTGTGTGTGGCCGAGGAGGAGGGGACGATCATCGGGGTCGGGGGGGTCACCGTCAAGAGCCTTCGTGTCGAGGGGATCAGCGATCGGTGGGCCTACTTCTACGATCTTCGCGTGGATCCGGCTCATCGCCGACGCGGGGTCGCGGGCCTGATCGCCGATGTCCTCGGGAACACGATCCGCCATGCGGGTGTCAGCGCGGGCTACTCCTGGGTGATCGCAGGGAACCGGCCATCGGAGTTGTTCGTGGAGCGGCGGGGGAGTGTCCCCTTTCGGCGGTGCGCCCTGGCGCTCCTCCCCGGGGCGGCTCCCAGAGAGCCGCTCGGGTTCGAGCGAATTGTGGGGCGAAGCGCGGAGGTGGCCTCCCTCGTGGAGGCGACCTACCGCCCGTACCATTTTACGCCGTCGTGGGATGCAGGAACCTTGTATAAGACGCTCGATCGGGTGACGCCGCTGGGGTGGCGGGAGCTGTACGGCAAGCGGGTCCAGGGAGCGTGGACCGTCTGTTTCGGCCTCTGGGACTACTCCCCGGTGATGCAGATGACATTGCCGCGCCGGCCATCAGAGACCCGCATCCGTCCCTTCTTCCTCTATCCGCTCGGATGGCGGAATCCCGAACGGCTGCGGGAGGGACTCGGCGCGGCCCAGGCCATGATCGCCAAGAGAGGAGGAACCCTCCTCCTCCCCTACGGTCCGGGGGATCCGGTGAGTGCCTTCATCCCCCGAGAGGCCTTGCGGGTCGGGATGACCCTGTATGTTCGTGGCCTTCCACAGGGAGGGGAGCAGACGGAGGGACCTGTCTTCATCGATCCTGCGGATCTGTGAGCTTTTGGAGGTGGGCCGAAAGAAAATGGACGCGACGGAGGAGAGGCCTATGGAGGCAGACGTACTCGAGCGGATTAGCCGCGGGATCATCCTGCGGACCGGGGCGTACCTGACTAACGATCACTTTGTCATCTCGTCGGGTCGGCACGCGCGGGAATACGTGGAGAAGCGGTTGGTGATCACGGAGCCGGCCTTTACCGAGGGACTGGGGGACATCATCGCCGGGCACTTTGCCGCCACCCCGGTGGATGTGGTGCTGACGTCAGGGATCGGCGCCACCGTTCTGGGGCACTGTGTGGCCCGGGCGCATCCCTCCCACCCCAAGCTGGTCTACGCGGTGAAGGGCAAGGGCCGAGAGGGGAAGACGGAGGTGATGCTTCCCCGGGAGTTTTCCCCCTTTGTGTACCGCGGATGCTCCGCGTTGATTGTGGAGGACATCCTGACCACCGGATCCACGATTCGGGCCATGATCCGGCTCGTGGAGGACCGGGGCAGCCGTGTCGTCGGGATTGGAAGTCTCTGGAACCGGAACCGGGGGGTGAAGTTTCAGTGTCCCCTCTTTGCGCTGGTGAACCAGGACTTCCCCACGTATCCGCGTGACGAGTGTCCCCTGTGTCGGAAGGGGGTCCCTCTCAACGCCGAGGTGGGTGGGGTCGTGGGCGCGCCGGCTCGACGTGGTCGGCCGTCGCGCCGGACGGGCCGGTAGGGGATGCAGATCGAGGACCGTAGGGAGCCGATCGAGCGGCTGGAGCGAGGTCCCGGTGAGGAGTTTCGCATCTTCCTCACCGACGGGGGGATCGACATCCAGCTCTTCCGGCGCACGCCCGAGGGTGAGTGGGTCCCGGGGGAGGAGCGGCTCGAGATCCCCATGACCCTCCTCGATCGATTTCAAGAGATGCTCCATGGGGCGGAGGAGGGTCCGGCGCGCGAGGGAGAGGCGCCTGCCGGGCGCGCCCCCTTTGCCAACGCGAGCGAAGAGGAGTTCGCCCGGATCCTGGACTTTTACCAGATCGAGTGGCAGTACGAGCCGCAAACCTTTCCCCTCGAGGTGAACGGCAGCGGGGAAGCGACCGAGAGCTTCACTCCCGATTTCTATCTTCCCCAGTTCGACCTCTACATTGAACTCACGACCCTCAAGCAGGACCTGGTCACCAAAAAGAATCGAAAGATCCGACGGCTCCGGGAGCTTTATCCGACGGTGAATTTGAAGGTCTTGTACGGGCGGGATTACCGAAAGCTGCTGGAGAGGTTTGGGATTGTCCCGACACAATGAGTCCCGAGTGACCCCCCCGACCTTTCACCTGCGGTGGCCGGTTCCCGTGACCGACTCTCTTCCGTCTTTCGACTTCATAAAGAGAGCCTGTCGATCCTGCACCGGGGTTTTCCGGCCCCCCCGGATCAAAAGATCCGGTATCGAGATCGGATTGACCTCTCGGGACTCACTAAAAAATATAAGCCGCGGGTGCTGACGTGTCAAGGGAGCGATTCGAGCAGGCCGCACGCTGGGCGGCCGGTGATATTGCCGAGATCCTGATCCCGGAAGTAGACCTGCAGACGAAGGTTCGAGAGCTGGGGGGACAGATCTCGCGCGATTATGCGGGTAGGGAGCTGACCCTGATCAGTGTGCTCCGGGGCGGGTTCATGTTTCTCGCCGACTTGTGCCGGGCCATCACGTTACCGGTGACCATCGATCTCATGGCCATCTCGAGTTACGGACCCGATGCCAGGCCTGTCGGCGTGGTCAAGATCCTCAAGGATCTCGACGAGAGCATCGCAGGCCGGGAGGTCCTCATCGTCGAGGATGTCATCGATACCGGCCTCACCCTGAGCTACCTCCTGCGCAACCTGGAGCCCCGGGCCCCCGCGAGCCTCAACGTGTGTGTGTTGCTGGATAAGCCAGCCCGCCGGATCGTCGAGCTCCCCATCGCCTATCGGGGGTTTGAGATCCCGGATCGGTTCGTGGTCGGCTACGGCCTCGACTACCGCCAGCAGTACCGGAACCTCCCCTGTATCGCCACCCTCACAAAAGAGGCGTTCGACCGCCTGAACCGCCAGTGATGGCTCGCAGGCTTCCCCGTCGGCAAATTGACAGCCCTCCGGGCGCATGTTAGCATGCGAGCACTTTTTGCTTCCGCGTGAAACCGTGCCCGGACCGGGGCGAAGGGTGAAGCCATGGAGGCAGGAGGGTGGCCCGCGGTCTATGACGAGCGCTATCTGCCGGAACCCGGGGAGCGGTACTGGTTCCGCGATCGCGAGACCATGGATCCGGAGGCGCGCCGGGGCGTCATCCTCCAGAGACTCCGGGCGCAGATGGTATATGCGTACGCCCATGCCCCCCTGTATCGGCGGAAGTGGAAGGCGGCGGGGCTCGAGCCGGGGGACGTCACGTCCCTGGAGGACTTCTGCCGCGTCCCCATCCTGACCAAGCAGGAAATCCGCGACGATCAGCACGTCCATCCCCCCTTCGGGAGTTATCTGTGCATTCCCCCCCAGGAGGTCTTCCGGATCCACGGGACCTCCGGGACGACGGGCAAGCCCACCGCCTACGGGATCGGGTGGGATGACTGGCGGCGGATCGCCAATGCGCATGCCCGGGTGATGTGGGGAATGGGGCTCCGCCCGGGGGACAGCCTCTTCATCGGGTCCTTCTTCAGCCTCTATATCGGGAGCTGGGGAGCCCTGGTCGGCGCCGAGCGGCTCCGCCTGACCTCGTTCCCGCTCGGGGCCGGCGTCGCCGGTCAGACGGTGATGGCGGTGCGGTGCATGCGCGATTTTCAGCCGACGGCCTTTTATGGGACCCCGTCCTACGCGCTGTACCTGGCCGAGGTCGCGCGACAGGAGGGGATCGATCCCGCGAAGGACTTCGGCTTTCGGATTATGTTTTTTTCGGGGGAGCCCGGGGCGGGCATCCCCTCCACCAGGCACCGGATCGAAGAGACCTACGGGGGGGTGAAGTGCCTCGACTCCGGGTCCATGGGCGAGATGACCCCGTGGATGTCGAACGGCGAGTGCGAGTTTCGCCACGGGATGCATCTGTGGCAGGACATCGTCTACTGCGAGCTGCTCCATCCGAAGACGCAGGAGCCGGTCCCGTTCGGGGGGGAGGGGGTGCCGGTCTACACGCATCTGGAGCGTACCTCGCAACCCATGATTCGGTACTGGTCGGGGGACCTCGCGACCTGGACCGATGAGCCCTGCGAGTGCGGGCGGACCTATCCGCGGCTTCCCAAGGGGATCTACGGCCGCGTCGACGACATGGTGATCATTCGGGGGCACAACGTGTACCCGTCCGCCATCGAGGAGGTCCTGCGCACCATCCCGGGGTTCGGCGAGGAGTTTCGCATGGTCGTCTCCCGACAGGAGGACATGGATCGACTGGTCGTCCAGGCGGAGTACACGCAGGAGACGGCGGCGCGCGCCGGACGAGACCCCAAGTGCCTTCCGAAGCTCAAGCGGTACATGGAGGAGCGGCTGAAGGCGCTGATCGGGGTGCGGGCGGCGGTCCAACTGACGGCCCCCGGGGAGTTGCCGCGGACCGAGTTCAAGGCACGGCGCGTCGTCGATAACCGCGCGCTCTTTCAGGAATTCACCCGGATGCGGTAATCGGGAACCGGGATCCGTGAACCGGCGGGATGGGAGGCCGAGCGAGGTGAGCCATGTTCGATGACGAGCGGCTGGACGAGATTCGGCGGGACCGTGAGTCGTGGGAGACCCAGGAGCTCAGGGCCTTTCAGGCACGCGCCCCGGAGCAGGCGGCGGAGTTCAGTACGCCGTCGGGCCTGCGCGTGGAGCGGCTCTACACCCCGGTAGACCTCGCGGGCGCGAGCTACGGGGAACAGCTGGGCTTCCCGGGCCGCTACCCCTTTACCCGCGGGCCGTACCCCACCATGTACCGGGCGAGACCCTGGACGATGCGCCAGATCGCCGGCTTTGGCACGCCGGCGGAGACGAACCGGCGCTTCAAGTTCCTCATCGCGCAGGGGCAGACCGGCCTCAGCATCGACTTCGACATGCCGACCCTCATGGGGTACGACAGCGATGATCCCAAGAGCCTCGGCGAGGTGGGGCGGGAAGGCGTGGCCGTGGATACGGTTGCGGACATGGAGGTCCTGCTCGACGGGATCGATCTCGGCAGCATCAGCGTCTCCATGACGATCAACCCGACCGCCTGGATCCTTTTGGCGATGTATCTGGCGGTGGCGGAGAAGCGGGGCATCTCGTTCGATCGGCTGTCGGGCACCATTCAGAACGATATCGTCAAGGAGTACATCGCCCAGAAGGAGTGGTGCTTCCCCATCCGCCCCTCCATGCGGATCGTCCGGGACACCATCACGTTCGGGGCGCGACATCTGCCCCGGTACAACCCGGTCAACATCAGCGGCTACCACATCCGCGAGGCGGGCGCCACCGCCGTGCAGGAGGTGGCCTTTACCGTGGCCGCCGGGATCGCCTATGTGGAGGAGGTCCTCAAGACCGGCATGGAGGTGGATGCCTTTGCGCCCCGCCTTTCGTTTTACTTCATCTCGCACAGCGACTTCTTCGAAGAAGTGGCCAAGTTCCGGGCGGCCCGGCGGACCTGGGCGCGGATCATGAAGGACCGCTTTGGGGCGAGCACGCCCGAGTCGATGCGGCTCCGCTTTCACTGCCAGACGTCCGGCGCCTCCCTGACGGCCGTCCAGCCGTATAACAATACGGTCCGCGTGGCGCTTCAGGCGCTCGCGGCGGTGCTGGGGGGATGTCAGTCGCTTCATGCCAACGGGATGGACGAGGCCTTGGCCATCCCCTCTGAGGAGGCCATGCGGATTGCGCTGCGGACGCAGCAGATCATCGCGGAGGAGACGGGGGTGACGAGCAGCATCGATCCCCTCGGTGGCTCGTTCATGGTCGAGGCCCTGACGGATCGCATCGAGGCCGAGGTGGGGGCGTATCTCGCGCGGGTCGACGCGTGCGGGGGGACGCTGGCCGCCGTGGAGAAGAACTTCTTCCAGCAAGAGATCGCCGATGCCGCCTACACGTACCAGGTGGAGAAGGAACGGGGAAGGCGGGTGGTGGTCGGGGTGAACAAGTATCGGGAGGGGCAAGAGGATCGTCCCTTGCACCTGCATCGGGTGAGCCCGGATGTGGAGGAGCGGCAGATCGCGTCGCTCCGACGGGTGCGGGCTGGGCGGGACAATGCCAGGGTCCAGAAGCTCCTGCGGGAGCTGCAAGACGTCGCCCGGACGGACGAGAATCTCATGCCGATCACCATCGAATGTGTCAAGGCCTTCGCCACGGCGGGGGAGATCGTGAAGGTCCTGCAGGAGATCTGGGGGACCTATACGGAGGTCCCGGTCTTCTGAGGGCGTGCGGGTTTTCCGGGTCGGAGCCGAGATGGGAAAGCGGATCAGGGTGCTGATGGCGAAGTGCGGCCTGGACGGGCACGACCGGGGGGTCAAGGTGATCGCCCGGGCGCTCAGGGATGCGGGCATGGAGGTGGTCTACACCGGACTGCATCAAACCCCGGAGCAGGTGGTCCAGGCCGCCATCGAGGAGGACGTCGACGTCATCGGGGTGAGCCTCCTCTCCGGCGCCCACATGACGATCTTTCCCCGGATCCTGGAGCTGCTGAAGGAAAAGGGGGCCGCAGAGATCCCCCTGCTCGGCGGCGGGACGATCATCGACCCCGAGGAGATCGAGGCCCTGAAGGGAATGGGGGTCGCGGCGATCCTGGGCCCCGATACGCCCATCGACGAGGTCGTGGCCTGCTTCAGGGAGGCGGTGGGCCGCCGCGCCGCCGCCAAGAGTTCGGGAGGGGAAGGGTAGGATCTGCCAGCGGGAAGGCACCGGGCGGGCCCCACACGCCCCCCGGTGCTTTGTGTTTTCGGAATGAGGCGGCGGTGGGGCCGCTCGAGATCAGTTGGTGTCGATGAAAGAGTTGATCCCCTTCGGGACCTCGTCTCCCTCAGCCGCCGGTAACGCTTCGATTCTTCGCCCTCCGAGGTCCTGTCCTCTCCCTTCTTGGCCATGGGAACCTTCCCGGCACGTCGTGTCTCTATAACAAAGAGATGATTGGGAGGCCGACTGAACACAAGCGAGAAGGAGGTTACCATGGACTTCAGGCGTACGATCGGATTGGTGGCTGTCGCATCAGTGTTTACCCTTCCTTTGACCGTCCCCCCAAGGGTCGCGGAGGCCCAGACGCAACCCCAGTGGGGCCGGCAGGCGGAGGACACCTTTGGGCTCGGCCGGGGGATGGGGCGACGGCTCATGAGCCGGGAGGAATGGCAGGCACACCGGCAGACGATGCAGCGTCTGAGCCCGGAGGAGCGGCAGCGCTACCGTGAGCAGTGGCACGAAAAGATGGTCGAGCGGGCTCGCGAGCGCGGGATCACCATGCCCGAGACTCCCGGCCCGCACCGCGGGCAGGGGATGGGCATGGGCCCCGGTCGCGGCATGGGTTCCGGCAGAGGCATGATGGGGCCGCGCGGCGGCGGCATGGGCCGTGGCGGCCGGTAGTAGGAGAAGCAGCGTCGTCTGATGAGACGGCGTGTGCCCTCACGGATTCTCGCTGAAGCATTCAGCCACCGGGAGCGGTTCAACACCCCCCGGTGCTTTCTGTTAAGAACGCTACCGGAGTCGGACGGTCCGGGCGAGGACCTCGTAGAAGCGTTCACGGCTCTTCACGAGGACAATCTCTACCTGCCGCTTATCCTCTCGGATTTGGTAGGCGATCCGGTACTCGGCTTTGTGAAATTGAAAGTGATGGGAGCGCAGGCCTTGGAAAGGAGAATGGAGGGACGGGGTGGCGTACGGTGATCGGGCGATTTTGCGAGCCTCTTCCTTGATGCGCTCCTGAAGGGCGGGGTCGAATTTCTTGTAAAGACGGTGGGCAGAGGGGGCAATGACTACAGCGTAGGGCTCACCACTTCTCAAGAGGGATTCCCTCGCCGCGGTCCAGCTCCTTCAGGGCGCGGTGAATCGTTGCGCTCGCCTGCCGATCAAGGAGCAGCTCCAGAGTCCCCAGTTCTTCGGGAGTCAGTCCCCGAAGGATGGAGGCAAGGCGCTCAAGATGGACAAGGCCCCCCTTTTCGAGTGCTTTCAGTGCCTTAGACATCAATATTCCCCCCTCACGTGCATTATACGCGCTCGCAATGTGAGTGTCAAACCGGTGAAGCGAGGCCGTCTCGGGTTCCTGGCGCGACAAAAGGAATAGCGGTGCCCCGCGAGAAACAGCTTGCGGCGAGCATGGCCGAATCGGAGGGCAAAGAGTCGAGAGCTGAGAGATAAGAGTGAAAGGAGAACGGGAGGACCCGGAAGCATCAGGGCATCGGGGGGACGACAGAGGTCCCCCGGGCCATTTCTTTTTCTGAACAGCGTTCGGTCGAGTAGATAACCCTTGTTCGGGCTCCGGGGGCCGGGTGCTAGCCCGTGAGCGCGGGCGCGAGCACCTCCTGCACGAAGGTCTCGAAGGTGGTCGGCGTCGTCGTCTCCGGCGACCGCTCGACTTCCTCTTCGATCTCGCCCGCCTGGAGCGCGGCGTACATCTCGAGCATCGCGTCGGCCACGCCCTCGGTGGCACCCATACCGATGAGGGCCTCCTTCGCCTGCGCGGGCGCGACCCGGACGTGCTGGACTGCCTTGCCGATTCCCCGGCTGATGATCGCGGCGCACTCGTCAAAACTGTAGTCTTTCGGACCCAGGAGCGAGATGATCTGGGGTTGGGAAGGCGCCGGGCCGGTGATGACGCGGGCTGCGCGCGCGGCGATGTCCGCGGTCGCGATCATGGGCAGCGTGACGTCACCGGACACGGGCAAGAAGATGCTGTTCATGTTCTTGATGGAGTCGAGATGCCAGAGGTGGTTCTCCATGAACCACGTAGGGCGCAGGTGGGTCAGGCCCTGCGTGGCCTGGGCGAAGATCTTTTCGGCGTCGTGGAGGCCGAGGATGGGTCCGGTGCCTGCGCTCAAGTGCGCCCCGATGCTGGAGAGGAGCACGGTGTGCTTGATCCTGTTGGCCTTCACCGCATCGGCACCGGCCTTGGCGAGCTCCCCGTAGTAGGCCCGGTAGTTTAAAACGCCGAAGTTGGGGGGGCAGAGGAAGAAGAGCGCGTCGGCGCCCTGGGTTGCCTTTGTCACATAGGCGGCGTCCTCAAGCATTCCCTGGACGACCTTCGCCCCTTTGGCCTGCTCCTGCTTCAGCTTGTCGGGACGGCGCGCGAGGAGGATGAGCTCGTGGCCCCCCTCCTCGAGCAACAGATTCGTCAGTCTCCGGCCGATGTTCCCGGTCGGCGTGGTGATCGCGATTCTCACGGGTCCCTCCTTCCTTGGTTTTTCATCTGGCGCCCGCTGCCTTTTTGGCTACTCGGGCGTTGAACCGGGCGAAATCGATTGAAAACCTCTCATGCGTCCCGGTGCTGATCACTTCGACTTCGTCCCTCGCCTCGATTTCCCACGTGGTGCGCTGGCCGTCTACCCGAGTACACCGAACGTGGACAGTAACCTCCATCCCGGGAGGCGTTGCGGCCGAATGCGTAAAGTTGATGAGGGTCCCCACACTCCCGTGCCCCGGTTCCATGTGCGGTGCCATCGCCTCGATGCACGCCCACTCGATCAAGGCGACCATAAACCCGGTGGCGAATACCTTGGGCATTTCCTGGAAGACGTGCGCCTCGGGGTAGATGTATGGCACCGTCTTGTTTTCCGGGACCCGATATCGGTGGACGTACTCGATACCTTCCCGCATGGTGTCTTTCATCCGCCTTCTCCTTTCCTCGCTGTGCTGGACCTCCTTGGGTGTTG
>JBHIAH010000006.1:0-74516 GCA_046758505.1 Methylomirabilales bacterium (SeqCode) | reverse complement strand
GACCACCGTCGTGCCGCAAGACTGGGGTGGGCCCATCGGGCTCGCGTGGGCGGGTAAGCACCCCGCGCGGATCCACTCCCTCGCGATCCTGAACACGATCGCTCATCGGCCCCTCGGAGATGTGGCGCTTCCCCTCCCGCTCCGCCTATTTCGTACTCCCGGTGTGGGCGAGATCCTTGTCAAGGGCGCCCACGCCTTCGTTCGGGGCTTCTTGTTCCGGGCGGGCCTGCGCCGTCCCGAACGCCTCGGTCCGAACGAACGGGCGGCCTATCTCGCCCCCCATCCCACGTGGTCCTCGCGTACCGGGATCTTGGTCTTTCCCCGAGAAATCCCGGCGGGACCCGAGGGGAGTGTCAGCGAGTTCCTCGACACAGTCCACGAGGGACTCATGCAACTCCGTTCGAAGCCCACTTTCATCGCGTGGGCGATGAAGGACATCGCCTTTTTGCCCACCTATCTCGAAGATCTATGGATTCCCGACTTCCCCAATGCCCAGGTGCTTCGACTCCCTGATGCGGGCCACTATCTGCAAGAGGACGCGCACGAAGAGATCGTGCCCGCACTCCTCCAATTTTTGGCACAGGGATAGCGCGCGGTCTCGCAAGACGCTTCAGATGACGCCCAATAGACGGACTTCCTTCGTTTCCGCTCTGCCCTCCGAAATTTTCCACTTGGCACGGGATAGAGAGCGCGAGGTATCCATGGGGTACCATGAGAAGGTGGCCCGATGAAGACCCTCCTGGGTGCAAACTAAAAAGGGGCTGAAAAGGTGTCAGGACCCTTTTTTGTTTACAAAGGGCGTGGGCACGGCTAAGCTGGCGCCCCATGGCTCGTCCGTTACGTGCAGCTGTTGGCGACGTGATCTACCATGTGTTGAACCGGGCTAATGCCGGGCTGCAGCTCTTTGAAAAAACCGGGGATTACTGGGCGTTCGAGCGGGTTCTCGAAGAGGCTCACGAACGCATCCCGATGCGGACCCTAGCGTACTGCCTCATGCCCAACCACTGGCATCTAGTACTGTGGCCACGGGGCGACGGCGACCTCTCGCGGTTTATGGCTTGGGTGACGCTCACGCACACCCAGCGCTGGCATGCGCACCATGAGACCGCGGGTCGGGGGCATGTGTACCAGGGCCGGTTTAAGTCATTTCCCGTACAAGAGGACGAGCATTTCTTGGCGGTGTGCCGGTACGTGGAACGGAATCCTTTGAGGGCGGAGTTGGTGGTGCGAGCAGAAGAGTGGCGGTGGTCAAGCTTGTGGAGGCGGCTACTTGGCGCTGCGCCGACGCAGCGGTGGTTGGCGGAGTGGCCTGTCGCGGGGCCGTCGCGCTGGGTGGACTGGGTGAACGAGCCCCAGACTGAGGCGGAATTGGAGGCGCTGCGCCGGAGTGTCACGCGGGGGCAGCCCTTCGGCTCGGAGGTGTGGGCACGGCATAGGGCGCGACGCTTAGGGCTCGAAGCGACGTTACGTGCCCGCGGGCGACCAAGGAAGGAGGGTAGTGTAGCTGGAAAAGGGTCCTGACACCTTTTTGCTGTAGTTTTTAGAGTTTGCGAACCTGCCAGCTTGCCGCCTTTTCCCCGCCGAAATTTTTTGCTTGACACGGGATAGATAACAGGGGTTATCCATGGAGTCCCAGCCAGGAGGACTCCATGACAACCCTGAGTCCGAAGCAACGGCAGGTGCTCGAGGCGATTCTCTGCTCGCTCCGGCAGCGGGGGATGCCCCCCATTCTGGACGAGATCGCCGAGGCGATCGGGGTCACGAGCCGCTTTGGCGCCTTTCGCCACGTCCGGGCCCTCGAGCACAAGGGGTACATCCGCCGCCTTCCCGGGCCCCGGGGTATTCAGGTCCTGAAGGACCCGGCCGGCAACCCCCTCCCTCCTGAAGAGCAGGTAGGGTATCTCCCTGTATACGATCGCGTCACCGCCGGGCCGCCGGTGCTCGCCCGGGAAGAGGTCGTGGACTACGTCCCCGTGCCGGCCTTGTGGCTGGGCGGTGGCGAGGGCTTTGCCGTCCGGGTCGCGAGCGACAGCATGGCCCCCACGGTGACCCCTGGCGATATTGCCGTCGTGCGCCGACAGCCGGTCGCCGCCCCTGGAGATATCGTGGTGGCCCTTTTTGGGGAGGAGGCTGTTTTGAAACGCTTTCAGCGTGAGGGTGGGACGGTCCTCCTAATCTCGGACAACCTGGCCTACACTCCGCTGAGGTTTCCGCAGGGCAAAAATATCAAAGTTCTCGGCAAGGTGGTCGGCTTGCTCCGCCGGTTCAACGGTTCGACCGCATCAAAAGAGCAGTTGCACCGGGTCTAGGGCCCACAACAGTTCCGAGACGAGGCTTCCAGGGTACGAGTCTCTACCATGCGCACCCTTGACCACGCATCGTCCGCCAGGGTTGTCCCCAACGACGAGGGAACCGGTATATCCCCAGACCGGCGATTGCCGACGCTCATTCGGAGTCTGTTTCAGCCGCCGCCCCACGGGATGATCGCGCTCCTCCGCGGCTCTCGCATGGTTATCCCCCTGGCAACCTTTGCGGCGGGGCTCTACGCCCTCAAGAGGCAGAAGGTCCTCTTGGTCGATGCGGGCAACAGCACCGATCCCTATATCGTGTCTCGCCTGGCCCTGGCCGCTCGGCAGGATCCCGAGCCGGTCCTGTCCCGGATCCACGTCATCCGCACTTTTACCGTGCACCAGTTGGCGGCGTTGGCCTTCCATCGCCTCATGCCCTTTATCCGGGACCACGCGCCGGGGCTGGTGATCCTCTCGGGTGCGACCTCGCTCTTTGCCGACGCTAACGTCCCCTACAAAGAAGCAAGCTGGCTGCTCAAGGAGATCGCAGCAGAGGTGAAAAGGCAGGCCGAGGGGGGGTGCAAGGTCTTGGTGGCTGCGGCGGATGCACCGGTCGAGTCCGGACGGAGGAATCTTCACCTTCCCTGGCTGCACGTGGCGTCGCGGAGCATCCGAGTCGATCCTTCGATGAACTCAGGCCAGGGCCCTTCGACAGGCTTGCCCCGAGCGGAGTCGAGGGGCTCAGGGCAAGCTCTGGTCTTTCGGCACGAAAAGCCACTCTCGCGCCGGATTGAGACAGTGCCGATGGACCACTTCCTTCCGTTCGTATGAGGTGAATCATGGGTCGAACCGCCTGCGGTGAGCCCAGGAGGTGAGTCATGGGTCGAACCGTCATGAGCATCGTCCAGGCCTTCCAGCACGAGCGGGAGTCTTGGGGAAAGTTCCGCCGGGCGCTCACGCGGAGCGACCGCGAGGCCTTCGACCGCCTCTTCCAGCACGCGCGGCGGCACGCCGCCGAGGCGGGGTACGTGGCCCGGCCCACCCCCTTCGAGGCGGTCGTGATGGCTGTCCTGCTGGAACAGGAAAAGGCCCTGCAAGAAATCCGGGGCCGCCTCGAACGGCTTGAGGCGGCCATACGTCGGGGGCGGGATGAAGACCCAGGGCTGGCTCTTTGATCTGTATCCCGCCAAGCGCGGGATGGTCCTCTGGTGGATTACCGAGGCGGGGGAGCGGTTGCGTCTGGAAACCCCCTTTACCCCGGCCTTTTACGCTGAGGGGAAAGCGCGGGACCTTCGGCCG
Source organism: Methylomirabilales bacterium (SeqCode) (assembly GCA_046758505.1). Lineage (GTDB taxonomy): Bacteria > Methylomirabilota > Methylomirabilia > Methylomirabilales > CSP1-5 > CSP1-5. The sequence goes on along the minus strand of JBHIAH010000006.1, from coordinate 70,929 downwards.
CTCATCGCGGAACTCGAGAGAAAACCTTCCATTGCAGGGCTCGAGTTTGTCAAGCGGTGGGATCTCGTCAGTGAAGACAGGGTCGAGGTCCTGAAGATCGCCCTGGCCGACCCGAGCCAATACCCCGTGCTCCCCGAGCGCCTCTTCTTGGAGCACCCACGGGTCCTCTTCTGGAACTGTGGAATCCACCCGGCCCAACTCTATTGCTACGAGCGGCAGCTTTTCCCGTTGGCCTTTTGCCGGATTGAGCACGATGGGGGAGTGCTCCGTGGGGTGGAGTGCCTCGATGATCCCTGGGCGCTCGAGTACGCCCTTCCCCCCCTTCGGATCATGGAGATACGGGGCACAGGTCCTGTCGGCCGTTTTTCGAGGCGCCTCACCGCGCTCCGGGTCACGGTCGAGGGAGAGAGGTATGATCTTTCCGATGGGAGCGAGGCCGAGCTGCTCGAGACTTTCAAAGACCTGCTCGCGCAGTACGACCCCGACCTGATCTACACCGAAGAGGGGGATGCGTTTCTGCTCCCCCTCCTGCTCGCGCTGGCGAAGCGGCACCGGGTGGACCTGCCGCTCGACCGTGAGCCGGTCGTCCGCAGACCGCCGAAAGAGGGGCGGAGCTTTTTCAGCTATGGCCGGGTGATCTACATGACCCCGCCTTTTCTCCTTCACGGCCGCTGGCACATCGATCTCTGTAACTCCTTTATCTACCACGATGGGGAACTCCCCGGGCTGCTCGAGGTCTGTCGGGTCGCCAAGGTCCCGGTCCAACGGCAGGCCCGCCTCTCGACCGGTGTCGCCATCACCTCGATGCAGATGGACGAGGCGACCCGGATGGGGGCCCTGATTCCTTGGAAGAAGGCAGAGGTGGAAGAGGCCAAGACGTTGGCAGAGCTCATTACGATAGACAAGGGGGGGATGGTGTATCTGCCGCCGATGGGGCTGCACGAGAACGTGGCGGAGATCGACTTTGCCAGCATGTACCCCTCCCTCATGGTGGCCTATAACATCTCGTCCGAGACGGTGAACTGCGACTGCTGTCCCAAGGGGACGGTACCAGAGGCGGGCTACAGCCTCTGCCAGCGGCGCGAAGGCCTCGTCCCCCGGGTCCTCCGTCCGCTGCTCGAAAAGCGGCTTCGGTACAAAAACCTCAAAAAGGCGAGCCAGGGTGAGGCGCAGCGGCGCTACGACCTCCTGCAGTCTGCGCTGCGTTGGTGCCTGCTGGTGAGCTTTGGCTACCTGGGGTACCGGAATGCCCGGTGGGGACAGATCATGGCCCACGAGGCGGTGACGAGCCTCGGGCGCGAGATGCTCTTGAGAGCCCGGACGATCGCAGAGGCCTCTGGCTTTCAGGTGATCCACGCCGTCGTGGACTCGGTCTACGTCCAGAAGCCGGACCTTACGGAGGCAGAGCTCGGGGCCCTGTGTCGTGAGATCGAGGACGCGACAAAGATCCCTATTGCGCTCGAGGGGATCTATCGCTGGATCGTCTTTTGCCCGTCGCGGGAATCCCCGGAGATTACGGTGCCGAACCGTTTCTACGGGGTCTTTCAGAGCGGAGACCAAAAGGTCCGGGGTCTTGAGCTTCGGCGGCACGACACCGCCCCCCGGATCGCCCGGGCTCAGCAAGCAATGCTCGACTGCCTGGCCCGGGCTGAAAATGCCACCGAGTTTATGGCCCGGGTCCCCGAGGCGTTAGAGCTGCTCAGGCGTCATGTGGATGAGATCCGTGAGGGACGGGTCCCGTTCGAGGAGCTCGTCATCACCCGGACGCTGTCGAAGGACCCGATGCAGTACGTCCGGGAGGATGCCGGCGCCATCGCCGCCAAAGCGATGGCCGGAGCCGGCGTGAAGCTCCACCCGGGAGAGCAGATCGGCTACATCATCCTCGATCGGAAGGCCCGGGTGAAGGGGGAGCGGGCCCGGCCGGCAGTGCTGCTGACGGGCAATGAAAGCTATGATAAAGAGCGATACGTCGAGTTGCTCCTGCGGGCGGCCGAGACCTTGCTTGCCCCGGTCGGCTATCCGGCCGCCCGGCTCCAGTCCTGGCTTGACACCTCGTGACCTCCTTCGGGCTGCTCTTCAGTCTCTAACCGCCGTATCTCCTTGTTTCTATTTCCCTTGACACGAAGCGCCTGGCTCGTTGGGTTGCTCTCGCCCAAAGGGGAGTTCTTATCACTTCACTAAATGGAAACGGCGGGTTGGTAGCCTGGCGGATGATCTCCTGATGAGGTGGGATAGCCTCTAAACCGCTGGTGGCACAAGCGTTGCAACCCTCTTGGGGTTAGGAGACCCGAGAGGGCATTTTGCTGTGATCACGCCCCAATTTTATCGTGGCCCCATGAGCCACGGGCGGTTGCGATGAGCTCCGTGCGCGCCGACAACGAGACCGGGCCCCTCCCTGGAGCGGTCCTCTACGCGCTGTTCTTCCTCTCCGGCGCCACGGCGCTCGTGTTCGAGACCCTGTGGTTTCGCCTGGCCGGGTTGGCCTTCGGCAACAGCCTGTGGGCGAGCAGCCTCGTGTTGGCGAGTTTCATGGGCGGGCTCGCCATCGGCAACGGCGTCGTCGGCCGCTGGGGGGAGCGCCTGCGTGACCCGTTGCGAGCCTACGGGCTCCTCGAGCTGCTCATCGGGGTGCTCGGGCTGGGGCTCGCCCTCCTGTTCCCGCTGCTCAACGCGCTCCTGGCACCCGTGTTCCGCTATCTCACCGCTTGGCCCTGGGCGCTCAACTCCGTTCGCCTCGGCCTGGCCTTCTTGCTGATGCTCCTCCCGGCGGCTGCGATGGGGGCCACCCTGCCGCTCCTGGTCCGGGAGCTGTGCGCCCGCCAGCGCGGGTTCGGCGACTCCCTCGGGCTCCTGTACGGGCTCAACACCCTCGGCGCCATGGCGGGGGCCCTCGCCGGGGAGCTCGTCCTCATCGAGCAGGTCGGCGTCCGCGGCACCGCCGCGGTCGCGGCCATCCTCGATCTGAGCGTGGCGCTGGTCGTGCTGCGGGGGACCCGGCATTGGGGCGCTGCCGGGCGATCGGCGGATCCAGGGCCAGCGGTCGCCGCGGAGCCGCGTCCGCTCACCCGACGTGCCCTGCGCCTGCTCCTGGCCGCGTTCCTGGCCGGTGGACTCCTCCTAGCCCTGGAGGTGGTGTGGTTCCGCACCCTCCGCCTGCACATCTTTGGGACGAGCGTCGTGTTCGCCGTGATGCTCGCGGTCGTGCTGGCGGGGATCGGGATCGGCGGGTTTCTCGCATCCAGGTACTCGCGGCTCCGCCGGCAGGACCGGCTGGCGGCGGCGACCGCCCTGCTCTCGGGCGCCGCCGCCGTCCTCACCCTGACCCTGTACGCGTCCCCCGCCTTGGGCCTCGACCTGGCCTGGAGCACGGTCGGGTGGGTCTTCATCGGGCGAGCGGTGCGGTTGATGCTCCCGGTCTCCGTCTTGTCCGGCGTCCTGTTCACGCTCCTCGGCACGGAGCTCCACACCGAGCTGGGCTCCGAGACGCGCGCCGCCGGCTACCTGACGCTTGCCAACACCCTCGGCGCGATGCTCGGGGCGCTGGTTGCAGGCTTCCTGCTCGTCCCCGGCTGGGGGGTCGAGGCCTCCTTCGCAGTCCTCGCGCTCGGCTACGGGGGCGTGGGGCTGCTTGCCTTCGCCTGGCCGCCGGGGGGACTGGTCCGCCCGGAGCGCATCGCGCTGGCCACCACCGCGGTCGCCTTCCTGCTCGCCTGCGCGCTCTTCCCGCGGGGGAGCGTGAGCGCGCGGATCTTCGCCAGCTCCTACGAGCGCTTCACGAAAGAGGGGGCCTACCTCGAGGCGCTCCGCGAGGGCTCCAACGAGATCATCTTCTATCTGCGCGCCGACCGGTTCGGCCGCCCCTATTACCACCGCCTCGTCACCAACGGCCACTCGATGTCCGACACGAGCACGGTCGCCCAGCGCTACATGAAGTTGTTCGTCTACCTGCCGGTCGCCCTCCACCCGCGGCCGCGGCGCGCGCTGCTCATCTGCTACGGCGTCGGTATGACCGCCAGGGCGCTGGCCAACACCGCCAGCCTGGAGCGCATCGACGTGGTCGATATCTCACGCGATGTCGTCGAGCTGGGCGAGCTTGTCTACCCGTCGCCCGCCGACCACCCGCTGCGCGACCCGCGCGTCCGGGTCACCATCGAGGACGGGCGCTTCTTCCTCCAGACGACGGATGAGCGCTACGACCTGATCACGAGCGAGCCCCCGCCACCCCAGGGGCTCGGCGTGGTCAACCTGTACTCGCGTGAGTACTTTCAGCTCACCCACGACCGCCTGGCGCCGGGCGGGATGGCGACCCACTGGCTGCCTGTTCCCCAACTCAACGAGGCCGACCTGCGCGCCATCGTGCGCGCCTGGGTGGATGTGTTCCCCGAGTCGTCGCTGTGGGTTGGCAGCGGGGGCAACTGGATCCTGCTCGGGGTGCGCGAGGGTGGTCGCCCCGTCAGCGAGGAGGAGTTCCGCCGTCCGTGGCAGGATCCCCGGATGGGTGCCGAGCTCCGCGACCTGGGCGTCGAGTCGCCAGAGCAGCTCGGCGCGTTGTTCGTCCTCGATGGCGAGGGGATGCTCGAGCTCGTCGGCGATATCCCCCCGCTCGTCGACGACTTCCCTTACCGGCTCAGCCCGTGGGGAGCGTCGGAGTGGGAGAGGCTCTACCCGCTGCTGCTCGACCCGGGTCGAGCCCAGCACCGGTTCCTGGCGAGCGGGCACATCCGACGTCTGTGGCCGGAGGGGCTGCGACGCGCCAGCCTGCGCCACTTCGCCGCCCGGTTTGCGTTCCACGACAGCATGACCTCCTGGAAGTTCGGGCCCAAGCGGGATCTGATCGTTGAGCTGTCTGAGCTGCTCTCCATGACGGACTACCGGACCCTCGTCCTCTGGAGGCTGGGGACGAACGCCGACGAGCTGCGGCTCCTTGAGGCCGAGCTGCGGGACCACCCGGGCCCCGGCCATCCCGACCCCGCGGTCCACCGCCTCCTCGGGCACCGCGCCCTGGCCGACCGGGACTACGCCGCGGCCGCGACCCACTACGCCGCCGCGAACGAGCGCAAGGAGGGAGACGCCGCGACGCTCCGCCTGCTGGTGCTCGCCCTCTTCCTGGACGGCCGCCCCGACGAGGCCCGACGAGTCAGGGCGGGAGGACCGCCGGACCTCTTCACGCCCGAAGCGCTGCGGCTGCTGCGCGAGCGATTCGCGCTCACCGTTCCCCGGGGGAGCTAGTCCCTCGGCTAGTCGCTGTCTTGCCAGTACTGGCGGCCCGGCTTGGTCAGGTTGTGCGATAGCGGGCGAAGGTTACGCGGGCATTGCTCGACGCCGACGGAAGGGTAAAAGATGTATGAACAGTGTGAAAAAAATGGTCCAATACTACGGCTATTATAGCAACGTTTGCCGCGGAAGACGAAAAAAGCAAAACGAGGATGCTTTGATCCCCCATATTCTCAAGCGTCTTATGCCACGGCGTCTCCAGGTGGCTTCGTGCGGCCGAGACCCTGCTTGCCCCGGTCGGCTATCCGGCCGCCCGGCTCCAGTCATGGCTTGACACCTCTTGAGCTTCCTATCTATCCTTAGCGATGCTCCGAAACCATCTTTACACGATCAGGACATATATGAGTTTCGGCGGCGTCCCATCTGCTCCCGCCGATCGCTGGTGCGGGAATTGCATTCCATATCCGCGAGGGGCACGCCGGGGCGCGCAATTAGCACAACGGGAATACCATAATGTTTCGGTTTGCCAGACATCCGATGGGGAAAATCTGAGAAATGGCTCACCGGCGCAATCTTGACAGGAACACAAAGTCCTGGATCACACTTGGAAGATGGCTCTTCGTCTGGATCCCCTTTCTCTTTGTGAGCGGCACCGCTTTATCCCAGGATTGGCCCATGGGGACGTTCTACTATGAGATTACTCGCAAGAACAACCAGACAGGAATACAGAAGATTGTATCTACACGACAGGGCGAAGATGTCGTCGTGGAAACTGAGGAATGGTTGGATGACACCGGTTACTGCCGTGCCTCGAAACGGAGGGAGGTGTGGCGCCACGGAACGCTAACAGCCTTCGAGTCTTTTACCGTAGGCTGGTGTTCCATTTTCGTACGAATGGCGCGACCGAGTGTGTGCCCATGGGATGAATTCGGCGATCCGATGACGGTCTCGCTTGTTCGAAAAGATAATGTACTCTTCAAACAATTTGGCTCAGAGAAGAGTCAACAAATTTCCGCAGAGGCCGTCCCAACGAATTTCTTGAATCCTGTATTTAGGGGGTCAGACCATATCGTACAGGTTATCAGCCCAATTACGGGAGAACTTGAATCGATGATCACCTCCAATAAGGGAGTGGAGAATTTATCGATCGAAAACAAGTCCGAAAATGCGGAACGGTACCTTGTGCAAGATCAAGATGGTCACAATCGAGAGCTTTGGTACGACTCGCGGGGGGTGTGGATCAAGATGTTTCTTCCGGACGACGGCGTGACATTCGCAGCTGCCAGCTCCGCAAGGATGGATTCTGAGTTGCCGTCGTTCGTCAGGAGATCAGATTGTCTACGAAAATTACCGCATCATGCGAATTGACACCATCCTCACCCTCTCTCTAATCTTGGCTTGACATCTCAGCCCGCTTGTCCTGTTACGATATGTTGATAGGCGCGCGGGCCCGGCCGGCAGTGCCGCCAACAGGAGACGAGAGCTATGATAAGGAGGGGTATGAGGCTTGCTGTTACGGGCGGCCGAGACCCTGCTTGCCTCCGTCGGCCACCCGGCCGAGCGGATTTACCCCTGACTCGGTGCCCCTTGATCCCTTCGGCTCACTTCGGTATGCTGCTACTGAGGGCCGAGATCCCGTCCAAGGCGGGCCTCGCGGAAAGAGACCTGCAAATAAGGATACTTGCGTATGGAACGAATAAAAGATCTCTTTGCCCATCAAAAGCGAACGTTTTCGTTTGAACTGTTTCCGCCGAAGACGGACAAAGGGTATGAGAATTTACTGAACACCATCGCCCAGCTCTGCGAACTGCAGCCCGATTACATCTCGTGTACGTATGGGGCCGGTGGAGGAAATCGGGAAAAAACCTTTGATATCGTCCAGCATATCGAAGCCCACCATCATGTCATTGGCATGGCGCATCTCACCTGTGTTCTCAATACAAAATATGATATCGCGGCAATCGTGGAGGACATTAAATCTCGGGGGATACGAAATATTTTGGCCCTGCGCGGTGATCCCCCCCAAGGTCAACCTGACTGGCAACCCACGGATGACAATTTCAAGTACAGTAGTGAACTGGCCGCGTTTATCCGTGCGAAGTACGCGGAGTATTTTGGCATTGCGGTGGCGGGATTCCCCGAAGGACATATTTTGTGTCCGGATAGGGACAAGGATGCAGAGTTTCTCAAGTTGAAAATCGACGCGGGAGCGGATTTCGTCATCACGCAGCTATTTTTTGATAACAAGGATTATTTTGAATACGTCGAGCGGCTGCGCAGAATTGGCGTTCACGTGCGGGTGATTCCGGGCATTCTGCCAATCACAGATTATGCGGCCTTACAGCGATTCTGTTTGTTATGCGGCGCGACCGTCACCGACGAAGTGAAACGAATTTTTGCACCGTTACAGGATGATCGGGATGCGACCCTCAAAGCAGGGATCGAATTTGCCATCCGCCAGTGCCAACAACTTTTGGACGGCGGTGCTCCCGGGATTCATTTCTACTGCCTCAACAAAGTGCATCCCACAGCCGACATCTTAAAAGCGGTAAGATGACCGGCTCGTTACCACCATCAATGGGAACTTGCGTCCGTGCTCGTAAAGCGGGGCATATAGAGTTGCTCCTGCGGGCCGCTGAAACCTTGTTCGACCCCCTCGGCTATCCGACCGAGCGGCGCCAGTCCCTAGTTGTGACCTGTTGAACCCCTCGGGGTGCCCAGCAAGGAAGATGCGACGCGCGCTTGGGAGCAAACCACCAGCGTGGATGCTACCATGAGCACGTATGTCCTGATGCGGATCCTGGAATCCGCTCCGAGTCGATACGATCTCGGTATCCGCCTCCTCACGCTCGGATGTTTGGATAGGGCCTACGATCGCCTTGCGAGCCACGTCGAGGACGGGCAGCAAGTGATGGATCTCGGCTGCGGCACTGGCGCCCTGGCGCTTCGGGCCGCACGACGTGGGGGGAAGGTGAAAGCGATCGACATCAACGCTCGGATGCTCGAGATCGCTGCGCAGCGCGCGCGGGAAGCAGGTCTTGCGGAAAGCGTCACCTTCGTAGAGATGGGCGTCGCCGAGCTGGACGGTGAGAAGGCAGAGAAGTACGACGCAGTGATGAGTGGCCTTTGCTTCTCCGAGTTGAGCGAGGATGAGCGTGCCTACACCCTCAGGCAGGTAGGGCGGATCCTGCGGCCCGGAGGCCTTCTGCTCGTCGCAGATGAGGTCAAACCTCGAACCCTTGCCGCCCGGGTGGTTCAGTCGTTGGCCAGAACACCTCTCGTGGTCCTTGCTTACCTCATCACCCAGCAAACGACGCATCCCATCGCGGAGTTGCCGAAGCGATTGACCGAGGCGGGTCTGACGATCCTATCGGTCAAGTCGGGTGCGCTGCAAAGCTTCATCGAGCTCGTGGCCCAAAAGCCCGCTGGAGTGGTACCGTGAAGCATTTTACTTTCGTCTGGGTCAATGTCCTCCAAACTCTGCTGCGGGTGCTTCCGTTTCCGTGTAAGATGGGTCTCGTCAAGATCGGAAACCCCGGCCGCAATTCACCAGTCCTTCTAACCGGTAACTTCCACCTCACAGTGGAACGCGTCAAGCGCGCCCTCGAAGGGATGGATGCATACCTGCTGGTTGCGAACAGCCGCGGAGTCAACGTATGGTGTGGCGCGACGGGGGGGCATTTGACCAATCACAACGTCGTCTCAGTCCTGAAGACGAGTGGTATCGAAGACCTCGTGGACCACCGGCAGGTAATCCTGCCGCAACTCGCTGCAACGGGTATCGAGGGAAAGATCATTCACGGGAAGACCGGTTGGAGAGTCGTGTGGGGACCGGTGTACGCAGCCGCAATTCCCGCCTTTCTCAGCGGCGGACGCGAGAAGACCGCAGAAATGTGCAGGGTGAGCTTCCTGTGGCCGCAGCGGATGGAAATGGCCGTCGCCTGGGCATTTCCCATTTCCCTCGTTGGTGCGCTCGTCGTCTTTCCAGTGTGGAGGGACGGAGTGCTCCCGCTTGTCGGTCTGGTCTGGGGACTGTCTCTTCTCATGTTCCTAAGCTTTCCCCTTTACGAAGGACGCCTCCGTACCGGGGGGAAGCATGTCGGCTTCGTGTTCTTCGACTTCGGCCAGCGAGGCGTTTCGCTGCTCCTGTGGCTGCTCTTCATGCTTGGTCTCGCTGGCTATGCGGGCCTGGCCGGTGATTTTTCCTGGGACTTGATGTTCCGTTGGGGCCTTAGCTCAATCGTGGTGGTCCTGATTGTGAGTCTCGACCTGATGGGGAGCACCCCCGTTTATAAAAGTAGCCTCCACGAAGACCGACTGCTTCGGATCCGTCTGGACTCGGACCGGTGCAAGGGAGCCGGGTTGTGTGAGCAGGTGTGCCCTACGGCCGTCTTCGAGGTGGAACAGGTTCGGCATGTGGCGACCCTGCCGAGGGCGGCGAAGTGCGTACAGTGTGGAGCATGCATCGTGCAATGTCCCTTCGACGCGCTTTACTTCGAGAGTCCGAGGGGAGACTTGCTGATGCCTGATACAGTAAGGAAGTTCAAGCTGAATCTCCTGGGCAAGCGGCTGGCACGGTGAGTGTATCCCCTCCTTTATCGGCAGTCTAAGATGAAAGGGGAGCAGGCCTGGCCTGCAGGACTGCTGACAGGGAACGAAGGTTATGATAAGAGGTATGTGGGGTTGCTCCTCCAGGCTAGCTTTGAAGGGGCTTGCATCGTGCCTGAAATGAATACCAGTAAGGCCAAGGTGCCGGACCCTGCCGAGCCTTTCGACCAGGCGTTAATTGCTGCTGCGAACGAGATCCAGGAGAGTTCGAACCTAGAGCCTTCCGATGACCTCGCTGAGGCAGCGGTTATTGTCCTGAGCGAGATCCTCTCAACCACGCTTGAGGGGGCCGGAACAGAACACAGGCCTCACCCCAGCGGTGCCACGACCGAGACAGCATCGTGTGCCGCATGTTTGATGGCAGCCTGTCTCAGCGGGTTGTCTGTCAACCTGAAAAATCAAGGGATCCAGCTTGACGTTCCGGCTGTCTTTACTCGTGCGGGCTTCACGGTCTTTCAATGGTATCGTCCAGAGCAGCAGGCTACGATCATTTCCTCTGGGAGGGATGCATTCGAGAAACTTCTCGAAACCGCATCCGGCCATCCAAATGTCCAAGAATGGATCGAGGATGTCCAGAGGTTAACCGCTGCATACGTCCTTACGGGGGATCGCAATTACATTTCCCTCCTCCGGAAGGAGCACTTATTGCTCTGGCAGGCCCGCGATAAAGGTCTTAATCCCGGCAGGGCGAAATAGACTCCGGTGGGGCAAAGCTGTTACTGGTGGTAGCAGATTCCAAATCGATGAGAGTTCGCCCTGGATGAGAGAGGATATGGATAGCACGCAGGGCAAAGTCTTCGGACGCTCCCGGGGACAAAAGGGGGGATAGGCACCTTTTTCGAGAGGGGGCGCCGATTGAATTTGGCGGCACGGGCAAAAGGCGAGAAGGGCAAATAGGAAATCGCAATCCTGATCTCAACTGCCTGTGGCGGCCCCGACAGGAGAATCCGTCGTGGCTATGGAAGGGGTGAAGTGAATTGACCCAGGAGGAAATCAAACAATCGGATAACTACGGCGACCACCCGTGTACCGTCGAGCTCGTGGTCATTATCATCGCTGGTGCGCTGCACGTGGCAACCGAGATTCTCGTGTCACCGTCGGTTGCAGAAATCTACAACATCTTGGTATCTCTTTGCTTTCTGATGTATTTGGTCTGGCGTGCAATGCGTTCGAAGAACGTCTTGCGGGTATGGGGCATGCGACTCGACAACTTCTGGACGGCACTCCGTTTTCAGCTCAGCTTTGGCGCGGTTGGTGTCTTGCTTATCTTCGCCTTTGGAATGGTGGTGGGATCGGTATCCCTTCCGGCGACGTTCTGGCTTACCCTCGGGCTCTATCCCGTGTGGGGCATTGCTCAGCAGTTTGCTCTCCAGAACCTTATTGCGAGGAACCTGACAGGATTGCTGTCTCATCCCCTCGCGATCGCCTGTGCAGCCGCGGTACTCTTTGGAATGGCGCACTATCCACGCGCTCCATTGGTCTTTCTTACTGTTTTGGGCGGCTTCTTTTTCACCCTGATCTACCACAAATTCCCGAATCTGTGGGCGGTCGGTATCGTACACGGCATTCTTGGAGCGGTGGCATTTTACGTCGTGTTGGGTGAGGATCCCGGTGCACAGATTATGAAAATTGTTTTTGGCTAGCAGATAGTCCGGAGACATTACGACGACGAGGAAGATATACGGGAGGCGGCACCTTCTTGAGGTTGCTGCACCGATCGGATGTAGTGGCACGGCAGAAGGGGAGGCGGGCACATCGCAAATCGCACGCCCGACCCCAACCATCCGGGCGCCCTTTCAGAAAGCCCATCTCGAGTGCCTGTTGAGCCTCCCTTCACTCACAAATATGGCAGAAGCCAACGCCGTCCACGGTCTGCGGTGTATCGCGTTCGGCGTTGACAATACAGAGAAAGCCGAACGGTTCTTGTGCGTTCTCGGGGTTGCGAAACTGATGGGGGTCGTTCGGCGCGACGTACACCACATCCCCCAACCCTACCTTGTAGATATAGCAGCCGAACTGAGCCTCGCCTCGCCCCCGCAGCGGAATGACGACGTGTTCGTGTTCATGCTTTTCCAGTGTGCTATAGCCGCCGGGGGCGATCTCGAAATACCGCACGTGAAACCGCTGGGACTCCCCGCGTTTCCCCGATAGCTCGCGGCGCGTGATGCGCTTCCAGGTCTCGGTCGTCTCTTTGTATGGCTCGAGGGGAATATCCTGCCAGGTAAAGTTTCCCCGGTGCCGGATCACCTTGCTGTGATTACCGACTACGGGGGGCGGGGCCGGGATGTGCTCCTTGATCTCGCTATCCATGAATGGGAACTCCCTGTTCAAGTCTCCTGGGCAGCGCAATTGTACCACAGTCGCGTTCGTCAAAAAAGGGCCGGGAGTCTTTTCTTGACTCCGAGACGGGGTAGAGATAGAAACGTTTCATGCCACCGCGCCTTTGATTGGCTACGGGCCGTATCCTGTCCCATGTTCTCAACGTGTCTGCGGAGGGGGTCAGGACTGAATACACAAACAAAATATCAGTCTCTCTGGGTCGTCTCTCACGACAGCACTCGGCACACCAAGTCCCCTTGAGGCAGGAAGCATGGGATTTGAGTCTCGATCCGAGGAGGGCGAAATAGACTGCACGGCAGCAACGTTTAAGGGATAATACCGCCGGTCCGTTTCGTGGTAAACCGCATGCGAGCATGCGGGAAGAAGCCTCTACAGGAGGGAATCATGAATCTTAAGAGTCTCGGCGCGGGTCTGACCTTTCGGGGGAAGGTCAAGGGTCAAATTCAGACGTACCATGTGTTCGAGGGGGAGAAGTTCTATTTCATATGCTCATTTTCCCGCACGAAGCGCAAAGCGGGGAATTTCAACGTCGTAGATATCGAGGCGGTACGCTATGTCCAGCGGCTTGCCGGGGGGAAACAGGGAGTCACCTCACAGGATGTGCATAGACGTTCACGGAATCCCCGCCTTGTCGGCTCGGCGCTCGAGGCCCTCAACATCCTCTATGTTCTGGTTGCGACTGGCCACGCACGGATTGACCGGCGGCGCAAAGACAAGCAACTGTTCTTTAATGTCAAGAAGGGATAGCGGAATTACAGGCGAACACTTGTCTGAAAACACGAGCGATCAACCTTCCTTAGCTTGTTCTATTGGAGTTCACGGACAAGCCATAAGCCCGCTGCCAGGTCATGGCGTGCAGGCAACACCCCCCACCAGGCATCGTCGGGCTACTCGATGACAACCAGGGTCGAGTGTCACATGAGGAACAATCGCCTGCGTCTGATAATGGTGCTAGGGATCCTTGTTTTCAGCGCGGCATGCGCATCGAAACGTCCGGTCCTCTATCCGAATGAGCGGCTTCGGGAAGTGGGACGGGTTGCCGCGGAGCGCGACATCGATGAGTGTATCAACCTCGCAGCCGAGGCCGGACTGGAATCGCGGCCGGGAAGAAAAGTCGTCGGCCACACCGCGGGAGGCGCTGCTGCAGGCGCCGCAGTTGGTGCGGCAGTCAGTGCGGTGACTGGCCACGCTGGGCGTGGCGCGGCGGCGGGGGCCGCCGGTGGGGGCACGGGGGGCCTGATACGAGGGCTCTCCCGCTCCCGAAATCTGGATCCTGTTCAGAAACGGTACGTCGAGGAATGTCTGCGTGAGCGAGGCTATAAGCCCATCGGATGGCGCTGATCTGATCGAGCAAGGGGACAGGCACATTTGTCGTACACGGAGTCCGCTGTGAGGAAATCATGGTGCCTATTGTTTATGCTCATTGCGCAGTGTGCTTTGTTGGTGGCCCCCGCCTCCGCGGCGAGAATTGCAGAACAAAAGATCGTACTCACCTACGGTAACCATCAGACCCGTCTCCCTGTCACGGTTGTCCTCCCAAGAAGTTATGACGCGGCGAAAAGATATCCCGTGATTTTCACGCTTCCTCCAGGTCCGGGGAATGCCCGAATGGTACAGGTCAACCTCGAAGCATATTGGGAGCAAGAGGCCTACGAACGGGGCTATATCGTTGTTGCTCCTGAGGTTTTCGGACTGGTCCTGCGGACCGATGCGGTTGCACTTCTCACGGCGGTCTTTGACTGGATGGATACGAACGTGCTGTATGACAAGGGCCGGGTTACCCTGACCGGGGCATCAAACGGGGGGTTGGGCGCCTTCTACGCGGCCGTCGCCGAGCCAGGGTGGTTTGGGGCGGTTGTCGTCTTACCCGGGGGGTATCGGGGGCCCGCGAAGGATCTCGAGAGCCTGATGGGGAAACATGTATGGCTTCTTGTCGGGGGGCGAGACGTGTCGTGGAAGCGCCTCGCCGAAAACACCCTCAGAGCGCTTCAGCAGGCCAAAGCCCGGGCCTCCCTTACCGTTCTTCCTGGCCAACGGCATGTCTTGCGGATCGATCCAAGACGACTCTTCGATTGGATCGAGCAAAACACCCACTGATCATATTCTGAAATTCGCTAGCAAATAAATTGGGTATACCGCCTTTAGAAATTCCGTCGCGAATCCCCACCGAACGATGCGGACGGCCCCTAGGGGCCGGCGTTAAGGCGTAAGGATGGACAAATTCAATCAGGTAGTACACCGGAATGTGGTACGCGGGGGGTTTGGCGATGCATGAGAGTGGTGGAAGCCCGTTTCTGGTCCGGGATCTCCCAGGCTACACGCCTCAGATTGGCCGACTGGTGGTGATGATGAACTACGCGCGGTACACGACGTTGATGGCGGTGCAAGGGCTAACGACCAGCCAGCTCGACTACCTGCACGACCCTCAGAGTAACACGATCGGGGCTCTGCTGGGGCATATCGCCGCCGTGGAGGTGGCGTATCAGGTGGACACGTTCGAGGGGCGCGGCCTGACCCCTGATGAGAGACGCCGGTGGGACACGCTGCTGGATCTCGGCGAAAAGGCGAGGAAGGAGGTCCGGGGCCATCCACTGGAGTATTACGTGGAGCTGCTCGGAAGCGTCCGACGAAAGACCCTGAACGAGTTTGGCGACCGGACTGACGAGTGGCTCTCGGAACAGGCTCCCTTTTGGGGCGGCCAGCCCGCCAACAATTACTTCAAGTGGTTTCACGTTTTCGAGGACGAGATCAATCACCGGGGCCAGATCCGGTGGCTGCGCAAGCGCCTGCCAACATGAGTGGTTGGGGTTCAACCCCCCCCGCCGGGTATGCTGTCGGGGTTCCCCGCCTATCCAGAATTCACAAAGGGTCGAGTATTGAGGGAAGAGGGGCGCGTCCCGGTGGCCTAAATCAGGGTTTAACACTGATCCCGGTCAGCCAAGACGAGCTTGCCCTGGGCGTCAAACTCGTGCCTAAAAAAGGGTCACGAAGTTCGGAAGTCTTTGATTGACAAGGAATCCCGGTTGGGATAAAAACATTCTATGGGACGCCGGCTCCGATGGGCGAGTGGGAGGAGGGGTGTTCCATGCCTTGAAGGGGCGGGGCGTGGGGGTGTGTCCTGGGTCCCGAGGCCTCCCGAAAAGACCTGTTGAGCAATGAGGCAGTCCCGAACTCAGTGTTTCGTCCGGAGAAGGGACGTAACGTGAAATCCGTCGGATTTCCCCCGAGACAAGGTTTATACGATCCCCGGTTCGAGCACGACGCGTGCGGCATCGGCTTTGTTGTGAACGTCAAGGGGGTAAAGTCGAACGAGATCGTGCGCCAGGCGCTCACGGTACTCCAGAACCTGACCCATCGGGGTGCCCGCGGCGCCGAGCCCGACACCGGCGACGGTGCAGGCTTGCTGCTACAGACACCGCATGCCTTTTTCCGGCAGGCATGTGCCGCGGCCGGCATTCATCTCCCCTCCTTTGGCGAGTATGGCGTCGGGATGGTCTTTCTCCCCCCCGATCCCTCCGAGCGCCGGCAGTGCGAGAAGCGCTTCGAGGAGATCATTGCGGAGGAGGGGCAGCGCCTGCTGGGATGGCGGACGGTCCCAACATGCAATGCCTCCCTGGGACGCACGGCCCTGTCGTGTGAACCGTGTGTGCGCCAGGTGTTCATCGGGTGTGATCCCACGATCCAGGACGAGCTGGCCTTTGAGCGAAAACTCTACGTCATTCGGAAGCGGGCCGAAAACGCCGTTCGGTACTCCGGGATGCCGGGCGGAAAATACTTCTATCTCACCAGCCTCTCCTATAAGACAGTCGTGTACAAGGGGATGCTCACGGCGGAGCAGCTCGAGGAATACTACCCGGATCTGTCGGATCCCGCCATGGAAGCCGCCCTGGTCCTGGTCCATTCGCGATTCAGCACGAACACCTTCCCGAGTTGGGAACGCGCCCATCCGTACCGGTATTTGATCCACAACGGTGAGATCAATACGCTGCGCGGGAACGTGAACTGGATGCACGCGCGGCAGTCGATGTTCACATCCGATCTCTTCAAAGATGATGTGCCCAAGCTCCTGCCTGTCATCCAACCCGATGGAAGCGACTCGGCCATGTTCGATAACTGCCTGGAGTTTCTCGTCCTGGCCGGCCGGTCTCTGCCGCATGCCGTCATGATGATGATTCCGGAACCGTGGTCGAACCACGAGAGCATGAGCGACGCAAAGAAGGCGTTCTACGAGTACCACAGTAGCCTGATGGAGCCGTGGGACGGTCCCGCTTCCATCGCCTTTACCGATGGCGCACGAGTCGGTGCGGTGCTCGACCGGAACGGCCTGCGCCCGTCGCGGTACTACGTGACAAAGGACGACCTGGTCATCATGGCCTCGGAGGTGGGTGTGCTCGACGTCCCGCCGGACCGCGTGCTCCACAAGGGGCGTCTCCAGCCGGGCCGGATGCTCCTGGTGGATACCGAAGAGGGACGGATCGTGGGGGACGAAGAGCTCAAGCACCGCATGGCGACCGAGCATCCTTACCGCCTGTGGCTGGATGAGCGCCTGGTGCCGCTCGAAGGCCTCCCCGAATCTCCCCCTGTTGCCGGACGAGATCGTGAGACAGTGCTCGAGCGCCAGCAGGCGTTCGGCTACACCTTCGAAGAGCTGCGCATCATTATCGGACCGATGGCCAGGGATGGCGTCGAACCCGTCGGCTCGATGGGGAACGACACGCCGCTGGCGGTGCTGTCCGACCGTCCTCAGCTGCTCTACAACTATTTCAAGCAGCTCTTTGCGCAAGTCACCAATCCCCCGATCGATTCCATCCGTGAGGAGATCATCACGGCCACGGAAACGATGCTCGGGTCGGAGCGGAATCTCCTTGCCCCGGATCCGGAAACCTGCCGCCAGATCAGGCTGAAGACGCCGATTCTGACGAACGAGGAACTGGAAAAGCTTCGGCACATCGATCTCCCCAGCTTCAAGGCGGTGACGTTGCCGATTCTCTTTGCGGCCCCCGAGGGAGGCCCGGGATTGGAGCGGGCCATGGATGGGCTGTGCCGCCAGGCAAGCGGCGCCATCGCCGAAGGGGCCAACATCCTTATTCTGTCGGACCGGGGGGTCGACGGTGAGAAGGCGCCGATACCTGCGCTCCTGGCGGTGTCAGGCCTCCACCACCATCTCATTCGTGAAGGCACGCGGACGAAGGTGGGACTGGTCCTCGAATCCGGGGAACCCCGTGAGGTCCACCACTTCTCCCTGCTGGTCGGCTACGGTGCGGGCGCCATTAATCCGTATCTGGTGTATGAAACGTTGGACGACATGATTCGGGAGGGGATGCTGACCGACATCACCGTTGACCGAGCAGTCAAAAACTACATCAAGGCCGCCGTGAAGGGGGTCGTCAAGGTCATGTCGAAGATGGGCATCTCGACGATCCAAAGTTACCGAGGCGCTCAGATCTTTGAGGCGGTCGGCCTCAACCACGCCGTCGTCGACCGGTACTTCACCTGGACCCCCTCTCGGGTGGGGGGTGTTGGGATTGAGGTGCTGGCGCATGAAGTCGAGATGCGACACGCCCATGCGTTCCCGGACCGCCCGGTTGAGGGCCGGACCCTCGACGTCGGCGGCCAGTATCAGTGGCGCCGTGACGGGGAGTATCACATGTACAACCCGGCCACGGTGCACAAGCTGCAGATGGCCTGCCGCACGAACGACTATCGCGCCTACAAGGAATACGCGGAACTGGTCAACAACCAGTCCAAGAAGCTCGCCACGCTGCGCGGACTTCTGGAGTTGAGGCTGGGCTCCGAACCGATCCCCCTGGAGGACGTCGAGCCGGTGGAATCCATCTGCCGGCGTTTTAAGTCCGGAGCGATGTCGTACGGCTCCATCAGCCAGGAGACGCATGAAAGCTTGGCCATCGCCATGAATCGGATCGGTGGCAAGAGCAACTCGGGTGAAGGCGGGGAGGATCCGGCGCGCTATATCCCAGACTCCAACGGGGACTCGCGCTCGAGCGCCATCAAGCAAGTTGCCTCGGGGAGGTTCGGTGTCACCAGCGAATATCTCGTTAACGCACGGGAGCTCCAGATCAAGATGGCCCAGGGGGCGAAGCCCGGAGAAGGGGGACAGTTGCCGGGTCGCAAGGTCTATCCCTGGATCGCCAAGGTCCGATACTCGACGCCTGGTGTGGGCCTGATCTCGCCGCCCCCCCACCACGACATCTACTCGATCGAGGACTTGGCCGAGCTGATCCATGACCTCAAGAACGCCAATCACAATGCTCGGATCAACGTCAAGCTGGTGTCGGAGGTGGGCGTAGGCACGATCGCTGCCGGTGTGTCAAAGGGGCATGCCGATGTGGTGCTGATCAGCGGGTATGACGGCGGTACGGGTGCCTCCCCGCAGAGCAGCATCAAGCATGCCGGTCTTCCGTGGGAGCTGGGAGTGGCCGAAACACACCAGACCCTTGTCCTCAACAACCTGCGCAGCCGGATCGTGGTAGAAACCGACGGGCAGATCAAGACCGGCCGCGATGTCGTCATTGCGGCGCTCCTCGGGGCGGAAGAGTTTGGATTTTCGACGGCCCCTCTCATCGTACTGGGGTGTCTGATGATGCGGGTTTGCCATCTCGATACGTGTCCGGTCGGCATCGCGACGCAGAATCCAGAGCTGCGCAAGAAGTTCACCGGAGACCCGCAGCATGTCGTAAATTTCATGCACTTCATCGCCCAGGAAATGCGTGAGTGGATGGCGCAGTTGGGATTCCGCACCGTCGACGAGATGATCGGCCGGGTCGATAAGCTCGATGTACGCAGTGCCGTCGATCACTGGAAGGCGAAGGGTCTCGACTTTTCGGCCATCCTGTATCAGCCGAACGTCCCACCGGACGTGGGGCGCCACTGCCAGATTCCTCAGGATCATGGGCTGGACAGATCGCTCGACAGACGGGTGCTTCTGGACCTCTGTAAGCCGGCGCTTGAGTGGGGGGAGGCGATACGGGCGACCCTCCCCATCCACAACACGAACCGCGTGGTGGGAACGATCTTGGGCAGCGAAGTGTCCCGGCGGTATGGCGGCGACGGCCTGCCGGAAGACACGGTCCGACTCCATTTTAAGGGATCGGCTGGCCAGAGTTTCGGCGCCTTCGTCCCGCGAGGCATCACACTGATCCTCGAAGGGGACTCCAACGATTACATCGGCAAGGGGCTTTCCGGCGGAAAGATCATTGTCTACCCGCCCGAAGGCTCGACCTTCGTGCCCGAGGAAAACATCATCATCGGAAACGTGGCATTCTATGGTGCCACGGGTGGGGAAGCCTACATTCGAGGAATGGCCGGCGAGCGGTTCTGCGTCCGGAATAGCGGCGTGCATGCCGTCATCGAAGCTGTGGGGGATCACGGCTGCGAGTACATGACCGGTGGATGTGTTGTCGTACTCGGTCCTACGGGGCGCAACTTTGCCGCCGGCATGTCGGGCGGCATCGCGTACGTGTTGGACGAGTCCGGCGACTTCCACAGGCGGTGTAACCAGGAGATGGTCTATCTGGAACGGCTGGAGGACGATCAGGAGATCAAGAAAGTGGAAAGCATGGTCGGCCGGCATGCCGAGTATACCAACAGCGAGCGTGCGGGATTCATCCTGGCTCGGTGGGAAAAAATGGTGCCGAAGTTCGTCAAGGTTCTTCCGAAGGACTTCAAGCGGGTGCTCGAAGCGATGAGGCGCGTCGAGGAGGCTGGCCTGAGCGGTGAGGAAGCCACCATGGCGGCGTTCGAAGCGAACAAGCGCGATCTGGCACGCGTGAGTGGGAATTGAGTTAAGAGGAAAGTGAATGGGCAAGCCGACGGGATTCATGGAATACCCGCGCGAGCTCCCGGCGGACCGTCCGCCTGCAGAACGGGTTCGTGATTGGCAGGAGTTTCACCTCCACGCTTCTGAGAAATCGCTGAAGACGCAGGGGGCACGCTGTATGGACTGTGGCGTGCCTTTCTGTCACACCGGCATTATCCTCAAGGGCATGACCTCGGGCTGTCCCACCAACAACCTGATCCCGGAGTGGAACGACCTGGTCTACCACGGGCTCTGGAGAGAGGCGCTCGATCGCCTCCACAAGACCAACAATTTCCCCGAGTTTACAGGCAGGGTCTGCCCGGCACCCTGCGAAGCAGCGTGTGTCCTGGGGATTATCGATCCCCCGGTCACGATCAAGAGCATCGAGTGCGCCATTATCGACAAGGGCTTTGAAGAAGGATGGGTGGTTCCCGAGCCTCCTCCCACTCGCACGGGCAAGACAGTGGCCGTGGTCGGCTCCGGTCCCGCCGGGCTTGCGTGTGCAGCCCAGCTCAACAAAGCGGGTCATTGGGTGACCGTCTTCGAACGGGACGACCGCATCGGTGGACTGCTGATGTACGGCATTCCGAATCCCCACCTGGACAAGAGAGTTGTCCAGCGTCGTATCGATCTCTTGGCCGAGGAGGGAGTGAAGTTTGTCACGAGTACCGAGGTCGGCAAGGATTATCCTGTCGAGAAACTCCTCAAGGAATTTGATGCGGCCGTCCTCTGCGGTGGAGCGACCAAACCACGCGACCTGCCGATCGACGGGCGAAACCTCAGGGGTATTCATTTCGCGATGGAGTTGCTGCGGGCCAATACCAAGAGCCTGCTCGATAGCAACCATCGGGACGGCAAGTATATTTCCGCCAAGGATAAGGACGTGATCGTCATTGGCGGCGGGGACACCGGTACCGACTGCGTCGCTACTGTCATGCGCCACGGATGTAAGAGCCTGACGCAGTTCGAGATCCTGCCAAAGCCCCCCCCGGAACGCGCCCCCGACAATCCGTGGCCACAGTGGTCGAACATCTTCCGTGCTGGCTACGGCCAGGAGGAGGCAACGGCCATCTTTGGGCGAGACCCCCGCCACTTCTGCATCATGACCCAGAAGTTTGCGGGGGATGAGAGCGGGCACGTCAAAGAGTTGCACACCGTCGAGATCGAATGGGAACGGGGTGACAACGGCTGGCCCGTCCCCAGAGAAATCCCCGGTACTGCGAAGGTATGGCCGGCGCAGCTTGTGCTGCTTGCCATGGGCTTTTTGGGGCCGGAGGACACGGTGCTCGGGTCGCTCGGCGTCGAACGGGACGAGCGGTCCAACGCCAAGGCAACATATGGGAAGTTCGCCACGAGCGTGAAAGGTGTTTTCGCTGCCGGCGATATGCGGCGTGGCCAGAGCCTCGTCGTCTGGGCCATCAATGAGGGACGCGGCGCCGCGCGCGAGTGCGACCGGTACCTCATGGGTTCGACTGACCTGCCCTGACGGCAAAGCCCCCACCATCCTCCCTATCTCTCTGTGGATCCGCGTATCTCTTTGAGAGATTCCGAAAGGCTATCAGGCTGAGCGGATCGCGTGCTTGCCCGGTAGCGCTTGAACCCTTCGGCTAGCTCCGGTATATTGCCTACAACGCCTCCCGAGACAGGGAAGATGGAGGATTCGAATCTCGTTCCAAAGGAGGCGAGGCCAACGGCAGCTGGCCGGAGCCGGCAGGGTATTTCAGGACGCTGTCGGTCGCTGGCTACGGAGAATGGTACGTATCGTTCATGAATCAGGATGGAGGCTGCCTCGCAGGTCATTTGGGTAATCCTTGTTGGCCTAGTTTTCTTTGGGGTCGGGTGCGATCGAAGAGCTGACCAGCGAGCTGAGCAGGCACAAAATGGATCCGCAGTGAAAGAGTTCAAAGAAATTGCCAAAGTGAAAATTGACCGCGCGGGCACGATTTATCTCAGCGGAAAGACTTCGACTCTTGAAGAGCTGAAACAAGAAGTTGTCCGGCTGAAACAGGCGAACGGCATAATCTGGTATTTTCGAGAGAACCCGCAGGACGAACCGCCCGCGCAAGCGATGGCGCATCCAGGCCATTGCGGATGCAAAGCTTCCCGTGAAGCTGTTAGAGAAGGACTTCAATGGGCATGGCAGGAGTGGCGCTCCCCGCTAACCGCACGTCGTAGAGCGCTATGAAGGACAATAGAGGAGGAAATGGTATCCTTGCTCGTAGTAACTGTCTTTGTCGTGATCCTCATATTTGTGTTTGCGAATCGGCTTGAACCACGCGGTGTATATGGGTATCCGGACTCGCTTGGGGTTGGGAGTATGATGATCGAATTCTCGAAGATTGATAAGACCTGCTATCTTGTCAGTCTTGTATCGGTGTTAACGGGTGTGGCTACCGGCATTCTCCTTCTTTGGGGACCGAAGGATTCTGAGCTGGTGTGGAGGCTCCTGGGGACCTCTATAATCCTGTTCGTGGGATCAATATTTACCCTGCAGCTGAATCGATTGATGAGGGGGTCCCGCAAGACACACACGAATGGTAATGCTGGGCGGAAGGACTGAGATCGAGAACGCGGACCAGTGTATGGAGGCGTTTGGGGTAGGAAAATGCTGCGATTCGTGATCATTCTCGCCACTGTCATGAGTGTGGTTCGGCCTGGTGTTTCCGAGGGTACGAGTGTTTTGCGACGGTTCAGCGCATTGGCGGAATCACCTCTCCGGATAGAGGGAGCGAAGGTATCAACAGAGGAGGAGGCGAGGAAGATAGCCGTGAAAGCCTACGTCAAGGAGATGGGGGGGCTCCGCGCATTGCAGACGGCCAAGGTCGTTTCCATTCACACGCTGGACGTTCAGATCAAAGGATTCGCGCGCAAAGGGGACCGGGTATGGGAGGTGCAGATCTACGGACTCAGGGGCCTCATTGCCGTGATTTGGGTGCATTCTGGTTCGGCCAAAACCTTCTTTCTTGCGCCGCTAGAGAGAAAAAAGTAATCACAAGGCTGAGTCGGGGCGTTTGGTAGCAGGCGTGAAAGAGCGTGCAGCTTCGGATGTGCCCCGTTGACCGGAAGCACGGGTTGTGCGGCTGTCCGTTGGTTATCGCAACGTCAGATTGTGGAAGCGTTGTGGGTAGTGTGTGGGTAGTAGCGATTGCAGTGGTAGTGGTCAACGTCCCATTTGGCTATTGGCGGTCAGGCGTGAGGAAGTTTTCACTTGCGTGGTTTGTCGCTGTGCACGCGCCAGTTCCCGTGGTGGCGGGCCTAAGAATCCTTTCGGGATTGGGATGGCAGCTCGCGACCTTTCCGATACTGGTGGGCGCATACTTTGCAGGCCAGTATCTCGGCGGGATGGTGCGACAGCGATTCACGCCGGCAGCATGGCGCTGAGAGCCAGTGCGACCCCCCTTGGAGTGTGGCCCGGGTGAGCGCTTGGACCTCGATCCCGGGGACGATCGGGATGCGATCGTTGGCAGCGTGAAGAACTTGCCGAGGGTTCAGAGCATCTGGGGGCTCGGACATGTGCTGCGCGACATTCGGTCAACCGGGCGGCACTCACAGCCACCCTCAGCAGCAGACGCATGATGTTCAAGGGGAAAGGGGTCTTTGTGTGGTTCTGCACGCGAATGCGGAAAGGAGGGGGAAGTGTCGGAGAATTCCGTAAGAGTCGTCGCCCGGATCGTGGCACTGCCGGGGAAGGTGGACGAGTTGCGCGCCGTTCTCACGCGCCTGATCGAGCCCACCCGTGGGGAGCCGGGCTGCGTTCGCTACGAATTGCTCCAAAATCAAGCGGATCCGACCGACTTTACCTTTGTGGAGGAGTGGGAGAGCGACGCGGCGTTCAAAGCCCACATCGCTACCAACCACTTCAAAGAGACTGCCGGTAGGCTCCCGCCGCTCGTGGCGGTGGAGCCGGACATCCGCCGTTACACGGTGGTGGGGTGAGAGTTGCCCAACCGCACGAGGGAGCACGGAGCGGTTCGCGCCGGCGACTCGGGCTGTCCAAGCAAGAGCCGTCAGGCGGTCCTTGATCGTAAGTCCTCCAGCGGCAGAGTTAGGCTTGCCCGAGATTCAATCCTGAGAAGGACAGGCCAAAAGGTCCTTTTTCTTCCTCACACCCGTAAGCATCGTTACAACTCTGCACCGCTCAGCGTGAGACCGCCAGGAACGATAGGTCATCCCTGCAGCTCATACACGCCGATAAGTCCTGCAAGGGCCTGGCATGGACCTGTTTAGCATTCTTGCGATTCTAATCACGCTGGCTGCCGCATTCAGCTACATCAATTTCCGCTACATTGGCCTGCCCATCACCATCGGGGTCATGGTGATTGCCCTTGCGATGTCGCTGACGCTCAATCTCTTGGGATGGTTCGGGTTCGGCCTCCAGGAGCAGGCAGAGACGTTGCTCCGCAGTATCGACTTTGACAAGACGGTGCTCCAGGGAATGCTGAGCTTCCTTTTGTTCGCCGGCGCGCTTCACATCAACATCAATGATTTGATGGAGTGGAAGTGGAGCATCGGCTCCCTGGCGACGGTCGGAACCCTCATATCGGCGTTCCTCGTCGGGACGCTGATGTGGGTGGTACTGGGATGGTTCGGGATTGTGTTGTCGTATGCTTACTGCCTGCTGTTCGGTGCGCTCATCTCGCCAACCGATCCGATTGCGGTGCTGGGTATCTTGAAAACCGCCCGGGTCCCCAAAAGCCTGGAGATGCGAATCGCGGGGGAGTCCCTGTTTAATGACGGGGTGGGCATCGTTCTCTTCCTGGTCATCCTGGAGCTTGCCACCGGAAGCCATGAGGTCAGTGCCGGGCACGTCGGGCGGCTGTTTGTTCAGGAAGCGATCGGGGGCGCGCTGTTTGGCTTGGGAGTGGGCTATGTGGCTTACCAGATGCTCAAGAGCGTGGATAACTATCAGGTCGAAGTCCTCATCACGCTCGCCACGGTCGCCGGAGGCTTTGGACTGGCCGACGCGCTGCACCTCTCGGGACCCATTGCCATCGTGGTGGCGGGCCTTTTGGTCGGAAACCACGGTCGGCTACTCGGCATGTCAGCGGAAACGCGCGCTCACCTGGATGTCTTCTGGGAACTTGTCGACGAAATCCTCAACGCAGTGTTGTTCGTGCTGATTGGCTTGGAGGTCCTGGTGCTTGCGTTCACGCAGCAGGTCCTCCTGGCGAGCCTGCTCATCATTCCGCTTGTGCTCGTGGCCCGGTTCGTTGCCGTCGGGATCCCGGTCACACTGCTTCGCGTCTTTCGAACGTTCAGTCCGGGAGCGGTCCGGATCATGACCTGGGGCGGCCTTCGGGGGGGTATCTCGGTCGCCCTGGCGTTGTCGCTGCCGCTCGGCCCCGAGCGCGACGTGATTCTGACGATCACGTATGCTGTTGTCATTTTTTCGATCGTGGTGCAGGGACTGACGCTTGAGGCCGTGGTGAAACGGACGATGCTTCGTCACGTTGGAACATGAACGACTACTTTAAGAGATATGTGTAAGTGCCTTGTTATTTAGGTATAGTAGGTCGGGAATGTCATGAGCTAGGTGCCGGAATGAAGGGGGGGGAGCGATGAGGGTCGAGCGGTGGGATGCAGAGCGGGATGGGCCCTTGTCTGAAAAAGCACTGTGGCAGAAGTTGGAGGAGCGAGGCTATCGCGTGACACGCTACGTGTACGCACCGGGGACATCTTTTCCCGAGCACACGCATGCCATCGACAAGATCGATGCAGTCGTCTCCGGCCGATTTCGCATGACGATGGAAGGGGAGGCAGCCGTCCTTGAGGTCGGTGACTGTCTTGCTGTGCCGCGGGGGGCGGTGCACAGCGCCGAGGTGCTCGGGGATGAGTCCGTTGTGAGCCTCGATGCGATCAAGGAGGAAGCCTCGCGCAGTCGTCGGTGAAGCATATACAGAGCAACGCAGGACGGGTGGGGAGCAGGACATGAAGATTGCGCTCTTGGGTACCGGATTGATGGGACAGCCGATGGCGGAGCGGCTGTTGGCCGCAGGGCACGAGGTGGCGGTCTATAATCGTACTCGGCAGAAGGCCGAGCCGTTACGGTCGAAAGGGGCGGTAATCGCGGAGCAGCCTGGGGAGGCCATACGCTCGGCGACATGTGTGATCCTCATGCTGGCAGATGCCCAGGCGATACGGCAGGTCCTGTTCTCGGAAGCCGCTCGGAAAACACTGGCGGGGCGCACCGTCATTCAGATGGGGACCATCGCTCCTCGCGAAAGTCGGGCCATCCACCAGGACGTGATGGCGGCCGGGGGGGAGTATCTCGAGGCCCCGGTCCTGGGGAGTACCCCCGAGGCGCGGGCTGGAAACCTGATCGTGATGGTTGGGGCCTCGTCCGAGCAGCTTGAACGATGGTCGGGGCTCCTCCAATGCTTCGGCCCGAGCCCTCGTCTTATCGGTCCGGTGGGGCAGGCGGCGGCCACGAAGCTTGCCCTGAACCAACTGATCGCCTCCCTGACGGCTGCCTTTGCGCTCAGCCTGGGCCTGGTTCTCCGCGATCAGGTCCCGGTGGAGACCTTTATGTCTCTCGTACGCGACAGCGCCCTCTATGCCCCGACCTTCGATAAGAAACTGTCACGCCTGTTGGAACGCGATTATGCGAACCCTAACTTTCCTACGCGCCATCTGTTGAAAGATGTCGATTTGTTTCTGCAGGAGGCGAGGTACGTGGGGCTTGAGACGGGAGCCCTGCACGGCCTCCGCGCCATGTTGGAACGGACCGTGTCGGCGGGCTGGGGGGATGCGGATTATTCGGCGCTGTTCACGGTGGTGAATCCCGAGGCATGAAGGGGGAACTGTGATGGCGTGCAGCGGGGCCATCCGGCGTCTGGCGAGGAATCGGTATCGATTTGAATGAAAGACCATGACACAGTAACTTAAACCATTACATAATCTATGTTTCGTATCTGATTGATAACGAGGCTGTTCATGGAATTGATATGGCCGAATCCCGGCTGTTTACCTCAAACGCATGAGGCTTTGAACAAAATACAATGGATAATGGCCGGGTTGAGCCATTGAGCCGGAGGGGGCGACGGCGGCCATGACCAAGCGGTGCGGGTGGGCCGAGGGGAGTGCGCTGATGATCGCCTACCACGATCGAGAGTGGGGCGTACCCGTACACGACGACCGGAAGCTCTTCGAGTACATGGTGCTGGATACCTTCCAGGCGGGGTTGAGCTGGGCGATTATCCTCAACAAGCGCGAGGGCTTCCGCAGGGCGTTCGACAACTTCGAGCCCAACAAGATTGCCCGGTACACGACGCGCCGAATGGATCGGCTGCTGTTAGACCCCCGAATCGTCCGGAACAGACAAAAGATTGCGGCCACCGTGGGCAACGCCCAGGCAGTTCTTCGGATCCAGGAAGAGATCGGATCGTTCGAGGCCTTTATCTGGCAGTTTGTGGGCGGGATGCCTCGGCACAACTCGTGGGCAACGATCCGGCAGATTCCCGCCCGGACGAAGCAATCAGACGGGATGAGCAAGGCCTTGAAAGACCGGGGTTTCACTTTCGTGGGCTCGACCATCTGTTACGCGTTCATGCAGGCTGCCGGAATGGTGAACGATCATCTGGTCGCCTGCTTTCGCCACGCCGAGATCCGGGCAATGCAATGAGATTCATCTGCTGTTTTCTGCGCCCCT
This sequence comes from Methylomirabilales bacterium (SeqCode), assembly GCA_046758505.1. GTDB lineage: Bacteria > Methylomirabilota > Methylomirabilia > Methylomirabilales > CSP1-5 > CSP1-5. The sequence continues at coordinate 43,303 of JBHIAH010000006.1, read as the reverse complement.
CGCGATTTCCGCCGGGATGCGTGGTCGTGTTCTCGCACCGGTCGAAAATAGCTGGATGCGCATTCGGTTGCGGTCTGGCCGGTGAAGACGTCGGCGCCTCGACACAAGTATGCGGGCATGGTAGGTTCAGTATTGCCGGGTGAACGAAGCGTCAGCGTGCTGGACAAGGAGGAGTTGGCCAAGGATGGGGTCCGGTCGACAGGCTGATCACGTTGTTGGGGTCATCGCTGACACCCACGGGCTGCTGCGACCTGAAGCGGTCGCCGCGCTCGAGGGTTCTACGCTGATCGTCCACGCTGGCGACATCGGAAAGCCCGAGGTTCTGGAGGAGCTCAGAAAGATCGCGCCGGTGGCCGCGGTGCGGGGTAATGCCGACAAGGGCACCTGGGCAGAGGCATTGCCGGAAACCGAGGTCGTGGATGTGGGCGAACACTCGCTCTATGTCCTCCACGACCCGAGCGAACTCGATCTCGATCCGGCGGCAGGCGGGTTCACCGTCGTGATTTCCGGCCACTCGCATCGGCCTGGAGCTCAGGAGAGAGACGGCGTACTGTTCCTGAATCCGGGAAGTGCCGGTCCCCGGCGATTCGCCCTGCCGGTCTCGGTGGCCCGTCTCTGCATACGCGATGGCAACCTCGATGCGGAGGTGGTCGAGCTGGGTATCTAGCTTGCCGTCACAGAGGGCAAGAAAGCCGACAGGAGTGCGCTGCGCGGCCTTCTACAGCGTAATGTTGATTTGTGACGCAGGCTGCATGGGCCACGATATTTCGAGAGAGAGATGGGGCTTCAAGCGGACGCAGAGAAACTGCTTCACGCCCTCGAGTCGGTCGCCGCGGGACTCGCCGACTTTCAGGGATTGACAGCCCAGATGATGTACACAAAGCGGTTACACCACGGGTTGAAGCCGCTGATAGACGACGTGCGAAACTGCATCGCTGCGAAATCCGATCGGGCTGAAATCCTGGACATCATGGCCGCAATCAAGGCCCTGATGTCCGAGGTAAGTGGCGCCGCCACGAAGGGAGAGATGAGGATTTGTGCAGGGGAGATTCTTGATACGTTCTGGACGCTGTCCACGATCTTCCAAGAGCAACGGTACCGTGATGAGCCCCTGTAGTATCTTTCCCGTACACATCGCACGCCTTCGGTAGGCGCCTGAATCAAAGTAGGTGTAGAAGGGGATCGATGTATAAATATCTTCTGATGCTTCACGTGTTGGGGGCCACAGTGTGGACAGGGGGACACCTTGTACTTGCGATGACGGTGCTACCGAAGGCCCTGAGGCGTCGCGATCCCGCGTTGATCCTCGAGTTCGACTCGGGGTTCGAACGGATTGGACTTCCGGCCCTGCTCCTTCAAGTCGCCACAGGTTTCTGGCTCGCATATCAACTGGTTCCGGATGTCTCCAGCTGGTTTTCATTCGAAGACCCTGTATCCACGCTCATTTTTGCCAAGGTAGCCCTTCTCGTTCTTACGGTCACTCTCGCAGTTGATGCGCGCGTGCGAATTGCCCCCCATCTGTCTTCGCACAATATGGGGAATCTTGCCTTTCACATCATTGCGGTGACAATCATTGCAGTTCTTCTCGCCATGATGGGTGTCGCGTTTCGGACGGGGGAAGTCTTCTAAGCGACGTGTGCGCAAGAGGTGTCGTTGCCAACCTGGCAGTCGGAAAATCATTGGAGGGCATACAAACAATGGAAAAGGCCACGTTTGGAGCAGGGTGTTTTTGGGGAGTCGAATTTGCGTTTCGAAAGGTTCCGGGAGTTGTGTCAACGACGGTGGGGTATCTCGGAGGAACGTTTGAAAACCCGACATATACAGATGTGTGCTCGGGGAAGACCGGACATGCTGAGGTGGTGGAGGTCGAGTACGACCCCTCCGAGGTGTCCTACGAGGATCTTTTGGAAGTGTTCTGGAATGTCCATGACCCCATGGCGCTCAATCGGCAGGGACCGGACATTGGCACGCAGTATCGATCTGCCATATTTTTTCATAACTGCGATCAGGAAGCTGCGGCCATCGCGGGTAAAGAAAAGCTGGAGAAGAGCGGGCGGTATCGGAAACCGATTGTGACAGAGATTACGCCCGCATCGGCGTTCTATCGGGCGGAAGACTATCATCAACGGTACGTGGAAAAGCAGAGACGGATGTATTGACAAATATGTTCACACGTTCGGTGAGAGGGGCTCCCCTGTATGAAAGGATATATGCCGTTGTTCGTCACATTCCGCCCGGTGGGGTGGCGACCTACGGTCAGGTTGCAAAAATCGTAGGTCGGTGTACGGCCCGAATCGTCGGATATGCCATGGCTGCGGTTCCCGATGATGCCGATGTTCCCTGGCATCGGGTGATCAACCGCCAGGGCAAGATCAGTCGCCGCGGGGGCGGGGACGGCGAGCTGCGGCAGCGTCAGTTGCTGGAAGCAGAGGGGATTTATTTTGACCGACAAGGACGTGTGAATTTAGTCAAGGTCGGCTGGCTGGGTCCACATTGAGCGTGTTGGCGGGATTCGAATACACGAGGTTCCTACAGACATCGGGTATTGATAGCTGTAGCTCGAGAAAAGGAGGGTCTTGTGAACGCCGATGAGATCAGGCGGATAGCGGTTGTTGGTGCCGGCTTGATGGGACATGGAATTGCCCAGGAATTTGCCCTTGCCGGCTATGAGGTCCACCTGCACTCACACACCAAAGACAGTGTGCAAGGGGCCACCCGAAATATTCGGGATAACCTCGAAAGACTCATGGGGTTTGGATTGGTAACCCGCGAGCAGGCCGAGTCCGTCCCGGCGAAGATTCATACCAGCACGGTGCTGACCGAGGCGGTCGAAGGTACCGATGTGGTCATCGAATCCGTGTATGAGGACCTGGCACTCAAGCACCGGATTTTTCGGGATCTTGATAGGACGTGTCCAGACCGCACGATCCTGGCGAGCACTACGTCTACGTTGATGCCGAGTGCGTTTGCCTCGGGGATCCGGCGGGCCGACAGGGTGCTCGTAGCGCACTTTTCCAATCCTCCATATCTCATCCCGCTTGTTGAGATCGTGCGAGGCCCTGCGACATCCGAGGAAACCGTCGCAACCATTTTTGCCCTGCTGGCAAAAATTGGAAAACGTCCCGTCATCCTGCAGAAAGAGGTTCCCGGTTTCATCGTGAATCGCCTGCAGGGGGCGCTGCTTCGGGAGTCGCTCTGGCTCGTTGAAAACGGCGTCGCTACGGCACAAGACGTGGATACCGTGATAAAAAACAGCATCGGACGCCGCTGGGCGGTGGCTGGCGTCTTTGAGGTCTTTGAGGTCGCGGGATGGGATTTACTCTTGGCCATGAGTTCGGGACTTTTTCCTCATCTGGCATCCTCGCCTGACGTATCGCCCGTGCTGAAGGGGAAAGTGGAACGAGGCGAGCTCGGGGTAAAGACGGGGCAGGGCTTCTACGACTGGACTCCAGAGTCGGCGCAGGCGCTGAAACAGAGAATCGCGCACGCCTTAATCACTATCGAGCAATGGTCCTGAGGCTCCGATTATCCCACAAAGGCGTCCGAGCGCGTTGGGCGTAGCGAACGCCTCAGATGACGCATACCATGAATATGGAATCAGAGATTCCACTACGGGTCGCTCCCGAGCGCGCGCTCGCCGAGGAGTGGGCGCTGGTGCTCATCGCCGAGGGCCTCACCCCGAGGGTGCGGGCCGCGCAGGAGGGTTATGTCCTCGGCGTGCCGGCCGAAGAGGTGGAAAGGGCTGGTGCCGCCCTCACTGCCTACGAGCACGAGAACCCGATAGAGCCTCAGGAGGGCGAGGAACCGGCCGGAGCTGGACACCTGTGGACGGGACTCGGGGTCGCGGGGGTGCTTCTGGCATTCTTCTTTGTGACCGGTCCGTGGGATCCGGGGGTATACTGGTTCGAGCGGGGTAGCGCCGACGCCGAGCGGATTCTTCTCGGTGAGATCTGGCGGATCGTGACCGCGCTTACGCTGCACGCCGATCTCGGACACGCGGTAGCCAACGCGATCGCCGGGGCCGTCGTGCTGGGCGCTGTTTGTCGCTTGTTGGGTTCGGGACTTGGCTCTGCCCTCGTCCTCTTCGCGGGTGCGGGAGGGAATCTCGTAAACGCCTTTGTGCACGGGTCCCTTCACGTCTCGGTAGGAGCGTCTACCGCAGTGTTTGGTGCGGTTGGGGTGCTCGTGGGCTTGGGGGTCGTGCGGCGCCGGCGGAGAGCGAGGCATGGGCGCCGGGCCTGGGTGCCTATCGCGGCCGGTTTGGCCCTCCTTGCGATGCTGGGGATGGGGAAGCGCGCCGACCTGTGGGCTCACCTTTTTGGCCTCCTGGTGGGTGGCGGCCTGGGGCTCGTCGTCGCCTTGGCCGTGCCCCGTCGGCCGGGACCTCGCGTTCAGTGGGCCCTCGGCAGTGCCGCCTTCGCGGTGCTGATCTGCTGCTGGGCTCTTGCTCTCCGCTGAGGGGAGGCGTGGGAATCCGCTTTCAGCTGCAGGTCGTGTACCGCCAACTCGTCCACTTTAAGCGCTCTTGAGAGTGCAGGGGAGCTTACCAGTGATCCGTGATTGGGTTCGCTTGGCATGCACCTGGCCTGTAGTTCGACGGGCGCTGAAGTACGCAGTAGTTGTTGGAGCAGTGCTCATCGCGATTAACCACGGGGACGCAATCGTCAGGGGTGATCTCAATGGTGCCCGGTTCCTCAAGATGGTCCTGACGGTATTTGTGCCATATATCGTCTCCGCGCTTTCGAGTGTTGGTGCGATGCGAGAGCTTCACGTACGAGAACGGTCTGAGGGAAGGGGAGATTGTGGCGGTGAGGAAGGCGACACCTGAGAGGTGGTTTGGGGTGCCGAGCGTGCGGAGCCAGTACGGATGGCCTTTGGCGGACCAGTATGCCTGAGCGAGTCTGGGTTGCATGATACGACGCACGTTTCAAGGCCTGGCCCCAGCTCTGGGGCGCGGTCTCCTTCGATGGACCTCGTCGCGGGGACCCTGTCACAGGATGTTTCCGATTTCTTGGGAGAGAATACCGAACCCCAGGTGGTTTCCTGGTGGTGGAATGTGAGAGAGGGGAGGTTCCCATGGATTACAAGACGCAGGGGACGCAGTTACAGAACCTGCTTGGCCTGCAATGTGTGCCGGTGGCGCTCGCGTTCAGGGCGACGCCCCCGCCGAACGTCCAACGGATTAGCCATCATGCGCCGGCGGGATGCGGGTACTGGAGGCTTGCAGCGGAAGGACAGGTGTTCTGCACGGAAGGGTCGGACCATTACGATTGTCCCATTGGCGCCCACACGCACGGTATCGAACTGGCGGCCGAGCCGGCCCGGGAGCTCGAGCGTCTTATCGGGATGATGGCCCGGATCGAATACATGCACATGGAGGAGGTGCCGACGATCCCGCGGCGCCGCACGCCGTTTGGTGTCGCCATCTATGCGCCGCTGACGGCAACCCCGGTCGATCCGGACGTCGTCCTCGTATGGGGGAACCCGAAACAGATGATGCTGGTGGCGGAGGCGGTGTACGCGGCCGGGATCAGGCAGGACATGACGCTGAGGCTTCGGCCGACCTGTGCCATTGTCCCCGAAGCGGCCGAGGCAGGCCGGGCCGGTCTGAGCTTTGGGTGTATCGGCAACCGGATCTACACGGGGTTGGCCGACGAGGAGCTGTACGTTGCGTTGCCAGGCGCGAAGGTGGCTGCTCTCCTGGAGAAACTCGAGACCATCATCACCGCCAATCGCGAGCTCGAGGCTTTCCACCGCGAGCGCAAGGCCGCAGCATAGCAGGCAACTAGGTGTGAATCTTTCCTCCCAGGGGCAGCCGAGGGGGAGGCAGGAGTCGTCCACCCGGGCGTTCATTACACGGATGCAGCCGCTCCTCTGTTTTACGGGACATATCCCCGAAGGACGAGGCATGGACTTCATCGGACGAGCGAGAGTGGTAAATCCCGGTCCCTTACGGAGGGGCACGTACGCCTACGAAGGGTAGGCCGGGACGTTGAAGTGGTGGAGATGCGCTGACGGGCCCGGAGAGAGACGCCTGTCGTCGTGTCCGATCCCCGCGCGTCGCAGGGCACGCGCAGAGTGGAGCGGGAGAGCGACCGCGTGTTTGAAGTGGGGATTGCCAGTTGGACGTGCGAGACGGATGGGACCGTTGATGCGCTGCAACGAATTGCGCGACATGGGTTCCGGAATGTGGAGCTGTGGTGTAACTATGCCCATCTCGACCCGCGCCTCGGGGATGAGGTGGCCCGGGTCCAGGAGGCTCTCACGCGGGAGGGTCTTCGAGCTGTCTCCCTGCATGCCCCATATGAGTTCAGGGGACGGGAATTATCGAACGATACTGCCTGGGTGGCATGGGAAAGGCTGATGGTGCCGGTGCTCGAGGCTGCTGAGCGGTTGCAGGTGCGTTTCGTGGTGGTGCACCCGGTGCTTCTATGGTTTTCGTCTGGTCCATCCCAGGATGAGCCGGGCGTGACGGGGTGCCGTCAGGAATCCTTGCGAAGGGTCGCGCGATTGGCCGGACGGAAAGGAATCAGGATCGCCCTGGAAAACCTCCTCAGGAAGACGGCGCCTGCCTTTGCCGACCTTCGGGAGCTCGTGAGGCTAACTCGCCGCCTGGGGGAGGATAATGTCGGCATATGCCTCGATACCGGCCATTGCCTGGCCAGCGGCCTCGATCCCCTTCGAGAGATCGATCAGTGCGCCTCGGAGCTCTGTTCCTTCCACCTGCACGAGAACGACGGTGTTGAAGATCTGCACTGGGTCCCTGGGAGGGGACGGATCGACTGGTCGCGGTTTTTTGATAAACTCGGAAGCCTGGATTACGGCGGCGCGTGTATTCTCGAGATATGGGGTGGCAACGATGCAGAGGCTGTGATGAACGAGGCCTGGCGCTTTGCAAAGGGCATACCATGCGGGGAATCTCCTAGGTCGCGTCAGGGACCGACGAACAGTGACTGGGACGATGACCGGCAGTGACCGATGACCGCTGACCGCAGAGCTGATGATGGGCAGGGGAGAATGGCGAACAGAGCTGAATGGTGGCGGCGGCCCCTGGCGAAATATCTTGTGATCCAGATCCCCGGCTGGATTCTAGCGGCGGCGGGCCTCGCGCTCCTGCGGCGATGGATCGACCTTCCGCTGTGGGCGGCCGTGGGGCTTTTGCTCCTCTGGGTGGTCAAGGACCTCGTTCTCTACCCCTTTGTCCGCCACGCCTATGAGGCCAATGGGAGGGCGGGGGCGGAGCAGCTCATCGGGGCCGAAGGCGTCGCGCAAGAGCCGCTGGCGCCGTCAGGGTACATCCGGGTGGGCGGAGAACTGTGGCGGGCCGAGGCGATGCGGACAGACGAGCCGATTCCCCCGGGGGGGCGGGTGCGGGTGCGGGCGGTCCGGGGGCTCACCCTGCTCGTCCAGCCCGCCGAGTGACAGACGGGCAAGGAATCGGAACAGGAGAACAACCATGTGGCAGGGGCGACGCGTCGTCACCGTCTTTGGCAGTTCCCGTCCGGATCCCGGCACCCCGGCCTATGGGCGGGCGGAGCGCCTCGGCCTGGCCATTGCACGACGGGGGTGGGTGGTCTGCAATGGGGGCTACGGGGGGACGATGGCCGCCGCGGCCGAGGGTGCGCGGCGGGCGGGCGGGGAGAGCATTGGCATCACCTGTGCCGTGTATGGTGGCCCGCCGAATCCTCATATCACCCACCACGAGGAGGCGAAAGACCTCTGTGCGCGGCTCGGCCGGTTGTTGCACCTCGGTGACGGCTACGTTGTTCTGCCGGGAGGTTCCGGCACGCTGCTCGAGCTCGCGCTGGTTCTGGAGTACCTGCACAAGCGGCTCATGGAGCCTGCACCGGTGGTGCTTCTCGGCCGCTACTGGCGCCCGGCACTGGCGGTGGCGCAGCGAGAGCGCGGCGGCCAGACGGCCGGCGTGCACGAGGTGAGGACGCCAGAGGCAGCGGTGCGAGCGTTGGCCACGGAATGGGGGGAGTGAGAGGAAAGGCGGGAGAGCTGTCGCGCATGGACCCGGTGCAGCACACGAAGCCCGACCCTGCACGTCCAAAGGGGAAGGGGTTTTGGATCGGCGTAGGACTCATGGCATCGAGTTTTGCCGTCCTCGGGTTCTATCTGGTGATCCCGTTTTTGCCGGTTTCAGAAAAGACGATGGTGAGCATGTTGGGAGTCGGATGGCTTGTCAGCTGGGGACTTTTCTTTGTCGGGACACTCCTGGTGGGACGGGACGGCTATCTCTACCTCAAGCAACTCGTCCGAAACTGGTTTCGAAGGTCATGACGCTTCGGCCGGCGATCCTTGCTTCCGTGGCATGCCGATGGTATGATGCTCCGATCCATTGTGCAGGAGGACCGAGGATGCGGCAGCTCTGTCAACGGAGAATCGCAGGAATCGTACTTGGGCCGCTCTTTCTCTTGGCGGCCTGCGTGACCGCGCCGTACACCCAGCGCTCCCAGCTGATCCTCATCTCGCCGGGACAGGAGAGCCGGCTCGGCGTCCGGTCGTTTAAAGAGGTCCTCGCAAAGGAGAAGATCAGTCACGACCCCGCGCTTCGGGCGGTGGTGAATCGGATCGGGTGGCGGATCGCACGCGTGGCCAAGCGGCCCGACTTTCAATGGGAATTTGCGGTGATTGACAATCCGAAAATGGTGAATGCGTTCGCCCTCCCCGGGGGGAAGGTCGCGGTCTATACCGGCATCTTTCCCGTCGCCAGGACCGAAGGGGGGCTTGCGGCGGTGATGTCGCACGAGGTGGCCCATGTGCTGGCGCGACACGGAGGGGAGCGACTCAGCCAAGGGCTCTTGGCGAAGATGGGGGCGGTGGCGATTGAGGCGGGGATGGCCGGAAAGGACCCCGCCGTTGTGCGCAGTGTCATGACCGCCTATGGCCTGGGGGCGAATGTGGGTGTTCTCCTCCCCTACAGCCGTATTCAGGAGTCCGAGGCGGATCGGATCGGGCTCCTCCTGATGGCGCAGGCCGGCTACGATCCCAGGGAGGCCGTTCACCTCTGGGAGCGGATGGCGCGGGGGGACCGACGTCAGCCGCCCGAGTTCCTCTCGACCCACCCGAGCCCTGGCCGTCGCATCCAGGACCTCCAGCGCCTGGTCCCGAACGCCTTGACCTACTACCGGCCCTCTCCGGCCCAGGCAAAAGAGAGCACCCATCTCCTCCCCGGGGTCAGCGGGCGGGAATCCAGATAGCCGATGCCGATGTTCCCCGAGAAGGGTACCGTCTTTTTTCCCGATCCGTACATGATCGGAACGCCGGCAGACTTCGGGCTGGCGTATGAAGAGGTGTTCTTTCCGACTGAGGATGGGCTGCGACTTCACGGCTGGTACGTTCCCGATCACAAAAGTCCCGTCACCCTCCTTTGGTTTCACGGTAATGCCGGGAACATCAGCCACCGACTTGACAACCTCGTCCTCTTGCATAGACGACTCGGCGTCAATATCTTCATCTTCGATTATCGGGAGTACGGCAGGAGCGAGGGAGAGATTTCGAAGGCCGGCACCTTCGTGGATGCCTTCGCGGCCTTTGAATATCTTTGCTCGGGGTCAGCGCTCGACCGGAGCCGGATCGTTCTCTTTGGCCGATCGCTGGGGACCGCCCTGGCAGTCGCCGTGGCGGCAAAGCACACGTGTCTCGGGGTCATTCTGGAATCGGCCTTTACCTCGACGGACGACGTGATGCGTCTCTACTTTCCTTTTCTCCCCTCCCTCCCGCCGGACATGATCAAATACGATTCCCTCGCATTGATCGCACAGGTGACTGCCCCCACGCTGATCATTCACGGAGAGCACGACGAGATTATCCCGCTGTGGATGGGCAGACGCCTGTATGAAGCGGCGCGTCCCCCAAAGGAGTTCTACCTCATCGACGGAGCAACGCACAACGACACCTACCTTGCCGGCGGAGAGGCGTACTTTGCGAAGCTCAAGAGCTTCCTCGACAGCCTCGCTCCCAGGACAGGAGAATGATCCCGGCCGCTCATTGGCTGTTCCTTTGGTTGCGCGGGGCTTTGGGTTCAACGCCCCGGGCGAGGGAGGGAGTTTTTCCTTGACAATTGAATTCGCAGGGTTCAATTTGTAATGTCTTTAGGCGCTGGAGCGGCGGTCGAACCCTCGTGGAGGATCGGATGAAAGCAGGTCGATCGATTATGAATTGTCTGCTGGTTGTGGCCGGTATCGTGATCGGCACAATCGTGCTTGCCCCCCTGGCAATGCCGATTGTCGAGTTCCTAATTCCCATCGTTCCGGGGATGTTCGAAGTTCTCGATGCCAACAAATATCCGGGCGGGTACGACTACGCTCGGGTGTGGCGTACGGTGAATCAAATTGTCATCATGGTTTTCCTTCTCATCAGCATGCGCCGCATGGGATTTACGTCTCCCTCCACCCTGGGGTTTCCCGGTCGCACCCGGTGGAAGACCCTCGTCTCGCAGGGGTTTCTCTGGGGGCTCGTTGCCTATCTGCTGGTTGTGGGGATTGCACTCGTGCTCGGCGTGCGGTCCATCCATATCCGGACCCCGTGGTGGAAGTGGATCAAAGAGCCGGTGGAGTTCATGATGTCGGGGGTGGCGGCCGGCGTCGTGGAGGAGATCATCTTCCGGGGCATCTTCTTTCAAGTGCTCGCGCGGTGGGTTACAGTGACGGGTTCCTTGTTGTTGACAAGTCTCTTGTACGGGTCGTTTCACCTCCTGGTTGATGCGAAGGTCCCCGTGAAGATGGGCGCGATCGATTGGGGGGTTGGCATCCGAGGCCTCCAGGAGCACATCTGGGTGCTTATGCACCCGCGCCCGGGTTTCTTTCCAGCCTTCTTTGGCCTCTTCTTGATGAGCGTCGTCCTCACCTATGCATTTATCTGGACCGGGAACCTCTATTTTCCCATCGGTCTTCATGCCGCGTGGGTTTTCATCGACAAGACCGATAACCTGTTCCTGACCGACGGAGGGCTACGGCAGTGGCTATTCGGGCGCGAGGGGACTGGTCCGGCCCTTTTCGCCTGGGTCGCGATGGGGCTCTTCCTGCTCTACATTGCCTTCCGCTACCGACCTCAACCCTTCCACGACGCACGGAGTTCTCCATAGTTCTCTCGTTTTGTTCTCGAGCCGTACGTCTGTCTGCCCGCAACGGTGATGAAGGCTCCACGAGATGGAGAGAGGGATGATACGTGTTGCCGGATTCTTCTTCGTCATTGCGGTGGTAGGATTAGAGGTGACGATTCTGTGGGGCGCATGGATCGGACTGACCGCGGCGCCAGCTGAACGCCTTCCCCTCCTGGGAAACCGACCGGAGAACATCGCTATTCTGCCTGATCCGGAGGCCCATGATCCATATACGTTTGCGGTAATCGGGGATACGAAGGGCAATCAAGAAATTGCCGAATGGCTTTTCGAGAAAGGGCAGGATACGAAGCCCGCCTTTGTTTTGCACTTGGGGGATTTTGTGGAGGACCCTGGGGAGTGGGAGTATCGATACGTGGTGCCGGAATTTCAGGAGATCCGGCACGTTCCGGTGTTCGTGGTACCCGGGAATCATGACCTGGATATGAAGGGGAGTAAGGAGGGCCAGTGGTTCGATCGGGTCCTCGGGCCACGCCAGATTCATTTCATATATCGAAACGACCTTTTCATCATCGCCGATGACGTGACCCAGTCGATCGGGGACCTCGTCCGTTGGCTCGATGAAGTGTTGCAGAGAGAGGCGGGCGGAAGACGATACATTTTTCTGGCGATGCACATCCCTATTTTCGACATTAAAAACGATCAGTTTTTAGTGGAGCGGAGCCATCCGATCCATCAGTTAGCGAAAAAGTGGGGCATCAGCTACGCTTTTTTCGGCAATTACCACAGCTTTCTCTCGATGGAAGTGGACGGCGTCAAATATGTGGTGAGCGGGGGCGGGGGATCGCGACTGTATGGGAAGGCGGGCTTCTACCATACGATGGTCTTCGATGTTTCGGATGCTGGAATTCAGTCTGTTCTGCATGTGTCGCACTACGCTGTCTCGGTACGGGATGCATTGGACAGGGTGGTGACGTACGTGAATTCCCTGGAAGATATTTTTGAGTGGTTGGTGATTGCGGATTTTCTCCCGTTCGGGTACGCGCATCCCTATCTCACCTTGATGTTATTCATTACGATTCAAGCGTCGATCATCGGATGTGGAATCGGAATAGGCCGGAAGGGCCGGAGACCGCGTGCAACGGGAATATGAAGGGCATCAGAAGCCTAGCCTACCGCACGAGGAGCTTGATGGCACGCTACTCGCCCTCGCGCTCCTGGCCGTCATCTCTTGACGGATAGGCGATCGAGGCCTTCGCCGCTCGCCCCACTGGGCATCTGGCATAGCAGTCCTGATCTTCCCTCTCCGGAAACCCTCACATTCCGACAGGCAATCCGGTGTTCAGGCGGGGAGTGACCGTCAACCCCCCGCACGCGTCTCTTCGTCCTGATCGTGCTGCTGATGGAATGGTCGGACTGTGGTGAGGCTTCGTGAACGGGGGATGTACAACGGCCATGCACCGAAAAAGGGGTTGGCAGCGTCAGCGGGGCTTCGCTAAGATGGCCGTACGGAGGTGCGGAGTCTGGGGTCGAGCAGGATACGGGCGGGGGGAGCGGAGCCGTGGAACGCGGGGCAGGGCTTCGGACGATCTACACGATCGGTTCGAGCACGCGGCCACTACCAGAGTTCCTGGGTCTGCTCCAAGGTTATGAGATTGCTGTGTTGGTTGACGTACGAATGTTCCCACATAGCAAGCGGTTCCCGCATTTTTCTAAGAAGGTACTTGAGGAAAATATCCCATCGCGAGGCCTTCGGTATGTATATCTCGGTAAGGAACTCGGGGGATATCGCCGCGGCGGATACGCGGCCTACATGCAGACGCCGCAGTTTGCAAGGGGCCTTGATATCCTCGAATCCATCGGTCGGGAGGCGAGGGCTGCTTTCATGTGCTGCGAGCGGCTGCCGTGGCGATGCCACCGGCGATTTATCGCCGCCGACCTAGAGCGTCGGGGCTGGCGCACAGTTCATATCATTGAAAAGGATCGGATCTGGCAGAGCTCGATGGCCGACCGATGACCGTTGACCAACGACTGAAGAACAAGCAGGTTCGTGGTTTTTTGCGGTCATCGGTCGTGGGTCATCGGTCGTCGAATCGCGGACATTGGACGTCGAAATTTTGAAATGAAGCGAGTTCTCATCGATACCGATCCGGGGATTGACGACGCCTTAGCCCTCTTCCTGGCCCTAAAATCGCCAGAGTTGAGAGTCGAGGCGATCACCACCGTGGCGGGCAACGCCCCGGTAGAGGACTGTACCCGAAACGTCTTCACGCTCCTGGAGGTCCTGAATGCAGAACCCCGCCCCGTGGTGGCGCGCGGGGCCGCCCATCCGCTCGCCCGTGAGCTCCGGACGGCCGTCGAGGTGCACGGTTCCGACGGACTCGGGGGACTCTCCCGCTATCGGAATCCGGACGGTCTCCCCCGATATCCTCAACCGCGGGAAGCGCTGGCACCGGTCGGTGCGGCCGACCTCATCCTCGACCTCGTAGGTCGGTCTCCGGGTGAGATCACCCTCATCACGCTCGGACCCCTTACGAACGTTGCCCAGGCCCTCCTCCGGGATCGCAGCGCCATGGGGAAGGTCCACCGCGTGGTCAGCATGGGGGGAGCCGTCTGCGTGCCGGGGAATACCTCGGCGGTGGCAGAGTTCAACATTGCCACCGATCCCGAGGCGGCCCAGATCGTTTTTACCTCGGGGCTCCCGCTGACCCTGATCCCTCTCGACGTGACGGAGCGTGTCCGACTCTCGAGGGATGCGCTGCGAACCTGGGTCGAACCCCTGGCCGATCCTCCGGCCCAGTTTCTGCTGGACTGCACCGCGCACCTCACTGCCTTTTCCGAGAAATGGGAAGGATTCGCCGGGGTTATCCTGCACGATCCCCTCACCGTGGGCGTTGTCACGGACCAGGATCTGGTACAATGCCGGTCCCTGTACGTTCAGGTGGAGACCCGAGGCGAGATCACGGCGGGGATGACGGTGGCCGACCGCCGCCCCTTCCGGGCCGAGGGGCGACCCAACGTGGAGGTGGCCATGGCAGTGGATGTGGACCGGTTCCTCAGTCTGTTTATGGAACGGGTATGTCGGCGGTCGTAGTGGTCGGGTCGGCCAACGTGGACTTTACCGTCCGGGTGGACCGGGCGCCCCGGTCGGGGGAGACGATTTTGGGGCGGGACCTCCTGGTCTCTTTTGGCGGCAAAGGCGCGAATCAGGCGGTGGCCGCCCGCCGGGCGGGGGCGGGGGTGACCTTTGTAGGGAAGGTGGGAAAGGATCGGCATGGGGAGCAGATCCGCACACATCTGGAATCGGTTGGGATTGATGGCGCCGGACTCATCTCGGATGCGACATGCAGCACCGGCGTGGCCTTCATCCTGGTCGAACCGGCGGGGGGGAATCAGATTGTGGTGGCGTCTGGGTGCAACTACCGCCTCAGCCCGGAAGAAATCCAAGGCCTGGATCACCTGCTTTCCGGAGCGGTTCTCCTGCTGCAGCTCGAGACCCCGCTCGAAACGGTCCTCTATGCCCTCCGGCGGGGCAAACAGAAGGGGATGCGAACCATCCTGAATCCCGCCCCCGCCGCTCCTCTTCCGCACGACGTTTTCCCCCTGGTGGATCTCCTCACCCCCAATGCGACGGAGGTCTCCACCCTGACCCGCATCCCGGTGAGGGACAAAGGTGGGGCCGAGGAGGCGGGTGCACGACTCCTGGAGATGGGCTGCGGGGGCGTAATCGTTACCCTGGGTGCACACGGGTGCTTATGGGTTGGGAAGCACGGAGCACGACACTTTCCGGGCCAGGCAGTCCGCACGGTCGACACGACGGCCGCCGGTGACGCTTTTAACGGAGCGTTGGCCGCCGCATGGGCCGAGGGGAAGGAACTGGGGGAGGCCATTTCTTTTGCCAACGCCGCCGGCGCGCTTGCCACCACTCGCCGAGGAGCCCAAGAGTCGCTTCCCGACCGGGCGGCGATTGAGACGCTCCGCTCCGCCGTGATGTGAGATGGTGCCGGCCTTTGCGCGGTATCGCGACATCGTTCCCGACTTTGCCGTGTTCCTGGACGCCGTAGAGGTCGAGCCGCCGACCCACCTGCGGGTCAACACGCTGCGAATCGCGCGGGACACCTTTTGCCGTACGATGGCGGACAGGGGTTACTTGCTTGCACCGGTGGCGGGGATTCCAGAGGCGTTCCGGTGGGAGAGCTCGGGAACGCCCGGCGGCACGCTCGAGTACTTTCGCGGATGGTACCAAATCCAAGGCCTGACGTCGATGCTTCCGCCCGTGGTCCTCGGTCCGCAGGTGGGGGAACGAGTGCTCGACCTGTGTGCCGCACCGGGGGGGAAGGCGACCTATCTGGCCCAGCTCACGCACGGCCGCGCCCTGATCGTTGCCAACGATGTGAACCACCGGCGGATCGGCATCCTCCGGTCTCACACGGATCGCCTCGGGATCACCAGCATCGTTGTGACGCGGTATCGGGGGCAGAGCTTTCCAACGCGGGTCCTCTTCGATCGGATCCTCCTCGATCCGCCCTGCTCGGCCGAGGGAACCTATCGGATCGGGGCCCGGCCGCCATTGACCGAGGACCCCCAGGTCAGCCGCCGCCTGCAGCGGCTACAGCAGATGCTTTTGCGTCACGCGCTGAGGGTGCTCCGGCCCGGCGGGATCCTGGTTTATTCTACGTGTACCTACGCCCCGGAGGAGAACGAGGCGGTGCTTCAGCCGGTCGTTGAGGAGGGGCAGGCCGAGCTCGTCCCCGTGCATCTTCCGGTCCCGTGTGCGTCGGGCCTCGCAGAGTGGAACGGGCAGCGGTTTCACCCCTCCCTGAGCCGGGCGGCCCGGTGCTATCCGCACCTCGTCGATTCGTGGGGGTTCTTCATTGCTTGTCTCCGTAAGCCCGAGTGACCAGCAGGCAATTCTCGAATTTTGGCACGGGCGGTTCGGTGTCCCCTTTTCCGCCCTGAAGGGGCTCCGGTTTCTGGTGCGGGGGAAGAACGTCTGGGCGATGGCAGACCTGATGGGGGTCGAGGAAGCCCTTGCCTTGCTGAAGGTCGAGGCGGCCGGCTTGCCGTTTCTTCGGAAACGGAGGAGCCTCTGGAAGCCCACGACGGCCGCCCTGCTTTTCCTCGGAGACGCCATCGCCAAGAATGTGGTCGACCTGACCGCAGAGCAACTTAACCCTTTCCTCCGCGGTGAGATTCTCGCTGGTCCCTTTCTGGTGGAGGGAGGGTACGTGGCGGTCCGCTACGAGGGGAAAATGCTGGGCTGTGCGCTCTACGGGGCGGCCGGGCTCAAATCGCAGCTGCCGCGGGCGTGGGTGGAGACGGTCAGGGGGGGCAGCGCTGAGGTGGACGGGGAGGCATGATGGAGCAGAGGCCCGAGCGTGACTTAACCCGGTGTCCGACATGCGGCGGAACCGAGGTGGAACGCACGGAGGTGACACGGGGGTACTATTCTGCGCATGCGAAGTACGATCCCGAGGTCCTGATCTGCTTCACCGACCGGTGCCCCACTTGTGGGACGGTGATTTACGAGCATATCGAGGAAGACACCGAATAGCTGTCAGCGGTCAGCCGTTCCCCCGCCACTCTCTATTGACATGGGGGCATCCGAGGGAATAGAGTAGCGGGCATCGTGGTTTAGGTGGCGTAAGGAAGGGCGATTCCCCGGCGCTTTTGGGTTTTGCCGATCAACACTAAGCACGTATAATTGGCCTGGATCGCTCGCGCAGGGAGCTTAGGATGAAACGGTCGTTTACGATAGTGGTGGAACGGGACCCCGAAAGCCAGTGGCTGGTGGGGGAAGTGGTGGAGCTACCAGGGTGTTACACCCAGGCCCCTGATCTGCCAGCGCTCGAAGAAAATATTCGCGAAGCAATTCAGGCCTACCTGAAAACAACCTCACCTGATGAGCCCCTACCTGACTTCGTGGGGACCTGGAGGGTCGAGGTCCCAGCGTGACAAAGCTACGCCTCGTCGCCTATCGACAATTGAGTAAGATGGCTGAGGCAGTAGGCTTTCATTGGGTCCGGCGGGAGGGCAGCCACAACGTGTTCCGCAATGCCGAAGGACGGATCGTGGTCATCCCCGATCACGGCTCGCAGGTTATTGTGCGGCCGCTGCTTCGTAAGATCCTCCGAGACATGGGCCGAAGCATCGAAGACTATCACCGAATATTAGAGGAGCTATGATACATACCCAAGGAGCTACTTCCTCGGACGAAAGCCGCTTGATGAGCAGGTCTGACTTGAAGGCATTGGAACGGAGATGAGTCAAGGGCAGACTTGACCCCTCGCCTTGATAGCCTATTCGCGCATCATGGTTTAGGGGGATACGGGGACGGGCTGGATTGCCGACGAATGGTGTCGCGCTCCACACTCACTCCGTGGCCTCTCACCGCCGCAGCCGATAGGCAGGAAAGCCGAGAATGAAGCAGACGTTTACCGCAAGCATATTACGCGAACGCGACTGGTTTGTGGCGCAGTGCCTGGAGATCGATATCGCCAGCCAAGGGGAGACCGAAGACCAGGCGTTGGCGAACCTCCGTGAGGCATTGGAATTGCACTTCGAGGAACCGCGTGCGACGCTGACCCCGCAAATGCGGCGGGTCGAGATTGAAGTCAGTGCCGCTTAGCCCGCTGCCTTACCGTGAAGTGAAGCGTAGGTTGGAAGCAGCGGGCTTTGCGGAAGTAGGGCAGAAGGGCAGCCATGTCAAGTTTGTCAAGCAGATGGCCGTGGGTATCCGCACCGCCATCGTGCCGCGGCATCGCGAGGTAGCCGTTGGCACCCCGCGGAGCATTCTGCGACAGGCAGCGTTGAGTCCAGAGGAATTTGAAGTCTTGTGAGGTAATTGACACTCAACGCTCCGCTCTCGACCCTCAACTATCCAGGGACGGGCCGGATGGATGAGGATGTAGGCAGGGGAGATTTTGACAAGGGCAAAGCGCCGGGCGGGCCCCACAGGCTCCCCGGTGCTTTGTGTTTTGGGGGGGCGAGAATCGGGCGTCAAGATACTTGGGTCCTGGTCGGGTGAACGCGGGGATGGGGAAAATTCAAGATTCAAGACCTGACCCTACATGAAGTCGGATCGACGGTCATGGTAAGCTCCGGCAAGGCATTTTGAACATTAATGCGGCTTTCCAAAGCAAGCGGTGGCAACAAACGACGATTTCTCGCCCAGAAATCGATAAGTTTCGGGGTGCAATTACTGGGGACTTCGACCAAGGAATATTCATTACGACGTCGTCCTTTACCGCGGAGGCAAAACAGGTGGGATTCAAACGTGGGGCAGTCCCCATTATGCTTATCGACGGACAGCGTATTGTCGAGCTAATGATTGAGAATAACATAGGTGTTTCAAGGCGTCGTTTATCACTTCTCGGCATCGATGAGGATTTTTTCGCACCTGAATAGTGTCACGGATCGGAGTATAAGGTCGTAGGGTCGGGCCTAGGATCTTGACATTGCCATCGGAATGCGGCGAGCGGCAGCGGGCCTGATGCTGTAGAAATTTGAGGGATGGGGTGAGGTCTACAATTGTCAATTGCTTCGGCTTTCTTCATCAGCCGCTCGGGTGTTGGCTGAATGTCCCTCGCACTGGCTGCCGCCAGCCGGCCGGGCCGGTGGGACGCCATGCCCGTCGTCGCCCTCCAGCTCGACTCCATGTACCTGGGGCGGGCCCCGCACGTGCGCCCTGCCGACACGCTACCCCGTGCAGTCCTCGCCTGGCACGTCTCCCGGTCTCTGGCAGGAAGGGCTCGTCAAGTCTAGCGGTGTTGTGTATCATGCTACCGTGAGCGAGAGAAAGGGCTGGCTGGCCCTGGCAGCCGTAGCAGTTAGCGAAGGCTGTGATCGGAAAAGGCCGTGGACGACGGAGACTGGAGACAGCAGATCATCGGGGAGATGGTGCGACGGATCGTGGACCGCTTCGATCCGGAAAAGATCATCCTGTTCGGGTCGCAGGCTCGCGGGACGGGTGGGCCGGACAGCGACGCCGACCTGCTGGTAGTGATGCGCGTTTCCGGCTCTAAGCGCCAGACCGCCGTCGAGATCGATCTCGCCCTCGCGGGCGTCGGGTTCCCGAAGGACGTGATCGTGGTCACCCCTGAGGAGGTCGAGCGATACCGCGATACTGTCGGGACGATCATCTATCCTGCCCTGCGCGAGGGCGAGGTGTTGTATGAGCGTGTCGCCTGAGACGCTTCGGGTGGTTCGCCAATGGGTCGAGAAGGCTGAGGAAGATCTCACCACTGCCGAGCATACATTAACCCTCCGCGCGAGATGCCCCCTAGGCACGGTGTGTTTTCACGCCCAGCAGTGCGCCGAAAAATATCTCAAGGGGCTATTAACCCTGCTAGCCGTCCCGTTCCCGAGAACCCATGAGGGCGAATAAGGGGTCGAGTCTACAATTGTCAATTGCATCGGCTCTCTTCATCAGCCGCTGCGGACCGGGTGATGGCCACCCCTCTTCCCGTCGAGCATACTGAGGATCGTGTTGCAGTGGAGGGGCGGGGTCAGGCCGGCGGTTTGCTATTTGTAATTGGATTGGTCGAGGCTCGGGGGCAGGGCAATTCAGTACGCCGCACTTCAGGGGTGCCGGCGAACGCCGATAGAGTCGAGGCTGGCCATTTCCCATTTCCCCCACGTTTTCGGAATTCCGAAACTATCGGGCGTATGCTCGCATGAGGGTCTGACGTTGATATTTTGATATTCTGCGGACGCTTCAGATGGCCGTAGTGCGGGAAGGGGCAGGGTTGGTTCAGACCGCTCGCTCAACAGCGGCGGCTCGGCGTTAGCGTTAGGCGCACACGAGAGATATCTTGACAAGACCCTACTTCGTAGTTATGATGTAAGTATGTCTGATCTGCGGTTCGCCTGGGATCCCAAGAAGGACTCGCAGAACAGGCGGAAGCACCGAGTACCGTTTGCCGAGGCAGAGACGGTCTTCGCGGACGAGCACGCGTTATTGATCGACGACCCCGAGCACGCAACCGCGGAAGACCGGTTCATCCTTCTTGGGCTCAGTGCGAAGCTGCGCATCCTTGTGGTGGCTCATGCCTACCGGGAGGACCAGGGGGTGATCCAGATCATCTCCGCACGCAAGGCGACCCGCAGGGAACGGGACATCTACAATCAAAGGTGGCACACATGAAGAAAGAATACGACTTTTCGAAGGCACGGCGGAACCCCTACGCGAGCCGCCTCAAGCGGCAGGTCACCATCCGACTCGACGAGCAGACGATCAAGTACTTCAAGTCGATCTCGGAGGAGTGTGGGATCCCGTATCAGACGCTCATTAACCTATACCTTCGGGATTGCGCGGCCACTGGGAAGCGCCTGGAGATGAACTGGAAGACTGTGGCGTGACCGGCCGTAGCTCTAGTGTAGGGTCCTGAATCCTGACATTGCACTTGGAATGCGGCGAGCGGCCGCGGGTCTGATGCGCGGTTGGCGCAGCCTCCTCGGGCCGGCGGAGAGGGGCGTATCGCTCTCGTGGGAAAGCTCCAGAAGCCACGTAAGAAGATCTGGAGGGTGCGGTTGCCCCGAGCCCCCGGCACACCGGTCCCCCGGGGCCAACTGAAATCCCCCAGAAAGAAGAAGGGGCAGGCATAGTCCCTCGCCCCCTTCGGGCCCACTCGACCGCCCACCACACAGCCAAACTTATTTTCCGGCACGCTCCGGCTCGACAGGCGTCCCGGCTCTCGGTGCAGCCCTCTCCTTTTTTATCTTATGATCTTATGCACACCGTTTCACACCCAGCTTCCCGAAGTTTTACCTCGAACATGATCCCTATCCGAAAGAGGCAGCTTTCCGGTTTTAGCCGAGTCCCATGGCAGTGTTGCTGAAGTAAGGGCCGTGATAGCTTCCAGCTATCTTCGGCACGATCATTGCACTAGCCTTTATTGCTTGGCACAGTCCAGCAGAATGCATTTTTTGTGTCCTGTTTTACAGGATCTGATGGCAAAGTGAGGTCGCATAGATTTCTGAAGTTGAAAGGGAAACCACGAGGGGGTTTGATTATGATAAAGCAGCTAACTGCTTTGTTGGCAGGTGTGTTCCTCCTTTCATCGCTAACAGCATGTTCTGTCGGTATGGCGATGAGTGGTAAAAGGGAACCAAATTTGGGCGCGTTACGCGTGGGCTCAACCCGCGGGGAGGCGGAGTTGCAACTGGGCAGTCCCGTCTCCTCCGTGACGACCCCGGATGGTGGGCGAACCGACATCTACGAGTATGAGCTAGGCAACGAGCCAAGTGCGGGACGTGCTGCCGGGCACGCTGTGTTGGATGTTCTGACCCTGGGTATTTGGGAGGTCGCTGGCACACCCATCGAGGCTTCCCAAGCCGATAAGCACCGGATCACCATCATCTATGGTCCCGACGATCGCATCCTTGCCATCAATCAGGCGCCGGTTCCCGCACCACCAAAAGACGCAGAGGAAGATGTAGAGGAGGAATCAGTTGCAAGCGCACAGGCTACTCCTGAGATTCCAAAGGTGGAGCCAAAAGATAAAAGAGATCAAAACATTCGTGGGACTTGCTTTGCGGTGCGTGGGAATGGGATCCTGCTAACGACCTACCACGTTGTCCAGGGCGCGAAGTCCATACAAGTTCACTTGGCTGACGGAACAGTCACAAACGCCAAGGTCCAAACGTATAACGCCGGGAACGATCTTGCGGTTCTGCAAATTGGTCCTCGCACGCCACAGTTCCTCCCTTTAGTGTCGACAGGATCTGCCCGCCTGGGTGAGCGTGTTTTCACGGTGAGTTATCCTGGTACGGACCACCTCGGTGAAGAAGCAAGATCATTGGAGGGGGTCATCAGCGCACTTTCTGGACCTAAAGGTGAGGCGTCCGTCCTACAAATTTCAGTCCCAATTCAGGCAGATTACTCTGGCGGTCCAATTGTAAATGAACTAGGAGAAGTTGTTGGCATCATAGATTCAGCTGCCGCTTTGCAGGGTTTCCGGTCCATCCCGAAGGGAGCGCCACCGGACGTAAGCTGGGCTATAAACGCAGATTACGCACGCCTCCTGTTCGACGCGCCCACCGTGCAGTCCGTTGCTGTTGGCCGCGAGGAAGCAATCAAGAGGCTTCGCCAGGCAGTTTGCATGGTGGAAGCAAGTTCTGGCTGACATTGCCACGAACATGACTGGTTGTAGGGTCAGGCCGCGCATCCTGATATTGCGCGCCACCCCAGGATCCCCCTTTACCCCTTCCCGCACCATCGACCGCACGCCGAGGATTCAAGGGCCATTTTGGCAAAGGACGGCGCGGATACGGCTTTGTGGTGGACGGGCATACTGCTTTCACCCGCAGACTTTCAGCCAACCCTCCTAAAAGCCTGCCCTGCGGCTGATCACCCTCATATCAATAGGTTACGGCCTTTATTCTGGTAGCCCGAGCCGCCCGCCCTGAGGACGGTGCGCGCCAGATGGCTCCCAGGTGCCCTACGGCATAAGAGTTGCAGTCCTTTCTCCCCTGACGGAAGGATGGTATGCCCTTTGTG
This sequence comes from Methylomirabilales bacterium (SeqCode), assembly GCA_046758505.1. Taxonomy (GTDB): domain Bacteria; phylum Methylomirabilota; class Methylomirabilia; order Methylomirabilales; family CSP1-5; genus CSP1-5. The sequence goes on along the minus strand of JBHIAH010000006.1, from coordinate 20,735 downwards.
GGCACTTAAATGAGGATTCGACCGTGAAGTTTCCCGAAAGCCTCCTCCGGGGACGAATGGCCGAGACGATCGTGAGCGAGATGCTCCAGGATGGCGGTTACTTTGTCTACCGCTTCGGCTACGAGGGGATTCTCCAGAGCCTCGTGCAACGAGGCCTCCCCCGGATGAACAAGGGGGATATCGAGGCCGAGAAGATCCGCACGATGCCTGATTTTATTGTGATGAAAAATGGGGATGTCTCTTTCGTCGAGGTCAAGTTTCGATCAGGAAACGGATTGGCCGAATCTCTCAAAGAGTGGGGCACCAGGGCAGCAAAGTATTGGCCCGAAGCACGCTTAATTATCGTAAGGCCGTACGAGCCTCACTTCTCTATCTCGACAGTTGAACGGTTTGCTCAGACTGGTGAACTTTACCCCTTGGTAGAAGACCGAGTTATTGCGATCGACGGAGAAATTATTAAACAGTACGAAGAACTCATCTGTAAATACTGCCACCGATAAGTGGGCGTCTATGGTTAATGCCTAGATTGCGAGTGGGGCTCGGGGGCAGGGCAATTGAGCGCGCCGCACTTCAGGCGTGCCGGCGAACGCCGATGTTCGATGGGTCGCGTCTTGGGCAAAGAGGGGCGGGGCCAGGCCTGTGATGTGCTCTAGTCGTGGCATAAGGGTTGCAGCGCCTTTGCGGCGAAGGAGGCCGTGAGGGCGTTTTACTTTTCAGGCTCGCTTGATTCGCTCTGTGATACGTGGGGAAGTTATATCTATGCGTCGAGTAGAATTCTTGCGCGGGTTTCTGGCGATGTTCGATAGCCCGACCGTAAGAATTACAAAAGAAACCTTTGATGTCGTTGAGGTGCATGTCAGTTGGCCTGACGACGACGAGCCGCAAGATATCCGCTGGCAAGCCACGGATACCAGGCTTCCGGATCCCCAGTGTCTCGAGATCGCGTCATACATCGCCTCGAACGATCTGCTGGATATCAAAGACCTGACCGTGCCGAGAGAAAAACTCTATGCTCAATTGGCCAGGGAGAGAAACCTCAGCTGGTCTTACGAACAATTTCAGAGTGTGTTCGAGGACCTCTTAACCGTAAGAATTCCCATGGTATACAAAGGGCGGGAGACCGATGCGTTCTTTATCCACGAAACCAAGCCACCCAATGCCGAGGAGATGCGGGTATTGCAGCGGATCCGGCGGCGGAACATCGGAACACTGGTGTTATTTTTCTTGTTTCTTCCCGCCGTCATCCTGGTCTCTCAAGTGTCCACGTCCACGAGTAAGGTATTTGCCTTCTGCTATGTCGGCCTCTTGGGGATTTTGGGGGGTCTCACGGGCTCCGTCAAATGTCCTCGCTGCGGGGAGTACTTCAACATGCTCGACCCGTGGAAGTTGGATAACGTATTATTCGAGTGGATTCCCAGGCCGTTCAATCATTGTCAAAACTGCGATTTGCACTTGTAGGGAGTTGAATTTAAGGCCCGCCGATCTCTTCGCCCACCCCCGGCACAATGATTGCAGCGCCTTTACGGTGAAGGAGAGCCGTCAAGGCGTTTTGCTTTTTTAAGAAAAAGAAGGGACCTGCGGAGTGGAACTCGCACAGCAGACACCGGGGGATCGGCGATCGGGGCGCGTCGCGCTGAAACTTGGGGTTTTCACAATACTCATAGTGGCCCTGTTCGCCAATGCTTACTTCGGAGGCAATGGCCTCATTTCATTCATCATTGTCCTGGCCGCCGTCTTGCTCGGGTGTTTCTTCACATCGCGCATGTATCTCAAGATCGTGTTGGCCGCACTGGCGAGTGTGATGAGCCTGTTTTTGCCGATTGTTCTCGCGTCGTGGACCCAGGTATACGTGAGTCTGTCGGCTCCCTCCCCGGATGGTCGGGTGGTGGCTGAGGTCCAGGAGGTGCCTGCGTTTGCCGAGCGTCACTTCGTCGTCCGCCTCACGACGAACGACCGCGGGGAAACGACTCATTACAAAGATGTTTTTCGCTCGCCGGACGAGGGACCGCCGGAATCAGAATGCCTGCTGTGGTCCACGGATGGGCGCTACCTCTTACTTCTCGGCACGGGGTTCGGTGCGATGAGGCAAGAGGCCTACCTCCCATCGGGCGAGTGGCTGTATCTGTTCGTGGACACCGAAAAAGACGTCGTGTATTACAACAGCAGGCAAGTGCGCCCCGAGCGGCCCTTCACCGTCGACGACCTTAAGGGGATCGACTTTGGCGTCTCGATTACCGGCGATGCAGCAACAAACGCGCGTGAGATCTGTACGCAGGAAAAAATACGCGCGACAAACTCCAGGGGCGAACGGTCCAGGGGCCAACGGTTAGTCATTCGTATCTTGGGGATCTTGCTCTGACGGAAAGCATCCGGGGGAGGCATGGCGGCTAGCCCCACCTCCGGCACAATGATTTACGGGGGTTAGGGTCGGGTCTTGAATCTTGACATTCCGCGCCACCCCGCCATCCCTCTCCGCACCCCTGTGGCATAGAGGTTGCGAAGCCTTCGGGGTTGCGATTAGCCGGCCGCCGTCCTGGTGGCGATCGCCTCGGCCACCTCGGCGGTCGCGGCCTTCCCCCCCAGGTCGCGCGTAAGCACCGTCCCCTCCGCCACGACGTTCTCGATCGCGGCTACGATGGCTCGGGCCGCCTCGGGATGTCCGAGGTGATCGAGCATCAGAGCGCCCGACCAGATCTGTCCGATCGGGTTGGCGAGGTCTTTCCCGGCGATGTCCGGCGCCGAGCCGTGCACCGGCTCGAACATCGAGGGGTAGTCCTTCTCCGGGTTGATGTTGGCCCCGGGGGCCGTCCCGATCGAGCCGGCGATCGCCGGGCCGAGGTCGGAGAGGATATCCCCAAAGAGGTTACTGGCCACGATCACGTCGAACCAGTCGGGATGCTGGACGAAATGGGCGGCCAAGATGTCGATGTGGTACTGGTCGGTCGTGATCGCTGGATAGTTCCTCGCCATGGCGGCGAACCGCTCATCCCAGTATGGCATGCTGTGGATGATCCCGTTCGATTTGGTGGCCGAGGTGAGATGCCGCGCCGGCCGGCCCATGGCAAGCTCGAAGGCGTAGCGCATCACGCGGTCGCAGCCCTGGCGCGTAAACACCGACTGCTGCACCACCAGCTCTTCGGCGGTGCCATGATACAGCCGGCCCCCGATCGCCGAATACTCGCCCTCGTTGTTCTCGCGCACGATCACGAGGTCGATGTCCCGGGGCGTGCGCCCGACGAGGGGGGACTGCACGCCCTTCAACAGCCGCACCGGACGGAGGTTAATATACTGGCGGAACGCGCGCCGGATCGGGATGAGTAGTCCCCACAGCGAGACATGGTCGGGCACCCCGGGAAAGCCGACCGCACCGAGATAGATTGCCTCGAAGTTTAGGAGCTGATCGAGCCCATCCTCGGGCATCATGCGACCGGTCTTCGCATACACCTCGCAGCTCCAGTCGAAGGTCGTCCACTCGAAGTCAAAGCCGAATCGGCGCCCGGCGGCCTCGAGCACGCGCATGCCTTCAGGTACCACCTCCTTACCGATCCCATCGCCCGGGATCACCGCAATGCGATGCCTCATGGCGTTCCTCCTTTGCCGCACCCCTCCAGGATCCTTGTGATGTGTAGACTCGAACGGCCAAGAAAGCTCACAACTCTCAGCTATTTATTCGCTCACCGCTGCTCTTCACGGTCACCGGTCATCCGTCGTTGGTCATCGATCATGGGATCAACAGGACTTTGCCGGCCGTCTTGCGCCCCTCGAGCTGGCAGTGGGCCTCGGCGACATCTGCAAGGGGGAACGTCGCACCGATCCGGAGCTTCAGGGTGCCGGTGGACACTCCGTGTAGGACGTCGTGTGCGCGCTCGATCAGTTCCTCCCGCGTGCGGATGTAGTGGGCGAGGGTGGGGCGCGTGAGAAAGAGCGAGCCCTTCTGGCTCAACGCATTTGCATCGAAGGGAGGGACGGGTCCGCTCGACTGTCCGTAGAGGACCAGGGTGCCGCGGGGTGCCAGACAGTTCAGGCTCTTCTCAAAAGTATCCTTGGCGACCGAGTCGTAGACGACCTGCACGCCCTGGCCGTCGGTGAGCCGCGTGACCTCTGCCTCGAAGTCCTGCGTGGTGTAGCGGATTGCCACCTCGGCCCCCGCCTCACGCGCGAGGCGGGCCTTCTCTTCGGTCGAGACCGTTCCAAAGACCCGTGCCCCTGCCTGCCGGGCCATCTGGCAGAGAAGCAATCCGACCCCCCCTGCCGCCGCATGGATGAGACAGGCCTCTCCTTTCTTGAGGGGATACGTGGACCGCGTCAGGTAGTGCGCCGTCATGCCCTGGAGCATCGCGGCGGCCGCCGCGCGCGCGTCCACACCTGGAGGAATGATGACCAGGCGCGCCGAGGGGATGAGGGCGTATTCCGCATAGGCGCCGGGGGCGGCCGTGGAGGCGTAGGCCACACGGTCGCCCACCCGGACCTCTGTCACCTCCGGGCCGACGGCCTCCACGACGCCGGCCCCCTCGACGCCCATGAGGCGGGGGAGGGGAGCGGGGTAGAGGCCGGTCCGGTGGTACACATCGATAAAGTTGAGGCCGGCGGCCTCGATCTTTACGAGCGCTTGGCCCGACCCCGGGTGCGGAATGGGCAGCTCTTCCAGCGTGAGGGCCTCCGGCCCCCCATACTCGTGCACGCGAATCGCCTTCACAGTTGGTCCCTCCTGGTTCAGCGAATGATATTGGATTGGATGGACCCGCGGAAGGATGCCTCGGTGACCCGATACCGCAGGTGCGCAGTCCTGAGCCACGGGGGCCAGACCACCTGGCGGTCTCCCTCCTGCCATTGGAGGATGGCATTCACCTTGCCGATTTGCAAGCCAGAAGCGCTCACCTGAAACCGACCGAACACGGTGCGCATCTCAAGACGGAAGAGTGCATCCCGCACCGCCGTGGGAGATAAAGATCCCGCCCGTCGAATCGCCTCGCCAATGACCTGTCCGGCCGCGTAGCCCTGTGCCGCGTGCGCGTCGGGGGCGGCCCCCCATCGCCGGCGGTAGGCGGTAATGAAGGCCGGATTGCCGGGCGTCTTAAGCAGCGGCTTCCAGGCCGTGTTCCCCGTCATGCCTTCCACCTCCGCTCCCAGGGCTTCGCCGAACCCTGGGAAACTTGACCCAACCAGCCATGTCACCATCGGGACCTGCATGCGGGCCCGGCGCAAGGCACGGGCGAGCGCGACCGCATCGGGCAGGAAACCGCCCCCGGCGGCTCCGGGCTCGAACCCGCCGCCGAGGAGGAGATCGATGTCGGAGGCCGAGATCGCGCGCATCTCGGTCTCGATATCGGCAAGCTTCTGGTAGCGCCGGACGGCGGTCACGGTCATGCCGGCGCGCCGCGCTGCCGCCCGAGCGCCGGCCATGACCATGTCGACAAAAGGAGAGGGGCGGTAAAGGGTCGCGACCCGACGGGCGCCGCGCGCCCTGGCTAGCGTCACGGCACCCTCGAGGAAGCTGTCGGCGGGGTTGAGCATCTGGACGGTCCACTGCCGCCCCGCCGTCCAGAGGGATCGGTCGGCCGCGGCAGGCGCGAGACCCGGGACCCGTGCCGCTTCGATCAAAGGAAGGACCGCCCCGGTGAGATAGCTCCCGTATGGGGTGAGGACCACATCTGCCTGTGGCAGGATCTGTCGGTACGCGTCGCGAGCGGCATCGCCGTCGCTTTGGTCATCGGCGAGGGCCAGCTTGACCGGTCGGCCCAGGAGGCCGCCGGTCACATTCACCTCCTCGGCCCAGAGACGAAACCCCTGCTCGAGGTCGTGGCTGATTGCCGCGTAGTCGCCCGTCCGGGAGAAGGTGGCTCCGATCGTGATTTCGCGCGTGGCGGTACTGCCGCGACCGCTCAGCGCTCCGGGGGAGCAGCTACTCGCCAGGACGCCCAGAAGTCCGGCCGCCTGCCTGAGGAATGTGCGCCGGCTGTGCGTCATCTCTCCTCGGGCGGGAGACGCTTCGCTGGCGGGCTCGCTCGTCAGGGGGTCCCGGGCGCAGCGTGTCCGGCCACGGCCCGCATCGCCTGGCGGATGGCGCGACCGATCGCCTCGATGTCAGGCGCGGAGTGGGCCGCGCTCACGCCGTGGTGAGACGACAGGTAGTCCCACCCCATGAGGATACCGGCCTCGAACATCCGCTGGTGGAAGATGTGGTAGGCATCCCGGGAGGACCGCTGCGCCGAGCGGTAGTCGGTAACGGGCTGTGGGGTGAAGTACACCTGGAAAAGTCCCCCGATCCCGTTGAAGCGTGCGGCCACACCGGTCTCTGCCACCGATGCGTTAAAGTGGCTGCGCAGCGTTTCGACGGCAGCCTGAAGCTGCTCCTGGATCCCGCCGGGTTTGAGCTTGGCCAGGCACGCCGCTGCTGCGGCCAGCGGAACCTGGTTCGCATTATTGGCCCCGAGATAGGCGACCGATCCGGATCGCGGATGGGTCGCCTGCATGTACCGCGCACTCCCGACCACCGCGCTGATCGGGTATCCGTTGGCCATCCCCTTTTCAAAGACCGCCAGGTCGGGCATGACGCCATACCGCTCCTGGGCGCCGCCCGGGGCCAAGCGGAAGCCCGTGGCGATCTCGTCGAAGATGAGGAGGATGTTGTGCCGCGCGGTCACCTCGCGGAGTGTTTCCAGATAACCGGGCACGGGCTCGATGCAACCGCACTCGAAGAGCACCGGCTCGATCATGACCGCTGCCAGATCCTTCTGTTGCTTGAGAATGATATCGACCGCGCGGCGCGCATCATTGAAGGGGATCACCACCGTCTGGAGCCCGTCCCGTAAGCCGGCGGCCTCCGTCACCGGCCTCGGCGCCCGGCGCGGCCCCGCCCGGGTCACGGGAGGCCGGACGCTGACCAGGACGTCGTCATACCAGCCATTATACCCCCCCTCGGCCTTGGCGATCCTGCCCTTGCCGGTCACGGCGCGGGCGATCATCAGGCTCTTCATGACTGCCTCGGTCCCGGTACCTGCAAAACGGACCTGCTCGGCCCCGGGGATCATCTCGTGGAGTTGCTCGGCCACCCGCAGGCTGAGTTCGGTTTCGAGGCCGTTGCTGAGCCCCGCCTCGATGACGGCCGTGACCGCGGCGGTCACATCGGGATCCGCGTGGCCGAGGATGCAGGACGCGTAACCGATGATGCAGTCCAGGTATTCGTTGCCGTCCACATCCCAGACCCGAGCCCCGCTCCCAGCGCGAAAGTAGAGGGGATGGGGGTCTCTCATCCGGGCGTTCGAATGGACCCCCCCGGGGACGATACGGTCGTAGCGTTGGTAGAGGTGTAGGGACGTCTCGTGCGTCATTTTCCCCCTCCGAGCTCCGCGGTCACTTGGGTCCTCCCACAGGGGCGGGGACGCGAAGGGTCGCCGTGCGATACTCCGAAGGCCACACGACGACCCGCTTCCCATCCTGCCATTGCAAAACCGGGCTGCGCTTGCGGACCTGGGCTCCGCTGTGATCGATGCCATACCCGCCAAAGACAGTTTCCGTCCGCACCGCAAAGAGCCAGTCGCGCATCGCCGCGGCGTCGAGCCTCCCGACCGCCTCCACCGCTTGCTGCGTGAGCTGACATGCCGCATAGCCAGCGGGGCCGTGGTGATCCAGCAGTCCCCCCTCCTGCCACGCGGGGTACCCGTGGCGCCAGCGCTCGAGAAAGCTCCGCACGAAAGCTTGTGAGCCGGGGAAGGGCATTTCCGGCGTCCAGAAGGCGCTGCCGACCATTCCCTCGCATGCTTCCGGCTCTACCTCCAGCCACTCCGCCTCATCCATCTGCATCCATGCCCAAAGTCGGGGGCGAAGCGCCATCTCTCCGGCCGCATGGAGAATCTCCCCCATGTCGTGGGCGGAGCGGATATGGCCCACGGCGTCCGGACGGAGGTCCCGGATCTGCCGGTATAACCGCTTGACCGAGGATATTTCCCCTGCTCCGTGGGCGTATTGGGCGAAGAAAATCACCGCGATGCCGGCCTGGCGCGCCTTGTCCCGAAATCCGGTGGCGACATCCAGAGCCATGAGGGCATCGACATGGATGATGGCGAGCCGGCGGACTCTCGCCTGCTGGAGAAGTGTGACCACGCCATTCATGAAGGTCGGTGCCGGGGGAATGAGCTGGACGCACCAATGCCGCCCGGGGGTCCAGATGCGTGGATTGGCGGCCATGGGCATGACACACGGAATCCTGGAGGCTTCGATCACCGGGACGGCGCCCGCCGAGGGGATGCTCCCGAACGGCCCGAGGAGGAGGTCGACCCGGTCCTCTCTGATCAGGCGGGCATAGTGGGCTGCCGCCCGGTCGGGCGAGAAGCCATCATCGTAGAGGATCAGCTCGACCGGACGGCCGAGGAGACCCCCGCCGGCGTTCACCTCTTCCGCCCACAGGCGGTAGGCCAGGCCCTGGCGAATCCCCTCGTCGTTGAAGTCGCCGGTGAGATTGAGGGACGCGCCGACCTTCAGGGGGCGACGACGCGCGGCCCGGGCGCGAGGTGCGGGAGCGAGAGGGACCAGCGCCGCCCCGGCCAGCAGGCGCATGAACGCCCGTCGTGTGAGGGAGCGTTCCGCTCCTCCGCCGGTTTTCGAGCCTGCCATGCCAACATCCCTTTCGGCGTTGAAGCCGGCGTCCGTGCCGTCCCTGCTCTCCAGTCGACGGCCGGGATACCGTCTCCTTATACACTTAATAGTAGGCCGGACGTTTCTTTTTCGGAGCTGCGGGGACGGGAGCTTTTTCCACCGCTTTGGGGGTCACGCCGGCGCCGAGGGCACCCTCCATCCCCTTTCCCCGGTGTCCTTTCACCGGACAGTAGAAGGTATAGGTTCCCTTCCTGAGCGGTACCGTGAGCCTCGCGGTCTCCCCGGGCTCGATGCGGGGAAGGTTCTTGCGGATGCCCTCGATGGCAAACCCATGGACATATTCGCCGTTGTTTTTGACGACAAAGGTCACCTCGCCCGGCTCCACGCTGGCGCTGGAGGGACGAAAGGCAAATTCGGTAGCATTGAGTTTTACCTGTTGGGCCGCCCACGCGGTCCCGGCGATCATGATACCGAAGAGTCCGATGCCCAGCATCCAGGCACACAGCACGGGTGACGTGCGACAGTACCGCATAATCTTTTCTCCTTTCCGTACGCGTGCCCCGACACCGCGAGGCTCGCGAGACGTCGGCCGACACCTGGTCGTTTCACCCTCTACCTCCTGTAGACTCTCCAGGGGGGCAAAATATTCCCAAAGAGTTCGATACGGGGGCAACGAAGGCATCAAAGAAAGTTCCCCCTCTCACAGTTCACGCCGTGCAAACGGCTTTGCCTTCTCATGAGACCCTGAACCCTGAGCCAGCAGGGGGCTTGGCTCGATGCGCTGCATGGTCCACGGTCTTCGGGTCGAGCGAAGGTTACCGAGAGATCTTGCCCAGGCCGACCGCCTGTGGCAGCTCGGCAGCCTGCCGCAGGACGAGTGAAAGCGCAATGGCAAAGTTGATCCCGCCGAAAAGAAATGCGATCAGGAGGGGGAGCGTGTAGCCGCCGCTCAGATCGAAAAGGAGGCCTCCCAGGTACCCGCCGGTCGCCATCCCCGAGGTGCCGAAGAGGGTGACGGTGCCAAAGATGCGGCCCAGGGCCTTGGTTCCGTACAGCTCCCGGCAGAGGATCGGATACTGTGGAATGATGCCGCCATAGCCGATCCCGAAGAGGGCGGCCACAATATAGAAGCTGGCCGTGGTGTGGGACAGGAGAAATCCGAGGACCATGGAGGTCTGGATCCCGGAACAGAGCAGGAGGGCCCTCCGTCCCCCAATCCGATCCGCCAGCATTCCCATGCCGATGCGTCCCGGAAACGCAGTGGCGCCCGTCACCCCCAGGATGGCCGCCGCGGCCATCTTGGGGATGCCGATGTCGGTGGCGTGGGCGACAATGTGGACCAAGGGAACCGACATGCAGACGCAGCAGCAGAACATGGCCGCCCGGAGCCACCAGATGGACGGCGGGGTCGCGGGGAAGGGGACCGCTGGTCCTTCCTCGCGGTGGGGCGGCGGCCTGGGGGGGGCGCGGAGAGGCTTCGGGGCACCGCGTGCCTCTCTGCTCTCGTGGGGTCGCAGGAGGAGGGCGGCCGGGATCATGAGAATCCATGCACAGAGGGCGAGAAGTTGATATGCAGTTCTCCAATCAAAGAGATTGATGAAATAGCGGGACAGGGGTGGGAGAAACATGACCCCGATCCCCGACCCCGCATAAATGATCCCCGTGGCCAATCCGGGCGTCCGGGTGAACCACCGGTTGACGTTTGCGGCTAACGGGGCGGCCAGCGCCCCGTATCCCAATCCTCCCATCAAGAGGCCCTGAAAGAGGTAGATGTGCCACGGGGAGTGCACCTGGCTCGCGAGGCCCAAGCCGAGCCCGACCATGGCTGCCCCAAAGAGCGCGACCCTGCGGATGCCGATCCGGTCGGAAAGGTGACCCATGAACGGGGCGAAGAAACCCGCCAGGAGCATGTTGAAGGAATAGGCGAGCGCGGTGATTCCCCGGGACCACCCAAACTCCTCGCTGAGCGGTTTCAGGAAAACGGCCATGGTCAGGCCGCTCCCATAGCTCAGACTCATGAGGAGGCAGGAGGCGGCGACGATGACCCAGCCATAGAAAAAGCCGGCCCGCGCTTCGGACCCCTTCATGCGCTCTCCAGGAACTGGCGGAGGACCTCTCCGGCCTTGTCGATCTCCAGCACCCCGGCGAGGTGGCCGCCATCACTCTCCAGTTCAAAGGTGCTGGCCCGCACGCCCGCCCGCCTCAGGGCCCTGAGTAGTTTTTGGGATTGATACGGGGGGAGGAACAGGTCAGAGGAGCAGGGGATCAGCAGGACCTTTGCCTGAATCCGCGCGAGCGCCTCTTCATCGGACCCGAATCCGATGCCGGCCCGGTACAGGGCGTTGGCCCTCGTGAGGTAGATGAAAGAGTTGGCATCGGCCTGTTCGGCCCGCTCCCGCGCCGCCTTCTCGATCTCGGTCTCGACGAGGAAGCGATTCTCCAGGGCCTCGAGGGGACTGCGCCCCGGGTCGGCAAAGGCGCGGCCAACCGTCCGGTCGGCCCACGGCTGACTTCTGGCGATCGAGGTGAGAACCGTAAAGGCCAAGGCGAGGCCATCCAGCGGTTCCGCCTCTTCCGCGTACGCCCCGCCCTGCCAGCGTGGATCGAGCCGGATGGCCATTTCAGCGACGCGTCCTGGCATCAGGATCACCCAGGGGTGAAGGGCGCCGGCACTGATGACCACAATGGTGCGGCTGATCATCTCGGGGTAGGCAATGGCCCACTCGAGAGCCTGAAAACCCCCCATCGAAGGGCCGGCGACGGCGTAAAGCCGTTCGATGCCGAACGAGCGGATCAAGGCGCGCTGGACGTTGATGAAATCTTGGATAGTGACGATCGGGAAGGACATCCCATAGGGCCTGCCGGTGTCCGGATTGACGGACGCAGGCCCGGTCGTGACCACGTTGGGGTTTTTCACGTTCAGGTTGCACAGGGTCTCGGAGCAGATAATGAAATACCGGTCGGTGTCGAAGGGCTTGCCGGGGCCGATGACGGCGTCCCAGTAACCGGGGACCGCGTCGGCTGCGCTATAGCGTCCCGCGGCGTGGGAGGTCCCGGAGAAATGATGACAGATCAGCACGGCGTTCTCTTTGGTCGGGGACAGGCTCCCGTAGGTCTCGTACCCGACCCGGACCTGTTTCAGGGTCGCGCCGCCGACGAGTTCCACTCGGTCCAATGCAAAGATCTGTTTCTCGACGATCATGGGACCGGGGCCCACACCACACGGTTCACCGCTCGTATGTCTCTTCACGCTGATCGGTCTAGCAAGACAAGGGATGGTTCGGGGCGCAGTGGGGTTGGGGTTCGCCGAAGGGGGGTCAGGGCGTCACGTCGATCTCGCCGGCCCCCGCGACGATCTCGCCGACCCGCGCGGCGGCGAGCGTTTTGGCGGCTTGCAGCCCCTTCACCAGTTGGGCACTGTGTTCCTTGGGCACGGCCATCAACAGTCCGCCCGAGGTCTGGGCGTCGCAGAGGACCAGTTGGCTCTCGTCGCTAATTTCCGGGGCCCACGTGATCGTCTCCTCCAGCGCCTGGCGGTTGCGTTTCGTGCCGCCCGGACAAATCCCTTCCGTGACCAGCCTCCAGGCTTCGGGGAGGACCGGGACCGCCTTGAGGGAGATGCGGGCGCCGACCCCGCTGCCTGCTGTCATTTCGTGCAGGTGACCAAGGAGGCCAAAGCCGGTGATGTCGGTGCAGGCATTGACCCCCACCGCCACCATCACGTCGGCGGCCGCTTTATTCAGCGTGGTCATGACGCGGACGGCCTGCTCCACGGTCTGCTCGGACACGTGCTCCCGCTTGATCCCGGTGGTGATGATCCCGATCCCGAGCGGCTTGGTCAGAATCAGATCATCTCCAACCCGGGCGCCGGCATTCGTGAAGACCTTTTTCGGATGCACGACGCCGGTGACGACCAACCCGTACTTGGGTTCGGGATCGTCAATGCTGTGCCCCCCCACAATGGATGCTTCAGCCTCCTTGACCTTGTCGGCGCCTCCCTGAAGGATGGACGAGAGGACGTGCAGGGGGAGCTTGCCGGTGGGAAAGCCGACGAGGTTCAGGGCGAAGACCGGCCGCCCCCCCATGGCATAGATGTCGCTCAGGGAGTTGGCCGCGGCCACCGCTCCACAGGCGTACGGGTCGTCCACCACGGGGGTGATGAAGTCCACCGACTGCACGACGGCTAGGTCGTCGGTGAGCTGATAGACGGCGGCATCGTCAGCCGTCTCGGGCCCCACGAGGATGTGCGAATCGTGAAAGGTGGGTAACTGACTCAGCACCTGAGCCAGGTCCGCGGGACTGATCTTGCACGCTCAACCGGCGCCGTGAGAGAGCGTCGTGAGGCGGATCTTTTCCCGGAGATCCGTCATCCTTTTCCCTCCGCGTGAGCCTAGGTGAACCGTTTGGCGATGGCACGGTCCTTCGCGGTGACTTCCTGTTCCAGGGAGACCTTAAATTTTCTAAGGTTCTTGTTAAGGTTGCCGTCGTAAATACTTAATATCTCGGCAGAAAATATGGCAGCATTTTTTGCGCCTGCCTTGCCCACGGCCATAGTGGCTACGGGGACCCCGCCTGGCATTTGGGCCGTAGACAGGAGCGCGTCGATGCCGCGCAGCGGGCTCGATTCAATAGGCACTCCGATCACCGGCAGGGTGGTCTCGGCGGCGATAATCCCGGCGAGGTGCGCCGCGCCGCCCGCCCCGGCAATGATCACCTTGAGCCCCCTCCCGTGGGCGGTTCGTGCATACTCGATCACCTGGGCAGGGGCCCGATGGCACGAGATCACGCGCACTTCATGGGGAATGCCAAAATGCTTGAGCGCCTTGGCGGTCTCCTCCATGATGGGAAAGTCCGAGTCGCTTCCCATCACAATCCCTACCACCGGCTTCTTGAGTCCGCGCTTCATTCTTCACGGCTCGCAGGTACGCGTTCCAGGGAAGGAAAACTCAGCGTCAACATCGTCATGCTTCCTTTTGTCTTCGACATACCATCTTACAATGGAACCAGGATTCTGTGAACCCTGAACTAGCCTCCCAGGCGGTCGAGGGCCTTCTTCCCGATGTCGTTGCGATAATGGGCGTTCTCCCAGTAAATTTTTTTGACCCCCCGGTACGCTGTGGCAATGGCCTCTCGGATATCCTGGCCGAGGCCGGTGACGTTGAGCACGCGACCCCCGTCGGTGACCACCTTGCCGTTTTTCAGGGCGGTGCCTGCGTGAAAAATCGCCACCCCGGGGAGACTGGCCGCTTCGTCCAATCCCGAGATCACCTTCCCCTTCTCGTAGGGGCCGGGGTAGCCCCCTGAGGCCATGACCACGCAGACCGCCGGCTCGGATCGCCACTGGATGGTAGTCTCGTGGAGCCGCTCCGCAATCACCGCCTCGAGGACCGGAATCAGATCTCCCGCCATGCGGACCAGGAGGGGCTGGGCCTCCGGATCGCCAAAACGGGCATTGAACTCCAACACCTTGGGCTCTTCGTCCTTGATCATGAGCCCGGCGTACAGTACGCCCTTGTACGGGTGGCCTTCGGCCGCCATGCCCCGCACGGCAGGGAGCATGATCCGCTCCATGATCTTGTGGTGGACCGCCTCGGTGACCACGGGGGCAGGAGAGTACGCTCCCATCCCCCCGGTATTGGGTCCCTGGTCGTTATCGAAGATCGGTTTGTGATCCTGGGAGGAGGCCATGGGCAGCACCGTCTTGCCATCGGTGAAGGCCAGAAAGGATGCCTCCTCGCCCGTGAGGCACTCCTCGAGCACCACCCGCGCTCCCGCATCGCCAAAGGCCCGCTCCTCCATGATCCTGGTGATCGCGTCATGCGCTGCGTCGAGGGTCGGACAGACGATGACCCCCTTGCCGGCGGCCAGGCCGTCGGCTTTGACCACGATGGGCGTTTCCACCTTCTCGAGATAGGTCCGGGCCCCGCGAGGATTATCGAAGACCTCGTACGTGGCTGTTGGAATGCGGTACTTCCGCATCAGGTGCTTGGCAAAGCTCTTGCTCCCCTCGATCTTCGCTGCATCCCGGCGTGCCCCGAAGATCTTCAGGCCCCGCGCCTCGAATTCATCCACAATCCCGAGGGTGAGAGGAACCTCTGGCCCCACAAGGGTGAGGTCGATCCGCTCGTGGAGGGCGAAGTCTACGAGGTTGGCGATATCAGTGACCCCGATATTGATGCAGGTGGCAATCTGAGCCATCCCGGCGTTGCCCGGGGCGGCATACAGGAGGGGTTGTTGGGGGCTCTGGGCGAGCTTCCAGAGGAGGGCGTGTTCCCGTCCCCCGTGTCCGACCATCAGGATCTTCATGGGCGACCTCCGCGCGAACCGACGACCGATGACCGACGACCGTTCACCGTTGAGGACCGACGGCACGTCGCTCTCAGTTCAGGGTTCACTCTTCACAGTTCATGGCGAATGGGCAACTGGTCAACAGTCAATGGTTATCGTTTACACCTGATCGTTCACCAATGACGATTCACGCCTGACTGTGGGCGATTTACGAGTGGTTGCTCATCGGTCCTCGGTCACCGGTCGTCGTTCATTCAGTGGCGGAAATGGCGAATTCCCGTGAAGACCATGGCCATACCGTGTTCGTTGGCCGCCTGGATGGTCTCGGTATCGCGCACGGAGCCCCCCGGCTGGATGATAGCGGTGGCGCCTGCCTCGGCGGCCGTATCGATCCCGTCCCGAAAGGGGAAAAAGGCGTCCGAGGCCACCACGGTCCCCTTCAGGGATGACCGGGCCTTCATGATGGCCAGCCGGCAGGAGTCCACCCGGCTCATCTGTCCGGCCCCGATTCCCACGGTGGCCGTGGCGGTGGTGAAGACGATGGCGTTCGACTTGACGTGCTTTGCCACCTTCCAGGCGAAGGTGAGTGCCTCCCACTCTGCGGCGGTCGGCTCTCGCCTGGTCACCACCGTGAGGGTTGTTTTGTCCAGATCGGCGTGATCTCTGTCTTGGAGGAGGACGCCGCCGGAGATTCCTCGCATGTCCCACGGGTCGGGTGGCACCTGCCACTCCTCCGCCGGGATCTCCAGCAATCGAAGATTGGTTCGGGGCCGGAAGAGATTCCTGGCCGCCTCGGTGTACCCCGGGGCAATGATTGCTTCCACAAACGCGGAGGCGATCTCTTTGGCCGTGACCTCATCGACGATGCGGTTCAGTCCCACGACCCCTCCGTATGCCGAGGCCGGATCCGTCCCGCGGGCGTGCCGGTACGCATCCACGACCGGTTCTCCCGTGGCAACCCCGCACGGGTTGTTGTGTTTGATGATACAGGCCGCGGGCCCACTGAACTCTAGGAGGAGCTGGAGGGCGGCATCGAGATCCAGCAGGTTGGTGTATGAGAGTGTTTTTCCCTGCAGTTGCTGGGCGGTGGCCAGGCAGGGCCCCTGGGACTTCGCTCTTCGGTAGAGGGCGCCCCGTTGATGCGGGTTCTCCCCGTACCGGAGCGTCTGGATTCGCTGTAGCCCCAAGGCGAGAAAGGGGGGGAAGGGTTGGGGCCATTGGGTTGTGAGCGGGGCTTCGGGAGCACTCACCGCACCCAGGAAGCTCGCAATGGCTCCCTCGTAGCGGGCGGTGTGTTGGAACGCTTCTTGGGCCAGGCGGAGGCGGGTTGTCAGGGAGATGCCCCCGCGCTGGCGCATTTCCCGAAGGACCTCGGCATACTGTATAGGGTCGGTGAGAACTGCGACGCCGTCAAAGTTCTTGGCCGCTGAGCGGATCAGGGTCGGTCCGCCGATATCGATCTGCTCGATGGCCTGGGAAAGATCGAGTGTCTCTGCGGCGATCGTGGCCTCAAAGGGATAGAGGTTGACAACGACGAGATCGATGGGGGAGATGTGGTGCTCCTCGAGCTGCCGTTGGTGCTCTGGGTCGGTCCGCCGTCCGAGCAGGGCCCCGTGAATCGCCGGATGGAGGGTCTTGACGCGGCCATCCAACATCTCCGGAAAGC
Organism: Methylomirabilales bacterium (SeqCode); assembly: GCA_046758505.1. Taxonomy (GTDB): domain Bacteria; phylum Methylomirabilota; class Methylomirabilia; order Methylomirabilales; family CSP1-5; genus CSP1-5. The sequence goes on along the minus strand of JBHIAH010000006.1, from coordinate 4,186 downwards.
CGGTCACCGCTGCCACGTCCGTGACGGTCATTCCCGCGCCGCGGAGATGCTGCGCCGTGTTCCCGGTGGAGATCAGCTCTGCACCGGATTCCACCAAACCCCTGGCGAGCTCGGCGAGTCCCGTCTTGTCCGAGACGCTCAAGAGGGCCCGCCGGATGCGAATCAGTCCCTTCTCCATTTCGTGCCTGTCACCCGGGGGCCTTTTGAGCCTTGGTCCGCCGGTTGGCGCCCCTCAGGCTCTTAGTGGCGTTCGAACGATTTTCCCCAAACACCTGCCGCTCACTGAACCGAGGAAGCAGACCGAACTGTGAGGCCCGGACTCGGCCACACAAGTTGGATCGGCACTACGGGTGGATATATCCCCATTCTTCCCTGAGGGTGCGATCGGCCTCGCTCCCGCGACAGGCGACCCGCCGCCCCTTGACTTCCAATCGACCCTCGGCATAGAGCTGGATCGCCCGGGGATAAATCTGATGTTCGTACTTCAGGATCCGGGCGGCGAGGGTCTCCTCGCTGTCGTCAGTGAAGACCGGAACGACCGCCTGGACGATGATGGGGCCGGTATCGACCCCCTCGTCGGCGAAGTGCACCGTGCAACCGGAAAACTTCACACCGTGGCGGAGGGCCTGGGCTTGGCCGTGCAGCCCTGGGAAGGAGGGGAGCAACGCCGGGTGAATGTTCATGATCCGGTGACGAAAGTGATGGATGAAACCCGGCGTCAGGACCCGCATAAAACCCGCCAGGCAAACCAACTCGACCTGGTGTGCGGTGAGGACCCCGATGATTGCCTGATCAAATGCCTCGCGGCTCTCGTAGGCTTTCGGATCGACGAAAACCGGCGGGACGCCGTGGCGGCGGGCTCGTTCCAGTGCGTACGCGTCGCTTTTGTCGCTGACCACGACGACGAGCGTCGCGTCGAGCTTTCCGGCGTCGCTTGCATCGATGATGGCCTGGAGGTTCGAGCCGCGGCCCGATGCAAGGACGCCGACTCGCACCTTCGCTGCCCCTGCCATGCCGTCTCCCCGTGCGTGAATCTAACAGAGCCGGAGCGGGTGAGGCAAGGGTTTTTCCCGGGGGCTGACCACCAAGATGACTGTCGTGAAACCTCCCTTGAAGGTTGGGGGACGGTGCCGCCTGGAGTGATTCGCCAAGAGAGGGCCTGGCCTCTCAGCTGGCCCTATTCTCCGTGGAGAGATTGTGATGAAGGGGCGGTTTTTTCTTAAAGTGTGTTATGATGCATGCTCCTTATCCCATTGATAAAAGGTGTATAATATCCGTGTGAGGGGTAAATTCCGAGGAGACGTGGGGGGCTCAGGGCCAATCCGTCCTCGAATGCCAACGCATGAGAGACGGTGCATCCGGGTTTATGGAGTGAGGGGGGAGTGGGTAAATCGGGGGGTAGGGCATAAAAAGTCTTGACAGGGGATCGAGGGTCTGGTAAAAGGCGAGTAAATCGATTGACAATGTCGAGATGACTGGATAGTGTAGAGCCTATGAAGATTTCGACAAAAGGGGATTACGCGACGAGGGCGATGCAGGAGCTCTCGATGCATTACAACAGGGGGCCGCTCCGCATCGAAGAGATCGCCCAACGGCAGGAGATTCCCGTGCGGTATCTCGAACAACTCCTCCTCATCCTGAAGCGGGCCGGCTATCTGGAGAGTAAGCGAGGAATCAAGGGGGGGTATACTCTCGCAAAGGCGCCTCACCTCATTACGCTGGGAGAGATCATCCGGTTGATGGAAGGCCCGCCCGCCCCCATCTATTGCGTAGACCCGTCGAGCCACGAGAAGTGTGGCGTGGAAAAACGCTGCGGGTTCCAGGGCATCTGGGTGGAGGTCAGGGACATCGTGACCCAGATCTTGGATAGTATCACCTTCGAGGAAATTTGTCGTCGCGCGCAGCTGAAGATCGAGCCGAGGAGTGCGAGCTACCACATCTAGGAGCCAATCAGCCATCGGCCGTCAGCAGTCAGCATGGAATCGGAGTTGAAAAATCTGGCAGCTGATCGCTGACTGCCGACAGCGGGTTGGGACATGAGGGCCCGGATGCCTCGACTGGCAAAGAATGTGCTGGACCTTATCGGGGACACCCCCATGGTGGAGCTGCCCAAGGTGTCTCCGCGCCAGGGCGCGTCAGTTTTGGGAAAGATGGAGTCGTTGAATCCGGCCGGGAGCGTCAAAGACCGGATCGCTTGGGCCATGGTCGAGGAGGCAGAGCGGCGGGGGAGGCTTAACCCCGGGTCGACCCTCGTCGAACCCACGTCCGGAAACACGGGAATCGGGCTGGCCATGGTGGCGGCGGTCAAGGGATACCGGCTGATCCTGACGATGCCCGACGATATGAGCCTGGAGCGGAGGACGCTCCTCCAGCGGTTCGGAGCCGAGGTGATTTTGACTCCGGCCATCGAGGGGATGACCGGCGCCGTCTTTGCGGCCGACGAGCTGTGCCGAGAAAATCCTGACTACTTCATGCCCCAACAGTTTATTAATCCGGCCAATCCTGAGATCCACCGGCAGACGACCGCCCGGGAGATCCTGGAGGTGACGGGAGGCCGGATCGACGCCTTTGTGGCGGGTGTGGGGACCGGTGGAACCATCACCGGGGTTGGAGAGGTTCTAAAAGCCAAGTTTCCGGATGTCAGGGTGATTGGAGTTGAGCCAGCCAAGTCGCCGGTCCTCCAGGGGGGGAAAGCCCGGCCCCACGGGATTCAGGGGATTGGGGCCAGTTTTGTCCCCGGGGTCCTCAACATGGATATCCTGGATCAGATCATCGGGGTGAGTGATGAGGATGCCTTCAAGATGACGGCCCGCCTGACGCGGGAGGAAGGACTCCTGGTTGGTGTCTCGGCCGGCGCCAATGTCTTTGCCGCCGTGAAGGTGGCCGGTGAGCTGGAGAAAGGGAAGGTGGTCGTAACGATCCTGCCGGATACGGGGGAGCGGTACCTCAGCGTGCCGTACTAGTGAGGAAAGGAGCTTGTTTGATGGGGGTCAAGGTCTACATCCCGACGCCGTTTCGAGCCCTTACCCGTAACCGGGCCACGGTGGAGGTAAGGGGGAAGACCATCGCGGATCTCGTCGAGGTCCTGGAGGCCGAGTATCCCGGGATCCGGGAGCGGGTGCTTGATGGGCAAGGAGAGATTCATCGGCATGTCAACATCTATGTGAACGATGTCGCCGTGGAGAACCTGAAGGGCAAGGACACGGCCTTGGTGGACGGAGACGAGGTCACCCTGATCCCGGCGATTGCCGGAGGGGCGATCCCCTTTACCGAGGAGCAAATCAAACGGTACAGCCGGCACATTATTCTCCCTGAGGTGGGCGGGAAGGGACAACGGAAGCTGCTGAACAGTAGCGCCCTCCTGGTCGGGGCCGGTGGCCTGGGGTGTCCCGCTGCCCTGTACCTGGCTGCCGCCGGGGTGGGCAGGCTCGGGGTGGTCGACTTCGATCAGGTGGATCTCAGCAATCTCCAACGGCAGATCCTTCACCACACGCACGACGTGGGCCGGCCCAAGGTCCTCTCGGCGGTCGACACCATCGGGGATATCAATCCGGATGTGAAGGTCGAGCCGCATGAGGCGCAGCTCTCTTCGGAGAATGTCAAGGAGATCATCGGGGGCTACGACGTGGTCGTGAACGGCTGCGACAACTTTCCGACCCGGTACCTGTTGAATGATGCCTGTTACTTTTTGAAGAAGCCGATGGTGGACGGCAGCATCTTCCGGTTCGAGGGGCAGGTGACGGTCTTTTCGCCCGGGAAGGGGTGTTACCGCTGTCTCTATCCGGCCCCGCCCCCCCCCGGCCTCGTGCCGAGCTGCGCGGAGGCGGGTGTCTTGGGGGTCCTCTGTGGCATCATCGGAAGCCTCCAGGCCCTGGAGGCGATCAAGCTCATCCTGGGAAAGGGAGAGCCGCTGGTCAATCGCCTGCTTTTCTTCGATGCCCTGACGTTGGAATTTCGTCAGGTGAAGATCCGCCGGGATCCGGAGTGTCCGGTCTGCGGCGATCACCCGACGATCACGGAGCTGATCGACTATCACGAATTCTGCGGCGTCCCCCATGCGCAGGCGGTCAGCTAAGGGGGGGTTCACGGTAGACCATGAACCATGAACCCTGAACGAGCGGTAAGCGGTAACATGAGACTGGGGATGTTGCTCACGACCTCGCCGGAACACCAAAACTCGGTCAGC